>OZ245758.1:0-807500 GCA_965227405.1 Polyangiales bacterium
GTGATAGAGACCACGCTTCTTGAGTTCGGCGGCGGCGTTGCGGAACAACGCATTGAACCCACCCAACATCTCCATGATGAACTGACGACGACGCAGCATCGTGCGCACCCAACGCGCGTCGAGATGCTTCTCCAACGCGTAGGGATCGAACACGAGGTTGTAGTAGAGCGCGGTGTCGAAGAAGACCTTGGCGCGGAACAGCTCGTAACTCCCAAACGACGGGTAGAGGTCTTGGTAGATGACCATCGTCGTGTCGTAGCGAAACTGCATGTAGTCTTCGTACAGACGTGCGGTGTCCTGGATGTCTTCACCGCCCAGGTCGCGCTTGATGAGATCGGTAACGAAATCGTTCTCCAGCGCGATGAAATCCGACCCCGGGCTATAGAAGGGGTCGACGAACGCTCCAGCATCGCCAACGCACGCCCATCGCTCGGTTCCGCTGAAGAACTGCTTGGTCTTGAACGCCAGCTGCGTGAACGCCTCGATGTCGAGCAGTTCCACGTCCTCGATCAGGCTCGCAACGGCGGTATGACCGCGAAGGAACTCGAGGAATCCCTCTTCCTTGTGAAGCTTGGGACTCCACTCTTTGGACTCGCTGACAATGCCGATCGAGGTGATGCCGTCGCGCAGCGGGATGAACCAAATCCAGTAGCCGTCGTACATGAAGTGGTTCGTGCTCAGCACGCGACTGGTGTAGTGCGCACGCGACAACCACTCTTCTGGCTGGTCGCCTTCGCCAAGGTCCTGAATCGCGTGGATGTCGTCCATGTCGCGGACGCCCCGTGCGCGTCCCCAGACGGCTGCGATCTTGTGGTCCTTTTCGGGCAAACGCAGACTGCGCAGCTTGCTGACGATGCTCTCACGTCCGGTGCAGTCGATGACCCAGCGCGCACGCCACGACTCTTCGCTGCCCTCTTTGACGACTGTGAACGTGTGACCCTCGCCGTCGAGCTGGAGGTCCTTGACACGAGCCGGACGGTGCAGCTGAACACCCTCTTTGACGTTCATGTCCAAGAGGTCGGGTTCCAATCGCGCACGATCGAGCTGGAAGCTCGGAGAGGGTGGAAGCGCGTTCACACCCAGTTCGCTCAGGTCGAGAAGGCCGGCGTCTTTCTCTGGTGTGTCGAAGAAGTAGCGAAGGCCGTTCTTCGGCAAATGCTCTTTGTAGACGTAGGTGCTCAGACCGAGCCGCTTGATCAGGTAGTGCGTGGCGATCTCAACGGTCGACTCGCCGACCTTGTAACGACGCTCGGTGCTCTTCTCGAAGATCGCAACCGACGCTTGCGGCACGTATCGGCGGAGTTGCCGAGCCAGCAGGCTCCCCGCCAAGCCACCTCCAAGGATGGCCACGTCGATGGAAAATTCGGACTTGCTCACACTGCCTCCACCACCCGGTCCCCGGACGGCTTGGGTCCAGGTACTGCAATGGGCGTACCCCGTTACATACCCCTGCTGGGGTGTGGGGGCCAGGCACAACAGTGTGCGGAATCATTGGGTTTGCCGGAGATGAGCACCAACCCTACCCTTCGACCGTGCACTACGACGTGGTGATCTGTGGAGGCGGGTTGGCAGGGCAATGTGTAGCTCGCCAGTTACGCCGGGAGGTTCCGGAGGCGACCGTCGCAGTCGTCGAACGGGTCCCGCGTCCGCTCCCCGAGGCCACGCACAAAGTGGGCGAGTCCCACGTCGAACTCTCGTCGCACTACCTCGCGACTGTGTTGGGGCTCGAAGAACACCTCGAATCGGAGCACCTCAAGAAAAACGGCCTCCGATTTCTGTGTGGGGATTCTTCGGGCCCGATCGCCGCGCGACCCGAAATCGGGCCGGCAGAGTTCCCGCTCGTTCCTTCGTACCAGATCGATCGAGGGCGTCTGGAGAACCATCTCCGTCGTGAGAACGAAGCCGCTGGGGTCACGCTCTACGAAGGCGAGAGTGTCCGCTCGATCGAACTCGGTGAACCACATCAGATCCAGTTGCGCGACACCACTCTCACGGCGAAGTGGGTGCTCGATGCCACCGGGCGTCGTCGCATCATCCAAAAGCAGCTTGGCCTGCGTCGTCCGAGTCCGGTTCAAGCGAGTGCCGCATGGTTTCGAATCGAAGACCGCGTCTTGATCAAGGAACTGGTTCCGGAGGATCAGCGCGAGTGGCATGCGCGGGACATCGAAGACACCCGCTGGCTCAGTACCGTGCACATGATGGGACGCGGGTACTGGGTGTGGATCATTCCTCTCGCGAGTGGCTTCACCAGCATTGGCGTCGTGGCCAACCAAGACACACACGAGTTCCCTTCGTTCAACACCCCGGAGCGCTTTCGAACCTGGCTTGAAACGCACGAGCCGGAGTTGGCAAAACGCGTTGCCGACGTCGAGTTCGCCGACTTCGGGGTAAAACACAACTACAGCTACTTGAGCGAACGGGTGATGAGCGCCGATCGCTGGGCGTGTCTCGGCGAAGCCGGCTTCTTCCTCGACCCGCTCTACTCGTTGGGCAACGACTTCCTCTCGATGGCGAACTGCTTCGCCGTGCGCGCGATCGCGGACGACATGCGTGGCGAGTTCAACGACGAGATCATCGAAGAGCTGCATTCGATCTTGATGCTGCTGGCGACCGACTCGTCGCGGACGCTTTCAGGGAACTCAGACATCTTCGCCGATGTGAACGTCCTCGGCACCAAGGTGTGGTGGGACTTCTTCAACTACTGGGGCTTTAGCTGCGCGTTCTTCTTCTCGGAGATCTGGCGACAAGACCTCGACACGCTCCGCACGTTTCGCGCGATGGGGCAGCGTTGGTACGACTTGAATACGCACGCTCAAAAGGTCGTCGAAGCTTGGGCGTCGCTCAAACAAAGCAGCGCACCACGGAAACCCTTCGTCGCCATGCCCGCCCCTCGAACCGTCCTCGCCGACCAACACGGCTCACTTCTCGAAACGCGGGACCCGATGGAAACGCTTCAGAAGATGGAGAGCGACTGGCAAGTTGGCGCAGACCTGGTCGCAGAGCTTCTGGCGCATGCGCTGCGCGATGTTGGCCCCGATCACGTCGAGGCTCTTGGGGCGGCGCTCGACCTGCAGTCCTGGTGGAAACTCCCGCTTCGCGATGAGCGCATTGCCGCGGAGGAACTGCCGCGCCGAAAGCGTCTCGCGAAGTTGCCCACGGTGGCGCGCGACCTCGAACGCGCGGTTGGGCGTCCGCAGAGCCAAACCCCTTTGAAACGCCTGTTCGAACTGGCCGGTCGGCCGGCGACGGGCTCCTTGCCTGAGCCGGTGCAGGGGGCTATCTAGCGGCTGAAATGGCTACGTTGTCCCGCGACGAGATCCTCTCCAAAGTGGTCGAAATCCTGGCGGATTCGTTTGAGTTGGAGCCTGAGACGATCAAGCCGGAGTCGACGCTTTACGAAGAGCTCGACCTCGACAGCATCGACGCCGTGGACATTTTCGTTCAGCTCCGCGACGTGACCGGACGACGCCCCGACCCCGAGAAGGCCAAGGTCATCCGCACGGTCGACGAGCTTGTGAGCTTCGTCGAAGAAGAACTCGCCGCAGCCGAGCGAGGCGACGCCGAGCCCGACGTCGCGATGCCCACCTAGTACGTGGACGATCTCCTCGACAGAATTCCGCACCGCGGGCCCATGCGCTTTTTGACGGGCGTCGACGAGGTCAGTGCAACGCGCATTCGAACGCGCGCACGCATCGGGGACGACTTCATCATGGCGCGTGACGGCAAAGTCTCGCCACTCGTCGCGATCGAACTCTTCGCACAATCGGCGGCCGCGTTTATGGCGCATCGAACCCGCGATACCGATGCCCCCTTTGTCCAGGGTGCGCTTCTGGGAACGCGAAAGCTCGATACGTTCGTGAATCACTTTGACGTGGGCGATGAACTCGTCACCGAAGCCGAAGAGGTCTTTGGTGTGGGCGCACTGGCGCAGTTCAAGTGCACCTTGTGGCGAGGTGAGGAAAAAGTCGCCGAGGGTCACATCAACGTGGCCAGCGGCGCGAATGTCGTCCGCGATTAGAACGAATTTGCGACACCATTAGGCCGGCCTCGTCGTTCTTCCATGAAGCACGTTTACCGCCTCGATCGCGTGGTGATCTGGGATCACGCAGGCACCCCACGAGAAGAGGTCCTATTCACGACGAATCGCGAGGAACTTCTTCGTGCCATCGAAGAGTCCATGACCCTTGGAGGGTTCCGCCAGGACAACCTTCAGGTGGCATGGCGAGATGCCTTGATTCGAGAAGGGGAGCTGGACGGATACGAACCAGCCACGCTGCGTATGGCACACGATGCGGCTGCCCGACCCCTGTACCCAGACATGACGGTTCGCCGCGGCGCCTTTGAAGCCGCAGTGCGGGTCGACTACGTCGACGACTCACCGACGTTCACGATCGATGGTCGGAGTGAAGCGAAGCTCGGCGCTGCCGCAGAAACGGTGCTCGCCGCAGGTCGCTCTGAGGAAGGAGATGTCGAAGTCACTCTCGAGCTCGAACGACTCTTCGCATCCATCCCCCCGCTCTCCGAGCCGATTCGCACAGAACCGGTTCGAGTTGTTCCGTTCTTCGACAACGAAGAGTTCCGCGAGTACTGGGACGAAGAAGGCGAGTTCCGCGACATGGGCGATGTCGATGAGTTTGACGGCTACATCCCGATGGACCGCTGGTTTAATCTGGGAGAGCTGGAGGAACTCTGCGAGGACGTCGGTGCAGAACTCGAGCTGAAGTAAGACGGCCCCGACACAGCTGTGCCGGGGCCTCATCGATCACGCCGCTTGCAGCGCCTCGTCCACGAGCTCCGCAGGAACGGGTTCGTAGCGACACGGTTCGAGACTATGCGTGCCTCGGCCGTGACTAAGCGCAGCAAGTCGCGCGGCATAGCCGAAGGTCTGCGAAAGCGGAACCTCGGCCCGTAGGGTTTGTCGGTCGCCCTCGGCCTCAAGACCGAGAACACGACCGCGTCGCGATGCCAGATCACCGAGCACATCTCCGAGAGACTCGCTCGGAACGATCACATCGAGAGACATCCACGGTTCGAGAAGAACAGGTGCAGCCATCCGCGCGCCTTCGATGAGCGCTTGGCTACCCACACGCTGAAAATCACGATCGTGACTGTCGTTGGAATGGTACGAGCCACCGAGTAACGACACCGACACATCGACCATCGGGAAGCCCAACGGACCACGCGTCATCGCATCAACAAGACCTTTCTCGACTGCAGACACGAACCCCTTGGGGACGCTTCCACCGACGGAACGATCTTCAAACTCGAGTCCCGAACCCTTCGATGCGGGACCCAGCTCGATGACGATGTGCGCGAACTGACCGGGGCCACCGCTCTGCTTCTTGAGCTTCACCTCGTGCTGCACAATCGCGTCCACGGTTTCCCGATAGGCCACACGTGGACGTCCAACCTGCACCGTCACCCTGTGGTCACGGGCCAGTCGTTCGACCGCAATCTCAAGATGAAGTTCGCCCATTCCGGCCAACAGGGTCTGACCGGTTTCCGGGTCGGTATGAAGCTTGAGCGAGGGATCCTCGATGAGCAGACGACGCAACGCCATCCCAAGTTTGTCTCGGTCGGCACGCGTCTTCGGCTCAATCGCACGCACGACCACAGGGTCGGGCGAACGGATTGGCTCGAGCACAATGGGATGCGCGGGATCGGCCAGCGTGTCGCCGGTTACCCAATCTCCACCCACGATGGCTGCAACTTCGCCGGTCGCAACCACGCTGGTGGATTCGCGCTTGTCGGCGAAGAGGCGAACCAATCGGCCGACACGTGTTTCGGCGCCGCGCGAGGATCGAACGGTGTCGCCTTCGCGAAGCACGCCGCTATAGACGCGGACATACGCGAGCGAACCGTGACGGTCATGCACGACTTTGAAGCAAAGCGCCGCAAGAGGCGCCGTGGGCTCGGGCGGGCGACAGGTGTCGCCTTCAAGCGATTCGACCGGACCACGATCCAGCGGCGACGGCAGGTAGCTCACCACAGCATCCAACAAAGGTTGAACACCACGGTTCTTGAGCGCCGAACCACCAAGAGCCGGAACCACGTGACCTTCGATCGCTTGATGACGCAACTCCGATCGAATCGCGTCAGCGTCGAGACGGCCAGCGAGATAGCGATCGAGAACTTCAGGCGCATGCAGCGCAAGAGCCTCGACGAGACGTTCGCGATACGCGGCGAAGAGTTCCGAAAGCGAGTCCGGAACGGCTTCGCGCACCAGCTTGAATCCAGCGGGATCCGTCCAGCGAACAAACCCTTCGTCAACAAGGTCGAGCACGCCCACAACGCCTTCGTCGTCGTCGACAACGGGGAGCGCAATCGGAGCCACGGCCACGCCTAAGCGTTTGGCGACTTCGTCGGCACACCGTTGGAACGATGCACCCGGGCGATCGAGTTTGTTGATGAAGAGAATCGCAGGAAGTCCATGCGAGCGCGCTTGGCGCCACACGGTTTCCGTCTGAGGTTCGACGCCTGCGACACCGTCCAGCACCACCACGACCCCGTCCATCACACGGAGCGAGCGTTCGACTTCGATGGTGAAGTCGACGTGGCCCGGTGTGTCGACGAGATGGATCGTGTGATCGTCCCACGCGCAACGAACGGTCGCGGCGGTGATCGTGATGCCTTTGTCTTGTTCGGTCGGGTCGTAATCCAGCGTGGCGGTGCCGAGATGCACTTCGCCCGCGTCGCGAATGCGGCCGGTATAAAGCAGCACGCGTTCACTCAAGGTCGTCTTTCCAGCATCGACGTGCGCGACGATGCCGATGTTACGGATGCGTTGCAGAGTCATGATCAATCCACCTCGTGCGCTCTTCGGTAGGCACGAGAACTCGGCACAGATCACCCCGGCGCCGAACACGTCGACGCGCTCAACCCGCCGGCCGAATCGACACGGGAAGGGGAGTTACCCTCTGTTTCCCTGCACATTGATGCTGCATGGGAGTGAGGAGCTTCCGCGGTAGTGCGCTCACAGAACGCGGCGCCGCCGACCTACCGCGGGCTCAACTCGATGCTGGCCAAACGCAGAGGTACGCGTAACTCGAAACGTAGCGAACGCAGGTGCTGACGTGGGTACGCATGGTTGACTCCGCCGAGCACCCTAAGGCTGCGCTTCAGGGCTGACAAGGCCTGCAGGCGCGAAGTACCGTTTGCTCGCGGTGCGGTACCTGTACGCAGACTCGGAGCCCTTCCCTCTTGGGTACGACTTTTTGGCGTCCCTCGAGAGCTTGATTCGTCATGCGGCGAAAGCCTCGGATCATATTTGGCGACTCAGCACGGCTGAAAGCCAGATCGAGCAAGCGGTCAAAGCCAATACCGAATCGCAAGCTCTGATCGAGCGGTTCGGCGACCAAGCGGAGGGCGCACTTGGAACCGTGATCGTGACTGCGCCTTCCCACCCGCTGGTCACCGCACTGGGCGAAGAGCTGGTCGAAGCGGTTCGCAACGCCACGGCTCGACGCTTGGCGGAGTCGGACTCGATGCTCAAACGAAGCAACGCGACGTTGTTGGCCGAGGTCAGTCAACATCGCGACGGCGCCCGCGCCGAGCTCGAACAGTTTCTCCTCGAAGCCGAACTCGACGCGACGACACGGGACGCGACGATCGAGCTCCGCGACGGGCACTACGCGATTGAAGCCACGCGTCAGCTGGCTGGCGAAATCTCGGTCACGTACGCGATCGACCGAAACCGCTTCACCACATGGAGCGAGCCGCGCAAGCTGGCATCGATTGCCGACCTCGACGAGCTTCAGGTTGGACTGAAGAAGAAGTTCCTCCGAAGCGACATGACCCGAGAGATGGTGCGGGTTGCGGACCACACGATCCTCTCGGTGTTTCTGCAGGCGGACCACGCCGAGATCCAAATCGCGAAGAAGGGCGCCACCATGCTCTTGTCGCTGGACCGCGAGCCTGACGGAGTCGCTGCGTCGATCGAGCGTGCACAAAGCAAATCCCACAGCATGTTTCCTGCGGTGCCGACCGACGCGCAGAAACTCGCGACGTTGTGGGCGACACTCGAAGAAGTGAGCAACGAAGCGCTCAGTCACCGCCAAGCGGTGGTCGACGTGCAGGTCGATGGGGTCGACGTGTTCGCGATCGAACAACCGGAAATGCTTCTAGACCGGCTCTTGGAGATCTACGCACCGGTGGTCGCTGAAATCGCGCGTCGCAGCCCTTCACCGCGCGAGCTCTCGCTCAAAGTGGAGCACACCGACGGGCGTCGCGAAGAGCGCTACGTGAAGAAGGCAACGCTGATGGGCTTCCTCGAAGGCTTGCACCCACAGGTTCAGAAGCGCTTCGACGTGATTCCGTACTTGAGCGACTAGGGGCTCGGTGCACACGGTTGCAAGAGCATCAAAGGCACCGACACGGTCCCGAGCTGCACGTTGACGATCCCGTCCGAAGGCGTGGACGGCAGAAACGTCACCAACGCGTTGAGTTGTTCCTCCAGCACTAACTCTTCGATGTTGGTCGTCTCGCTTGCGCCGGTCGTGATGCCCGTGATTTCCGACTGAATGAACTGACCCGTGCCCGCTGTCGGCGCGCACTGACCGGTCTCGATGGTCACGTTGTTCACGGTCGATTCAATCCCCGTTTCACCGACGCGGTAGATCAGCCGCATCATCGCATCGAGGTCGCTGCCTTCTTTGTAGCCGAGCTCGCCCGAGAAGATCGTTCGGTCTTCCAGGAAGCGGACATCGCCAGACACCGCGAGAAGATCGCTCGGTCGAAGCACGGTGAACGATCCGCTTAACGTCGGTTCCGCCGGACCGGTCATCCCACCGTCTCCTCCACCGGTTGGAAGCGCGAGACTCATACTCGCCCAAAAACGATTTCCACCAAGCTGGAGATCCTCCATCGCGACCGAGAACGTCAGCGGGTTCCAACTATCGATCCCCAATCGCAAGATGCCTGACACCATGTTGCCACTCGTCAACGGACACGCGTCGTACGTGAGCGTGACCTGAAGCGGCGAGAGCGCGGTCTCGCTGGTGACGCAGCTGGCGGTCCCTTGCTCCTCGGTCGCCATCATCGCGACTTCCATCGCAACGTCGCGTCGACCTTCTGGGTTGTCGTCGCGCATGCCGGTTGTCATCGCCGTGGTTGCAGCTGCGTTTGCCACCGACTCGGTCAGCTCGCTCAACGCCGCGCCTGACTCGGAAAGCGCCTCGGTCGCCGACCCGATCTCCTCGGACACCATCGGATCGTCCGTTGAAGAATCGCCGCACCCCAGCGCCAAGAACGCCAACAGTCCCACCCAACGCATCCCCACCTCCCACAACAAGGGTACCAGGACTGGTATGGTCCTGCGCATGAAGGGTTTTGTCTGGAGTGGGTTGTGTCTCGCGTTGGCGTGTTCGGGAATGTGTGGTTCCGAAGCCAAAGACGAACGTGAATCTCCCACGCTCGTGGCGAGTGCGACGTTGCTCGACCAAGACGGTGTGCTCAACGGTGCGGGTGCTGCGTCGCGCGCGAGCTTCGATGTTCCGGTGACTGCCGGTGCGCACCTGAACATCGTGTTGACCTCGGACGCGTTCGATCCCGTCCTCGAAGTCACGCCGCCTGGTGCAGGCGCACTCACGAACGACGACTGGCAAGGAAGCCGAACCGAATCGCGCATCAACGTGGTGCCCGCTCAAGCCGGCGTGATGAAGGTCAGCGTGAGCTCGGTCGACAACGACGCGAGTGGAGCGTTCCACATTCAGGTGTCGATGGCGACTCCAGGGCAGCCCGCACAAGGGGGTCCCGTGGCACCCAACCGACTGCTCGCGGTCGGCGCCACCGTCGAAGGCGAGGTGGACGCGTCGGAAACCGCACTCCCCGATGGACGGTTTCAGCAGTCGTTCCTCGCCGCCGGTGCCGATGCAGGACCGGTGGACCTCCGCATCGAAGCACGCGGCGGACAGACCCCCCTGGCCATCGTGATGGATCCACACGGACGCGCACTCTCGCCGGCCGGCGACGGCGTCTACCACATCTCCGAACCCGGCCCACACCGTGTGCAGTTGATCGCGCCCACCGCAGGTCAAAACGCGGGGTTCCGAATGAGCCTGACGCAGGCGGCTGCCGGCGCGAACGTCACGCCGACCCTTTCGCGAAACCACCATCAACTTCCGACGCAAGCCGCTACCGAAACGGTCACTCTGGGCCAAAACGTTCAGGGAACCTTGGCGACGGGCGATGGAAGCTTGCCGACCGGTGAGCCCGCCGATCTGTTCCAGCTCACCGGACAAGCAGGTCAGCGTGCGCACATCGAGCTTCGCTCGGACACCTTCGACACGTACTTGATCGTCGTCGGTCCGACCGGTCGCTACTGGGAAAACGACGACACCGGCGGAACGACCAACAGCGCCATCGACCTTACAATGCCGAGCGCGGGCAACTACCGAATCGTGGCATCGGCGTATCGCGCGGGCATGAGCGGTGCGTACGAACTCAAGATCAATCCCTTGGATGCGGCGGCGACGACACCTGTGGTTGCCAACACCAATCCGACCCCAACGACGCCCGCTGCCGGAGCGGTGACGCGTACAGGCGCTCTCGCGCAGGGCGACCAAACGTTGAACTCGGGAGAGTTCGCCGACACGTACAACTTCACCTGGCCCGCCGGGTCGTCGTTTGATGTCCGGGTGACGTCGTCCGAGTTCGACACGTACGTCATCGTTCGCGACCCGGGCGGCGAGCAGCATGACAACGACGACGAAGCCGAAGGCAACACCAACTCGCGCTTGCAGGTCAACGCGACCGCAGCCGGGGCATACCAGGTCTTGGTGACGAGTTATCAACCCGGCGAAACCGGCAACTACCAACTCCAGGTCACACCTTCAGGAGCGGCGCCTGCAACCCCGACACAGCCCAACACGCCTGCGACCCCCTCCGCCGAAGGACAACGCGTGATCAACGGCGAATTGGCGCAAGGCGACCAGACGCTTCAGTCGGGCGAGTTTGTCGACGTGCACCCCCTGCAACTCACCGCAGGGCAAAGCGTTCACCTCGAGGCTCGAAGCTCGGCCTTCGACACGTACCTGATCGTGCGCGAACCCGGTGGCGAGCAACACGACAACGATGATGGTCCGGGTGGCGGAACCAACGCTGCCCTCAACTTCGTCGCCTCTGCCGCTGGCGACTACCGAGTCAGCGTCACCAGTTATCGCCCCGGCGAAGTGGGTGCGTACGAGTTGGTCGTTTCGGAAGGCACCGCAGGAGCGGCAGCCCCCACCCCGCCGACGACACCCAACGCTCCACCGCCTGCTGTGGCGACCGGCGATGCGGTCAACGGAACGCTCGCACAAGGCGACACGACTCTTCGCTCCGGCGAGTTCGCCGACGCGTTCACGCGCAGCTTTACCGCGGGCCAAAGTGTGCAGATCCGTCTGAACTCCACCGAGTTTGATCCCTACCTCATCGTTCGCACACCGAGTGGACGCCAGCTCGATAACGACGACCTGACACCCTCGACACGCAACGCGGGTGTCGACATCCCGTCGGCTGAGGCCGGCGAATACCGACTGACCGCCACCAGCTACGAGCCTGGTGAAACCGGTGCCTACCAGATGACCTTCGGTGCGGGACAAGCCATTCCCAGTGCATCGGGCGGAGACAACGCCGGTGGAGGCCGGGTGTTTGGACTCTTCGCAGGAATCACGGACTACCCCGCAGGCGTGGGTGACCTTCCCGAGTGCGCGAACGACGCGATCAAGCTGGCCGAGACACTGCGCGAGTCCGGACTTCTCGACGAAAGTCGACAAGTGGTTCTCACCGACGCCGAAGCCAACCAGGCCAACATGCGTGCGGCGCTTCAACGCTTCGCCGGCGAGATGGGCCCGGAAGACATCTTCGTGTTCTTCTACTCAGGCCACGGTGGACAGACGCAGAACACCAACGACGTGCGCGAAATCGACGGCACCGACGAGTACCTCGTGCTCCACGATGGACCGCTGCTCGACAACGACCTCGGCACGCTCTTCGATCCCATTCGTGCGCGCGTCTCAGTGGTCGCGCTCGACGCGTGTTTCTCCGGTGGGTTCGCGAAAGACTTGATCACGCGACCGGGTCGCATCGGCTTCTTCAGCTCCGAAGAAGACGTGCTCAGTGCTGTCGCCAGTCAGTTCCAGGCGGGTGGATACCTGAGTCACTTCATCCGACTCGCGGTGAGCGGGGACGCCGACATGTCGCCGCGGGACCGCGTGCTGACCGTGGGCGAGCTCAGCCACTTCCTCTACACCCAATTCGGGCGGCATGCGACGGACGTGCAGCTGCAGGGCGCGTACCAGCACTTGGTCGTCGATCGTGGTGCGGTGCACAGCGATCAGGTGCTGTGGAGCTACCGCTAGGCGGTTCCCAACGCGTCTCGAATCGTGATACTCCGCTGCGCATGTCCTCCGTACGCGCATCGCACATCCTTCTCATGTACGCCGGCTCCGAGCGCTCGTCCGCGACTCGTTCGAAAGACGAAGCCAAGACTCAGATCGCTGAAATCAAAACGCAGCTCGACGGTGGTGCAGACTTCGCCGCGTTGGCGAAGCAGCACAGCGACTGCCCGAGCGGCGCAAAGGGCGGCGACCTCGGTTCGTTTGGACGTGGCGCGATGGTGAAGCCGTTCGAAGACACCGCGTTTGGCTTGGACGTCGGCGCGACCTCGGATGTCGTCGAGACGCCATTCGGCTACCACATCATTCACCGAACGGGCTGAGCTAGCTGTTCGGGTCGGGGAGTTCCTCGGCGGGGCCGACAAGGTCATCGCACTCGGCAGCCCAACGCTTTTCGAACGCGTCGCGAAGCAGATCGAACTGCGCTGACTTGCGTGTTCGCTCTACTTCTTTGCGATACGCGTCGCTCTTGAGGTGCGCGAGTAGCGCGTCGTTCATTGCACGCACCTGCGCTTCGCCTCGCCACACGAAAGGCTCGCCACGATCGCGAACCAGGCCCCAGTCAATGGCCCACGAAGCCTGACCTAACGTCAGGCCTTCGCGATCAAAGAGCAGATCCTGGAGTGCAGCGAGTCGACCATCTCCGACTGGATCGAAGTACGGAAGCTCGCGCCGATAGAGCACCGCGTTGTGGAAGTACTCCGCCACGGTGAGCATCCCGCCGAGGCGCAGTCGGTCCACGACGCGGTAGAGCAACTCAAGCACGCGTTCACCAAGACCGGAGCCTGGTGCGTCTTGTCCCGGAAGTCGCGGACGAGACGCGGTGAACTCACGCACCGGGTTGCGCAAACTCAGCCAATCCACGGTGAGAACATCGAACGCCTCCAGCCCAGTCGCATCGTCGGGCACGAGTCGATCGCGGCGAACGACGAGTTCCATCAAGTGCGTGGGCTCGGCGAGCTTTGCATGGCTCCCAGAGATGATGAGCGTGTGCCGATCGTCGTCGGCTTTGGTGTGAATGTCGAAGTCGTCGTACCCGCGTCGCTGCAACGCGCCGAGCAAACCGTATCGCTCGAACCCAAGGCGGATCCCTTCGTCGCCGTAGAAGTCGAGAAAACGCCGCGGCGGATTCTCCACGAGTTGACGCGGATCGCCCCACTCGTCGTCGAGCGAGGTTTGCATCAACTCCAAGCGACTTAGAGTTCGCGAGATCCTTCGATACCGCCGGGCGTAACGCGTCACTCCGTACGATCCATACGCATCGTCAGACCGGACGCAAGCGTTCTGCGGCGAGTCGCTTGAGCGCGCGTCGATCCACCTTGCCACTGGCGGTTCGTGGGAAGCTGTCGAAGCGCGCAAACACCCTTGGCCGCTCGTGTCGTGCGAGCCGTTCACACGTGCGTTGCAACGCTTCACGCAAGTCCTGCGTGGATGCGTCGGACGTTACTGCAATCGCCACCCGCTGCCCCCACTCTTCATCAGGCACACCGAAGATACATACGCTGTCGAACGCATCGTCGTCGAACATGGGTTCGACCAACGCGGGGTACACGTTCTCGCCGCCGCTAATGATCAGATCCGTTCGACGACCGTGCACGCGCAGAGTGCCTGCGGAGAGCGCACCAAAGTCGCCGGTATCAAAGAGGCCCGAAAGCGAGGGCGACCCGAGGTAGCCATCCATCAGCGTGGGTCCTCCGACGTGAATCCGCCCATCCACAATTTGGACGTCGACGCCACGGAGAGCGCGTCCCACCCCGGGCGCAGTTTCAGTAGGCATCCGCGTCGCCACCTGCCCACACGTCTCCGTCAGCCCGTACGTCGTCGCAATCGGGAAGCCTGCTGCAATCGCTCTCGCGCGCAGGTCCTCGGAACACGCGGCTCCACCCACCAAGACGATGCGAAGGTGCGGCGGCGCACTCCAACCTTCGGACAACCAACGATGAAGAATCGTCGGTACGATCGAAACGAGCGTTGCGCGATGAGCTTCGATTGCCTCCTTCATGTGCGCAGGCTCGGCCAACACGATCGGTTTGCGCGCCAACAAACACCGAACGACCACGCTGAGACCACCCACGTGTGCAGGCGGAAGCGAAAGAAGCCAACGATCGTCGTCTTCCCAGTTCAGTCGATCGGCACTCGCGTCTGCCGCGGCGATCAGTGCGCGGCGCGACAGAATGACCGCTTTGGATTCGCCGGTTGTGCCCGACGTAAACGCGAACGCTAAGGGGGCTTCGTCCGGAACCGACAGATCATTCGAAGGGACTTCCCCTGGAAGGACGCTGGCTCGCTCGCGTCGCCATTGCTTCTGTTCGGGGTTGGATTGCGGGTGCAACAACACCAAAGGGTTGCCGTTTTCGATGGCTGCAAGAATGCGAACGATCGAGTCGCGGTCGCACTTGGGCTCGATGGCCACGCGTACCGAACTGGGAGGCAGAGCAATCTCAGCCACAAGGCTGCTCAGCGCACTCCACGTCAGAACACCTTGCTCATCGATGATCGCCGGAGCGTCGGGCGCGTCTGCAGCCGCGCTCACGACACTCAAGCGCGAATCGCACGGGCTCCACCCCAATCCGTGCGCACGGGGCTGCTCCACCAGCGAATCCACGAGGCCGGCCAACAACTCTTCGCCACGCCGCGCGATGCTGCCGGTCCAAAGGTGACTCACCACGCTAGCGATTCCGTACGCTGCCGCTTCCCGCGCGAGCTCGTAGCAGCGACGGATCCCACCGAGCGCCATCGGCTTCAGCACGATGACCGAGACTGCTCCTGACGCGTAGAGCTCGGTTCGCTGAGCATCCGAGAGTTTCGAAAGGGACTCGTCGAGTGCCACGGGCACAGGCGAGGCAATGTCGAGCGGTGGTTCCTCGATGAACTCCCCTCCGAGTTGGGCGAGCTGTTGAAGAACAGTGGCAGCGTTCGACCCAAGCGTACCGTTCGCATCAAAACGCAGAATGGCCTGCGGATACGTTTCGCGAACGCGACGAGCCAGTTCCAACTCGCGGTCCAGGTCGCGCCCAAGTTTGATCTTGAACGTCTGTGCCTTCGGAATGGTCTCGGTCTGCGCAATGGACGGAGTCAGCAGCACAGCTGGCGCGTGAGGCGAAGGAACAAAGCGCGCACCAAGCCACTGTTCGGCGACGTCCACAATGGATCGAGCATCGCGTTGCGCGGCGAGATCGAGTGCGGCGAGTTCGAGCGCAAACTTCACCGATGGCGAACTCACGGTCTCGAGATGTGCCGCGAGTTGGTCGAGTCGAAGCCAATCCTCGGTGGGCTTCAGTTGCGCGATGACTGCCTGGGCATGTTCAAGCGAGTCTCCGCCCCACCCTGCGAGCGGAGCCGCTTCACCCAATCCGATGTAAGGACCCACGCGCCAACGCGCGACGAACCGATCGCGTTTCTGACCGACCTGAGCCTTGTTGCGCTGGGCGACCGGCGCCGACTCGCGGCACCAGTCGATCACTGGCAGCACCCGTCGATCACTCGCGGCACCTTCATGCGAGAACCAACCCGCAGGTGAACAGCACCCCGTGCACCAAGAGCAGCTTGGCGGTCGCAGCCAAGGTGGCGTTCAGAGGCGCGCCTTCTCGACGGATGAGCTGTGCGGTCAACGCAAACGCCCACGGAGCGGTGAGAAGAGGAAGCAGCAGATAGGGCGAGCCCGAAAATGCGAGCACCAAAGGAACCGCGTACGCCGACGCCAACAAGAGCACGTATTCCGCGACGCCCATGGTTCGCCCAAAGCGAACGACCAAGGTGCGCTTGTTCGCCCGCACATCGGTCTGACGATCGCGCACGTTGTTCACCACCAGAATCGCGGTCGCGATCGCGCCCACGGGAACGGACGCCCACCACGCCAACTCGGGCACGGTGCCGAGCTGCACGTACGCGGTGCCGCAGACGGCGACGAACCCGAAGAAGATCATCACAAACACGTCGCCGAGTCCGTTGTAGCCCAGCGGATAGGGGCCACCGGTGTACGCGATGCCGCTCAGGATCGAGGCCACACCAATAGCGACGATGGGCCATCCCCCGATCCAAGCAAGGTAGAGGCCAGCCAGCGTGGCCAAGCCAAACGTGACGGCCATTCCCCAAAACAGTGCGCGAGGTGTGATCAGCCCCGCTTGAGCAACACGCAGCGGGCCCAGTCGGTCCTCGTCATCTGCACCTTTGAGATGATCAAAGACGTCGTTGGCAAAGTTGGTTCCGACTTGAATGCAGAACGCACCAAAGAGAGCGGCCAAGGCAGGTGCCCAGCGCAGACCGCCTTCATGCTCAGCCACCGCTGTACCGACAGCCACAGGAACGAACGCAGCGGTGAGCGTGGCCGGGCGTGCAGCGAGCAGCCATTTCTTGAATGTGCTCATCTCTTTCACGCGCCAACTCCTGCCGCGACGCGGGCATCGAGCAAAGCCGCAATCGCCTCGGGTCGACACGCAACCACGTCGTGATCGGAGCCTTCGACACACACCATCTCGGCTCGAGGACACGCGCGCGCACACTGCTCGGCCAACCGACGGAACTTGTCGTCGTGCTCGCCTGCCACCCACGTCAGCGGCATGCGTAGCGAAGCGAGGTCCAACCAGCGTGAAGGCATGCGGCCGAGCGAAAAGGCACGCATCGCAGCGGCGAGTTGATGCGCCTCAAGACCTGCGCGATCCGGTGTCGGTCGCCGCGCAAACAGGGGCCGCGCGTCCCACTCGGAGAAGAACGCATCGAGCCCGTCACGCTCGAGCTGTGAGGCCAACGCGTCGTCCGACGCGATTCGCTCAAGCCGCGTGTCCGGTCCGTCGAGACCGGGGTGCGTTCCGATGAGCACCAGTCGCTCGACCTTCTCGGGAAAGCGGCACGCGACGCCCAGCGCCATCCGACCTCCAAGCGAGTAGCCCACGACGGTGGTTCGCCCATGAATGCGTCGCGCCAAACGCTCGACCTCCGACTCGAAGTCGATCGCTTCACCACCACCGTGGCCCGCGAGCGCAGGTCGATCGCCGAGTGCACCCACGCGTTCCCAGACCCGCGGAGTCGCGCCAAATCCGTGCAGCATCATCATCGTGACACCTTCGCTTCGATCAACACTGGCGCCTCGAGGCTCATCGCATCCGTGAGTTCGGCAGATGTACCGACCTGGCGGTAGGCCACGCCAAACTGAGCCGCGGCATGTTCAAAACTCAGTCCGTGGGCCATCGCGAAGTGCGCTTCGAACGCTTGGTGATCGAGTGCGTCGACGACGGGTAGCTTTTCGAAGATGCGGCCGCCGTCATCGTTGACCACCACCACGCGCACTGCGGAATGCCGCAGCAGCGAAAGCGAACCTATGTCGTGCAGCGCGCTGATGTCGCCAAGGACAAGTGTGACCGGCTTGCCGCTTCCGGTGGCCGAACCGGCTGCACCTGCAATCAGACCGTCGATTCCGCTCAGCCCTCGTTGATGCAGCACCGCGACGTCCACGTTGACGTCGGTTCGGTCGATCGCCCGCGCGATGTTGCTGTTGCCCACCATGAGCAGCGAGCGCGGCTCGAGATGCTGCAGGACCCCCTGAGCCACACCGCAGGTATCGAACGCCGTGTTCGGAGCGAGCGCATCGGCCGTCCACCAGGCGTCACGGCTCTGCAGATGTTCGACGAGGTAGCGCAACGACTCGTGGAGATCGCCCAGCAGCATCACTGCGGCGTCACCGGTAGGGTCTGGCCAACCCTGGTCCGCAATCACCAAACGCTCGCGACCTGTCACCCACGGAAGCCACGCAGAGTCGATCGGGGCGTTTCCAATCTGAAGGATTCGGTCCGGATCGAGCGCATCGAGTCGCTCCATCATCCGACCCTGTGCGTCGCCGGTGAATCGAAGTTGGCTGGTGCTGTCTGTCACCAGGGGCGCACCCCACTGCTGCGCCAGTGCAGCGACGTGCTCCCGGTAACCAATCGCGGACAGCGGTGCAGGACCTGCCGCGATGAGCGGACGCTCAGCCGCACTCAACCACACCACCGCATCGCGCAACGCCGCGGCATCGGGCATGACCCGCGGACGCGACACGCGTGCTGGGCGCACACTCGACTCAAAGGGTCCTTCCTCAAGTGGTTTTCTCAAGCGGACGTTGAGGTGAACCGGACCTGGCTCGGTGCCGCATGCTTGCGCGACCGCCCTCGCTGTTCGCTGCGCGACGCCGCGCTGAGCTCGCTCCGTTCCGTGTGCCGCGCCCAGCTCGACGAAACTACGCACGTGACTACCGAACAAGCGCACCTGATCAGTCGTTTGATTGGCGCCCTGATCGTGAAGCTCTGCCGGCCGGTCCGCGGTGATCACCACCAGGGGAAGAAACGAAGCGCTGGCTTCCATGATGGCGGGAAGATAGTGCGCTCCGGCGGTTCCGGACGTGCACACCAACGCGGGCACACGTCCCACACGCGAGAGTCCGAGCGCAAAGAACGCCGCCGAGCGTTCATCGATGACGTTGTGGATTCGTACCTTGGTGTGCAGCAGTGCCATCACGATCGGCGTGGAGCGTGAGCCTGGGCTCAACACCACGTCGTCGACGCCGCTGGCGACAAGTGCGTTCACCAACGCGCTTACCCAGCGGCCCTGACTCATAGCGCCCGACCTGCGTGAACCGGCCGAGGTTGTGCCGCGGATTGCACCGCGTCGACGAACGCGCCGAGCTTCATGCGAACTTCGGCGTGCTCCCGTTCGGGAACCGATCCTTCCACGATTCCACAGCCAGCGAACGCCCACGCCTCGCGACCGCGGATCAACCCGCACCGCAGCGCGACAGCAAACGTCGAGTCGCCCGACGCGTCCATCCAGCCGATCGGCGACGCGTACCAACCACGCGGGGGTTCGTGCGCGGTGATCCATTCCATTGCCGCAGCACGGGGAGCGCCACCCACTGCCGGGGTCGGATGCAACGCGCCCACCAACTGCAACGTACTGACTTCGCGGAGCCGTGCACGAATGGGTGTTCGCAGGTGTGCAACGTTAGGCAACGCGTGCACCCGCGTGGGATCCACGCCGATCGATTCCGCAAAGGGCTCGAGGCCACCGACGATCGCGTCGATAACAAGTTGGTGCTCGTGCTGGTCTTTCACGCTTCGCGCGAGTTCCTCCGCATCGTGTGGCGCGGCGCTTCCGGCCAGCGCTTCGGTATGCAGCTCATTGCCGCGACGCCGAAGCAAGCGCTCAGGTGTGGCCCCCACGAACGTGGTGTCGCCGCGTCGAAACGCGAACGTCGTGCAGCCAGAAAACCGTGCGCGCAGATGCGCCAGAACCCGGCGCACCTCGATGTGCTGGGCAAAGGTGAGATGCGTACGAGTCGACGCGACCGCCTTTTCCAGCGTGCCTTCGCCAATGGCGCGTTGGATCGATTCGATCTGCTCACGCCACGGCTCCAAGGGAAGTCGCACGGTTGCTGGTGCGGCGTCCATCAGCGCGACGTGTGCGTTCTCCGCGCGACGCCAAATCGCCTCGAGTTCTGCAACGGGTGCTTCGTCGAGTTGCTCCGGCGCATTGAAGCGAATGTACCCGTCGCCGATTTCCCATCGAGGGCGAACGAACCAACCATCCCCAAATCCGGCCCAGGGACCGACCGAGGATCCGGGTGCAAACGAGAAGCCTCCGTAGACTCGCGGCGAGGGCGCAACCACACTGCGATTCCCGAAGGCACCGGGCTCTCGACACTCCTCAAGCACCGCGACTTCCATGGGATCGAATCGGCCGGTGCCGTCCCGACGCACAAAGTCCGTCACGCCCATGCCGAGCGCCGCGTGTCCGTCGGGAGCGATCCACAAGCACGCATCGCCACTCGCCGGCCACAGCGCTTCAAGCGCGGCCACCGCCGGCCCCTTCATCGTCACCACGCGTTTGCCTTCGCGCAGCGCCTGTTCGAAGAACGCCCGGTTCACGCTGCGCCTCCGGGCACGTCGGCCACGTAGAGACAACACACTCCGAAGGTGAGCCGTCGTACCTTGGCGTCAACGAACCCTGCTTCGTGCAGCATCTCAATGAACTCTTCCGGCGGCGGGAACGCTGCAATCGACTCCTGCAGGTAGCGATACTCGCGGTCCCCAGAGAGCCACGCCCCGATCCGAGGCACGCAGGAACGAATCCAAAACCGTGCGAGACCCGCAAGCAAGCCGCGTCGCGGTTCATTGAGTTCGAGAATGGCGACCCGACCACCAGGGCGGAGCACGCGACGAATCTCGCGCAGCGCCAACTTCCGATCCGGCACGTTACGAATACCGAACGCCATGCAGGCTGCATCGAAACTCGCGTCGTCGAGTTCGAGGGCCTGTGCATCGCCGACGCGCAGTTCAACCCGCGCGTCTCCGATCTTCGTGCGCCCCACTTCGAGCATGCCGACCGAGGGGTCGATGCCCACCACGTCGGCATCGATTCGCGATGCTACCGACAACGCGAGGTCTGCCGTGCCCGTCGCGAGGTCCAAGACCCGCTTGGGTTCGATCTCGGCTAGCGCATCCACAGTGAGGCGTCGCCAGCGAAGGTCCATGCCCATCGAGAGCACGCGGTTGACCGAGTCGTAGCGCTCCGCAATCGCGTCGAACATCTCTCCAGAACCGAGTGTCGCTTCGCTCATGCTCCCCTCCCTTCCTTGGGCGTGGCTTCTGCGCGCGTCTTTCGAGCGTGCAGGCGCATGTGACCGTGTTGGATTCCTTCACCGGCCAACGCGCGTAGTGCGGCCAAGTTGCTGGCGAGTCCTGCGGCGCCCATGACGACGGCGAGCTCGCGAGCGGCAGGTCGTCCCATCAAGTCGAACGCGGCACGAACACCAGGATGTGCGTGGGTGACTCCGCCCACGGTCGCGACCGCAAGCGGCATCTCGAGAACACCTTCGATGCCTTCTTCCACCCGTGACCACGTCGCGAGCGGTCGGTACTGCCCTCCGAGCGCGGCAAACGCATGCGCACCCGCTTCGATCGAACGCCAGTCCTGACCGAGTGCGACCGCCATCGCATCGATGCCGTTCATCACACCTTTGTTGTGCGTCGCTGCACGAAACACATCGCGTTCAGCAAAGCGACTCGCGCGAATGATCCCGTCGGCAATCTCAGTGCCGCCTAGTGCATCCGTGCTGGCACGACACGTGACGCGAACGCGACGTCGCATCGGCAAGTTGCTGAGAATCCTCAATCCCAGTCGACCGCCAAGTTGGCGTGCAACCAAGGGACCGACCGCCTCGGCGACCGTGTCGACCACGTTCGCGCCCATGGCTTCGCCCACATGGACGTAGAGGTGAACAACCACCCAACCTTCGTCCTCGTCGAGAACGCGGAGCTCCGCGTCACGGCAACCACCGCCGCGTCGAACCATGTTCGGAATGACTTCGTTGGCCGCCGCGATCAGTGCTGCGGCATCAAAGCGTTGGTGGGCACCGCGCGGCACACGGTCGAGTTGGACCTGAGCCGTCATGATCGCATCGGTCGCCTCTCCAAAGAAGCCACCCATCAAGCGCACAATGCGCGCGCCGTTGCTGGCCGCGGCCACGACCGAGGGCTCCTCGACGCTCATCGGCACCAATACGTCTTGGTGATTCACCCGGAAGTTCAACGCGACCGAAAGCGGAAGACCATGGGAGGCGATGACGTTTTCGCTGAAGCGGTCAGCGAGGTCCAACTGCAGACCGCCACCATCGCGAAGATGTCGTGCGCTACTTGCCGACACCCCCGCCGCTTCAAGCAATCGCTCCAAGCGCGCGTCCAAGGGCTCCTTGTAGAAGCCTGGGATTCGGCTGGTCATCGACGCCGCTCCACCACCGCGAGAGCCACGGTGCGCATGCCTTCTTTGGCGGCGCCCTCCGGAAGTGCATCGAGGTGCGCAAACGCTTCAGCAATGGAACGCGTCGCCCGATCGCGCGTCACGTTCAGGTAAGGCCGCACTCCCTTGGCGATGCGCTCTTCGAGTTCGCGGTTTCCGCCGTCGAGCAGCTTCGTCAGGTCGGCGCGTACACCAGCGTCGACATCGCGGGCGACCAGAAGCGGATGCGTCAGCTTCCCCTCGCGCAAGTCGGCGTAGAGGCTCTTGCCTGTGGTCGCCGAATCACCGTCGTAGTCGAGTAGGTCGTCCACCAGCTGAAAGGCGACGCCCAAGTGTCGACCAAAGAGTTCGAGGTGTTCACACGCTTCGTCGTCCAAGCCGCCTGCACGACCACCGGCGAAACATGCCCACTGGAAGAGCACTGCAGTCTTGCCTTCGACGATGCGGAAGTAGTCATCGACGCTGGTGTCGACCTGACCACGTCGTTCAAGCTGCAGACTCTCGGCGAAGATCATCTCTTCGATGACGTCGAGCAGCCGGTCGAGAGTGTCGGCGACCCGTGCTTGTCGAACTCGACGCAGCGCTTCGATGAGCAGCCAGTCTCCAGCGAAGATCGAGGCTGCGTTGCCGTACACGGTTCGCGCCGCTGGAGCTCCGCGTCGTGTGTCGCCAACGTCGACGACGTCGTCGTGAAGCAGCGTGGCCGCGTGGACCAACTCGACCGAAATCGCGAGCTGAGTCCCGCGTGGGTCCAGGCCCGTACCCAGGTGACTCGCGAGCGCCACACACATCGGCCTCAGACGCTTGCCGCCCTGGTCGAGGAGATGGTGAGCAGCCTTCTGAACGCGAGTGTCGCCACGTGGCAGATCGGCGAGTCCCTGAGCGATGGACTTCATGTCCCAGCTCAGAATCGACTCCAGGCTGGCCAGCCGAGATCGGAGCGCATCCAATCCGTGCTCCCCGCAAACCGACTGCAGCGAGCCCAAAACGTCCCCAGATGCAGCTCTCATGACCCCTCGTTTCTTGCCGTTCGAGAACTTTCAGAAATTTCTGAAACCTTTATCTATCCTGAGAATGGGCCCGATCGAGAGGTTTGGCAAGTCGAATCGATTGTTCCGATTTCGGCAGGGTGGCCGAAAGCTCGGAATGCAGGTCGGCGCTGAGGCGTAGAAATTTGTATGCAGAAGTTAAGCGGCGTTTGGTGGGGGTTGATGAGTGGTGCTGCGTTGGCCGTGACGTACGGGCTCTTCCCCCACAACGCGGGCTGGGTGCCTGCGTGGTGCGGCCTGGCGCTTCTTCACGGCGTTGCAGCGTGGGGCTTGGTGGCGGACAAGGGCTGGGCCCGTCCCTTTGCGATCGGACTCGGGCTCTTCGGCCTCGGTACGTTCACCCAAGCGTTGGTCGTGTTAGGCGCGCTGCCCTCGGTCTTGGTCGGACTCAGTGCGTATGTGGTCGGACTCGGTCTTGTTGCGTTCGTTCAGGACGCGTTCGATCTTCGCCAGCGCCTCGCACTCATTCTTGCCAGCGCAGCTCTTGTTCCGGCTGCCGGCTTCGCACTTGCTCCCGAACAAACCGGTGGAGTCATGCTCGCTGTCATCGCAGGCGCGGCGTGCATGTGGATCGGGGCGTGGGGGGTTGCACGCGGTCGCACGTGGGGTCTTCTGCTGGGCTTGCTCGGCGCACCGATTCTCGGAGTCAGCGTCATGTTCGCACCAACCACGGCATACTTCGACGTCGGCGATCACTTCCTGGTGTCACAACCGCTGCAGCCCTTGATGCTCGACGTGCTCGGCGGTGTGGCAACGGCGTGTGCAGCGCTCTCGGTTGCACCGTACGCCGCAGGAATCGCCCGCTTTTTACGACGCGAAACGACCTAGACAAGCGTGCGCAAACGCTCGAGTCGCGCATCCCAATGCGTGGCTTCAGCGTCGCGCGCCTCCGACGATTCAAAGCGACTGTGCAGGATCGAAAGCTCCGGTGCATCGGGGGTGCCCTGCACAACGAGAATCACCAACGTGTCGTCGGCGGGTGCCAACGACAGCTTCGGTGGGTCTTCCTTGCGGATGTCTACCGCCCCACCCCACCACGCATCACGATTGTTGGTGAGCGCACTCCAAAGTGCATCCAACGAGCAATCGAAGGATGCACTCAGATTCAGGACGGGATTCACAGAATGACAAGCTCAACGCGTCGGTTGCGCTGGTGACACTCGTCGGTCTCCTCTTGGCAGATCGGTGAGGTCTCACCCAAGCCGCGACTCTCGATTCGTGCTTGCACTCCGCGCGCCGTCAGTGCCGCGGCAACTGCAGCTGCACGACGTTCGCTGAGCTCCATGTTGTGATCGTCATCGCCGGTGGAGTCGGTATGTCCATCCACGCGCAGCGCCGTGATCTCCGTATGGTCCTTCATCGTTTGCGCGAGCGCGTCGAGAAGCTCGTTGCTGTCGGGAAGGATCTCATCGCTGTCGGACGCAAAGTGGATGTGGTCGTCGAACTTGATCTGTCCGGTTTCGATCCGAATGCCGAACCGGGAGGCGAGCGCGCCGCCGCACGCTGAGCCGATGAACGCGACGAGGAGGCCAAGGGTCGTGAGCTTCATGCCGACGACCTATCACCCACATCGCGACTCCGGAAGTGACACCCGGGTTTCGGCACACGACTTGCTGTGCAGTTAACGTACAGTGGGAGGTGGGGTCAAAGTGAGCCAGTGGGTGGTGGTCCTCGGACTGCTCCTTTCGGGCTGCTACCGCGCGCATGGGGTCGAAGAAACGGACGCGGACCTCCCCGACGCTCCTGAAATTCCCGATACAAGTCCAGACGTTAGAGTTCCGTTCGATGGAGGTGTCGACGCGCCAGACGCCGAGATCGTGCTCCACTGGGACGGAGGTGACGAGCGAGAAGCGCCAGAGCCCTGCCGCTTGGAGGGTGGGCGTGGCGTTCACGAATTGACGATCGAGAGCCACTGGAGGTCGGCAGACGTGGTGATGTCACCACTTGTCGCACCCATCGATGGCGCCTCTCAGGTCTTGGTGAACAACCGCGGTCTTTGGCAGATCAACCTCGAGACCGAGGTCACCCGCGACTTCGATCTCGAACGACGCCCCGATCCAGCGCGCCCCGAGTTCGCCACACATCTTGCGGCGGCGGATCTCAACAACGATCGCTTGGTGGATGTTGTGGTGTTGCGCGAAGGCGGCGGCGTCGTGGCATGGGGTTCGGATGGGTACGAGTTGTGGCGTAGCGACGACCCCACCGCTGCTGAGCGTGCGCCGGGAGAATCGGGTGCACCAACCATCGCCGACCTCGAAGGCGACGGACACCCTGAAGTCATTGTGGGACGCACGGTGTTGGATGGACGGAGCGGAAACCTGCGTTGGCAAGCCACAGGAAACACGGGTCGCGGCATCAACGATCTTGCCGGCCCGATTTCATGTGTCGCGGATCTTGATGGAGATGGAATCCAAGAAGTGATCGCCGGACGGAGTGCGTTCCGCGCAAACGGTCGCCTTTACTGGAACGCCGACACGGCCGATGGCTTCTGCGCACCGGGCGACGTGATGGGCGACGCCGCGCTCGAGGTGGTCTTGGTAGCCGATGGTCGCTTGCACGTACTCGACGGCCGCACTGGCGAAGTGCTTTGGGAACGTGAACTCGCCGGCGTGTCGCATCGTCGACGCGGAGGTCCGCCCGCCCTGACCGATGTCGACGGCGATGGGCAGATGGAGATCGTCGCAACCGCTGAGCACGCCCTTGCGATGTACGACCCCGACTGCAGCGAGTGCGAAGAAGGGCTCTTGTGGACGGTCGACATCATCGATGAGTCGTCGTGCACCTCAGCCTCGATTTTCGATTTTGAAGGCGATGGATCGGCTGAAGTTGTGCACAACGACCACTTTCATCTCCGACTCATCGGCGCAGAGACCGGCGAAGTTTTGGCGATGTTACGCAACCACTCGCGTACCCGCACCGAAGCGCCCGTCATCGCGGATGTCGATGGCGATGACCAAGCGGAGATCATCGTGAGTTCGAGCTCACTCATGGGTGTCGTCGAACCGCGCGATCCCGGCGTGGTGATCATTGGCGACGTGCACGGCAGTTGGGTGGGCACGCACGACATCTGGCCGCAACACGCCTACGCAGGCACAGAGCTCTCGCCACGCTATACGATCGGCCAAGTCGACCTCTCGATGGGCTACCGACACAATATCGATCCCAACGTCGACCCTACGCTGGCGCCAAACTTATGGATCCGACGTGCCGAGGTAAGTTGTCGCGCGAACGGTTGGGCGCGAGTTCGCGTGCACGTACACAACGACGGGGCGCTCGCAGCTCCGGCACGCATCCCGGTCTTCGCTTCGGACGGTGACCGATTCTGGATCGAAGAAACCGACCGCGTGATCCCACCTGGACGCTCCGCGGTTGTGGAGATCGAGCTCGAAGCAGATGGCCGCGAGTGGATGTTGATGGTGGACCATCACCACGAAGAGGTCGCGCCTTATCGCGTGTTGGAGTGCGCCGAAGACGACAACACCTACGTGCTCGGCGCCCCGAGGTGTAGTGCCGATTAGGCAGCTAGTTTTGAGACACTCTAAACAGTCACATCGGCGATGAGCTCGCCGGAATAACAGAACCAAACCTTTTGAGGCCCCGGCGCGAGCAACGCGCGAACAGCGTCCGTTCGAAGGGAGCGGTCCACCTGTTCGAAGAGCGCATCCTGGATGTCGAAGTAGAGATCTTCGCTGTCCTCCGAGGCGTGAAGCTCCTCTGCCATGGTCGCTACGGTGAGGCAGACACGAAAGCCACGGTCCATTCCGATGGCGTCATCGGCACTCTGCACATGTCCTATGAGGCGTGCGGTGTCGGCCCAAATGTCAGCGACGACCACATCCCACCCTTTGCATGCGCGAGCTCGAGTCATCAGCTCGGACCACCATGCTGCAATCGCTTCTTCGAGGTCGTCTTCTGAAACAGTGGCTGTCAGATAGGCGAACTTGTCGGACTGCTCGATATTCCAATCCACGACCGTGATGTAGCACGCGTCAGGTACGGAACGGACCATTCGAAGGAAGCAAGCGCAGCCCTTCAAGTTCGTCTGCGAGCTGCTGGGCTTCGCGCATGTCACCGAGCCGGACCACGTAGGTTTCCGAACGCAGTGTCGTACGATCTTGCCGGTCGACGTGGAGGTCCGGGCCCACCACGCGAATCCGTCCAAGCTCGGCGAAGGCGAGTCGAATCGGTGAGGGGCGTCCGAGGTCGAGTTCCACTCCACCCTCAACAATTCTCAACCGCGCAAGGTTGATCGCGCCGCGCGACCACGCGACCAGCATCATCAAGATGACGGCAAACCACACAACGGACCCCGCAGAGCCAAGCGCGGTCGAGGCAATGCCGCCAACCTCTTCGAAGAAGCTGCCTTGCAACGCTTCCTGTCGAAAAAAGCTCTGCTCCAAGTGTGGCTTGCCGAGAAACGGACGCAGTAGCCAGCTCAGCTCCGCTCCGCTTGCACCCACCAACAGGATCCAGACCGCATGAACACGACGTGCTGCAGCGGGCTGCGCAACCAAACGCGAGAGCATGGTGCCGAGCTTCGACACGCCAATCCATCCAGCGACACCGACGACGACCACATGCCACGAGAGAATCGCTTGAGCGGTCGACAGACTCGACGGGTCCTTGCTGGGTTCGGCCGCATGCGCGGCGAGAAAGGCGCTGATCGGCGCGAGGCCGCCGAGAATTGCCGCGGTGATGCCTAACGACGCGAGCAGACACACGACGGTCTGCGCGAACGAGAGTCGTGCACCGAGCATCGTTCCCAGCATCGAACTCGCAACGGCTGCGATGACCGCGACGAGGATCAACAGCAACGGCAGCTTGATGGCGGCGTAGAGCGCCTGCTCCGTACCGCGCCACCAACCAAACACCCATCCGTAGGCAGCGCCGCCGACGAGGATCAACGCCAACGCTTGCAACGCCAGTCCACGCAGACCGTCGCTTCGCTCGACGCGGTCGACCCACCGTTCGTCCAAGCGGCACAGTGCCGCGACTCGTTCGATCACGACTCAGCCACCGGTGAGCCAGTGGACCAAGAAGAACTGTTTTTCATGAAAGAGCAGCCCTTCGTCCGGACCGATCAAGGGTCGCAGCGTGGTCGACATCTGCAGCGCAACCAAGACGAAGAGACACGCCCACAATCCACTTCCACGCGGAGCTTGGCCTCCCACGGCAAGCGCACGCCGAATCAGACCGATGCCAAACCACGCGCTGACCAGAAAGAAGATCACGTGCAACGCGCCCATGAACGCAACGGCACTCGTCGCCTGAGAAAAGAGCCACGTCACCGGCGCAAACCCGACCAGCAACACGCCGATCAGAGCGAGACCCATCATCAGCGCGCCCGCGGTTTCTCGAAAACTCTGCCGACCTCCCGCGAGACTGGTGAAGATGAACAAACTTGGCAGACAGATCACGCCGCAGAACAGAAGACCAAAGCTGACTTTGAGCGGAACCCAGAGCAGCTGAAGTCCACCACTGAACGCCGCCATCACCACGCCGGTGAGCGCCATCGTTGCGAACGTGATCAACGCCAGTCCGCCAAACAGCGAAGTGCGTGTTTTGAGGGCTTCGACCACGTCGGCCGGTGAACGCAGAAGCGCGGTTGCGAGTGCAGGCAAGCCTGGCGCAAGCGGAGGCTTCGGTTCCGCTGCGAACGCCGTAGGCGCCGACGCGGGAATCGAGCACGTCGGAATGGAAGAAGTCGGAATCGAAGAAGTCGGAATCGAAGAAGTCGGTGGTTGGCTCACGTGGCGAAAACGGCGGCTGAGGACTCCTTCATCCGCCGTCACAAAATCTCCTCATTCGAAGCCAATCAGGGGTCGGCTACGCTTTCTGTAGGCATGCAGGCCCGTATTTCCACCCGAAACTTGGACGCGATGCCGCGCCCGAAGCGCTTGCGGCAAATCTGCAAACTACTGGCGCTGCTCGACACCGCGTATGCGGAGACGTACCCGATCTTCACCTACGACGTTCGTCCGATTGGGGAGTCGTCGTACATGCAGTCGCACAGCGGCGACGTGCTCTCCATTTGGTTTCATGCGGGGGGTGCGGTTGCCCGAGGCTTCGAACTTCACTCCCCCATGAATCGCGAAGGGCAACTCCCCACGGCCACCGATCTCTTCAAGGATCTCCCTACGCACTTACTCCCCGGAGGCATTGGGGACTACGCCGATGGTGGCGAGAAACTAACCTTCGGGATCTGGATCGAAACCGAGGAGTCCGCATGGCGCGTGGGCGACGCGACGACATCCCTCGACGATGGATCGGAGAACTCACTGTGGATGCTCGCGGATGACTGGAACACCTTCCTCGAGTTTCAAAATGAGATTCGACCCGAGGTACAAGACCGTACCGACGTGCACGCGCTCTTCCACGGAGCACCCATCTCCGCGGCGCGCATCCGCGGCATCAACGCGGACGTGGATGTCGACATGGTGCTCGCATCGGCCCGTGACATAGGGTGGCCGACCGAGGAGTAGCTAATCGAAGCCGAAGGCCTCGAACACTTCAGGGATTTGTTCGCGGATCCACTCTTCGGTCAGGCCGAACTGCTCGAGTGAGTACGAGTGCTTGGACTTGTACTTGCGTTGCCGATTCGTGAACGCCTTGAGCTTGTCGCGGTAGGCATCCGACATCTCCAAGCCCATCCAGCGATAGAGCGATTCCACAACCGCGCCCGGGTCGGACACCAGTTCGCGATAGTGCACGAGGTGCAGCGTGTCCGGCCCCACTTCTTCGCGCGTTTGAAGCACGTACCGGTAGTACGAGAAACACATCTCAGCGAGCTCTTTGAACTGGGGGGACGAGTAGTCCAGTTCCGGAGAATGCGTGACCCACTTCTCGTAGAAGAGGTTTAGCCACGAAGGCAACGCCTGGTAGGGATGACGCACCAGGTACACCAGTCGTGCGTCGGGGAAGCGCTCGACCAGTGTTCGCATCCGAGGCGTCGTGAACACGTTCTTGGTGAGAAAGTGCTTCTGCGGCCCGTGACTGAAGAGGTGCTTTTGGATGACCGCTTCGTAGTAGTCCATGAAGCGCTCGCGCTTGTCAGCGGGCTCGTCGTCCAGCCAACCAAGACGCTCATAGTCTTCCATGAAGGGGTTGAGCAGCGAGATGGTCGGCGACTCCATCGCCAGCACGAACGTCGCCTCGTCTTCTTCTTCTTTGTTGATGCCGAGTTCGTGGATGCCTTCCCAGCCGGAGAAGAACGTGTCGTTGATCCACTGCACACCACGTCGGCCGAGAGCTCCAAGAACGGGCGCGCGATCCACCGCTTCGAAGAGACGCTGCCAGCTCACCGCCGAGAACATCGACTGGTAGAGCTTGTAGCGAGCGAAGTTGTCTTCATCGAGCGCGAGCAAGCGGTGCAGCATCGTCGTGCCGCTTCGACCGTTGGCAAAGATGAACACCGGTTGCACCACCGGTTGGTCCTGCCAGCGCGGGTAGAGCACGTCGTCGAGTCGACGCGCCCAATCGTTGAGCGTGCGAATGCTCACCCACGCCGATGAAAATCCCGCCCAGGTCACAGCACGTCGCGGGCTCACGTTTGACGCTGCCGCGCGTACGACCTGCTGAAGCGCTTGGCGATTCAAATACACGCCGCGCAGCATGAGAGCATGGGAGCGACATGACCAACGAAATCGACGTCTCATTCACCGGTGCCGATGGAGACACGCTTGCTGGAGTGATCCACCGCCCGCCCGGACCTTTGTGCGGATGGGCAGTGTTCGCGCACTGCTTCACGTGTTCCAAAGACCTGCGTGCTGTTCGCCAGATCTCGCGCGCACTCACCAAACACAGCATTGGTGTGCTGCGTTTCGACTTTACGGGACTCGGAGAAAGCACGGGTGAGTTCGCGGACACCACGTTTTCGTCCAACGTCGACGACTTGGTCGCAGCGTGCGAGTTCCTCAACAGCGAGTTCGGCGCGCCCAGCATTCTGATCGGCCATAGCTTGGGTGGAGCTGCAGTACTCGCAGCCGCCGGCCGGTGTCCTAGCGTCACCGCAGTCGCCACGATCGGTGCGCCCGCGGATCCCGCGCACGTGCGTCATCTCTTTGGTGCATGTGCAGCGGACATCGAGACGAAGGGCCAAGCCGAGGTGAAACTTGCCGGCCGCAGTTTCATCGTTCGGAAACGCTTCCTTGACGACCTGGAAGCGCAAGCTCCCGAGGAAGCGATTGCCGCACTGGATCGTGCATTGTTGGTGTTTCATTCACCCCAAGACAACACGGTGGGAATCGACAACGCGCGCAAGATCTATCAAGCGGCGCGGCATCCTAAGAGCTTCGTCAGCTTGGACGGAGCGGACCATTTGCTCACGCGTGCACAAGACGCTCGGTACGTGGCGGACGTCGTCGCAGCGTGGGCCGCGCGATACGTCGACCGCGAGATCCCTGAAGTGGCCGAAGGCACCGTGGTCGTCGAAGGGCGCACCGGACTGCAGCAACGAATTCGCGCCGGCTCACACTCGTTCATCGCGGACGAACCAGCACGGTTGGGTGGCACCGAAACAGGTCCGACGCCGTATGACCTCCTCCTTGCTTCGCTGGGGACCTGCACGTCGATGACGCTGCGCATGTACGCAGAACGAAAGAAGTGGCCGCTAGAGGAAGTGAAGGTGACGCTGACGCACAAACGCGTGCACGCGAAAGACTGCGCGGAGTGCGAGTCCAAGAAGGGCTACGTCGACTGGATCGACCGCGAGATTGTCCTGAAGGGCGAACTCGACGACGAGCAACGAGCGCGAATGATGCAAATCGCCGACAAATGCCCAGTGCATCGCACCCTCCACAACGAGATTCGTGTGGAGACCGTGCTGGCCAAGTAGTGCGCCAGAACTGGCTCAGATAGGCTGTCTCACGGGCGACACATCGCAATTATTTGCCTTTTCGCACTCTGTGTGTCACCTATGTGACAGAAACGTAACTGAGCTGTGAATCGCCCGCTGAAAAAGGCCCGAAAGGCCCAAGCGCGGCTCCGTGCTGCGCCGACTCGACTCTCTCTCGCACCGCCCACCGAATGGGCGTCCCTGCTTGGTGAGCTGTCTCCCGGCGACCGCCCGCCTGAGTGGCGCGTACACGACCGAACGCATCTTGAGTTCGCGGTGGACTACCCCGTCGACGGAAACGCGAACTACGTCTGGGAAGCGTGCTTCTTCATTCCCGAGAGTTTGCGCGTCGACGCCGCGAGTTACCCCAAGGGCGAGATCTACCAGGACCTGCACAGCTACGTGCGATTTGCGGTTCCCGGCGTCCCGCTCGAGCAACTGGTCAAGTCTGTCGAGCGACTCGATAAGTATCTCGGAACGGCCAAGGCGACCATCGAACTCCGCCTCTTCGCGAGCCAGGTGCGAACATCGATCAGCGCTGCACGTCGTCACGTGCGGGAGTTGATCGAGTCGAACTCCGACGTTGCGGAAGAAGCCGCAACATCGTTGGCCAACCAGTCGCGTGCACTTGTCACGGCGTATCGAGAACTGCGTGGTGGGCGCGAGGGGAGCACCGCTCGCATCGCCTACGAGTACATCGACGAAGACTTGTCGGTTCTGATCGAGACGACTCTTGCATCGCTTTCCCTCGACCTTCGCGAAGCAGGCTACTCCACCACCGCAGCTAAGGTGGCCAGCGGAGCTGTTGCGGAAGCAAAGTATCGTGCCTCGCGCGAGATGGATGGCGTGGGTCGCGCCGAAGCGGACAAGCGCGACGTCGAACATCTCGAGTACCGGCGCCATCTTCTCAAGCGCTTTTCCGCGTCGAGCCTGAACCTGGACCGTCAAATCGACGAAGCCGGTCGGTGGACGCTGCAAATCTTGTATGCCGTGGCCGCTTCGGTCGCGATGGCCTTTGCCATCCTGCTGGCCTTTTATCACGGCGCAACGTGGCAACAGCTGGGCGACCTGTGGATGTGGGCCGTCATTGTCATGCTTGCGTACGCTGGCAAAGACCGGATCAAGGCCTCCTTGCAGGGGGTGTTTTCGCGTTGGGTGTCGAAGAAGATGCCCGACCGACGATGGAAACTTCGCGACCCCGACTCAAAGAAAGTAATCGGTCTCGTCACCGAACGTTCCGACTTCAGTCCTCAGCATCAACTCCCGCCGGGTGTCATGGCTGTACGGAACAGCACGCGAACGCATCCGCTCGAACGTCACGCGCGTCCCGAAAACGTCTTGTGGCACCAAAAGGTGTGCAAGTGGGACGGCAAGGTCGTTCGCGAATGTGATCCGCGCTTCGTCGCGGTGACGGAAGTCTTCCGGCTCGACCTCCGTCGCTGGCTCGCGCATACCGACGACCCGAAGCAACGCATCGTGTTTGCCGACCCCGAAGACCGCCACATCTACTCGGCCACCGCGCCGCGCGTCTACAACATCGCCGTGGTCTATCGACTGCGAAAGGCCGACGATGACGAAGCGCCCTGGCGCCGTGTTCGCGTGGTCGTATCGCGCAAGGGCATCCTTCGCGTCGAAAACGTCGTTTGATGGCATGATCACCGCGTGAAGCGGTGGCTCCTGGTTCCGTCTGCGTTGGTGACTGCGTGGTTGGTCACGACGGTTGTCGTGACTGCGGATTGGCCACAAGCCGTCGCTGCCTGGTTTGGGATGGTCTACCTCCCGCTTCTTTTCGTGGTCGTGATCACGGTGCGGATTCGAAGCAAACGCAACGACGCGGTGCTGCTCTTGTTGTGCGCGCAGGCTCCGATGGGTCTCGTCCCGACGTGGGCGGACTTGCCGTCGGGCAACGTTGCACTGCGCGGAATGCTGGAGCAGGTCGGCGGCGACACCACGCTCTTGCTTGGCACCATCGCTGTCGTCACGTGCGCGCTAATCCCGGTTGCGCTGGCGTGGATGCATCTTCACGCGGCGGGACGCGCCATACGGATCGCACTGGTCGGTGTCTACGTTGTGGCGTGGGTCGGTGTGCTCATCGCGTTTGACGGTCGAATGCTCTTCGGAGGTGCGATGAGCTGCTGCGGTCTGTGGTGGTTCTCCACCGGTGCCGTGCTGCGCGCGATGGTCTGGGTCAGCATGCTTGGGTTGGTTCGCGCCAAACTCCCCAAGGACTGATCAGCCGTTGATTGCACGTCGGAAACGACGCGCGGGATCGCTAACCCAAAAACGAGCCAGGTCCGTCGCATAGTTCTCGGGACCGATTTCTTCTTCGCTGGCTTCGAGTGCGCCCAAAAGATCGTCGGCAACCAACAGACCAAGTCGCGCAGCAAGCAGACGGCTCTCGCGTGCCCACGCTACGTAGTCCTTGGCCTGACCCGATGCGAACGATGCTGCTGCCTCTTGGATGCGACCTCGCGAAAAGAAACCAATCGCCTTCTGAACACGACGCGCTTGGACTTCCACGGCGTCTTCATCGAGGTAGGGGCTGATGATGTACGTCGGATCGAACTGTCGCACGGTGGCCACCAAGAGCCGGTCCATCAACCCGTCATCGACGTGTTCGAGTGGATGCAGGTGTCGCGAGAGCAGTGCGAGCGGTCTTGCCAGTTGGAATGCGAGAACGGACTCGCGTGAGGCAGCGACCGACGCGGGAACCAAGAGTGCCGGCGGACTGCCGCACAGTACCCACGTGCGTGTCATCGACTGGCGATCGACGATGTAGAGATCGAACTCCGGTGCGCCGAAGATTCGAGCGATCGAGTCCGCGTAGGTACGCACCGGATGCATTTCACCCGCACGAATGCGATCGCGCTTTTGTATGCCCCAACGCGCGTAGTCAATACCTTCGAGCTTCGTGATGATCTCGTGCAACGCCGCCACGAACGTCGCGTTCTTGTCGATGAACGGGTTGGGGCCGACAAGCTGATCCAGTCCGCGTCGACCGAGCGTTCCTGCAGGAGCCGCAGCAGGTCGTGGGCGACGCGTGCGAACCCACTCCGCTTCCTGCGAACTCGCCTGCCCTAGGGAGACCAGCGGAGCCAGCGCGACCTGCGCACCATCCGGATCGCCGAGGTTCTGCAACACCTCCGCGAGCGCGCGCCATGCTCCGGGCTCCGCCACATCCACTGTCAGCAAACGTCGCAGTTCCGAAAGCGCACCCGCGTTCTTGTCGGCACTACGAAGAGCGCGCACCAACGCGAGAGAAATCGAAGGATCGGTCGGACACGCTTGAACGCCTTCCTTGAGAACCGCGATTGCGCGTTCTGCACCACCGCTGGTCTGCGCATGAACACGAGCGAGTTCGCGATACGCGGCCGCAAGGTCTCCGCGGGCACCCGGATACTCGAGGTAGTTCATCAACGCACCGCAGTAGCCTTCGTACGTGGCGGACTGCGGATTTCGTTCGATCAACCCGCGATAGAGCTGCGAGGCCGAACCGCGTGGTCCTTGAATCGCAATCGCGGCAAGCGCGGACTCTGCCGCTCCGTCGAAGTTGCCTTGCGCCTTTTGGAGTTCGGCCATTTCAGCCAACGCTGCCGCGCGCGCGAGGTCGTCGGTAACGACGCTCAACAACTTGCTGACCAGCGCTGCCGCATCGTCCACGTTGCCGTCGAGACGTTCGATGCGCGCGAGCGTCGTCAATGCCGTCGGATGCTCCGGTTCGCGCTCGAGAACAGCACGCAAGCTCACCTTGGCACGCACCGGATCGCGTAGATGCCGCTCACGAATCCGCGCCAGCCGGACCTGCGCGTCGATCCACGTCTCGCCACGCAGTTTCGGCAACGCTTGTTCGAGAGCTTCAACCGCCAAGGTCCACTGCCCGTTACGCTCCAGGTACGTCGCGAGCATCGCATTGGCGTGGTCGTGGTTGGGCCGTGCCGAAAGCGCGCGCCGAACGGCTGCGATCGCCGCAGGCAAATCGAGTCGTAGGTCCGCCTGCAGCTGCGCGACACAGAGGTGCAACACCGCGGTTCGACTGGTGTCTTTCGCGGCGTACGCGGCATGCGTGAGCAGCTCGACAAGTCGCGGGATCAGCTCGCTCCGCATCATGCTCGCCATCAGACCCGCCGCAGCTTCGGGACTGTCCGGCTCGAGCTCCAGTGCTTCGGCAAACGCCGAGGCTGCGCGATCGGAGTGACCCGCATCGTAGAGAATCTGCGCGGCTTCCAACGAAAGGGTCACGCTTTCATCGAGGTCACGCGTCACGTGACGTTCGTGCCGCGCAGCGAGACGCATGGCTTCGGGATCCCCGGTCATGCGCGCGGCGAGCGTGAGCCCGCGTACGGCCATCAACGAACGGCCATCGAGATCCAACGCCGATCGAAACGCAGAGAGAGCACCTGCCGAATCACCAACGCTCAATCGAATTTCGCCAATGCGAATCTGGTGATGCGCTGCCAGCGTCGGATGGCTCGTTCCCGTCCCCAGGCGACTGTGCATCGAGAGCTGCGCGGGGGTGTCGCCACGAACTTCGGCTTCTTCCGCAAGCGCTTCGAGCGCATCGCGATCGTCGGGCGCGAGGAGCAGCACTCGCTTGTGGATCGCACTGGTGTCCTCGCCTCGTTTCGCTGCGAGTCGTGCCAGTTCCTTCAGTTCCGCGAGCGCGGCCTGGGGGTCGGACACCGCACTCACGATTCGAGAATGTGCGGCGACGAGCCCCTCCTCGTCACCCTTGCGCGCACAGATATCCGCAACCGCCAACAGCGCTCCGACATGGTCCGGCCGTGCAGCCAACACGCGCTCAAGTGCGCTCAGGGCTGGTGCTGCGGCCGACTGATCCGCAAGCACCGTCGCAGCTCGAAGCGCAGCGCCGACGCGATGTAGCTCATCGGCGCTTGCGTCCGCTTCACCCAGCATTGCGTCCGCGAGCTTCTTCCAGCTTTTCGTGGTGGTCAGGATGCGGTGTCGAGCATCGAGCGCGGGACGATGAAGCGGAGCGGCGTCGATTGCCTTCTCGTACGCAGCAAGCGCCTTGGCAATGTCCCCGAGTTTCTCCTCACACAGCGCGCCGATCTCGGTTGCGATTCGCGCTCGCGCACCTGGTTCTTCGGCCGCACCAAGCGCCTTTTCTTTGAGCACCACCAACGCGTCCCACGCGCCCGTTTTCCGAAGCAGGGCATCGAGCTTCGCGTTCGCTTCCACGTGCGCGGCGTCCAACGCCAGCGCCATCCGCAACGCCTGCACTGCGCCCGCGTCATCTCCCAGGTGGGTCTCGCGAATCGAGGCAATGCGCACCTGCAGGTCGAGTTTCTCGTCACGCGAACTGAGCGGAAGAATGCGCGCGTAGAGCTGAACCACCCTGTCCCACTGACCCGCGTGCGCACGAACACGCGCCAGAGTTTCGAGCGCCGGCCGGTAGTCGGGCTTCTGTTGCAGAACGGCTTCCAGCGCACGCGCGGCACCCAGCGCATCGCCCAAGTTGTCGTGGGTCACGTTCGCTGCTCGATGAAGGAGCGCACACCGCCGGTCGAGATCCGCGGTCAGTTGAGCCTCGGCTTGCAGCGCCGACACCAAACGATCCCAGCGTTCGGAACGTTCTGCGGTTCGGGCAACCGCGTGCAACGCCCCCAAACGCGACGGATCGAGCGCGAGGATTCGCTCATAGATTGCCAGCGCATTTGCAGCGTCACCGAGATGGTCTTCAAAGATGTTGCCCAGTCGAAAGAGCCAAGCAATCGCCTCCGCATCACTGGCTGCACTGTCGACGTAGCGTTGAAAGATCTCGGCAAGCTCATGCCAGCGTCCGGCTTCTGCCAGCAAACGCGTCAGCGAAAGAAACGCTTCGTGATGTGAACCGTTGAGCGCGAGAGCCTGCGCGTGATGCGCCACCGCATCCGTCGGCCGACGCAACTGGCGCTCGAGTAGAGTGCCGATTCGGTGATGGAGTGCGGCTTGTTTCTTCGGATCGCTGAGTGCGCGAACTTGAGTCGACCACATCCGGTACAGCGCCGGCCACGCGTTTTGACGATGCAGCAACGAACCGAGCGCTTCCGCTGACGGCTCGTGGCGCGGGTCGTGCGCCAGTGCGCGCTCGTACCATCGACGTGCACCCTCGGGGTCGCTGGTGTGATGCTCGTGCAGTTGCGCGATCTCCCAACAAAGGCGCGCCGCTTCCGTCGCTTCGTCGCTCCCCTCCGTGAGGCGTGCCAACGCGTTCGCTTGACCGGGAACGCGTCCAAGACCTCCGTTGAGTCTGGCGAGCTCGGTCAACACCCCGCGGTCCTCCGGCTTCTCGGCGAGCGCTTGCTCCAACGTTTGAATCGCTGCGCTCGCGTCCCCGAGCTGTTGCTCTTCGACACGTGCGATCGAGAGCAGGAGCAGATGGCGAGTGCGCATCTCGGTGCACAGCTCCAACTCCGATCGAAGCGCACGCACCAGCCCAGGCCACCGCTTGGCGGTGAGATCCAACCGCTTGAGGTTGAACAATCCCTCGCTCGCCAAGGGATCCATGCTCACAGCGCGCTGGTAGAGAACCGCCGCCTTGTCGGGATCGTTGAGCTTGGTTTCGACCAAGTGCGCCTGCCGCGCCGTCCATGCCGCGCTCAACGCCGGATCTTGCACCGCACTGGCCAACTGCTCGTAGACCGCAGCCAACTTCGCCCACGCACGATCCGCGACGTGACATCGCTCGATCGCTTTGAGGATGACAACGCTGGAGGGATCCAAGGCAAGCGCCGCTTCGTAGGTCTGCAGCGCTGCCGGACGTTGGTTGAGATACGTCTCCTGAATAACGCCCTTGCCGTAAAGCAGGCGCGCGCGCGTCGCGGGATCACGAGTCAGCCCAACCTCGCGATCGATCAAGGGTGGTACCGCGTTGTGGGTTCCCGCCGCCAAGAGCACGCGACACGCACCACGAATCGCCGCTGCATGCGAGGGCGACGTTTCCAGGGCTGCGAGGTAGTGACGCGCAGCTTGCGCATATTCCTCGAGGCCTTCGCACACCCGCCCGAGCTCATAGTGCAAACGCCCTTTGCGATCGGGATCGCTTTCTTCCTGCAGCTGATGCTCGCACAGCGCCTTGAGCTGAATTGTGGCTTCGGCGAGTTCGTCACCCCCCGGTTCCATCACCAGAACTTCGGTGGTCTCCGTGGTCTCTTCCGGATCGTCAGGGCTAATCTTGGGGGGCGGCGGACGCGAACGCGTGCGTAGTGCAGCAGCACTCGGTGGCGGCGGAACCGAGGGGGTGCGGGGGGAAGACCGCGGCGGACTCGATGGTGTTGGTCGCGGTGCAGGTGGTGGGCGACGTGCTTCTCCGGAACGTTGCTCCGTGCGAGCTCCCGGCGGCGGCGGTGGTGCCGAGGGCACAACCTCGAGCTCCTCGATCGACAGCTCCTCGCTGGGGTCGTCGGCCATGGACCAACGAGCGTACCGCGTTTGAGATGGGCTCGGATCCCGGAATATGACGGGCTTGAGAAAGGGGGCGAGAACCAGGGATAACGGCGCTCATGAGACACGTCGCCGCCATTCTTCTTCTCGCCTGTGGACCCTCGACCGCGGTCGTCGACGAAACCACACCGGACCCGACTCCGCGGCCCACCGCACCCGCAGAACAACCTGCGCCAACAGCACCTGTTGCAGAGCTACGCGCGAGTACAAACACGTACCACGGCGAAGAGGTCGTCGATTCGTATCAGTGGTTGGAGAACCCGGAAGACAGCGACGTGCAAGCGTGGAGCAACGCACAGAACCGCTACGCACGCCACGTCCTCGGTCAGCTCCCGGGTTTGAACACGATCCGCTCGGACGTCCGCGAGATTCTGGGCGCCCCCGTTCGAAGCCATCGCGCGATCGTTCAACGCGGTGGAAAGATCTTCGCGCTCGAGCGTCGTCCCCCGCACGAACAGCCGTTCATCGTGGTGATGGAATCACTGGATGCAGCGGACAACGCGCGTGTGGTCGTCGACCCGTCGCAGATGGACGCAGAAGGCGGCATCGCGATCGACTGGTTCGTCCCGAGCCACGACGGTGCGTTGTTGGCGGTCTCCCTGTCACGCGGCGGCAGCGAGAAAGGCGATGTGCACATCTTCAACGTGGAAAGCGGTGAGCGCGTCGACGAAATCATCGAGTACGTCAACGGCGGGACGGCAGGTGGCGACCTTGCCTGGCTCCCTGATAACTCGGGGTTCTTCTACACCCGCTATCCCCGAGAAGGTGAACGCCCCGCCGAAGACGCCAACTTCTACCAGCAGCTTTGGAGACACACGCTCGGCACAGCTGTGAGCGAAGACGTGTACGAGATCGGACGCGAGTTTCCGCGCATCGCTGAGATCCAGATGAGCCTGCAACAATCCACGGGTCGTCTGCTCGTCACGGTTCAAAAGGGCGACGGCGGTGAGTTTGAGATGCACTTGCGCGAGCGCAACGGTCGTTGGCAGCAGTTCAGCACATTCGAGGACGGTCATGTTCAAGCGAACTTCGGACCGAACAACGATCTCTACGTCGTGTCCCGTCACGAAGCCCCGCGCGGGCGAATCCTCAAGACCTCCGTGCGTCGTCCCAACCTGGCACGCGCACGCGTCGTGGTGCCCGAAGGCGAAGACACCATTGTGACGGACTTCTGGGGACCTCCGACCGTCGTGCCGACGCGTAACCGCTTGTACGTAACGTACCAAACCGGTGGTCCTTCGGAGCTACGCGTCTACGACCTGCGAGGACGTGCGCAAGACAAGCCTCAGCTTCCACCCGTGTCTGCAATCCGTACGTTGATCACGATGGAAGATGGCTCTCTGCTCTTTCGCGTGGAGTCGTTCGTCCAACCCTCCGCGTGGATGCGACTCGACACCAGCTCCGGTGAAGTCACCGCGACACCTCTGCGGGAAACGACCCCGGTCGACAGCTCGAACTGGGAGGTTCGACGCGAGATGGCCACGTCGCGAGACGGCACTGAGGTTCCGTTGAACATCATCATGCCGCGCGGATTGGAGCTGGATGGAAGCCACGCGTGCATCGTCAACGGGTACGGCGGCTACGGCGTCAACATCGTTCCGCGCTTTCGTCCGCTCAACGCGCTCTACCTCAACCGCGGAGTGATTTTTGTGGTGGCCAACCTGCGAGGCGGTGGGGAGTTCGGCGAGGCGTGGCACACCGCCGGAAATCTCACGAACAAGCAAAACGTGTTTGATGATTTTGCGGCTGTGATTCGCCACCTGATCGAGCGGCGGTACACCTCGAGCGAACGACTGGGAATCATCGGGGGCAGCAACGGTGGTTTGTTGATGGGCGCGACGATGGTTCAGAACCCGGACCTCGTGAAAGCCGTTGTTAGCTTTGTCGGGATCTACGACATGTTGCGGGTGGAGCTGTCGCCCAACGGAGCGTTCAACGTGACCGAGTTTGGAACCGTTGAAAACGAAGCGCACTACCGGGCACTGCGTGCGTACTCGCCGTACCACAACGTCGAAGACACCGCGTACCCGGCGACGCTCTTTCTCACGGGTGCAAACGACCCGCGGGTGGAGCCGTGGCATTCGCGAAAGATGACCGCGCGACTTCAGGCCGCGAACACCGCGGACACGCCGATTCTGTTACGGACGAGCGACACGTCCGGACACGGAATCGGGACGTCGTTGAGCGAGGAGATCGAGGAGTACACGGACGTGTTTGCGTTTCTGTTTGCGCAGCTGGGTGTGAACGTCGCGAGCGAATAACAGCTCGTGGGTGATGGGCGATCCCATTATTTTTTTCGAAGACTCAAAGACGTGCCAAGAGACCAAAGTCTTGACTGAGTTGGTCACTTGGCCGACTTCGAAAAAATGATCGGTATCCCAACCCCAAGCTTCCGAACTTCCCAGCTTCCGTGCTTCCGGATCCGCGAAGCGGAAAGCACCAAACTGCGCATGACTTACGGAACGCACGCTCCCGCAACGTCCGTCCACCCGGCACTCGTTGTCACCGTCCCCGTCGCGACCATCGCGGTCTGTCCACCGGTCAGCGGGATGAAGTCTCCAGTCGTCCACAGGCTCGCGGCAACTGCGACTGACTGCCGAGTCGGTGACGACGGGGCGGCACCAAACGCAGCAAACGCCTCGATCGCCGTCGAAGAACCAAACGTGTTGGTGTTGTAGAGGGCGATTTCATCTCCCGCAGGATCGAGATCAAAACGCGCGTCGTTCAGATAAATCTCGGTCGCTGTGTTCACTCCCGAAGTCGTCAGGAAGAAGGTCACCGAGCCATTGGCCGGAACGGTTGTTCCTGCAGGAATGGTCACGTACGCCGGGCGCTCGCACCACCACCAGTCACCGATGGGCACATCCGAACCGGTTGTGTTCGTCACGACCACAACATCACCGTCGGTATCGATCGCCGAAAACACGAGCGCTCTCGGACCCGCCGTTGGGCTCGGATCGACACAAAACGCGTTCTCTGTCCCGGGCGTCGCCAACGTCGTCACTGCCCAATCGCTATCGGCATCGTCGGTGTCGGTCCCGTCAGGACGACGAATCATGGATGCATCCCGGTTGCTGGGATCCTCCGCCGTCGCCGCTGTCCCCTCGACGAGATCGAATCCCGCGGTTCCGTCGATCGTCGCGTTGGTGATCGAACCTTCGTAGGACAGCGCGTCGACGATCTCGCCTGTCGCGACGCGTACGATGACCAAACCGTCGGGCGCCGATCCGCCGTTTTGAATGCTGCCGGTCAACGTGATCGCGGCCACGCTCCCGGGAAGTGCAGCCACAACGGCCGAGTCTCCGAGAACGACGCGGCCACCCGAAGCGAGCATCCCAAGCGCGCTCAAGTCGTACTCATCGTAGTCGGTCGATGTGGAACCGTTGACCAGGTAGAGGGTCAAACCGCTCAGATCGACCGCTCCAACGGACGCAAGCAGCTCGACGAACTCGCCGTCGTCTGCACCGTCTTGGTCGTAGTCCACCTCGTTGATGACGAGCCCCTCGAATCGCGTGCAGGTCTCTCCATCGCCCGTCGAACCTGCAGGACAGTCTCCACAGGTGAAGCCCGTGTCCGGCGCAGGCACGTCGGTACAGGTCACCCCCGCGAAACAGGGATCGGTCGCACACCCGTCGATGTCGGTGCACGTGACGCCGTCCCCTTCAAGTCCGCTTGGGCACGCTCCGCACATGAACCCGGTTCCCGGCGCAGCGACGTCTGTACACGTGACTCCGGTGAAGCAGGGGTCGGTCGCACACCCGTTGATGTCGGTGCACGTGACGCCGTCACCTTCGAGGCCCGCCGTGCAGTCGCCGCACATGAAACCGACTCCGGGTGCGGGCACATCCGTGCACGTCACACCGGTGAAGCAGGGGTCACCGTCACAACCATCGATGTCGACGCAGGTCATACCGTCACCCATAAAGCCCGTCGGACACGCGGGACACATCGCCATTCCTTCGGCATCGATGCTGCAGGATCCATCCATGAAGCAGGGATTCGGGTCGCACGGATCCACCGGCGCATCGGTTCCTGCGTCGAACGCATCCGGCCCCGCATCCGTCATCGGCGCATCCGTCATTGGCGCATCCGTCATCGGCGCATCCGTCATGGGCGCGTCCGCCATCGGTGCGTCGATCATCGGTGCATCGACGGGCGCATCTTCGGGCGCGTCAGTCGCGGGCGCGTCGCTCATGTCTGCGTCCGAACCTGCGTCTGTACCTCCGTCGTCGTCACCGCACGCCAGAACCAACACACACAACACACCAAGCCAACGCCAACGATTCATCGAAGCCTCCGAAGTGATGTTCGTATCACGAGTCGTCTTCGAGCCCCACACCGATCAGAGACGCTCCAGTGCCACGCGGGTCATCCGACGCGTGTAGTCGTGGATCTTCCAGTGACCCGGTGCCCACCCGGCAAGAAAACGATGAAAGTCGGCCCACGCCGCTGGGTAGAGTGCACGCCACTCGGCTTCCAACGCCTCCGCGTCCACTTCCTGAACTTCACTGCGCAAGAGTTCGAAGTAGCGGTCCAATAGTTGTGGCGCGCGCCGTTCGCATTCTTCGTCGCTCAGACACGAGCTAAAAAAGTACGCGACATCCTTCATGCCACACCCGCCGCCAACATATTGAAAGTCGACGGCGGCGACACGTCCTGCACCAAAGCAGAAGTTCGCCACCTTGGCGTCGCCATGTACGAACGTCTGGAACCGGCACTGAGTGAGAACTCTGTCAAGCGCATGGGCTGCGTCGCGAAGCGGTCCGTCGTTGGTCGCCGCGAGCTCATCGGGGCGCGTGGCTAGATGCCAGTACGTGCCCGTGGTCCAGAGACCATCCGGTGTCGCCCCGAGAAAGCGAGCATGGAAGGCCGCGAGCCAGTGAAGACAGGCATCGAACTCATCTTCCGTCGGCGTGCCTCGGCGTCCAGGGAACCCACTCGCATCAAGGTCTTCCAGGAGAAAGCGCCAACCACGCTGTGTGCGCTCAAGGTGCAGGACCGCCGGAACTCGACATCGGGAGTCACATCGTTGGGCGTAACGTGTGTAGAACGCGCTCTCGACTTCGTAGGAGCGCAGCTTGCGCGCATGCGACTGGTTTGCAGGCTGTTCAAGCGCTGGGGGTTCGACGCTCTTGAGTACGCAGCTGCGTCCATCATCGAGCTGCACGCGTCGGATCTCGCCGTATCCGCGCCAGAGACTCTGGACGCGTTCGGACGAAGTCACCTCGGATCGGAGCGCCTCGCCAATCCACTGTTCACCACGCGTCATCGCCCGACGTCTAACGCCGGGCGATGAGCTTGTGAAGCAGGTTGTGTGTCTATCCGAGCAGCGACTCGCGGAACGCGTCGTTCGCTGCGAGTGCCAGTCCCACGGAGACAACCAAGCCGATGCTCACGTAGAGGAGATCCTTACCCGCAAGTCGCAGAGCATTCTTCATACCCGTACCGCTTGCACCACGAAGGGTCATGGCGATTTCGCGACCCGCCAAGAGACCCACGAACACCCACGTCGTGCTCATCGGAATGCCTGACTGAATCTTGAAGACGTAGAGAATCACTGCGTACACCAGGTCAACAATCGTGGCCGCACGAACGTCGGTCACGCGCGCCTTTTCGTCGACGACCTTCTGAACTCGCTCGCCTCCGATTCGGAACATGATGCCAAGGCCGAAGAAGATGATTGCGGCGAACCCGATGAAGTCGAGCACTCCGAGCGAACGAGGTAGATACACTGCAACATTGGCCGCGTCCTGCATGAGCCACACCGACCAAAGCAGCCCCGTCGTGCCCCATTGCGCAACGCGCCAAGCTGGATGAGCCGGACCCTTCTCCTGCCAGCGGTCGACCATCTTCGAAACCGCAAACCACACAACGATGGCTGCACCAAAGGCGACGCCATAGCCCATGAAGCTCTTGGTCAGAACCTTGCCGACGCTGGAAGCCTCCGTCGCGAAGCACGTCAACAGGAGGAAGGTCGTCGAGACCGGGATGCCTGCGCGTGTGAGAAGCAGAAGCACAACCGGTGCTGCAACCTGGAGATACGTGAACGACATCGGCGTCGTCTCGAATCCCTTCGATGCAAGGCGCTCGAAGGTCACGTCACCGCTGTACACCGTCCAGCTGTAGCCAACGGTGACGAGGAAGATGCCTCCGATCCAAGCCCAGAGTTGCCACCAAGGACGGTCACGGTTCGAACCGATAAACGTGCCGAGTGTTTGCACGGAGTCGTTCGCGACGGCGGAGTAGCCAGCGATGGCGAAACCAACCCAACGCGCGATGCCCGCGTAGGGATGCACGATGCCAATGAGGATGAGGGTTGATGCAACGGCCGCGAGGAAGACCTTTTCCTTCTCAATCAGAGTCAGGAAGGGACTTCGGTTTGTTGCCAAACCACCAGCCGGAACTTGGAGATGTGTGCTCACGCCGCTACCTTGGAGACGTCACGTGTGGGGTGGGCAACGCGTGTGTGACGGCTCGGTGACACAGCGCCGGTCGTGTAAGGGGACTCACAGGGACACCTGCAATTGCAGGCGAATTCGGTGCTCACCTGCGGTGATTTCCTCACTCCAAAGCCGGGTGTAGTCGATCTGGACCTTGTAAGGATGACGACCGGGGTAGTAGCTAATCGCGCCAATCAGCTCGTTGGAGTCCCCAAGTGAGGACCCGTCACCTAGCCCGCGAATCAATCCGTAGCGGCCTGCAATCTCGATCGGGAGTCGCGGGAGCAGGTATCCAGCCTGGATGTGGAAGCCTGCACCATCACGAGGCGCTTCCACGGGAATCGGCGCTCCCATGTCGTCGACCAGATCGCCTGGGTTGCGATCGCCTTGGCGCCAAGCCACTTCCGCCATCGCCGAAAACCCATACGCCATGAAGAGGAAGTCCGCGAAAATGTGCTGCGTGTCGGTCGTCCCTCCATCGGCAGGGGCGCTACCGCGAATCCCGCGGTTGCCTCGTGCACGATCGATGTGGGCCCAGCCAAAGCCGATCGAGAGACGTGGGTCGCCACGATCGAAGTCGACCTCGCTGTAGTCGCTGAAGAGGCCGAGCGGAAGAAACTCCACACGCGCCAGATACATCATTCCGAAATCGTCGAAACCCTGACTATCACGCCCGCGCGCAATGTAGATGCCGAGGTAGTAGCGGAACATGTCCAGACCGAGGAAGTCGCGCGATCGCAGATCGAAACCGACATCGCGGTCGAGCGTGAACTCGGAGTTCAGCAACGCACGGTCCACAATCTGAAGGTTGCCGGACGAGATCACGCGTTGCCGGTTTGAGGGAATCTTGTACTGACCGATACGGACCTGAAGATCGCGCAAGTGCTTGAAGTCGACGTAGAAATCGAGCAACGGCGATCGCGTCGGACGTCGTGCCAACGGGTCGTCGGAGTAGTTGTCGCGAATGCCCACGTCATTGGGAGACACCGCGATTTCGAACTTGTAGCCGATATCTTCGCTAAACGCGTGTCCGTTGAACACAACACGCGCGCGTCGAAGACGGAACTGGTGCGCCCAGTCGGAGTCGTCCTCGCCTTCCGCAGTCCACCGAAACTGGATGCGAACGCGGGTACGCAGACGAAACATGCCGTCGGCGCTATTCACTTCGAGCCCCTTGCCCGGCACAAATCGAATGCCAGTTGGCTCGACGTCGTGCGCGCCCATTCGCTCCTCCTCACCGGGAGGCAGGAGTGGGTTCGAGGTCTCGGGTTCGGGGTCGACACCCTCGTCGGGATCGTCATCCTGCGGATCGGGTTCCGGCGGATGATGGTGATGGTGGTGATGATGGACAACCACCGTACCCTCGGGATGATCCTGGGTCACTCCACTCTCGGCCGCTTGCTCGAGGTGTGCATGTTCATTGGAGTCATCCTGAGGATCCGGCTCTGGGGGCACGCGTTCCTCGACCGGTTCCTCCTCTACGGAGGGCTCCGCCGGTGCGGCTTCTTCAGACTCGGATGGCTCGTCGGGAGTCTCTAGGGACTGCGCAAACACGTTCGTCGCACAGAGCAGACTCACGACAAAGAGGACACGCTGAGTAGTCACGCGAGCCTGCTACGCGCCGACTGTGACGCGAGTGTGACGACGACGTGCCGGATGATCACCAAACGATACGTGGTCGTTTCGAGCACCCCTTATATCTGCACGCGTCGTCGCCCGTCACCGCGAGGTCACTAGCTTTTGCCGTGTCGCGACAACCTAGACATCTCAGTTTCACAATCGGTCCGTACGTAGTCCCTCGACCGTGTTCAACGACTTCGAGGAATCCGATCACCAGGAGGGTCAAGGGAGACGCGCAGCTTCGCTGGGCGTAGCAACTTTGATTCTCGTCCTGATCGGGTCGGGTGTTGCAGCGGCTTTGGCGACGGTGCGCGTCGTCCAACAAGAACGCGATCAGAACGTGACCTTCGAAGATCTGCCACTGCCTCCGGCACCCGAAGTAGAAGAACCACCGCCACCTCCACCTCCCCCACCACCTCGCCGAGCTCGACGCGATCGCCCGGCTGGGCAACGACCGGTTTTGGATGGTCCCCCCAGCGGGATCCCTGACGAACGTCCCGAAGAAGCAGACGGCGAGTTGGGGAGCGCTGAGAACATCGGTCCGATCGAAAACGATGCGGAGATGGGCGAAGGCGGAGACGGCGCACCCGAAGTGGAAGAGGAACCGGTAGTCGCCCAGGAAGCACGCCGTCCTGCACCACGGCCACCTTCGCAGGTTCGCGAAACGATTCGAAGGGCTCGATACCTCGCCGATCAATCTCAGTGTCGTCGAATCATCATCCCCGACGAGGTCGCGGCAGCGCTTGGCGCGCAAACCGTTCGTGTCCGCATCCGTGCGCTCGTCGATCCGAGCGGCCGAGTTCGCAACGCGACGGTGACCGAGGGCCACCCTCTCATCCCCGAAGACATCTTTATCGCGTGCGCCGAACAGTGGGCGTTCGAGCCCGCAACGTTGCCGGACGGCACCGCTGTGCCCTACCCGGCAATCCGAACTTTTGTCATCCGACCTCGTACGTAATCAGGAAAGTGTAGGAACACATGGATCTCGACGTCGTTCACCTCTGGGGCAGCATGAACAACCTTGTTCGTGCCGTCGTCGTCGTACTTACGATTCAAGCGCTGATGTGCATTATGGTCGGTGTCGATCGACTGATCCTTCTGGCGCTTAGCAACCGGAAGTCCAAACGCTTCGCAAAAGAAGTGAGTCGCAAGCTTGCCGCGGGGGAGCATCAAGAAGTCGTCGCGATGGCCAAGGACAAGAAGAACGCTTCGGCGTACTTGGCCAAGATCATCGAAGCCGGCCTGAGCGTGTTCAACAAGCACGTCGCGCGCGGCCACTCCCGCGAGAAGGCAGCCGAACTGACGCGTCGTGCCTTGGAGCGACGCGGCGAGCAACTCTCGGAAAGCCTCAACCGGGGCATGAACGTCTTGGCGAGCACCGGTTCGACCGCACCCTTCGTCGGATTGCTCGGAACCGTCCTCGGTATCCTCAATGCCTTCAAGCTCATCTCGAGCGAGGGCGGTGGCGGCATCGGCACCATCGGTGGCGCTATCGGTGAGGCGCTTGTTGTGACGGGATACGGTCTGATGGTCGCCATCCCTGCCGTGCTCCTGTTCAACTACTTGTCGGGCAAGATCGCCAAGTACGAGTCCGCACTTGAGAACGCGGGTTCTGAACTCGTCGACACGCTTGAGGTTGGTGGCTTCCAACGGGAAGAAGCAGTCGAAGAGATCGCTCCAGAGCGAGCGATTCCTGAAGGCAGCTCGATTCCCGAAGACAAAGGAAGCCCGCAGATCGCGGTTGCCTAGTCATGGGTCTCGGTCGAAAAAAGAAGAAGAACCGGCCGAAGCCGACCATGAACGTCACGCCCCTCGTGGACGTGGTGCTCGTGCTCTTGATCATTTTCATGGTGGTTCTGCCCGCGTTGCAGGACGGAGTCACTGTCGACTTGCCCACGATCGACAACGTGGATGCACCGCAAGACAGCGAGATGGAGCCCTTCATGCTCACCATCGCTCGCAACGGTGCGTACTACTTCGATCAGACTCCGATCCGGACCAGTGAACTCGAAGAGTTTCTGACGCAGCAGCATCGTGCGCAGCCGCGCCGAAAGATCGTGCTGCGTGCGGACGGGGGAGTTCAGTACGTCCGCGTGCGCGAGATGATGCACACGTGTCGCATGATTGGTTTTCCCGGCGTGTCGCTGCGGGTCAACGGCCGTAACCAGGATGAGTCCGGCGCAGTCGCGTCGCGGTGAGGTGAACCATGGGCATGGATCTCGGTGGTGATTCCAAGAAGAAGGGCCTGAAAAACCCGGAGATGAACGTGACCCCGTTGGTCGACGTTGTTCTCGTTCTTCTGATCATCTTCATGGTCATCATGCCCATGATGGATGCGAAGTTTTGGATCCACGTTCCGCCCAAGCCGGATGAGAACGCGGAACCCACGCCTCCGGATCCGGATGCGCTTCAACCGATCACCGTGACCGTCAACGAAGTGGGTCACATTCGCATCAACCGTGACGTGTATCCCGACGACGTCTTCCCGCAGCGGTTGCGCGGCATGTTGGTCGCGCGCAACACCCGGAAGATCTACTTCGACGCCGAAGATGTCGTGCCCTTCGAGCGAGCGATGGAAGTGATGGACCTCGCACGCGGTGGCGGCGCCGCTCACATCGCCGTCATGACGGAAAAGCTTCAGTAGTCCGACCCGCAAACCAAGCAGGACTCCACCATGCCAGCCAGACACCGCTGCGCTTTGCGCTACCTGTCCATCCTCGGCGCGCTGATCGTCGTGTATCCGGCGTACGCGCAGGACGCGGGGGCGCCTGACGCCGGCGCGGATTCCGCGCCCTCCGAGGATCCCGAAGCCGATCCAGACGCCGATTCCGACGCCGATTCCGACGCCGATTCCGAAGCCGATTCCGAAGCCGACTCCGACGCCGATTCCGACGCCGATCCCGACCCCGATCCCGACGCCGATCCCGAAGCCGATCCCGACGCCGATCCCGACGCCGCGCCCGAGACCGCTGCGGAAACTGAAACTGAAACTGACACTGACACTGACACTGAAACTGAAGCTGAGACTGAGACTGAGACTGAAACTGACACTGAGACTGACACTGAGCCTGACGCTGAGACTGACACTGATACTGAGACTGAGACTGAGACCGAAACTGCACGCCCCACGCTGCCGCCGGGCGCCGATGAAAACACGGGTATCCGCGGCTCAGTCATCGACTCCCAGACCAGCCAGCCCCTCGCTCAAGCTCCGGTTCTCGCCATCGGTGACGACACCCACACCGGGCTGACGGAAGAAGACGGCACGTTCGTCCTTCACCTTCCACCCGGGCGATACACGCTCCGCAGCTACTACGACCTCTACCACGGCGCTTCGTTCGAACGCGTCTTGGTCCGACGCGGCCGGTTCACGGAACGACGCCTAGTCCTCGATCCGATCGATGAAGAAACCGACGTCGCCGTCGACGAAGTGGAAATCACCTACCGCGCCGACGCGTCGGGCGAAGCGGCCACGCAGGCACTCCAACAATCGGCCAGCGGTGTGCAGGACCTGGCGAGTGCCGAAGCACTTAGCGACTCGGGTGCCAGCGATGCCTCGGATGGCGCACGCCAGGTTGCCGGTGTGCTCATCGAAGACGCACAGCCCATCATCCGCGGTCTCCGCGGTCAGTTCGTTGCTGTGCTTCTCAACGGCACGCCGGTTCCCTCAACCGATCCCGACAGCCCGGGCGTCGATCTCGACCTCTTTCCCACCAGCATCATTCAGAACCTCGCTGTGCTGAAGACGATGACGGCCGACATGCCTGCTGCGTGGGCCGGTGGTGTGGTCGACATCCGCACGGTGCAGTTCCCCACCGAACTCACCTTCGACTTTGGCGTGAGCGTGGGCATCAACCATCTCACCACGTTCCAAGATCAACTCGACTACGACGGTGGTTCACGGGACTGGACCACGTTCGATCGTTCCCGAAACCTGCCGGACGAGATTCCGAACGACCGTCTGCAAGTGACCCGTGGCGGCATGTTCACAAGCGACGACCTCGATGCGATCGCAGCAAACTTCGACAACGAGTGGGAGTATCAGAACGACACGGCACTTCCGAACTTCGGGTTCGGAGCAACGCTTGGCAACTCCCATCGTCTCGGTGAAGGACAGCGGTTCGGCTACCTGCTGAACGTCGGCTACGGCAACTCGCAAAGTCGCGAGACCGGCATCAACCGCTCGCGCCCGACGGTCACCGACAGTGGCGAACTCACCGCGTTCAACGATCTCGAAGCGGAACGCGGCGTCGATGAGACGAGTCTCAACATGCTCGGGACGGCATCCATCGACGTCACGCCCGACCAGTCGCTCAGCTTCCTCGCCATGTTCAACCGAACCACCGAAGACGAGGTCGAGCGTTTGGTCGGAACGAACAGCGAGCTTGCTCTGGGCGAGCTCACCGAACGCTGGCAGCTTCGCTACATCGCGCGAACACTCTTCTTTTCGCAGCTGCGTGGCGACCACCGCAACTTTGGCCCGAGCGACGAGCTTCGCCTGCGATGGACGGCGTTTGCCGGTCTCGGTCGGCGTGATGAACCCGATCGTCGGACGATCATTTACGGTCCGCAGGGAGGCAACTTTCGCTGGCTCGAGAAGTCCGGATCCGGCGAGCGTTTCTACAGCGATCTGAACCAGCGCGACGCAGGTGTGGACGCGAACCTGCGATTTCCGCTCTGGTCGCTCCCCGCGGGCGAGGCCAGCGGAACCATCGGTGCGGGCTACCGGTTCATGGACCGCGAGTTGCTCAACCGACGCTTTCGCATGTTGCAGGAGCAACCGCCGCCTCCCGACCAGTCGCTTTACTCCGTGCCTGCCGAAGAACTCTTCGATCCCTCCAACCTCGGAACGCTGACTCGACTTCGCGAGTTCACCTCGGAAACGGACAGCTACACTGCGGACCAAGCGCTCTACTCGGCATTCGCGAACGTGGAGACACCGCTTGTAGGCGAACTCGACGCGGTGGTTGGAGCACGTCTCGAAATCTTCCAGCAGAACGTCGCCAGTCGCGACCCGTTCGAACAGCCAGGTGCGGAGCCTCCGCCGGGCACGGATCGCACCGACATCGACGTGATGCCCGCGGCGTCGCTCAAGTACGGCCTGATGGACGGCATGAACCTGCGTGCGGCGTACGCGATGACCGTGATTCGTCCCCAAGTCCGTCAGCTGGCGCCCTACCAGTACTACGACTTCCAGCGCGACCGGAACCTCGTGGGTAACCCCGACTTGGATCGGATGCGCGTTCACAACGTCGACCTCCGTTGGGAGTACTTCTTCTCGGACAGCGAGCGGTTCACCGTGTCGGGCTTCTACAAGCAGGTGAACGACTTCATCTACGCACAGATCCGCGATCCAAGTACCTACGCCACGCAGATGATCAACGCGGATGAAGGGTATGTGGTCGGCGGCGAGGTCGAGGCGGCAATCTCGTTGGGGCGTGTACACGACGGGTTGCGCAACTTTTCCGTCTACGGAAACTTCGCGCTGATCCATTCACAGCTGCAGCTCCCCGAAGAACTCTCAGGTGCAGTTGCAGACAACATTCGCATTCCGGGACAGGCGCCGTACGTCTTCAATCTGTCACTTCGGTTTGACGATGATGACACGGGCGTGTCCGCCGCCGTCGTCTACAACGTAGTTGGGCCACGCATTACGGACGTGGGCGTGTTGAACGCCGGAACACTACTGCCCAATATCGAACGACTTCCATTTCATCAGCTCGACTTTGTCGCGAGCTACAGTCCGAGCGAGCACTTCAGGATCAAACTCAAGTGCCGGAACCTGCTGTTTCAAACGCAACGGTTCGCGATGGGGAGCTTTACGGAGCGAACCGTGCGACCGGGCGCGACGTTTCAGTTAGGGGTCGAGTACGCGTACTGATCCGGGTGTTGGTTCGGGCGGGAAGAACCATCATGAAGCGCAATGTTTTCGTATGTCTTTTGTTGGGAATCGCCGTCGCAGCGTGTGGCGACGACGATGGTGGCAACGACTCTGGGACCGACTCGGGTGCCGACTCAGGCGACATGCCCGATGGCGACAACCCGGACACCGGCGGAGACTGTCCCTCCGGCGACGTCGTCATTACGGATGACATCACCGCGAGCACGACCTGGTCCTGCCCGAACTACTTGCTTCAGGGCACCATCTTCGTGACCGGCGACAGTGTGTTGACCATCGATCCCGGTGTTCAAATCTTCGGCGACACGGCGACACCCTTTTCGGCGCTTGTCGTCACGCGCGGTTCGCAGCTCATCGCAGCGGGCACCGCAGATAACCCCATCGTCTTCACCTCGGGCAACGCCGATGGAGAGCGTGCGACCGGTGACTGGGCAGGTGTCGCCATGCTCGGTTCCGCCACCATCAACAACGGTGCAGACGCTGGCGGCATCTTGGAAGGCCGCCTCGAAGGCATCGACGCTTCCGACCCGCGCGCGGTGTACGGCGGTGACGACGACGCCAGCAACTGCGGTTCGCTCGAGTACGTGCGCATCGAGTTCGCCGGTGCGGAGCTTTCGCCCGACAACGAGCTCAACGGCTTGACCCTTGGCGGTTGCGGCACCGGCACGAACCTCAGCTTCGTCCAGGTCCACCGTGGCAAGGACGACGGCATCGAGTTCTTCGGCGGTACCGCCGGTATGGACCACGTCATCATCTCTGGCGCCTCGGACGACTCGCTCGACTGGGACCTCGGCTGGCGCGGCAACGTGCAGTACCTCGTGGTGCATCAGTACGCAGGCATCGGTGACAACGGCATCGAAGCGGACAACCTCGGCTCGGACGAGGACGCAACGCCTCGCAGCAATCCGACCATCTTCAACGCGACGTTCATCGGCACTCCCGACACACGCGGCATGGTTCTTCGCGAGGGTTGTCAGGGCACACTCCGGAACTTCATCGTGCAGGACTTCGGCAGCGAGCCGGTGGACCTCCGCGCCGCAGAGGTCGACCTGACCGCCGAGTGGCCGACCAACCTCTCCATCGAGAACAGCTTCTTCTTCAACAACGGCGACTACACGGACGAGACCGGTGAAGAAGACGACGACATGGGCTTCAGCGAGCAAGACGCCATCGAAGACGCCGAGCGCAACAACACGTTCGACGTCGACCCCGCGATCGGCGACACCTCCGAGAGCGCCCCGAACTACGTGCCGACCGCGACCGAGCTTGCAGGTCAGGCGACTCCGCCCGCCGGCTTTGACGCCGCGGGAACCTACGCCGGTGCGTTCGAGCCGAGCGGAACCGACTGGTCCGCAGGTTGGACCGCGTATCCCGTGAACTGAGCGTCGCTCGGTCGACTGAACGAGGCCGTCCTTCGGGGCGGCCTTTTTCAATTCAACGCAACTCACACAGTAGACTCTGCGCATGATCCGTTTCGCCGACGTTATTCGGAGTCTTCAACCTCACGTTTCCCGCACACCTCAGACAACTGCCGAAGAGCTTGCAGACGCGTTCGTCGAAATCGGGCAACTCAACGGAGCCGGCGTTTACGTGTCGACTTTCGCGGGAACCAGCGAGTGGGAGCGACATCCCACTGGCGACGAACTGGTTCAGGTGCTTGAAGGGTCGACGCTCATCACGATCTTGGTTGGCGAGAGCCGCCAAGAGTTCGCGCTCACCGAAGGGGCTATGACAATCGTGCCCGAAGGGTGCTGGCATCGCTTCACAACCGAGTCCGATGTCGTCGCCATTCTCACCGTGACGCCTCCCCCGACGGAGCATCACCGCGACGGAGATCCGCTATAGCGTGCGCTCAAGTTCGGCCTTCAAGTGCTCCAGAAACGCCCGAAGACGAGGCGGCACGTACTTTCCGGGCGCCGTGAGAGCGCGTATCGGTGCGCGCGGGGGTTCCCACTGCTCGAGGATGCGCACCAGCCGCCCCGCGCGAATCTCCTTGTCCACCAACCAAGACGCGAGAAGGCAAATCCCCAAGCCACTCTTGGCCATGCTTAAGGTCGCTTCGCTATGGTTTGCCGAAACGCGTCCGCGCACCGACGCTTTGTGCCAGCGTCCGTCCTGCTGAAATCGCCAAACCGCACGCGCGCCGGGTTCCGTGTGCACGAGACATTCGTGCGACTCGAGGTCGCGCACGCTCTCTGGCATGCCGTGTGTTTTGAGGTACCCCGGAGACGCCACCAGTCGACGCGGCGAATCGCCCATGGCGTGACTGCGAAGTGTCGAGTCGACCTGTTGACCGATGCGGACAGCGACATCGAACCCCTCTTCCACCAAACTCACGTACCGATCACTGAACACCGCGTCGACGTCGATGGCGTCGTGTTGGCGAACGAAACGAGTGACCGCCGGAATCACGTAGCGAGCACCGAACACCGTCGGCAAACTGATCCGGATCCGACCTTGAAGGGTGGGCGCTGTGCTTCGAGCATCCGCGACGGCCTCGTCATATGTGGTCAGCACGCGCTGCGCGTCGGCGTAGAAACGCGTGCCTGCGTCGGTCAGGCGTTGTGAGCGGGTGGTTCGGTCGATCAGCCGAACACCGAGTTCCTCTTCGAGCGCGGTCAGCCACTTGCTCACCGTGGACTGCTTCACCCGAAGCTCACGAGCAACAGCGGTGAAACTGCCTTCGTCGGCAAGCCTGACAAACGCTTGGAGAAGAGTCAGCCTATCCATTCCAGCTGCGAATATATCATAGGCAACACAAGCAATAGCTCTACCTCCATGGAATGAACAGGATGAGTGCTCAGGAGGTTCACATGAACATTGCTGTACTGGGATTGGGCGCGATGGGTTCGCGCATGGCGAAACGACTGCTAGACGCGGGCCATTCGGTCCGGGTGTGGAATCGTTCTGCCCATCAACAACGCGATGAGCTGGTCGCGCTCGGCGCGGTCGCATGCGAGTCCCCGGCCGACGCCGTGAAGGACTGTGAAGTGGCGATCAGCATGGTCCGCGACGACGACGCATCGCGGGCCGTGTGGCTGGATGCAGGTGCGCTCGATGCGCTGGGCGATGGCGTGGCGATCGAATCGAGCACGTGCACACCGGCATGGATTACCGAGTTGAGCGCGGCTGCATCGAAGCGGAAAGTGGCGTTCCTGGATGCGCCTGTCGCTGGCACACGACCACAAGCCGATGCCGGCCAACTGATCTACCTCGTCGGTGGTGAAGCTTTCGCGTTGAAGCGAGTCCGGCCTGTACTGGATGTCCTTGGTGGCGCGGTTCACCATGTCGGTCCAAACGGAGCGGGAGCCACGATGAAGCTGGCCGTGAACGCACTGTTTGGGATTCAAGTCGCGGCGTTGGCGGAGACGCTCGGGCTACTGCGCGCGAACGGAATCGACGACGCAGCGGCGATGGAGACCTTGGCTACGCTGCCCATCACGAGCAAGGCGATGGTGGGCGTGGGTGGATTGATGGTCGCGAAGAAGTATGCGCCGATGTTTCCAATCGACTTGGTCGAGAAGGACTTTGGTTACGTCGAGTCTGCTGCGCGTGAGGCGACACCCATCGCCTCAGCTGCACGGGGTACGTACGCGAAGGCTCAGTCCGAGGGACTGGGTGGAGAGAATATCGTCGCGGTGGCGAAGCTCTACATGGAGTAGCGTCGATCGGTGGGCATCGTGTTTACCGCCGCGCGCTTTGTACAGCAGAGGCGCGGGCATGGTGGTGCTTCGACTTTTTTATTACCGGAAGTGCGGGAAGGCTGGAAGGCGAGAAGGTTCTGGATCCAAAAGCCTTCTCGCCTTCCAGCCTTCCCGTACTTCCGGTTAAAATAATGACCACTCCGCGTAAGCTAGCGCGTGCTCCAAGAAGTACTCGCACTCGGTCGAGCGTTCTCCGGTGCTCCCGGCGAGACACTCAACGAGATCGTGGCGAACGCAAACACGTTTGCCCAAGGGCTCGTTGAGCTTGGCCTTGGGCCAACGATCAAACAGGAAGTCCGAGTCGATCCCGGCTGGCTCCTTCGTCAGGGTCAGCCGGCTTCGTCGTCGGTCGTAGACAATGCAGAGACAGCGCTTGGTTTCGCCCTGCCCCCAAGCTACCGGCGCTTTCTTCTCGACGCCGGCTCGCTCATGTTCTGCAACTACTGGTGCGACGAGACCACCCCCATCGACGAGCTCGCACGCGTGTCTCAGCAACTGGTGCCGCAAATCCTCGAGACGCACGGTACGTCTCCACTGGTTCAAGCGATGCAGCCTCCGCAAGTGATTCGATTCGCCGACTTTCACAACCACACGGCCGAAGAGATCTTCATCGCGAACTTCTGCGACGCGGACGGCGAGTATCCCCACTTTATGTGGATGCACGACGACGCGTTTGGTGATGCGGGTGAACTTCAACACGTCTGTAGCGTTGTTGAGCAAGCAGCCTCATGGAAAGCCGGGTCAGCACCCACCGAAGGGATCGTCCCGGTCACGACCGAACTGACGGAGGCGTTGGCTGCACTCCTGGCTCGCTCGGGTTCACAACGCGACAAACTCGACGCGTTGGAAAACGAACTCGGCACTCGTCTGGATGCTGCAGCAGGCGACGAACTGATCTGCTGTCTTCATCAGGTACGAGGCGGGATTCGGTCGCCTAAACTACGGGATCGTCGCGACGCGCTCGTCGAGCAATGGCGAGGCGACTCGTTGCCGGGAAGCGCACCGCTGCCGAAACTCGCTCGTCCTCGAGCGCCAAGACCGAAGCCGCGCGGGTTTGGGACGTTTGAAGACTGGGTTATCAATCGCGTGCATCGTCAGATCGATTGGTTTTCCGAGTTCGTCCGGAAACTGGAAGCACGCAAGTAGGTGGATTCCGCTTCGCGGATCTGGAAGTACGGAAGCTTGGAAGCATGGAAGCTGAACACGAACCTGAATCTGCGCAGTGGAACCTCGTTGTTCGTGCGGAGGCGCTCGAAGCGAAGGCTCCCGGTCTCGACCGCGATCTCGACCTGTTGCTTTTGTATTGGCAGTCGACCGACCCCGGCATCTCAACTGGCCATCGGTTGCCTGCCGAGTTCCTTCATCACGCCGGCGACCGCTATCAGGAACTGCTCGGCGTTATCGAATCTCGGTATCCACGATCGACCGCAGCTCGCTTCTGGACACGCTACATCCGTTGGATTGACGGCGACAGCGACATCACCTGCGAGTACTGCGAGCAACTACTCCAAGAAGACCCCACGACACTCGTCCCTGCGTTGTACCTCATCATGAGCAATCCGAGCCCACGACGACGCGAACTCGCTCAAAGACTCCGGTCCCAACAAGAACGTAAAACGATGCGCTCGGAGTACATCGCATCTGTTCTTGAAGGCGCTCTACGTTGATGCCCGGTGCCCATGCCTTTGCACGTCGGTGGACGCGGACGACGTATCGGCGGAGAGACGCAGGCTGCTCGAGGTAAGAGCAACTCACTCCCTGGGTCGTCCTGGTAAACCTGCCCCTGCCTCTGCCTATGCCCACGAAGCAAGAGGGAAGGACGCGCGCGAACGCGTCTTCCCAAGCCGCAGGGCGTCCCGGCCCAAACGGACCTTTCCTCTTCCTATTCCTCTTCCCTAGACGCAGATAGCGATAGGTCCAACGCTTCGCTGAACAGAACTTCCCCGAAGCCGAGCGTCATTCGAACTGCAACGCGGGAAAAGGAAGAGGAAGAGGAATGGGGATAGGTGTTGTGGGCCCCCGGTTCTTCGCAAGGCGTCGTCCAAGCGGCAAAGGAGGACAGCGCACACGCAAGGGTCATCCCATGACTAGCCAGGGTTGCGAGCGACGAAGAAGTACATCGGCGTAAAGGTGCCGGTCTTCCCACCTGCAACGAGAGCATCGGCGCCTTCGTTCAGGAAATCGCTCACCTGCTTGGTGCCCTTGGGCGCGAGTCGCAGCTTCTCCAACACCACGGTCATCGCGTTCGTGATCGAACGGCCGATCGGCGTGCGGGGAATGCTGGTCAGGCTCATGTCGCCGCCGGTCAACGCGAGGTACCACGGCGTCGAGGGATCGCCCGTCGGCGCCAAGTCCTGCGTTCCCACCAGCTCAAAGCCCGCGGCCTCGAGCGAACGGTCGATGACCGAGGTGTGCGAGAGATCGGGAAGGCCGTTGCCTACCTCGATGTCCTTCTTGATCTTCACGTGCGAGGGATTGGCCTCGTCATACGCATCGGTGAGACACCACTCGTAGCCTCCGAACAACGCGCCGGGCTTGAGCACGCGACGCAGCTCCTTGAAGAGCGCGACACGGTCCGGCGCATGGCAGGACGCTTCGATGGTGTAGATCGCATCGAAGTGGTCGTCTTGGTACGGAAGGTCCATGAAGTCGGCCTTCACGAACTGCACCTGGTGCGAAAGCTTCGCCTTGCGGGTGTGCTTCTCACCACGCGAAATCTGGTAGGCGTTGTTGTTGATGCCGGTCACCGAGCAGCCGGTGTGCTTGGCGATGTAGCGCGCGGGTCCACCCACACCGCAACCAACATCGAGCACCTGCATGCCCGGGTAGAGCCGCAGCTTGCGAGCGAGGAAACGCTCGTGCCGCTCCAACGAGTCGAGGAACTTCTCGTGCTTTAGACGCGGCGCAAAGTGGAAGTGCTGACCCCAACCGAACTCGTAAAAGTCGGTCGCGAGGTCGTAGTACTGGTTAACCAGCGTGGTGTACTTCGCTTTGCGCTCTTCGACATCGGAGTCGTCGTGCAGTCCGCGGTATGCGGCAACGGTGTCCTGGAAGGCGTCTCGGCTGAGTCCTGACATGGCGGGTTCCTACGATGAAATGGGTCAGCGCGCAGGTCGGGCGCTGTGGAATGTCTCAGAGGTGGATGCGCTCTCGGGAACCTCGGCCACGTGCGTCTTTCGCCGTGTTTCGTAGAGGCTCAGCGCCCAAATCGGGAAGAAGCGACGGTACATGCGGTACTCGATCAGCGCGGTCCGGAAGAACACGCCGGCGAACTCCTGCTCAGGCCAATCGCCGTCTGGAAGCTGCGCGTCAGCGAGCCAACGCGCACCCTTCGCGAGTGCCTCGAAGTTTGCGTCCTCGGCTTCAAGCAGTGCCTGCATGGCCCACGCGGTTTGCACGACGTGTCCATGACCGAGCTGCTCGTAGCGGTCGGTCAAACACGAACGCCAATGCTCACCCCACGACCCATCCTCGCGCTGGTGGTTCTTCAAGAACGCACACGCGCGACGAATCGCCGGGTCCAGAGGCGACGCACCGGCCGCGAGCAATCCACGAACACCAAACAAGGTTCCGTAGATAAACGCGACACCCCACGAACCCGTCCACGAACCATCCGCGTTCTGGGATTCGCGAAGATACGCTTCGGCCTTGCGAATGGCCCGACGCACCTCGACCTGAAGCAGGTTGGGATAGCGTTCGCGCACCTCGCACAACGCAACGAGGTTCGATGCGGTGCACTCCATGTATCCGAGCTCGGTCATCGAATCGCCGAACATCTCGGCGGGGTTCATCCACTCGAGTTTGCCGGTGACTTTCCGCGACTCGTAGCTGCCAAAGCCACCTTCGGGGTTTTGACACTGCAGCATGAATCGCACGCCACGCTCGACCGCATCGCGATCGCAGGAGAACAAGTCACGCGGTGCTTCCAAAAACGCACACAGCGCTTCGGCCGTGCAGTCACTGACCGGCCATCCGTGCCACACACCCGCGAAACAGAATCCGCCGGTGGGATCCAAGCGATAGGCCTTGCGGTAGTCGTCGACCGTTCCAACGACCGGACCCTGCATCTGTTGGGTGCGAAGCCACGCAAGACCTTCGACCAACGCGTCGTCGGCAACTGCGCGCGTATCGGCGTCGAGATGCGGGCGCGCTTCACTCATCGCTTGAAGCGCAAAGCTGGTATCCCACGTCGCACTTCGTGCACCGCAGATGCGAAGACCTTCGTCGTCGTCTTCCCAGATCCAGCCCTCAAAGCGGTCGATCTGCTTTCGCACGACGGGATCGGTTCGGTCCCACGCCCACAAGGTGAGCATGAAGAGCAATCCGTTGACCGGCGACAGACAGGTGTAGTCGCTGCTCTGCAGCTCCCAACGCATGCGGCGACGAAGCTCTTTGAGGCAACGACGGCGCAGCCATGCGGGATGCACGCGCTCGAACACGTTCACTGCTTCGTACATCGCCTTGAGCATGTCGCTTGGCGGTGCCCAAAGGTCGCCCTCACGAAGCGAGTGACGCGAACCACGAAAGTCCAGCTCGTTGAAGTTGCGACCGGGGTAAAGCTCTTCGCGAAGCGAATCGACCAGTGCCGAACGGCCCGCCTGAAGCTTCAGACCAAACACGCTCGCCATGCCCATGTAGATCAGGCGCGTGTGGCAGTAGTAGTTGGCCGGATGAATCGCGAGCTTCTCGGGGATGAGCCACGCCTCGGGCGGAACAGCGTTGACGCCTTCCCAGCCGTAGAGACTCATCAACGAGAGCCAGACCTTGCCCCACGAAGGAATGGCCAGGACGTCTTCGGTGCGGAACCACTCGTTCGCGGGACGCAGCAAGGGACCGTCGGCGGGAGCACCCAGCGTGCGCGCGGCGACGTAGACCATGGTGGTCATGAAGAGCGAGGGCTCGCCGAAGCGATGCATGCCCCAACGCCCACACGGCAACTGCTCGTGCTCGAACTGCTGCAGGATGCGGCGCTTGCGCGTGTCGTCGAGCGGACGCTGCATCACGTGCATCGCCATGACGTACTGCGCGGGCAGCATGGGGTTCCAAATGTCTTCTCCTTCGAAGTGCCGCTGAGCACCAGGAGGAGTCATCGGGTCCGTAACCGATACGTCGATCATGCGACGTACGCCACGCGCGAGGGTCTCGGATGCGTTCATCAGCCGACCTTGGCGGGCGCCGCGAGCAAGTCGCGCGCAACCTCGATCTTGACCTTGCCAAGCTGAACCAGCTGACGCGCGATGTCGTCGACCTGTTCTTCGGTGGCACCGGCGGCCAATGCGACCTGGCGTGCATGCAGGCTCATGTGACCGCGCTGAATGCCCTCGGTCGCGAGAGCGCGAAGTGCACCCATGTTCTGCGCCAGGCCGACTGCAGCCATGATGCCGCTGAGTTCAGCCGCGGACTCCACGCCGAGAATCTTTCGCATGACGCGAATCGTGGGGTGCACGTTGGTGCTTCCGCCCACGACGCCGACCGCCATCGGAAGTTCGATCGAACCGTGCAGATGACCCGCGTCACGCCACCAACGCGTCAGCGAGGTGTAGCGACCATCACGAGCAGCGAACGCATGCGCGCCCGCTTCGACACCGCGCCAGTCGTTTCCAGTGGCGATCGCAACGGCGTCGATACCGTTCATCACGCCCTTGTTGTGCGTGGCGGCACGGTAGGGATCGACGGCGGCGAAGCGGTACGCCTGGACGATACCTTCGGCGACCTCGGAACCGTTGTAGCCGTTTCCGGCCAGAAGGATTTCGGGGATCTGACAGCTCGCACGCGCACAGCGGCGGTCCGCCAAGTTCGAGAGGATGCGCAGGTTGACGCGTCCGCCGGTCAGCTCCTCGACCAGGGGTGCGACACCTTCGGCCATTGCGTTGACGGCGTTTGCACCCATCGCTTCACCGCAATCGATCAGCAGGTGAAGCACGATCATCGGGTACGGATGCTCAAAGCTACGCACCTCGATTTCACGCGCTCCGCCACCACGACGCTTCATGTTCGGGTGCACTGCATTGGCGCGCTCGAGCAGCTTCTTCTTGTGCTCGCGAAGCGCACCCAGAGCGATGGGCACGTCGGGCACGTCGAGGATCTGCACCTGGCCGATCATCAATGCGTCGTCGGCTTCCGCCTTGAACCCACCGCCTTGTCGTACAGTGCGCGCCATATTGCTGACTGCAGCGACGACGCTGGGCTCTTCGACGACCATCGGCACGACGTAGTCGCTACCGTTGACCTTGAAGTTGAGTCCGAGTCCGATCGGAAGACCAAACACGCCAACGCAGTTCTCGACCATCTTGTCGGCACGGCCGAGGTCGAGCTTGCTGGCGTCGCAGAGGATGTCGACCTCTTCGCATGTCAGTCCAAAACGGGTCTTGAGCTCGTCATGTCGCGAGGCGACGTCGAGTCGATAGAAGCCAGGGATCCGGGAGCTACGTTCTTCCATTTGATCAGGCCGTCGTGTGAGTAGAGGTTGAGGACTTCGTGCGAAGAGGAGTCACGTCCTGGCTGGCCAGGTACTCCTCCCACTTGCGAATCGTGAGTGTTTGGAACGCCTTCACGACGGGATTGAGCTCCGCGATGGGCTCGTCGTGATGGGCTTCCCAGCCTTCTTGTTCGGCCTTCACGGCAACCGCGTCTTCCAAGAGAAGCGGGTGCACGGTGAGAAGCTTCGCCAGGCGAAGGAAGGGCTTGAGCGCGACCGGCGGGATCTCGATGCCCGTGAAGGGAACCGTGAACGCGCGGAAGTAGAAAATGTAGAAGGTGGCCGTGGTGCGCTCGTCGATAGGACGCACAAAGAGCCAATGCTTGATCTGGTCGTCGGTGTTGCTGCGTTGGTAGGGGTACTCAAACGCCAGCTTCATGTTGTTGGTGTCGACTTTCTTGTCGACGAAAAGGCTGCTGAACTTTCCGCGACCGACCTTGGTGTCGTACTCGAGTTCGACGGTGTCGCCCTTCACCTCAAAGCCCAAGAGCTCGGCATCCGAGAAGGGCTTGAAGCGACGGTGCAGGTAGGCGTGCGTGAAGTCCGACACGTTGTCGATCACCATCGAGTGGTGTCCGTCGACGGTGAAATCGACTGCGATGTGCGCCCAGGGCTTGTCTTGCTCAAGCTCGGGAATCGCCGGAATCGAACGGGTTTCAGCAAGCTCGGGATCGCCCGGCCAGATCCAGATCAGTCCGTAGCGCTCTTTGACGGGCACCGAGGGAATCTGGAACTTCGGAAACTTGCGACCGAAGAGCGAGTGCGGAATGTCGACGACGCGACCTGAGCCATCGTAGGTCCAGCCGTGGTACGGGCACACGAGGTTGCAACCGTCCACGTGTCCGACGCTGAGCTTGAGCTGACGGTGCGCGCAGCGGTTCTCCACCGCACGGACCTGACCGTCTTCGCCACGAAACACCGCGATGCTTCGCTTCCAAAAGACAACGTCTTCAACCTGACCCGGCTTGAGGCTTTTGCTCCAGACCGCGGGATACCAGTAGTTGGGATCCATCCCGGCCGAACGCACCTTCTGACGCGTGTTCTTCGACTCGCTAAAGCTGGGCGGGCGCCGATGTTCTTTTCCGTACTTCAAACTCATCTCAAAACTCTCGAACTCAGGCGTGGATCTGGATGCTGCGGACGGACGCCGGCGTCTGGGCCGACGCGGGGACCTGCGGCGCACGAGCGCGGGGGTTGGTGATCGCTCCGCGCCCCCAGTGAAACGCGTAAGCTTCCGCAAACGCTTCCTCGATGCGCGAGGGCACGAAGCCCAGTTCGTTGCGCGCCTTGGAGGTGTCGGCGTGCCGACGAAGACGCAGACGACGAATCGCACCCGGCGTCAAAAGCTGCGGGAACTTGGGGTTGAGGCGGTAAATCGCGGCACTCGCGACCTCCGCGATCGGAAGCAGAACACCGCTCGGGATGCGGTACTTGGGACGCGGCTGCCCCGTAATCTCCTCAAGAATGTCGAAAATGTCGTCGAGCGTGAGGAACTGCGTTGCGATGACGTACTTCTGACCCGTGCGACCGCGCTCCATGCCGAGGAGGTGGCCTTCAACGATGTCCTTGGTGGCGACGAACTCGAACCCGCCGGGCACGTATGCACGCAGCTGGTTGTTGGCCATCTTGCACATCGTCCGACCCATGCGGGACGGCAGGTAGTCATGGCCACCGATCACGGCGCAGCTCGTGATGATCAGCGCATCGAAGCCTTCGGCGACGGCCTTGAGCACTTCGTGCTCCTGAAGAACCTTCGTGCGCTCGTAGGGCATCGCGCGATGGAAGGGGTAGAACCCCATGTCTTCCGTTGCGGGACGATCGGTTTCGTCGAGGTCGTATCCCACGGCGCTAAATGAGCTGGTCAGGATGAAGCGCTCAACGCCGGCGGCCTTGCTCTCACGAAGGAGGTGACGGGTGCCGATCACGTTGGTTTCGTAGATGTCGCGACGATGCTGAGCGTCCCCGTCGATCGTCGAGACCATCGATGCGACGTGGTACACGCCACGGCAGCCTTTGACGGCTTCGCGGAGCGACTGTGCGTTGCGCAAATCGCCGAAGGCACGCTCGATGTCGAGCGACTCGACCGCTTCGTTGTTTTCCTCGGGGCGAAGCAGAACGCGAACGCGCTGACCGTCTTGAACCAGGCGGTGCACAAGGTTGGCGCCGACGTGTCCGGCGGCTCCGGTGATGAGAAGAGGGGCGTCTTTAGCGGGCATTAGTTCAGGCTCAGCGTGGAGGTTTCGGTCTTGGGCGCGCGCCAGAGTGCGTCGTAGCGAGCGCGGAGTTGTTCGTCGTTGCCGGCGGAGCTCATGCAGTCAGCGATGAGTGCTTCCACCTCAGTGCGGGAGATCTTCACGGGTGCACCCGCGGTGAACATTGCGTCGTTGCCGCGTCCGTGGACGAGGGTGCGAACGGCCATCCACAAGGGCAGCAAGCAGAAGAGGCGAATCGCCATCTGGTCGGAGGGAATCGCCAGCACGTACTCAAGCGCGCGATCCAAGCGGCCTTGTGCAGCGTCGAAGAGCGGCGCAACGATCGCGTGCGCTTTGTCGCGGTTGCCCAAATCGACCAAGTCGTCGATCCCGATGCCGTGCTTCGCACACGACACGCGCGGAACGTACGACACCTTGCGCTCGCGGTCGTCGGTGACGTCCTTGAGGATGTTCACGAGCTGAAGTCCGATGCCGAACGCTTCGGCCTGCTCGCGAAGCGCGTGCTCGGTGTCTTGTCCCACGACACCCATCGCCTCGCTGAAGAGGTCGGTCAGCATGTGGCCGACGGTGCCGGCGACGAAGAAGCAGTAACGCTCGAGGTCTTCGACCGTGTGCACGGCGATGTAGCCATCTTCGCCCGGAGCGCGATGGCTGTAGATCTGCATGCCGCGGGTCATTTCGGCGACCCAACGTGAAGTCTTGATCTGCATGCCGTTGGGCAGCGAGCGGAACACGCGAAGAACCACCGAGAGGTGGGCGCAGAGGTCTCGTTCGATCTCGTTGCACTCGATGCCCTGGAACTGACGCTCGAAAGTGCGCACAACCTCGGCACTTGGGTCGGCGTAAAGCGCTTCCAGGAAAGTCGCGTAGCGTGCATCGCGCTCGACCACGCTGAAGTGCTCGTTGTCTTCGATGGTGTCGGCGATCCGACAAAGCAGGTAGCCGCAGGTCACTGCGCTTCGCAGGTCACCCGGAAGCATCTCGATGGGACGCGCAAAGGAACGCGACACAGCCAGGAGGGCCTGGTGACAGTACGCGAGGTCACGCTCGGACGCCTTGGCCCGACGACGACGCTCCTTGTTCGGCATGATGCGTGTCGCACGACGATCGCGGTACGCGCGCAGGGCATCGCCCGCTTCCGTCTGTAACGATTCCTCGCGCTCCAAGGCCGCGATGGCCTTCTCGGCTGCGTCGTAGAGCGGTGCACCGGTCGTCAACAACGCACGCGCCACGATCGCGGTGGTCCACGCGTCGCCAAACGAACCGTCGGAGCGCTGACCCGCAGCCAGCACGCGGAACGCACGTCGCAGCGCGGGATGGAAAATCGGCAGGCCAAGTGCGAACAGCGCTTCGAGCGCTTCCGCGGTCTCGTGCAACGAACCGAAGCTTCCTTCCTCGGTCTGGCGCTGGAGAAGTTCGCGACGCAGCGCCTCACGTGTCGCTTCGATGCGCGCGGCGTGCATGCCTGGGAAGCGCTCGGTCGCCTCACGAAGTGCGATCGCGGTGTCGCGAGCACCCGCCAACGTGTCGTTGGTTCCAGCGATCAGCGTCGTGACCGCGCGATGCGCACGATCCGAGTCTAGTTCGGCAACCGCGGTGCGCAGTTCCTGAGCACGCTGCTGTGCTGGCGAAAGGGCACGAAGATCGTCTTCGCGGACTCGCGAGAGAATCGCGTCGACGTCGATCTCGATCGCCTTCTTGGTCGTGTCGACCTCGGGCAACTCTTGAGCCTTCGGTGCAAAACGAAGACCGCGAAGGGGCTGGGTCGCACTGCCCACCGAGCGAATGCGACGGCGCACTGTGGTCGGAACCATCGTCGCGGCCGGCCACTGCGTCCACTCGCCGAAACGACGGAGGATGCGCGGGCGCTCTTGCGAGACGGTGCGGAGTGCACGCAGGGCCACGCGGACAAACGCGGCGCCAAACTGGTCCATGCGAATCTCATCGCCCGCGAGCAAACGCATCGTGCGTTCCCGCTCGGCGGGATTGCGACGCCACATCTCGAAGACGGCGGAACGAATCGCTACCGCGCTCTCATCCTCGCGAACGAACACCTGGTAGAGCGCGTTGGCCAGCAGCTCCGGAACGTAGCTGCGCGGTTCGCGACCACGTCGGTAGGCCTCAAGCGTCGGTGCTTCGAGCAGCGCCTTGGTGTCCTTGAGTCCGATGGTGATGCCACTCGCCGTAAGCGGGTGGTAGAAGCCGACCGCGTCTCCAATGAGGGCGATCGGATCCTCGCCGTAGAACGTCCGCGGCAAGAAGCGATTGCACGCCCAAGCGAGACGCTGGTTCTCGAGGGCATCGCGGAACGCGGGCCGAAGTGCTTCGGGAAAACGCGGTCCAAACGCGTCCCAGAGATAGCGCGCGTCGCGGATGGCGCCGGGCGCGTTGGCCGGAAGATCGAGACAAGCGCGAACCTGATCGGGCCCGATTCGGTACAGCAAGATCGGGCCAGGGCCGCCGAGGAAGACGTGACCGTGACCCTCAAAGGGAAGCTCGACGCCACGGAGTTCGACACCGGCCATGTGGCTGATGAGTTCAGCTTCCTCGTTGGGACGAAGCGACTTACGAACGACCGAGGAACGTCCGTCGGCGGCGACGATGCGCTCTGCAAGAACCTCGTGCTCGTGGCCTTTATGGGTAAACCGAACGCGATTGCCGGCAACCGCCGTCACGCGAGCGTGCTCGACGTACGTCAGCGAGGCGTGTGCCTGGGCACGCGTGCGAAGCTCTTCGACGATGTGGCTGTGCTCGCAGGAGAAACCGAACACATCGCTGTCGTAGCGAAGCGGGATCGGATCGCTTCCGTCATCCGGAAACACCGCAAAGCCGACCGTGGGGTCGTGCGCGGCGATCGCGTCGTGCGGTGCGATGTCGAGTTCTTCGAGGATCCGTGCACCGGTGGGATGGATCAGCTCACCGGCAAAACGCTTCGACGCTTTGGGGTTGGCCTCGAGCAAGAGGACACGCGCGCCGCGGCGAGCAAACCCTGCGGCCGCTGCGGTTCCCGCTGGCCCGGCGCCGACCACAACCGCGTCATAGGAGTGTGCGAACGAGTTGGACATTCAGACCTCGCGCACCACGTCGCCGCAATCATCAGGTGTGCAATTTGTGCACAAAGCGACGCACGTGTGCGCGAGGGGAGTAGCAGGCAGGTCCCTACAAATAAGGGACTATCCGGTGAGCGGGGACGAGTACCGGGTGAACCGTAAGGGGACTGGGGTGAGCCGGAGTATCAACTTTTTCACTAATGATGTCATAGAGCTATCAGTGATTCGCCGGTCTCGAATCCGGCGAAGTTGTAACCACTTGCCGCCTGTCGCGAAGGCCCAACTCGTCCCGTAGGAGATGTCATGCGTGTGCTTGTTCTGCTTGTTGTGTCTGCCTGCAGTGCTGCCTGCGGTGCTGCGGAGTGTCCGGAACCTGTGACGCCTGTGGCCGCGCAAACCGAACAACAACCACGTCTGAGTGCATCGCCACCACCAGGAGCAACGCATGACCTTGGAAGAGATGGACCGCATCGTTCAGCAACTGGGCACCAACGTCGTTCGCGAAGGTGGGATGTGGCAGTTCCAGTTTCAAGGTGTGCCACTCACGATTGTCACGGACGCACGCGCGAATCGAATGCGCATCGTCGCGCCGGTCGAGCAAGTCGCAAACCTCACGCCGGACCAGCACGAAGCGATCATGGTGGCGAACTTCCACACCGCGCTCGATGCACGCTACGCGGTAAGTCGCGGCTTGCTCTTTAGCGCGTTCATTCATCCATTGAGCACGCTGCACCCCGACGACTTGGAAAGCGGTATTCGTCAAACCGCCACCCTCGCCCAAACGTTCGGCACCACGTACAACAGCGGCGCACTGATCTTTGGTGGGCCCTAAGCGTCAAGAGCGCGCAGACGTTCGAGCAGCGCCGCGGCACTGAACGCGCCCTTCTGCAAGAGTTCCTGGACGCTTCCGGTGAGAAACTCTCGCTCGTTCGCGGTAAGCGTCTTCGCGGTGGTCACCACAACGGGGATCGCGCGAGTCTCCGGGTTCGAACGAAGTGCCTCAAGGAACTGAAAACCGTCCATCACGGGCATCATCAAGTCGAGCAGGATGATGTCCGGAGGCGACGTTCGTTGGGCCAAATGCTCTAGGGCTTCGCGTCCATTCGTCGCGATCGCGGTGGCCCATCCTGCTTTGACGAGCGTGCGCTGGACCAACTCGCGCGTATCGTCTTCATCTTCGACCACGAGTACCGAGCCCGCCTGCCCCTCGCGCGCGTACCGATGCATCAAGCTGACCAGGTGCTCACGATCGATCGGTTTGGTCATGAACTCCGCAGCACCCAGCGCAAACCCGAGACTGCGGTCGTCTTCCACGGTGACCAACACAACGGGGATGTCGCGTGTATCCGGATCGGACTTGAGCTGCGTGAGTACCTGCCAACCGTCCATACCGTGCATCACCACGTCGAGGGTGATCGCAAGCGGACGGAGTTCCTTGGCGAGTCGCAGCCCCTCCACACCATCTTGCGCGGTGACCACCCCAAACCCGGATTTCTTCAACGTGCTTCCGACGATCTCACGCACCGCGACATCGTCGTCGATCACGAGCACAGTCGGCATCAAAGGGTCCACGCTTTGCTCACGTGGTTCCGAAGTCGGAGGTCGAAGTGTGAGGCTCGCGCGAAGAGGCAACTTGAACGTGAACGTGGTGCCGACACCAACCTCGCTTGTCACCCAAATATCGCCGCCCATCATTTCGGCAAAGCGCTGCGCAATCGTCAGGCCGAGCCCAGTTCCGCCGTAACGTTTGGTGGTCGACGCATCGGCTTGGGTGAACGCGTCGAAGATCCGGTTTGCTTGCTCGGGCGTCATCCCGATCCCGGTATCGATCACATCCACTCGCAACGCGTCCGCGTCGTGCGTCACACGCACCGTGATCGTGCCGGCGTCGGTGAACTTGTTGGCGTTGCTGAGCAGATTGAACAGGATCTGTCGGGTTTTTGTGATGTCGCTGTGCACGCGCGGAATCTCATCCGACGCGTCCAAGACCAACGTGTTGCGCTTCTTGTCCACGATCGGCCGTAGCGTTTCGAGCACGTCTTTGAGCAAATTCGTGACCGAGAACTCCTCAAAATAGAGGTCCATCCCACCCGCTTCGATCTTGGAGAGATCGAGCATGTCGTTGATGAGCCCAAGGAGGTGTCGACCCGCGCCGTGGATCTTCTCCAAATCCTTCACGAACGCGTCTCGGCCTTCTTCCTCCAGCTCTTCGGCGAGCATCTCGCTGTAGCCGATGATCGCGTTCATGGGTGTGCGCAGTTCGTGACTCATGTTCGCCAAGAAACTGCTCTTCGCTCGGTTGGCAGCTAGCGCCGCGTCGCGCGCTTTGATCAACTCTTGCTCCGCGCGTCGCTGGGCTGTGACGTCACGTCCGTATCCATTCCAGTAGCCCGCGTCTAGCACCGGTGCGAGTTCGAGTGCGAAGAGGCGCCCTTCAACATCGACCTCCAACATACGGATCTGCGCCGGCTTCTTCATCAAGGGTTCGAGCAACACACGCGGCGCACGGTCACCGACGCCGACTCCCCAAAACTCGAACAGCGTCGAAGCACCCGCGTTGCCATAAAGCAGCACACCCTCCGTCGACACACGAAACACCGGGTTGGGGTTCTCGTCGGGAAAGCGCGCGAGATCCGAAACCTCACGAGTTTTGCGCTTTTCCTCCGTGACATCGCGTCCGTAGAGATTGACGTAGGGAACGTCCGGAATCGGCGCGATCGTGATCGCGTACGTCGCGTCGTCGGTTTGCACTTCAACCGATACGAGCTTCTTGGTCTTCACGCTCAGCGTGATGCTCTCGGAGATCGGCAGACGACGACCTGGAGAGACGCCCCAATGTTTGAGCAGCGGCTTTGCGCCGGCGTTCGCATAGCGAAGAATCCCGTCCTCGGACGCGCGGAGGATCGGGTTGGGATTCTCATCCGGAAAGCGCGCGAGGCTCGAGATGGCGGAAGCTTCGTTGGCATCCGGCTCGATCTCGTCGGCACCCATGTAGCCGAATCATAACCGACGCCGTACGCTGACGTCATGGATCCGTGGGGAAGTCTTGGCGCACACGTGAAACACAAGCTTCGACAGCGAAACACTTACGTGGTGGCGCTTGTCGTGGGCACGCTCATCAACCTCTACGGCCAGATTCTCGTGCCCTGGCTGCGTGGGTCCGGCGCACCCGGTGAAGCCTTTCTCCGGGAACTCGAAAGCAACGCAGCACTGACGTGGTTCTCGGTGTTCCTGGGATTCGCGTTTCCGATCCTGGTCGGTGTGTACTCGTCGGTGGCGGCGCGATGGCGACTTCGTCGCGAACTGCTTATTTCGGACTTCCCTGACCGTAAGCCCGATCCGGTGTTCCGCGTCGACGAAACCGGAAGCGTGGTTCTCGCCGGCGCCCGTACCCACGCGTTGTTCGCCGAGCACGGAGTCACCCATGCAAGGCAGGTGTTGGGCGAAGAGACGTGGCAAGCGGTGAGTGAGGGCACCGCGATCACAGAACCTGTTCGCTTTGGAAGCACGGACTACCTGGTTCGGTACGCGAGCAGTGACGAAGGCGTGAACGTGTATCTCACCGAACTCGCCGCCTAGGCGCCTAAGTCGGACAGCGACGTCCGAGCCACATCGCGTGGCACGGCTTGGCGCGCCCTCGTTTTCGAAGAATCCGGGTGGAACACGACCTGCAATGACGGGTCATCGTGGATGTACGAACCAACGGGCTGAACAGCCCGACGTGGTGGGGTGCGCTTGTTGTGCTCCTCGTCAACGACCACGTGCTCAAGCACGCGGATGTCTTACCTGGATTGCTCACGGGGAAGCTGAGTGACTTCGCTGGCCTGATCGTCGCGCCAGTCCTTCTCGCAGCATTCGTCGAATCCTCACGGGATCCGAAACGTCGCGCGATTGCGTTCGCGTTGGTGCTCGCTCCCTTTGTTGCGATCAATGTCTCGACGAACGCAGCTGCAGGCACAGAAGAATTACTCGCCCTTGTCGGGGTGAAGTGGCGGATTTGGACGGACCCAACGGACCTCGTCGCGCTGGCGATTCTCCCGTGGGCGTGGCGGGTGTGCGATGCGCCGATGCGTACACGAACATTCACGCGCATGGCGATCGCGTTGGGCGCATTCGCATGTATGGCAACGAGTTGGCCTCAGCCGACGACGCAGGCGCTGCTGGTCAACCATACGCTCAGCGAACAAACGGTACGCGTTCGGTTCCTCAACGCGGATATGGATTGCGATGCGATCGAAGCGCGAGTGGCAGACGCGCTCTCACGCGATCTCTTCGGCGACGGCACCACCTACACTCTCGCGGTCAACCGAGTGTTGCCGCTGAGCGCGGCAGGCTTTGACCCGCCCTGCGATGCTGTGCTCCTCCACGTCGACGGAATGCCGGAGACGATTGCGTTTTGGAGCGACATCAACGCGGAAGAGTTCGACGCGTTCCTCACTCCAGACTTGAACTTGCCTCGAGGCGCAATCCAACTGCTCCCGGCGGACGAGGGCGTCACGCTCGAAACCGAAGACGTCACCTTGGTGGAGACTCGCGAACGTCTCCCCAACACGTGCACGCACGGTTCGGCGTACCAGTGGACCGCGCTTCCGGAGTCTGACCTGGAGTGGCAGGTGGATGCGAAAACCCGAACCGCGGACGGCTGCTTCCGACTGGAACTGTCCGGAGAGGTTGGCGCTCGCACGCTGTTTATGTGCTTGCCGGAGTGGGCCCTGCCCTTTGAGGCCGAAGACCTTGTCACGGTGATCGCGACACCGACGTCACTGCACGTGCAAGGCGACACCGAGGAACTGCGCGTGGTGCAGCTCATCGAGAACGCTCGGTACTGGGGGCGCAGGGCATCGGTCGTGGCTTCGGAGTGCGCCGCTCGAACGGAGTGTGGTGCGTATGTCATGCCGGCTGAACTCCGCTACGGCGACGCGATTGTTCGCCAGGACATGCCGCTAGAGCTCGTCGACGGAAACAGGCGCATCACCGTGGGCGTTGGACGCGCCGAAAACGTGATTGCAGGAGCACCCGGTTGCGACTCCAGCCGGCGAACGGCGGGTCAGTACGCCGAGATGGTGATGTTGAGGGAGACCAACGAATGAGAATCTTAGCTTGCTTGATCGCCGCCATGGTTTGCGGTGCGTGTGGAGACTCGGAGACAACCTCTCCAGGTCCGGATGGAACGAGGCACGTCACACAAGGTGGCGCGCAGGATATTGCCGAGTTTCGTTCCATCGTGTCGCAAGGTCGTGTGCCTGCGCCGGAGACGCTTGACGACGTCGGCTTCTTCGCCGAACACGCCGCGGACTTACCGCCAGCAGATTGTGGCGAAGACGTGTGCTTGCATCCGATGTTGGCAGTCGCACCGCGGTTCAATGGTGGCAACTGGACGATGGCGTTCGTCGGGTTGAACACACCCGTCGACCCTGCACTCAGCGAGCGCCCTCCGATGCACGTCGTGGCCATCGTGGAGGATTCCCTGTTTACCCGCTTCGAGAACGTTCCCTTGGAGGCAATGGGCGCAGCGCTTCAGCCCGACGATCGCATCAGCGTGATTCAGATGTCCGAACGCGCCGAGGTTGTTGCACGCGCGGTTATTCCGGCGGAGCTTTCCACGGCGCTGACGAGTGTCACCCCGATGCCGCAGAACTACGCTGTCGGGCTTTACGACGGCCTTGCCACCGCGTCGGACCTGATCGAACGCGAAGGCTTCGAGGGTGAAACTCGCGTCGTCTTGGTTTCGAGCGGACACGCCACGGCTGGCATCACGGCACCCGGACGCATCGTGGGTCTGGCGGAAGCCATGGCGCAAAACCGAATCGGCATCAGTGTCATCGGGACCGGCTCTCCGTTCGAGAACGGGCTCATCGCGCAGGTCGGTGATCTGGGTGCGGGTCGCTACGCCTACGCACAGACCCGCGAACTTCGCACGCTCCTCGCCCAGGAAGCGCAGCTCTCGTTGGTTCCACTCGCCACGAACTTCTCGATTCAGGTGCACCCTGAAGCGGGCTATCGCGTGGGCCGAATCTACGGCGCACGACGCGCCGGCGTGTTGGATGGAGACGCGTGGCTGGCATCGCCTGCGCTATTCGTCGGTCGTCGCGCGGAAGGACCCAGCACAGGTCGACGCGGAGGTGGCGGCGGGCTCTTTGTGGAGCTCATCGCGGATTCGGGTACCGACATCGGACCCAACCAAACCGCCTTCACGCTGCACGCGAACTGGACGTCTTCGGACGGGCGGACGATCGAACGGACGATTCCGGTGATCAACGAACGGGCGCCGGGTCAGAACCCGGACGAGTTCTGGCCGGAGTTCACGGCACCCGAACACGGCAACGTGTTCATGATGCTCAACATGTATCTCGCCTTGAAGACCGCCGTGGACTTCTACGACGCCGGAGACTGTGCGCGCTCGTTGGGCGTGGTCGACATGATGGCTCCGAGCGTCGAGACCTGGCAGGTCGAGTACCGCAGCGAAGAGATTTGGGCAGACTTCGAGCTGCTTCTCGATCTGCGGGACAACGTGCAGAGCTCGTGCGCTGACACCCCGGTTCCCCCGAACTGGTTCGAAGGCAGCTGTTTCGGCCTCTAACTTCTGCGTGTGCTAGTCGCACACCGCGTTGATGTCGACGCCTTCGAGGATTGTTTTGGGATGACCCTCTCGTGCCACACCGATCAGCGCACGGCCGAGCTGATCGGAGGTGGTCACGTAGTTCGGCGCGAGCCACTTCAGAACTGGAAAGAGCCAGCCGAAGAGCGTGTACATGATGCGATAGGACCGCACACCGGAGACGACGCCCTTTCGGGGCAAGATCCCTGCAGGGCGAAACATGTGAGCGTTGTCGCCCGCGATCTTCGACAACGCTTGCTCTGCTTCCGCCTTTACGCGCGCCCACATCTGTCGTGACTGCGCCGACGTCCCAGAGCCCGAGATGAAGCAAATACGGATCGAAGGGCTCTGTCGAAGCAACGCTTCGGAGGCCGCGACGGTGAAGTCGTACGTGATGCGACGGTAGTCGGCCTCGGACATCCCGACGGCGCTGATACCCAGGCAGTACAGACATGCGTCGTAGCCCGCGAACTCCGCTTCGACCTCGGAGTAGTCGAGGTAGTCCTGATGAATCAGTTCGCGAAGCTTCGGGTGCGTACGACCTGTCGGATGGCGCACCACAGCGAGAACATTTTCGATGTTCGGGTCGTCGAGACACTCGATGAGTGCGCCCTGACCGATCATCCCAGTCGCTCCGAATACGATCACGTTCATGCGCTTACCGTAGGCATCACGGACAACGATACATTCGCGAGACGCGCCAACCCGGTATCAAGCAGCGCCCAGGTTCGCTAACGGGTTCCGCGCAGCTGGCGCAACAAGCCTTCAAGGTTCGCGGGGGCGCCGTTGTTGTTGTTGTTGCCGCCGCTGTTGTTTCCGCCCTGGCCTAAGCCTTGCAGAAGCTGGTTGAGATCGATGCCGCCCATATTGAGCCCGCCGTTTCCGCCACCGGCTCCGAGCGCGCGAAACACTTGGTCCATCACGCCACCAACACCTTGGCCGCCCTGCTGACCGCCGCCTCCCAGGCCGCCAAGTCCGCCCCCGAGCCAATCGGCCATCAGTGAGCCGGTGTTCGCACTCCCAAGGTCTTCGTCGCCGTGTTGGCCATCGAGCCAACGACGTTCGATGCGACGCACAGCGCGGCGATTCCGTCCACTTGCGAAGCGATCAAAGAGAGCGCGCGGCGGTGCGACACCAAATCGGTTCTCACGTACGTAACGCTGAACAGCCCGGAAGAACGCCGGGTCGCCGATGGCCTTTTGAACCTCGCGGTAGGCAAACGCGCCCTTGCCGTATACCAGGCCGGCATAGGCCATTGGATGACCGAAGTCCGACACCGGTCGGTCGACCGCACCATCGTCCACGCCTTGCATTCGCATCATGTGGTAGTTCGACGCCACCTGACGTCGCGCTTCGAGCTCAGCGCGATCATCGCCGTAGCGGTCGCGCATGTACTGAACCGAGCTGAACTGCGCGAGCGACTCATCGACAAAGGGATGCATGCGCGAGTCACTCCCCACCAAGCCGTGCCACCACTGGTGTGCAACCTCGTGAACCGTCACGAACTCGATCATGGCTTCGCGCATGCCGCCGCCCTGGCCACCCATCAGCGCGCCGAGGATGCCCATCCCCATGCCACCGCCGGACGGATAGAACATCTTGGCGACGGTCACCAAACCGCTGAACTCGACACCACCTGCGCCACCGACCAACGGCGCTTCAACCAGGTCGAGGTCACGATAGGGGTAGCGTCCAAAGCGTCGCTCGTAGATCGCTAGCGCTTCGGCAGCGATGTTCATGACGCGCTCGCCCTCGGAGCGGTCCGCTTCCAAGAACCAGCTGCGTACCGTGACGCCGTTGACGACGCGTTGTTCGTGCACGAGGTCGCGACTGATGATGATCGCGAAGTTTCGCGAGAAGCCCGATACGGTTTTGACCCGGTGCACAGGCGGACGTCCGTTGGTGCCCAGGAGGGTTTCCTCGCTCTCCACGTGTCCGCTCACCGCCACGCGGGAGCCTGGAGCCGCATGAATCTGGGCGCGAAAGTGCGAGATGTCGCCGGTGCCGAGATCGCCCATCGTGCTCTCGTTGCTGCGAACCCACTCGTTGTCGCGGCGTGCCGCAATCATCGCGTAGAAATTTCCGAGCGACGCGGTGCCGGCACTCTCGGCAAGCAGGCCGTAGTCGCCATGGATGTTGCCGCTTTGGATGTTGCGTTGGCTCTCCATCGCCTGCGCCATCATTCCGGTGCGCTGAGGATCGATGTGTGTGAGCGCGCCGCGAAGCCGAACCCGAATTCGGACTCGTTCGTTGGGACGGAGAGGTTGCGCGAGACGAGCCACAATTGCGCTACGTCCCTCTTCTTCAACGGTGCACTCCCGACCAAAACAACGACCTTGAAGAAGCGCGACGCGACTCTGCTCTCCAACGGCGTTGGCGTACACGCGAAGCACGACGTCGCTTAGTGTCTGACCGGTCGTGTTCGTGTAGTAGATGTCTTCACGCAAATAGAAAAAGCGATGGTTCGGAGTGAGCCGCACCGCCATGTCGTAGAGCGTGATCGAGTCGATGCCTTGAGGCGCGTAGCGAGCCGCTTCGCGTTGATCCTCCGGCCTCAGGTTCAACAAGAGCGACTGCGCGTCGTACCAATCACTGGGCTGCGCAATCGCCTCGTGTGCTGTGGGCCGAAGGACCAAGACCGCGAGAGCGAGCACGAGGGTGGATCCGAGGCGCCGCATGGGCACCAGGATACACCTCAAGCGCCCTTGTAAACCAAGACGGGTCGAAGCTCGCGAACGACGCGCACCAAGTCCTTTTGTGCGCGCATTACCGCGGAAATGTCCTTGTATGCGGCAGGTGCTTCCTCACGGAGCTTGCCCATCAGACGCCGGTCGAACCACACGCCCTCCGTGTCCGTCGCGAGCGTATTTCGCGTGATTTTCCGTCGTGCCTCGCTTCGGCTCATCGCACGTCCAGCGCCGTGTGCACTGGAGCACAGGGCCTCGACACAACCTCGACCTTCGACGTGGTAGCTGCGCGTGCCCATCGAACCCGGGATGATCCCGCGTTCACCATCGCGAGCGGATTGTGCGCCTTTCCGATGAACCCACAAGGGTTCTGCATGCGTCTCACGTTGAACGTGGTTGTGATCGGCATCGACAAAGGTGTCCTCGATCGATGTTGCATCGAGGACATCTTCGAGAATCTCGCGCAGTCGCTTCATGATCGCCGCGCGGTTCACCCGAGCGTAACTTCGTGCCCACGCAACGTCCTGGAGGTACGCCCTCCCTTGTTCATCGCTCGCACGCATCGAACGCACGCTCGCAGGTTCACAACGCTTGAGATGATGCTCGCGAATCGCCTGACCCATGCCACGGGACCCCGTGTGCACCATCGCCCACAGCGCTCCTGAGTCGTCGCGCTGCAGTTCCACGAAGTGGTTGCCGCGACCGACCGTACCGATCTGCAACGACGCATCGCGTTTCTTGGCCTCGAGTTTTGGATCCGAGAGCAATGCATCGAGTTCCTCAGGCCACGCGGGCTCTTCGCCGCGCTTGTGTCGTTTGATCGGAACCTTGGCGTACAAGCCCGCCAGCACCGCCGCCGCCGCGTCTCGATCGTCCACCGCGTCGGCGGCGACGTCGAACTTCAACGCAGCCATACCGCAGCCGATGTCTCCACCGACCGCGTTTGGAATCAGCGTGTCGCGGGTTGCCGTGACGGTACCAATGCACACATCCGAAGCGAGGTGAACATCCGGCATCACGGCCACCGCGACAACGTCGTCCAACGCTTCGATCCGTCGAAGCGCGAGATCGACGTCATCGCCGAGACCATGTGCCAGCCACTGTCGTCGCTTGGTCATCGTGGCTCCTGGCGCATCACCACGAAACTCAAGCTCGGGGTCTTTTTGCGATGAATGGAGTCGGCGACCTCGCCGCGGATCTGCCCTGCCATCGACTCGAGTCGTTGATGGACAGCATCGACATCCGCGTCGGCTGGAACCGCGACAACAATCTGCAAGTGCCCGATGTGAGGTGCTGGAGTTGCTTCAACAACCCAGGCGCCACTCAACACCGGATCCACTTCTTCGGCCACGACGAGTGCGACTGCGTCGCGAACCTGTGCACACAACTGCGCGTCCTTGCGTCGGTGTCGTTCACTGCGACCTCGACTGCGCTCCGCGCCAAAAAACGTGTCTGCGTCAGAGCGATGGCTCCGGCGCGTCTTCTTCTTCTTTCCCACTGATTCTCTTCCGGTTCAGGTTAACAGGCGAACAAGGGCCTGAAGTCAACGAACACAGGTGAGCCTCGGCTAGGCGCGTCTCTGGCGTTGGCTGCGGGGAACGCAGAAGACGCTGGAGAGTGTGGCGCGGGCCTCAGCTCAGAGTGGGAGAGAACGGAGCATGGGCAGCAGGTTGCGCACGGCTTGGTTCATCGTCAAGAGCCGAAATCCGCAGCTGATCTTGAGACGGCATTTGGATCGAAGTGATTTCGGCTAGGCGAACTTCTTCGCGCTTCGTCTGCTCACTGCAGCAATCGATTACGCAACAGACTCGGGACTGTGGAACGGCAACGTGCCGGACAGGCAGCAACGGGCAAACGTCTAGCCGAAATCACTTCGATCCCGAATACGGTTTCAAGAACAGCTGCGGATTTTGGCTATTCGCACGGCGCACCACGACCGGGTCGCATCGTTTCCACTGTTGAGACCAACTGGGCAGGGTCCGACAAAGGCGCACTGCAAGCGTCGTTGGTACACACGTGCACGACGGGTTGCTCTTGGGCGGGATAGCGACCCTCAGGTTCGAAGTGCACGATCTTTCGTGGCTCCCACACGCGAATGGCGGCCTCGAGCAAGGGCCGCGCTCGCGCATCATCCGGTTGCGCCACGATGCTGACCTCGATCGGACCCAACGTGAGCCACTCGTAAGCCAACGCGACTTCGCCCACGACGTTCTGACCCCGTCGCTGCACCTGATCGGGCGACGCCACCGTGCGCAACGTTTGTTCCGCCAGTTCTCGGTAGGGCTCATGTTGCGTGAAACTCGCCATCATCAGGAGCAATCGCGCCATCGCTGCGTTGTCCTCCAGCGGTTTACGGCGCGGCACAATCGACTCGGTGCCATCCGCTGGCGACGCGTAGAATCCACCGTCGTCTGCAGCGAGTTGCGCACGTGTCGCATCCACAATTTCGCGCGCCGCGTTCAGCCAACGCATTTCTCCCGTCACGTTGTAGAGCGAGGCAAAGCCCAATCCCATGCGAGCCTGAGCCGACAAGTAGATCCGCGCGTGGTTCTCCAACGAGCGCATACGATTGTCCTGCGCGGCTTCGGATTCGGTGTGGACCTGCAGCTGACGAATCCATCCCGACCCCGTTCGTCGCGCTTCGAGCATGTAGTCCGCCGCACGCTCCGCCACCTCGAGCCAACGTTCCTGGTTCGTGGCGGCGTACACCGCGGCATACGCTTCGATCGCTCGCCCGTTGAGATCGGCATAGATCGCATGATCGATGGGTGGGATCCCGTGCTCGCGACGTTCGGTGTCGCCAAGTTGGTAGTACTCGCGAGCACGCATACCTTGGGGAAGCCGCGGCGCATCATCTTCTTGCGTCGCGTAGAACGCACCTTCGGGTGAGATCATCCAATCGCGAAACCAGCGGTCGATCTGTTCCGCATAGCGAAGCCAGTCTTCGTTCTGCGTAAGTCGAAACGCCTCCGCGAACCCTTGAAGCGCACCGGCGTTCGAAAGCGTGCGCTTCTCAACGATCGGTTGGTCGCCGCGCCCACCCACGAACACGCCACCCCAGACGGGATCGATCAACGCGGCGTAGGCTTCCGCCGTCCGCAGGGCGTGATCGCGGGTTTCGGTCTCACCACGTGCATGTGCACGCAACATCGCGTGCGCCATCGGTGCACCTCGCACCATCGTGAACCCGCCATCCCATCCAACTTCGTCGTGACGACGCGACGCGATCCGATTTACGGCAGCTTTGCACGCCAACGCCTCCCAACCTTCGTCGGGCAAGGGGTCCGGCTCAATCGGTTGCGCAGCTTCGGCTTCCAGCGCACCGCGACCATGCCGCTCGATCAACTCATCCAGAATCGGGATGAAGTTGCGCGGTCGTTTGTTGCCTCGTATCGCCAAGACCTGGACGCCATCCGGACTGAGCACGATGGTCGCCGGCCATCCCCAACGACTATAGCGCTCGCCCAAGTCGGGTCGTGCGTTGGCATCGACCGCAACCGCCACGAAGTGATCGCGAACACGCTCGATGACGCGCGCATCGGTGTAGGTGTCTTCGAACATCCAGCGGCATGCCGTGCAGCCTTCGATACCCACGTCGACCAGGATCATCTTGTTTGCGGTGCGGGCTGCGGCAAACGTCTCCGCACTCCATGCAGTCCATTCGATCGGAGTCGGGGCAGAAGCGGTTGGCGTGGTTGTCGTGGACGTCGACGACCCGCAGGCGAGAAGAAGTGCGCAGATACCGAAACGCATGCCGGAGCGTACCGGAGCAGGTCGCGAAAGTTACGAGTCGGTGTTGTCCGCAGCGGATTCGTCAGGAATCCAACCGAACTGCATCCGACGTCCACCAGGCTCGCCTACCTGCGCACGCACCAAGCCCGCCTCTTCGTCGTAGGTGGTTTCTTGGATTTCCCAGGTGGAGCACAAACCCGAACCAAGCGAGTAACGCTGGTTTTCTTCCGTGCAGAAGCCAGCCTTCTCCACGGCAAGAATCAACTTCATCCCACGACGCGTGGGCTGGCGACGCGACATGTACGTCAACTCCAACGGAGTGCGAGTCGCGTTGATGGCACCTGAGAACTCGAGCGTGGGTCCATAACGAACGAAGCGTTCGTGGATTTGTCGTGCTTGCGGACGCTGGCGCGAAAACGCGAAACGAAGAATCCGCGAGTGTCCGATCGGTAGTCCCGCCGGAAGGGTCAGCGTCGGACGGCCACGATCACCGGTCAGCTGCAGAATCGCTCCCGCTTGTCCGATGGCGCCGTCGGCTTCGCGTCGACCGCTGTGCGTCGGCATCTCGGTCGCTCGCTCTTCAGGGTTGAGCGGAACGTCCTGAGCAAACGCAACGCTACTCAAGAGAGCGACGAAACCGAGCACGCGAATCATGAGCCAGAAAGTCGGAACGGGTAGCTAATCGAAAGTTCGGCACGCGTGAAGCGCGGGAAACGAGCACTCTGGAGAACACTCTCCATGCAGGCTGCGTCGTTTTCGTTCGATGCTCCTTGCGAGGTCACGTTCGTCACCTCACCGGTCTCGCCACGAATCGTGATTCGGAAGCTCACTTGGCCCGCAAAGCTCGGGGCGCATCCCTGCACGGCACCTTGAAGCGGTTGCATCGTCGCGAGGATCGCACTGCGGGGAGGCGACTCCGGAAGCGGCGGCGCAGGCGGCTCCCCACCCAACGCACGAAGACCTTCGCGCGCGGCTTGGTTCTGCGGATCGATTCGCATCGCTTGTTGCAGCGCGGCGACTGCACCCTCGTTTTGGTTGTTCCGGGCAAACGCACGCCCAAGCGCCACGAAGTATCCAGCGTTGTTCTCGTTGATCGACACAGCTCGCTGGTACGCCTCGATGGCACCCGAGTGGTTGTTCATTGCCATGCGTGTCGCGCCGATTCCGGCCCACGTTCCAGCATGGTTTCCATCCAGGTTGGCTGCGGCTTCGTAGGCTGAGAGCGCGGCCTGGTAGTTGCGCAGACGAAACTGCGCGCGCGCTTGCTGACGCAGCGCTTCAGGAGCCGACACGCTGTTGACCTGCGGCCCACGCGGATTGCGGGGCGGCGGCTGACGCATCGTGGGCGGAGGATTGACCGCAACGGGCGGCGGTGCAGCCGGAGCGCCCCACTGGACGAATGCTTGGGCGGTTTGCGGCCGCATTCCAAAAAGCTGTGCGGCGGCTTCAGCACCTCCGTTGCGCGACACGGCACCGGCAATGCACTGGGCGAGTCCAGGCGTCGGACCCACGTGCCATCCACGAATCTGCGTCTCGCGATCATCGGTTCCGCCCGGACACTGTTCCAACAAACGAATCAGTCCGCGTCCGCGAGCATCGCGACTCAGGTTACGCGGCACACCCAGCATGGTCTCGCGAAGCTTGGTCACGATCTCGCGCGCAGTACGGGTGCGAACGCGGTTTCCACGCAGCGCACGCAGAAGTTCCGCACCATCGTCCGGCGCCAGGTAGGGCAGTGCACTCGGCGTCAGCGTCGCACCGGCGATCAACGCGTCGCACTCGCCAATCGTCACACCGTAGCGATGCGCGCACATCACAGCCGCGTTGCGTCGTGCCGCAAACAATGCGGTGAGCAACTCAACGTTCAGTCCGTTGTTGAGGCGGTCTAGGGTGGCCTGAAGGCGTGCGCGGTATTCGTTGCGCGGAGGCGGCCCCGAACCGAAGATCGCCTCGTGGGTCTTACGACGGAGGTCGGAATCGAACCCTTCTCCATCGCGTCCCGCTTCGGTTGCGAGGGTGCGATTGACCGTATTGACCAGGCTTCGCGCAGCGTTGCGCGGCATCTGTCCGTTTTGGACGAGCCGTTGAACGACAGCGGCGTCTTGCGCCTGACCGATAGAGGGTGCGAACAAAGTTGCGCCAAGCGCGATAGCAAGCAGCTGTTTCACGTGATCACCGAACCTTCGGCGGCTGGGCGACCCCCTCATTCACCTGAGACACCGGGCCGCGCCTGCCCCGAGAGCAACCTGCCTAACACTTGAACCCAATTCGTGCAAAAGGGCTGTGCTTTCAGCGGGTTCGGCTACTGGCCCAGACCGAGCAGAAGACTGAGGATCGCGTCGGCACCCACGGCATATCCGCCTCCCTCAGGCGGAGGTTCCGTCCCTGTCGTCCCCGTGGAGTGGAGGCCCACCACGGTCCCTGACGAGAGAAACACGGGAGATCCGGCCGACGCGCTGGCTGCATGACGAAGGACTCGTGCTTGGGCCGAGCCCGCAACCGCGTCCACGTTGGCTTGAGCCGTTCGCGCCACACCTCCACTGAACCCATAGAAGAGCAGCGGGTCTCCCTCCTCGATGGCGTGCAGCTGGTCGAGCGTCGTCAGACTCACGATCGAAGGAGCTGGCGCGTCGATTTGGATCAACCCGACGTCGGCACCTTCAGAGCCATCCACGAAGTGGGGGTGCCGGTACATACGCACCACGCCTACCGAACCAGAAATGCTGCGAAGCTCCACGGTGGATCCCGCGGCACGACGCGACTCGACTGCGAGGACACACCGCGCCGTCGTTGCGACCACTTGGGCACGCACTGCAAAGCCGGTGCACAAGACACGCTCCACCCCGTTCTGCACCTCGACCAAACGAAACAACGCGCCCGCGTTTGCCGCAGCAATGTGACCCGCATCCGGTGTTTCGGTTTGCTTGGGCGAGGTGACCACCAAGTAGCCCAGCACAGCGAGGGTAATACCCAGTGCTAACGAGAGAATGACAACAGCGATCTTCAACCCACGCGAGGCACCAGCGCGGTCCAACGCGTCGCGGATCATCAGGCCCACCGTGCGCTCGCCGTACTTCTTGGCAGGCGCCGCCACCGGTGGGGTCATGGGAGGTGGCGGAGTGGTTTGCGGGACACCTGTCATGGGTCCGGTTGCAGCACCAAAGCCTGCGGGGACCGAACCCGGAACAGGCGTCGATGCTTCGGTGGCCGCACCCGGCCGCGCCGGTGCAGTGGCAATGTCTTGTGCACCCGGCAGCTCGACACGCAGCCTTGGGCCGCCTGGACCGAACTCCACCTCGTCACCTTGAGCCAGCAGATGCCGGTCGACGCGTTGTCCGTTGACCCACGTCCCGTTGCGACTGCCGGAATCCACGACGATCCAATGACCCCCTTCACGACGGAACTCCGCATGCCGACCCGACGCATCAAGATCGGCGTGGGGATCGAACGCGACATCGCAATCCGGCATGCGCCCCACGCGCACGACGTCTTTGTCGAACGTATAGGACCGCCCGGTATGTGCTCCGAACGTCTGATGGAGACGGAGCGTCACCCTGCGACCTAGAACGGATTCATCGGGACATCCGATTCCGACATTTCTGTGGTCGTCATCGAGGTCGACGTTGTGGTCATCGACGGTGTCATGGTGGTCGTCGACGTATTTGTCATGGACGGATTGGTCATCGATGGCGTCATGGACGTGGTCGTCATCGTGGTCGTCATCGTCGTGGTCATCGACGTCATGGTCGTCGTTCCCATCGTCGGAGTCATCGTCGGAGTCACGGCCGTGGTCATCGTGGACTCGGTCATGGTCGACGCCGTCATCGTGGTCTGCTCACCCGCATCGTCTTCAACCGCGGCGTCTGCACCGGCGTCCTCGTCGCCTCCGTCGCCGAGGCCCGCGTCCGTGGCGCGCATCGTGCCCTCGGGCAAGCGTAGTTCCACATCCGCCGGAACACCTTCGCGTACGGTCAGCGTCGCATGTGCAGCAGTGCTGCCCCCAACTCGTGCTTCGAAGCGGTATGCGCCGGGCAAGAGCTCCACGCAGACGTCGTCTCCTTCGGTCAGTGGGCCATAAGCCTGGTCGTCGACGAAGAGTTCGCCGTCCACGACGTCGGTCTGCACGCAAACCTCAACCGGTTCGGGGTCATCGAGTTGTTCGACGACAACGGGTTCCTCCGGCGGCGGCGTCTCTTGCGAGCTGAATACAATCGCCAGCACGACCGCGATAAGAAGTGCAGCCACGATCACCATCGGCCAGGGGAACGTCGAGGTCGGCACCTCAGGTGCACCTGGATCGTAGGAGATGTGCTTGACGTCAGCGCCGGGCTTGCGACCACCGGTTTTGATGGTCGGCTCGCGTCGGGGCAGATCCTCGTCGACCTCTTCGATGGGAGGCAGCGGGTACTGTTGGTAGACCGGTGTCGGCGCGCCATCCGCGCCCCCAAGTCCTTCGCCCGTCAGATCGGCAACCACGCACGTAATGTTGTCGTGGCCGCCGCCGGCGTTGGCCATCTCCACCAAGCGTGCGGCAATCGCTTCGAGGTCATCCCCTTCGGCCATGACCTCGCGGATCATCTCGTTGTGCACGAGGCCGGAGAGTCCGTCCGAACAGAGCATGATGCGGTCGCCTTCACGCACCTCCATGAAGGTCAGGTCGACCGTGACCTCTTCCGTGGTGCCCAGCGCCTGAAGGATGATGTTCGAGTGCTCGAACGCTTCGGCTTCTTCTTCGGTGAGCTGTCCCGCTTCGATCAGCTGGTTGACCAATGACTGGTCTTTGGTGATGAGCGAGAGCTTGCCGGCGCGCAGGACGTAGCAACGGCTGTCGCCGACCTGACCGACAAAGAGAATTCGATCGACGAGACCCGCGACCGTGGCCGTGGTTCCCATGCCGCGGCGACTGCGATCCATCTTGGCGGCGCTGAAGATCCGGCTGCCTGCTTCTTCGATCGCGTACACCAGTCGATGCGCGAACCCGTCGCGGTGGGTGGGAATCTTCCCGTCGAGCATGACTTCGCGAATGGTGTCGACCGCCATCTGACTGGCGACTTCACCTGCCGCAGCGCCACCCATGCCATCGCAGACCGCGAAGATCATGCCCTTCGGAGGGACTTCGCCTTCGGTGATGTCGTCGGGCGGTGAGGCATCGTCACCGTCGCCGCCCCACACGGCGTCCCCGCTGGTGAGATCCACGACCGTGAAGTTGTCTTCGTTGTGCTCGCGGACAAGCCCAACGTCGCTCATGCCGAAGTAGCGGTACGCGATGGGTCCCGAGGGTTCGTCGGGAGACGATGTCGGAGCATCGGAATCGTCGGAGTCGTCGGAGTCGTCGTCATCCTCGGACGCAGACTCGTCGCCCTCGTCATCGGAATCGGAATCGGCGTCGCCTTCGCCATCGCCCTCGGAATCGGCATCGGCTTCGGAATCGGCATCGCCCTCGGAGCCGGCATCGCCTTCGGAGTCGGCATCGCCCTCGGAGTCGGCATCGCCTTCGGAGTCGCCATCGCCTTCGGAGTCGCCATCGGAATCGGAGTCCGACTTAAGCTCGTCTCGGAGCTCCGCCGCCAACTTCGCTGCTGGTCCGTCCGGCAACGTTTCGTTCACGTCGACCTTCTCGACGCTCTCGTCCTTCGACTCGTTCTCTTCTTCTTCGCTCATTGCGGCCCAGCGTCGAAGCGGAAGAGATGCCGACCCACCCGGAACTGGTCCCCATTGACCAGTGGTCGTTCAGCACGAAGTCGAACTGCGGTTCCGTTGGAGGATCCCAAGTCGCGGAGTGTCACCCGCTTGGAGGGTCGGTCGACGGAAATCGCTGCGTGTCGGCGCGAAAGGAATGGGTCGTCGGTGAAAACGACGTCACCGGTCTCACGGCCCAGCACGGTTTCGTCACGATACAGGTAATGCACGTCGCGGCCTACCCCTTCCGTCGTGTACTGAACCAAGCGGGCATAGCGTGGAACCTCCGGTGTTCCGAAGGCCAGGACGCCCTGAAAGCTCGCTGGACCGAGTGGAGATTCGGTGTCTTCGAGCAATTCGAAGCGCAAAACCTGTTGTCCCAGAAGAATCGCGTCGTGATCGCGCAGCTCGACCGGCTCGCGCAATCGGAAGTAGACGCCGTTCACACTATCCAGGTCCTGCAGAATCCACTCGTTGCCACGCTTCCGCAGACGCGCGTGTCGTGGGCTCAAGTAGGGATCATCGGCGAGCACCACATCGCCTTCACGTCGTCCGATATCCGCCTGCTCGCGCGAGAGCGGGAACACGGCGCCGTCACTTCCATCCTTGAGGATCGAAACCAGACGCGCTTGCGCCACCGTTTCGTGAACCGTCGGTGCGGCCGGACGTTCGGCTTGGACCTGATGCGGTCCCGCGTCGGTCATCTTGGGCTGACGTGCACCCTCGCCGTCCGCGTAGCGTGCGCCACAAAACTTACAGAACTCGGACCCCGCATCCCCGACGCCGCGACATCGCCAACAGACGGGGCCTGGAACCGTGTCGACGACGGGAGGTCGCACAGGACTCGGCTGTGCTTGGACCGGCGTGGGCGCCAGTGGAGAACCCGGCGCAGGACCTGGAGACGCGGGAGACGCAGGTGCAGCAGCGGCGGGTTCAAGCGTGTTGCCACAATGAACGCAGAACCGCATATGCGGTTCGTTCGAGCCCCCACAGCGCCCGCAAGCAACCTGTTGAGACGGGGCAGGAAGTCGCGTCCCGCACTGCTGGCAGAAGACGCTCCCTGCCGGGTTCACATGACCACAGCTCCCGCAGTTCATCTGCAGCGGGGAGGAGAACTCGCAAGGGGCAATCGTGTCAATTGCTGGGTGAATTCCCTTGGAGGAGGACAAGCCCCACTTTGAGGGCCGCGGCGCCATCCACCCCAAATCCTTGGGCTCGCTCCACCCCGTCGCTATTGCTTCGAAAAGAGCTCGTTGTGAGGAATCGAACAACCACCCCAGCGGTGAATGCGAGGGTCGCACTGAGTTCGATTTCCACCCCCAAAAGCAGATCGACGATGCCACCGACCGCTTCCGCATCGAACGTATCACCCAAGACCAAGCCGCCGACGGAGCCTCCGAGATACGGGTGGACCTGGCGATCGCGCAGCAATTTGTACCGAAGCGAGAACCGCAATGCCTGGAAGGTGCTCAGCTCGTTGACGCCGTTCCCATCCAGAAACCAGGCGTCGTAGCCGATCCCAAGCCCCAGCCCACTCGGCAAGCGCCACTCCAAGAGCCCACCAAGACCACCCCCGCTCCCCAGGATGCAATCCGACCCTTCCGGGCACAGTGAGTCCTGCGCAAAGGGGAAGACCAGCTGGAGGCTGACCTCGCCCGCAAGGCGAACGGGCAGCTCACTCCGAGGCGGAGGCAACTCGAAAGGTTCCGCGCGCACGCTCGAGGCTCCCGCGACCAAGGTCACGAAGATCACGCGCAGGGCGACGGAGTGGATTGACAGAGTTCGAACCCTTTCTATAGTCGCGCCGATTTCGGGCTGACGGCCCCTCACCATAGCAGGACCTCATGGAAATCTTCCTCGGGAATCGCATAGCTCGACAACTCCGCCTTTCGGCCAAGGACGCAATCGACGACGGTGACACGGAGACCCTCCGCGAAGACCTGATTGAGGTGTTCACGGACGAACAGGTTGAAGGCATCGAGCAGCGCATCGACGCAGCGGACATCTACGAGTTTATCTCCGCAATTCTGGATCAGTGGAGCGGCGAGGACGTCGAAGAACTCTTCGAGCTGATCGAAACGGAGTTTACCGAAGCCGACATCGCGCTGTACTTCCGCAACGATCCCGACGCCGAGATCGACGAGATCGACGACGAAGACGAAGACGACGACGACGACGACGACGACGAGTGAAAGAAACGCTCGAGCTCCTGCGCAACGACGCCACGCTTCACCAAGGCATGGAGCACGCGCGGAGCTCGACAGCGTTGATGGAAGAACTGCTTGAGCACGTATCGGTTCGCCGAGGACGAGTGCTCGCCAACTTTCCCAAAATGCGATTCGTTCGCACGCGCGGCATCGCGCTGCGGCTCCTCCTCGCTGCGCGTCGATCCAAACGCGCCGCTGCGTTGCGCCGACAGGTGAACGTCATCGAGGACGGTGGTAATGGTCGACTCGCGATCGACCTGCGCGGAATCGAACGCTTTCCCAACGCGACGTTCGTTCGCTTCAACGGACGCGTGCGTGGACTGCGCTCGTTGATTGGGCTTCCGCGCCTGCAGGCGATGCGTCTTGAAGGACCGTCTGTGTACATGTTGGAGGACCTCGAAGGGCTTCCGATTCGACTTCTCTTGCTCAGACGATGGCGAGGCGACGTACTCCGGGTTCCGGCACTACCGAAACTACGGCTGCTGCGCCTGCTGGAGTGCAGCATGAGCCAGCTGGTGAAGGTGCCCACGACGCTCTGGTGCCTGGACCTTCACACAACAGATGTGGACTCTGTCCCTCAACTCTCCGCAATGACCCAGCTGCGGACATTGAAGCTCTCACAACGCCCCGCACTGCCCGTGCTGAAGAGTCGATTGACTTCGTTGTCGATGCGACAACCGGGTGCGCTTGCCCTGGAGTCGGTTGCACCCTCCTTGGAGTCGTTGTCGGTCACAGGCGCCCCCGACCTGACGGGGTTCTCTTCACTACGCACGTTGACGATCGAAGACGCTGCGGCGCTGGAGGGAGTGGAAGTCCCAAATCTGGAGCAACTGACGCTTCGACGCGTGGACTCGCTTCGCGGACTCGTCGCACCACGACTTCGCAGCTTGTACATTCTGGGAAGTTCTCTGGTTTCGTTGAAGGGGCTTCGCGCACCTGAGTTGGAACGGCTTCGTGTCGTGGACTGCCCGGCTCTTCGCGACGTCACAGCGCTCCGAGAAAGTCCGTTGCTTCGCGAGGTTCGCTTCGAGGAGTGCCCCAGGCTGAAGGACATCGAGTGTCTCGGCAGCCACGTCACGGAACTCAAGCTCTCGAGGACTGGGGTTCGTGTGGCGCGGTTGCCCGAGCATCTGGCAAAGCTCGTGGAAGCTCGCCCCATTGTCGTGATTCCCGAGACCCGGGCGCACAGCCAGCATGTCCGCAACCTCGTCACGCTGCTCAAGTCGGGCGACCCGGACACCATCGCCGAAGCCGTTGAACTTACCCTCGCGCTCGACGACGCAGCGACGTTCGAACATTTGCTCGCGGATAGCAGCGTGCATCGACGACGCGTGGCGGAACGAGAGTTCTTCGCTCTGCGAGGGGGCACTTGGTTCCGTGGCGATCGCAGTCTCGAAACGGCGTTTCGTGAACTGGTCGCTCGCATCGACCACCCGTTGGCCGAGCAGCTGCGATCACAACTTCACTCGCTGGTTCTCGAAGGCAGCGGCAAACCAGTCGATATCGGCACACACGATCTCGACTCTCTGACGTCGCTCGCCATCGTCAGCGCGAGCTCTGCACGCGGCACGGTCCCTCCCAGCGTCCGATCGCTCACGCTCGAAAACGTCCATGAGCACTTTTATTCCGTCGGTGACGTCGCGGAGCTCCGCTTCTTCGGTTGTTCGGGCAACGCACCGAGCGCTCGACGCGTCCGCCAACTCACCATCCTCCAAAGCGCGACTCTCCTGGGTGTGCGGGGGCTGATTGCGTCCGGTCGTGTGGCCACGCTCACCACGGATTCCGAAGTGGAACCGAACGCCCTTCCGCGCACCCTCCGCGAACTTCGGTTCGCGACACACCAGCGTCTGTCATTGTCGACGCTGGTTCATCTCTCACAGCTGCGGACCCTCCATCTGAGCCGAGCAGAACTCATCGACGTGGAGGGTCTTTCCGAATTCACCGACCTGGAATCTCTCGCATTGCCTCAACCCGAGAGCGGTATCGAGGATGCGATTGCAACGTTCATGCAGCTTCCGCTCAAACGACTCCTCCTCGACGGATGGAGCGCAGCCACCGTCGACGAACTCGAACCCTTGGCAGAGCATCCGACGCTCCAACGCCTCGAGATTCGCCGAGGTCTCGAACGTGATGTGCTGTCGCCCAAGCTAGCCGCGCGCACACTCATCAGCAGTCCCTTGCTGCGCTGACGCTCTACTCGGGGCAGTCTTGCTCGACCCGCGCGACCGCACGTCGACGCGCTCCACCGACCTCGAACTCTTCGACAGCGTCGCGCAGAATTCGACAACCGCGGCGCTGCTCGCCTTGGTCGATCAACATCTCGCCCAACTCGACCCGCGCATCGTCTCTGAGCGTTGACTCCGGAAAGTCGTCGTAGACCGCATCAAACGAGTCTTCAGCGGCGTCGTAGTCCTGAAGCTGGTCCCGTTGTAAACGCGCGATCTCCAACTGCGCCCGCGGAAACGCCGGAAGGGTATAGCTGCCGACAATCGTCGTCGTCTCGGCGCGTTCCAACATCCCTTCGAGACGTTCGATCGCGCGTGGCACATCTCCGTCTTCAACGTCCATCTCGGCCAACTTCGTGATCGCATCGTCCCATCGATGACCTTGTGGGTAGGGATAGTCTGCGACAAGTTGCTCCAGCGCACGTCGAGCCCCTGGGCGATCGTCCGATGCAAGGCGCAGTTCGGCTTCGGCAGCTAAGAGGTCGTCACCAAGGTCCGTCTCGGCAACCTGGGTCCGCAGTTCGGTCACGACCCGCAACGCGTCTGCATCGGACTGGTCGCGGTGGTGTGCCAGGATCATGACGAGCGCACGCGCAGCCGGACCTTCGTCGGAATGTTCGCGAACGATCGTGTTGAACCCAACGAGCGCCGCGTCGTGCTGATCGAGACGGTCGTAGCGAAGCAACGAGGCATCGAGAAGCGCACGAGACGTGCGCCGCGAAACGGGACGACGCTGTGCGATCACATCCAACACCTCGACGGCTTCGGCATAGCGTTCGCCACGTTTCAGTGCGCGCGACTGACGGTACAGCGCTTCGTCGATGTCGACGCGACGCTCCGCTTCCTCTGCCGCGAGGGCAAACTCGGCCGCGCTTTCTTCGTAGCGACCGTGTCGCATGTGACGTTCGCCGATGGCGAGGTGGTCCCGATACGCCGGGCTATGCGGACGCGAAAGCGTGGGCGGACAGCCCATCAGCAACGCTGTCAGCAGCAGCACCCTCATCGCAGCTTCGCGAGACTCTCGATGGCGCGACTCAACCCCTCGTCGTCGATGTCACGGTGCGTCACTGCACGAATACGCTTGGCACCAATCGCGCCCATCAACACGCCAGCTTCTTTGGCCGCTTGCAGGTACGTCTCCGCCGGTTGGGACACATCGAACACCACGATGTTCGTCTCAACGTCTTGGACCGGATATCCGGCGTTCGCGAGCTCTTCTGCAAGTCGCTTCGCGCGGACGTGGTCCGCCGCCAAGTCATCGCGATGGTGTTGAAGTGCGTGCAGTGCGCCAGCGGCGAGGATGCCCGCTTGGCGCATCGCACCGCCTAGTCGTCGGCGAAGTCGCAACGCTCGATGACGGTTCTTCGCTTCGATCAAGAGCGCGGAACCGACGGGTGCGCCGAGCCCCTTGGAGAAACACACGCTGACCGTATCCGCGACTGCAGCGAGTTGTTGGGGAGTCTTTCCGGTCGCGACGGCAGCATTCCAGATCCTTGCACCATCGAGGTGCACGCCGAGGTCCCGTTCTTTGGCTCGTTTCGCAATCGCTTCGATCACGTCGAGATCGAAGAGTCGTCCACCGCTGTGATTGTGGGTGTTCTCGAATGCCACCGCGGCTTGGCGCGCGTAGTAAAACGCGTCGGGGTGCAGACACGACTCGAACGCCTCGAGATCGAACGTTCCGGGTCCAGGAATCGGCGTGAGTTGAATGCCGCTGATGCCTGTTGCGGCACCACTTTCGTAGAGCCCCACGTGCGCTCCCGCGCCAACCAAGATTTCGTCGCCTGGTGCCGCGTGGAGTGCGAGGCCGATCTGGTTGGCCATCGTTCCGGACGGAACGAAGAGCGCGGTCTCCTTGCCAAGCAGTTCGGCCACGTAGGTTTCAAGCGCAGCAACGGTAGGATCTTCGCCGTAAACATCGTCACCAACTTCGGCGCGCGCCATCGCATCGCGCATCGCGTCGGTGGGGCGAGTGACCGTGTCGGAACGAAGATCAACCGTCATGCGGCGGAGGGTAGCGTATTTCAGGTCACGCCATCGGGCGCCGATTGCCGGGACACGCCAACCAACCACGCGGCGATTCCAAGCACGATCAATACATCCGCCACGTTGAATATCGGCCAGCCGTGGAGGTACATGAAGTCCACGACGAAGCCGCGGGTAAATCGATCGATGAGGTTGGCAATAGCGCCACTTCCGATGAGGAGCATGGCCGCGATGTGCAACTTCGTCGCTTCGTGGCGCTGCTTCCACATCGCCGTTCCGATGAGCAGGAACGCCACCGTGCTCAACATTGCCATCAGCCAACCCGGCGGATTGCCGAAGCCGAGATTCGACGAGATGGAAAATGCGGTGTCGCGATTCTCCGCGTACCGAAACTCGAACAGTCCGTCGATCAGAACCGCGGGCGCCTCGGTCAGGCACTCCGTTGCAGCATACTTACTGACCTGATCACAGCCGACCAAGAGCGAGAAGGTGGCGAGGATCAAGAGTGCGCGCATGCGGGCCGGACACCCCACTCTCTGGGTCTATTCCCCCTTCGCTGGGGATCGTCTTTCCTTTTCTCGTTAACAAGAAATGCGGAACAAGGAACTCGAACTTGAATGAAATCGGAGACGAGCTGCGTCTTGCGCTCCGGCCGGTTCGCCATTGGCATCGGCATCGGCATCGGCTTCGGCTTCGGCATCGGCTTCGGCTTCGGCTTCGGGCTCGGTCGATGCCATTTCAGATCACGTTTAAGTTTCGCAATGAGTATTTTTTGTTCATCGAAAGTCCGTGCTAAGGCCAGCTCGTGAGCACCAAGCCGCACGCCCTGGTCACCGGAGGAAGCCGTGGAATCGGCGCCGCGATTTGCCGCGCCCTCGCCGCCGCCGGACACCCCATCCTGCTCAACTACCGCAGCAACGACGACGCAGCCAACGCGCTCAAAGCCGAACTTGAAAGCACGGGCGCCTCAGTCCGTTTGCTGAAATTTGACGTCGCCGATCACGAACAAGCTCGCCCGGCGATCGATGCTTTGGTGGAAGAAAAACTGCCGATTGGCGTGCTCGTCAACAACGCGGGCGTTGCCATGGACGACAGCTTCCCCGCGATGAGTTGGGACGCGTGGCAGAAGGTGACGCGCATCACGCTCGACGGCTTCTACAACGTCACCCAGCCCTTGGTCATGCCGATGGTCCGACGTCGATGGGGACGCATCATCAACATCTCCAGCGTTAGCGGAGTCATCGGCAATCGCGGCCAAGTGAACTACTCGGCGGCCAAAGCTGGGTTGATCGGCGCTACAAAAGCGCTCGCACAGGAAGTCGCCAAGCGCGGTGTCACGGTGAATGCTGTGGCCCCAGGACTCGTCGAGACGGAGATGATCGAAGGCGCACCGCTCGACCTGATTCTGAAACACATCCCCATGCGACGAATCGGAAAGCCGGAAGAAGTCGCCTCACTGGTCGCCTACCTCGCCAGCGATCTTGCGGGTTACATCACGGGGCAAGCTATCGTGATGAGCGGAGGGCTTTGAGCGAGCGGTCGACAGGTGTGCTCAAGATCGTCGCGGTCGTCCTCAACGTCGTGCTCGCCGTGGTGTATCCCTTGGCCATCTGGTTCGCACTGGCGCACTACAGCCCACGTACTGTGGGCATTCTCGTCGCTGCCACGATCGTGCCGATCATGATCGTTCGACACCACGACGCACCGCGCGAACACCTCTGGGCGGTCATGCGCATTCCGCTGGTTATTGTCGCAGTGCTGGCGGCGGGTATCGTGTTCGACGACGCGCGTTTTCTTCTGATGGTGCCCGTGTTGATCAACACCGGACTGCTCATCACGTTCGGCGCGTCGCTGGGTAAGGCGTCGGACATGCCCATCATCGAACGGTTCGCGCGTATGCAAGAGCCCGAGCTGAGCGACGACAAGCAGCGTCACTGTCGGCAAGCCACCGTGGCGTGGTGTGTGTTCTTCGTTCTCAATGCAAGTGCCGCAGCAGTGCTCGCGTTGGCTGCACCGGTCAGTTGGTGGGCCACCTACAACGGTGGAATCGCGTATGCACTGATCGGCTGCATGTTTGTGGGCGAGTACATCGTTCGAAAGTACCGGTTTCGCGACTACGGCCGCGGACCGCATGATCGACTGCTTGCTGTCGTGTTCCCGCCACGAGGTGAGCTGTGAACTTGGACTGGCGAGGGCGGATGCCGTTCGAGCCCGAGAAAGCGGCGACGAAGGACGACCCGGAGTGGCGCTCGGTTGATGAACGCGGATCCGTCTTCGGAATCAAGGCCGTGATCATCATGGCCACGATGTTCGGCCGTGGGCCTGCACGGCTCGTCGTCGCGCTGATCGCGGCCTACTACACCACGTTCTCCGGCCGTGCGCGACGCTCGGTCAATCAGTTCCGCACGCGACTCGGTTTGCCGCCGAGCCGACGTGGATTCCACGCCACCTACATGACGGTGCTGCGATTTGCGCAGTGCGCGCTCGACGGCCTGATCCTCATGCGCGGGCAGACCAAGCACTTCGAAGTCTCGCGTAACGGATATCAGCTCTTGGCGAAGTTACGCGACAGCCGGCAAAGCGCGATCCTTCTCGGCGGTCACATCGGAAGCTTCTACGCGATGCGCATCCAAAGCACGCGTGAGAGTTTGCCGCTCTGCCCCGTCGTGTACACCAAGAACGCGCGCCGCTTTAACCGCGTGATCGAAGAACTTGATCCGGAATCGACCACGCGCTTGATCGAGATCGGAGATGGCGAAGACATGGACTTCATGCTCGCCATTCGCGACAAGGCCGAAGCCGGCGCGCTGATCGCCATCCTGGGTGACCGTACGCAGCCTGGTGCCAAGACCGTCGAAGTGGATTTCCTCGGTGCAAAAGCGCTGCTCCCCGCCGGCCCCTACATCCTCGCGTCGGTACTTCGCATTCCCGTCTACTTCACGGCCGGTCTGTATCGAGGAGGCAACCACTACGAACTCTTTTGCATCCCCTTCGCGGAACAAATCGTGCTGGACCGACGCGATCGAATGGGTTCCATCCAGCGCTACGCGCAGCAGTATGCGGACCAACTGGCCGAGTTTTGCCGCAAAGCACCGGACAACTGGTTCAACTTCTATGATTTCTGGGGCGGCGAGTGAAAAAGTGGTGCGGCGGATGAAGAAGCAACGGAAAACGGGCGTCCATCGTCAGACGGTTCCCTTTCACGACTGCGACCCGCTCGGCATCGTATGGCACGGCCACTACTACAAGTATCTGGAGATCGCGCGCGAACGGCTCTTTGGCGACCTCGGACTGACCATCCCGTGGTTCAAAGAGCACGGTCTACATCTCGTCGTGATCGAGTCGCGTTGTCGCTACGCGTTTCCCCTACGCACCGGCGAAGAGCTGGAAGCGACGGTCTGGATGAAAGACATCGAGCAGCGCATTCTGCTCGCATACGAGATCCGCAATCTGACGCACGACCGCCGATGTGCGCGCGCGTGGACCACCCTCGTCGCGATGCGTGGCGAGACGATGCTTATGGAGACGCCGAGTGAGATTCTCGATCGCCTTCGCGCTTAGTGTTGTCGCGCTCCCAATGCTCGTTCCTACGTCGGGTGGGGCACAACAGGCGAGTCTCGATCAGCTCCTGCAAGAGTTCCGCGGATTGCCCGGGTTGAGCGCGCGCTTTCGTGAAGAGAAGCGCGTCGCTTTGTTGGCCGTTCCGTTGCGCAGCGAAGGGGAAATCCACTTTGCGCCACCCGGGCGTTTGCTACGCAAAGTAACTGCACCCACGACATCGACGGCATTGATCGCCGATGGCCGTTTGACCTTTGCCTCGCAAGGCAATCGTCAGGAGTTCGATCTGACGCGCCAACCCTTGGTTGCTGGTTTCGTCGACAGCTTCCGCTCGGTGCTGGCCGGGGATCGCGCTGCACTCGAACGCGCGTATCGGATTTCGTTTGAACCGCAGGACGATGGTGGATGGCAGCTCACCCTGCGTCCACGCGGAGCGCCACTGAATCAGTTCCTTCGTGAAATGACGCTGGTCGGAAACGGTGTGCGCGTGTCGACCATGCGTATGGTCGAAGTGAGTGGCGACACGACCACCACCGAGTTCTTCGAGATCAACGCGAACAAACGCTGGACCGACGCCGAAGCGAACCGAACATTCCGACTGCCCTAGAGGTCGGTCCCCAACCGTTGGGACCGCTGAAGCGTTGGACCTCTGCAGTGAATGAAAACGCTTTGAACACCGCGCGAGCATTGCATCCGCTGGGCAGGTTCGCGAAGCTCTTCGTCGATGCGTAGCGCGATCCTGGTCTTGGCAGTTGTTCTTTCCTTGGGCTGTGATGAGAGCGAGCCCGCCTTGGGAGACGACGGTGGAATGTTCGACAGTGCCACCGATAGTGAAGTCGACTCCGGAGACGAAGTCGATGCTGGCGCGGACGCCGATGACACCGACGCCGACGACACGGACTCAGGGTCGGCGATGGGAAGCGAGGGTTGTGGTGTTGCAGCCGACATCACCACTGGTGAGTGGGTCGAACGTTCAACCGAGGTTGGGGGTGTGACGCGCGTTTGGTTCGTGTGGCTTCCCGAAGGCTACGACTCGGAGCGCGCATATCCGGTTGTGTACCAATGGCATGGATGCAGCGATCGGCCGGAGCGGGAGAACAACAACGTTCCCGTGCAGCGCGAAAGCGGCGCCGACGCGATTCACGTGCGGGGTCGCGCCGTGGATCGATGCTGGGACACGGCACCAGACGGATCCGACGTCGCGTTCTTTGACGCGTTGGTCGACGAAGTGGAGTCGACCTGGTGCGCGGACCCCGCTCGACGCTTTGCAACAGGCTACTCCTCGGGCGCATTCATGAGCCACCAACTCGCGTGTGTCCGGGGCGATGCGCTTGCGGGTGTGGCGTCGATCGCAGGCGGTCAACCTGGACGCGATTGTGTGGGCAACACAGCAGCGCTTCTAATCCACGATCGCGGAGATGGGACAGTGGACATCAACGCGAGCGAACGAGCTCGTGATGGGCATCTCGAGCGCAACGGATGCGGCGACACAACGACTGCCGAGGACCCTGCACCATGCGAACGGTACGAAGGATGCGACCCAGGACTGGATGTCGTCTGGTGCGAAACCAACGGGATGGGCCACGCGCGACAAGATGATCTTGCCGCGGGTGCATTCTGGGGCTTCTTGAGCGAACTCTAAAGGCAACTGGAGTCGGTCTCGGTCAATAAAGCGACTAGTTCGCAACCACTCGCTGGCAACTGGCGCGGACTCAGGCCGACAAGCGCACATGCACAAGCAGTTCCTCTTCGTCTGCGTCTGCGTCGCATCGCTGACCAGCAACGTCCATGCTCAAACGTGCGAATCCGATGTTCGACGTCTCGAGGCAGCAATCGCGGGAAACCTCATCGACACGATCGAGATCATGCCCAATGTGATTTCACCTCCACGACGTACCGCGCTCGGGGTTCCTCTTCACCAGCTGGTACCGGTTCTCGAGGTCAACGCGACTAACGCATGGCTTGACGGGAACCGCGTGGATGCAAATCGACTCGAGTACAACCTTGCCGCGCTCCGAAGAAACTGGCGCATCGTGAATCCCGACATTCCGTTTCGGAACGAACTGTACGTCTGGGCTGACACCGACCTTTCGACGTCGCGATTGGATGTGGTGGTCCAACCCGCTGTGGCCCGTGGCTATACAATCGTGCTACTCGCACGCCTGCCTGAACGTACGTACGGCGCCTGTCCTGCTGGTTGGGAGAACGAGTGTCGTCGACTTGAGTCGACGACACGGTCGGAGCACTCGATTCAGCTCGCGAACATGAGTTCGGAACTGATCCTTCCTTGCCCGAGCCTCGCTCAGTTTTGGTCCCGGCTTCCCGGCTATCGAGTGTTTGAGCAGAGCGTTCAAGTCCAACGTCGCGCGCCCGATGCGCTGCGTGAGTGCGGTTGCTCCGGCGTCAACATGGAGCGAATGATCTACCTGATGCCCGAGCTGCTCTCGCTCCGTGAGCGTGCAACTGGAGTCGTCTACACTGGAACCGCCACCAACCAGACGGTCGGGGAGTGGATGAGAGGCCGTTAGTACGAGCTCACGCGGAGGGACTCCAACACTTCCGAACGAAGCGACTCGGCAAACACAACTCGAAAGGTGATTGCTGGATTCGACTCCCAACTCTTCACGGAGTCTGCCAAGACGCTCAGATAGAGCCGCAGGTCCCGCGTTCCCAGCAACGGCAAACTCGGGTGCGAGATCACGACGGTTGCGCCTTCGTCGAGCCACCCGAAGTCGGTCATCCAGTCAAACGTGGCATCCCAGCTCTTGCCCGTGTGCCAGCTGGGAAAGCCGAGGCTCGACACAAACAACTTGGCCAGAACCGCGCGGCTCGTGACGTCCGAAGAGACAGTCACACTGACGACAGCTGGCTGCTCCGAGACGAACTCAACGACCACAAGAGGCTACGGGGTATCAAACGGCGCGATCACTTCCCTCGCCGTGTAGAAGACTTCCTGAAAATTCGGTGATTCTCCCGACACGCAAATGCGCTGGAGATCTGGATCACGTCCGCGGACAACCGACATCACCGCGGCGGAACATCCCTCCGCTGGGTGTTCCCAATCAAGGCGGTCGAGCGTACGCCACGCGCGCTCCCACGCTTCCATCTCGATGGTGCGCGTTCGCTCTCCGTCGTCATATGTGATCTCGGTAGTTCCACATTGAATTGTGATCCGTTCCTCTAGATCGTCGGAAGACGACGAAATGACGATCGCGAGCCCGGCGCACGACAACGCCGACGTCTGCTCCGTTTCGCTTCCCTCAGCCGGCGCGGTGGACAGCTCCGAAGGCGTGGTGTTTGACTCCGCCGCATCCGAGCCACAGCCCCAAGCGAGGGAGAAGGCGGCCACACAAACCCACAGACGACAGCTCTGCATGCACGGAGACTACGCGAAGTTCGTCGACAACTCAGTTGCTGATATCCGTTGCCTCAAGCCTGGAATTCTCGGCTAGCGTCACCGCATGAAAGTCCTCGCTGCGCTGCTTCTTGTGACGTTTGCTTGTTCCGGTGACGACGACAGCCCTGAGTCGCCAGCCACAGGCGAGCAGGAAGGCTCCCCCGAGGGCACGTCCTCGAACGAAACCTCTGAGTCGGAGTCAGAACCTGACCCTCGGATCGAGCTGCCCAATCCCGCGTTTGAAGTTGTGCCTCAGCGCTCCATGCGAGGCATCAACAGAGTCGAGTTCATGACGCCGCACCGTGCTGCGGTGACGAACCTGCGTGGCGAAGTCGCAATCGTCGATATCCCCAGTGGCCATGTTCGAGTGAGCCGGCGCGTATTTCGTAGTTTGGCCGAGGGCGCGCAAGCCAGCGCCGATGGTAACCGAGTCTGGCTCAGCGGAAGCGAGGGCGGGGAACGCTATGAGCTTGCCTGGAAGCTCGACACCGATGAGCTGGTCGAATTACGCGTCGTAAACCCCGATGACGGAATGGCTTCGGATCCTGAGCTACGGCATTTCGCCACAGTCAGCCCCCCTTACGAAGAGTATGACGAGTACGAGGACTACGAAGACGAGTACGGCGAAGACGAAATCGAAAACGAAGATGATCAAGACGACGAAGTTGAGGACGAGTCCGACAGCGGCATCGTTCTCTTCCTACAATCGTTCAGTGAAGACAGCACCAGGCACCAGGTTGGGGATACGGTTGAAGAGTTCCACGACGTGTTCTTCTCATCGGATGGCACAGCGCTCCTGATCCATGATCAGCTGCGGATGCACCGATACGGATTAGACGGGCGCCACCAGCGCACGTTTGAGGTACCGCCCGTGCAAGACGTGAGGCATGCCTCGACAGGAGATCGTTTCGCGCATGTCGACGATGACACCGTACAAGTGCGCTCCAGTCTTGACGGCAGCGTTGCCCATTCATTCGAAGTGTCCGACGTAGACACGTTTCGGTGGACATCCGATGGCCGGATTCTGACCTGCGCAGGCAGCACGCTCCGAATTCACTCCGGGGAGACACACGACCAAGTCACCGAGCACGAAGTGGAGGACTGCAAGGTGGATAACATCGATGCGCGCGGCGATCATGTTGGGGTCTTCATCGAAAACCCGCCCCGCTATCAACGACTCGGAGAAGAGTCATTCGAACTCACGGGATCTCGGCGATTCGTTCCACCGCGCGGACGATACTTCCTCATGCGCGACCAAGGTGAACTGCACATCGTGTCCATTGATCGTCGACGCTCACGACGTCTGATGCGCGGTGGCGCCGGCGAATACTCAGCTTGGGGAGCAACGATCCTCGACGACGCAATCGTGATGAGTGGCCGCGACTGGTCGTACCGCGCTGGGTCGGCTGACCCCGAGAGTGCACGAGAACGAGTGCAGGTCAACGACGGACCTGATGTCGGACTGGTTTCGATGGCTGCCGACCAACAACGCGCACTCGTGGGAACCCGCGAACGCGAACGCCTTTGGCTGTACAGCGTCACCGGGAACAAGTTGGTCCGAGGTCTGAGCGACTATGTTTCGTGCTTCGAGGCGTACGAAGAAGAGACTGGCGACGAGTATTGGGCATGCCAAGCCCAAGTCACCTGGCGCCCCGGAGGCTTTGTCGTAAGAGCTCAAGAATCCGCGTTGAGCTTCGACAACGAGGGGCGACGTTTGGGGCGTCTCAGCGACGTTCGCAGCGTCACTGCGAGTGGCGATTGGCTCGTCGTCGTTCGCAAGAACGGAGCCGTTGTCCTCGCAGACGCGCGTCTTCGTGTCGAGCAGGCAATTCTACCGCCGCGCGACGCTTTCGCACTCATCGTCACTCACGACAACTTCATTGCAGCCAAACGCGGCAACGCCGTAGTGGTCTTCGACACAACGACAGGTGCGCCTCGGTTTGCGTTGGAAGTCAACGAAGACATGCTCGGCATTCGGTTCACGTCGGACGGCATGTTGTTGTTGGGTGAACGCAACAGCTTCCGCTGGTTCGACCCGCGAACGGGCGAAGAGATGCGGAAGATCGAACTCGAAGGCGTTGTCGCCATGACCCCGGACCGCAGTAAGGCGCTGGTCTGTGTCGAAGAACGCTTGCACGTGCGGGTGCTCGAGGAAGACCAACCTGGACGCGATCTCGGACCATGTGACCATTCATATGGACACTTCGACGGCGAGTTCGCATGGACCCACGGCGCAACACGTGGCCACTTCTTGCGTGTAAGCGATGGCGCGCGCCTTACTGTGGGCGTCCTGCATCAGCGACGCATGCTGGGGTTTGCGTACACCCCACAAGGACACGTGTGGCTTTCACGTCCACCAGCGGTGTGGGCAATTCGGGTCCGCCTGCCCGGTTCGATCATGACCGCGACAACGGTGCGCCCACGAGTGGAGCAGGTTCATGCGACGCTCGTGGCGGACTTCCTTGCTGGGCGTCCGCTAGGCGATCCCCCGTCGTGGGAAGAGTCGTCAGAGCGGTAGCACCCACGCATCCACAACGAGGCCTTCGGGTGGGGCTTGCAGTGCGGTCGTCGGGCTGCCCTCACCCTCCCCCGGAGGAATCCAATCCGCAGGGATGTTTCCGAACACTCGTCGCGGCGGTTGCAGCGGTTGGCGACGTGCGTCGTCTTCGGCCATCACGTCGACGCGGAGCTCCAACGCCTCGAGACCCAAGCCTCCCTGCCCTTCCGCCGTGTGGCAGCTCAAACAAAACTCGTTGTCGGACGAGTCCGGTCGTGGTGCACCAAAACGAACAGGCCCCTCGGGAAAATTGATCGCTTCGCGAACTGACGTCGTGCCCGCGGGCACGTTCTGTAGATGTGCTCCGTAATCGCGCGTGTAGTCGTGAAAGCACGCAAACGGACCTGCGACTGACGTCACTGCAGCGACCTCGTCATGCGCCCAGCTCGGGTACGTACTCGCGATCGAACTCCAAGTCGGCTCGTCGGCAACTTGGACCAACGTTCCGCGCGCATGGTTGCACGCAACTTCTGGGTTCACGTCATGCGCGAGCACCACAAAGTCGTCGATCCATGCGCGAACGCCGCCGATCGTCAGTTCGCCCCCGTCTAACGTGAACAGTGGCTCGGCCGCGTCAAAACGATCCAGCGGATACCCGTCGAGCAGAAACGTGATCGTCCGGTGTGCGTCGCTCACGCGCCATCCAAGGTGTCGCCAACCTGTGTGTCCAGGCAGCGACACTTCGTGAACCACCTCGTCACCGGACCTGTACAGCAGCGCGTCAGGACTCAACGAGACGGACGTCCCATCGCCAAACGTCAGCAACGTTCCCTCTTCACGCATATCCACAAACAGACCGATGTACGCTTCTCGCGAATCCAGGTCTTGCTCGGGAAGTTCGTAGATGATGCGATTGTCGCCCGTTAACCAAAAGCCGCGGCCCTGAACACCGCCGAGTGCCACAGGTTCGATGCGACCCGTCCCCGCTTGAACAAATCCGAACGCGGGCACCTCAATCGTCAGACTCGTAGCGGCGTTCTGCACATGGATGTCGGCCACCTGCTCGGGCTGCAAGTTCGGATTGAGAATCGGAACTGGGTTTGCTGTGCGCAGCTGACCATTGTGGTGGATGGGCACGGCCGTGGACCACCCGCGGCGGTCGTAGAGCTGCGTGATCGAAGCCTGCATGTTCGACACGATGAGCGCTGCCGGATCGAGTAAGTCGTCGAACGCGATCTCGTCCGTCGCCACGCCACTGCTCATCAGCCACACGACGTCACGGGGCACGACGGGTTTGGCCGCGGTCCAGAAGTTCGGCAGGTTCTGAAGCGAATCGAGAATGTTGGCGTTGTGCGTGTAGCCCGCCGGGTACGGGTATTCGCCGCGGTTGGCGTCGATGTACCGGCCGCTTCCAAACCGGATCGGCATCATGGAGCTGTCGGTGTTTTGGTAGAGATCGACCCACCAGTGCGTGGTCGGCGCAACACCGACGGCCCAGTCTTGGTTGTGGATCATTCCGTCGAGCAGCACGAGCTTTCCGTGCGTCCAAAAGCCACCCACCATGTACCCGCGATCCCAGTCGCGATTCTCGCGGTTCGTCTCGCACCCCTCGTACACACATCGGCGCGGGTAGTGGTTGTCCGATTGCTCCGAAAGGCGTCCATGGATTGCGGTCATGAAGACGTTAGCGCCTTCGCGATCGACCCACGGATATGTGCCGCCGATGTCTTCACCGTCTGGAATCGGTGCGCCTTCCGCGTCACGAAACGGATATGCCGCCAAGCCGTACCCGCGCATCTCCGGATCGAAAGGGGCGTGACTCATCGGATGAAAGTCCGTCCACGCCGTGACGTCACAGGGCGAGGCATCCTCGGGCAACACGGAGTAGACCAAGTCGTAAGGTCGGATGAACTCCTCGTTCGTGTCCGGATGAATCCAGCTGCGCGGCACACGCCCAAGTCGACCGGTGAGCAAGCGACCGTCGATCGTGACCGAAGGTTCGGCCAGCTCCGCCGAGAGAGGTAGCGTCGCTCCAGCAACCGAGTCACCAAGCGTCACGTTGACGATGTGAGCTGTCGCCGTTTTGGGTTCGGCCACTTCGACAGTGACGGGTGTTCCCCAGATTTGTGCTTCGGGAGTGAGCCCGTTAGACGTCGACGTGGTGTTGACGACCGTGAACTCGTAGCAGTCGTTTTCCGAAGCGTGAGCGCAGGGTTGCGGGTTGGGCCGTTCACCCTCGACCGCAAACTCGGTGGTTGGATCGCAGATAGCGTGGTGACCGAGAATCTCGACCTCTTCGATGAGCGCGGGTGGAAACACCACGTCGAAGGGTTCGGTCGAGCCGAGAATCTCAGCTCCGGCGGGACCTGGCATGATCGGCTGTTCCAATCGCTCGGGAACAAAGAGCCAGAACGACAGAGTTGTGGCTAAGCGTTCGTCACCGGGTGGACCGCCCTGGACGCGTAGCGCGACGCGGCCATCCATCGTGGTGCGATGACCAGGAACGAAGGGGTTCGTCCAAGCATCCTCGTCGTCGATCATGGCGACGTCGCGAACGATGGTAGGCGGTTCGGGAAAGATCGGTTCGGCGAGCGAAGCGTCAACCGCGGAGTCAGGAGCAACGTCGAGCGCAGCGTCGTCGACGTGGTCTGCGTCCACGCCTGAGTCCGGATCCGAGTTCGGAGATCCGCACGCGACGAGGACGATGAGAAAAGCCCACCTCATGCGCGAATGGTACGGCAACGAGCCTGTCAGTTCATGCCGTCACACGGGCGTGTTCCGTGAGGCATATCAGGCGCTGATTCCCGCAACACCCACTCCCGCGCCAAGCATAAAGAACGCTCCTGCGAACACCCACAGGACGCCCACGACAAGCGCAAAGACCTGCCAGCCACGTTGCTCACGACGGCTCACGACCACTGCGGCGATGATGATTGCAAACGACAGCAACGCGAGCACAACAACCGTCAGCGTCTCTCGGATGTCACCGTGTTCGTAGCGCGTGTACGCGTGCGCAAACGACAAGAGCACGAACGGTGCGGTGACGAGCATTCCAGCGTACGCGTGCACAAACGCTGCGCGTCGCAAAGCCGAGCCTTCGATGGGACGAACGATGCCCACGATGAACACAACTGCGGCGGCGAGCGCGAGTACACCTTGAAGAACGAGGTAAGCGATACGCGCGCCTTCGGGAAAGTTGGCGCTGTACAGGGTGAAGAGACACCCAAACCCGCTCTGCCCGAGCCATCCAAGCGCCTGGATCCCGAACAGGACGGATAGCCAAGTGGGGTTCGCCTCGCCTTCCATGTCGCAATGGTGCCACGGTGTTGAGGTTCGCTTCGCCAACTCTATAGTGCGGCGTATGAAGCCGACGCACGCGAGAGCGATTCGAGCCGTTCCGATCGATCCTCGGGCTGCGCCTGCCGGGCGTCCCGTCGATCCACGTCTAAAGTCACTCCTCTCACCCGAACTCAGTGCGCGGAACCCTTGGCTCCGCTGCAACTACCGCGGTGATCCGCACTTCTATTTCTGGCCGGCGGAGGACGAATACGGAGAACCCATCGGCTCCGGCGCAGCGGAGGTCGGTATCGTGCGAGGCGGCGAGGTCGTCGTGCTCGACCGAGCGGTGGAAAACGCAGGATCCTATGCGCTCTCGCCAGATGGAAGCTGCGTGCTCTTTCTGACGTCCAAGGACGACCGCGTACTCATCGACATGGTCGACGTCGCGACGGAGGAAACCACACGGCTCGCGAACATCAACCCGAAGGACTACGACGCTCACGGCTGGCCGGGCACGATCCTTTGGCTCGATGAAACTTCGTTCGCGTTCGATGACAGCGGTGTGATCTTTGCGTTTCGTCTCGGTGAGGAGACACCGTTCGCGACGCTGCGCGCCGAGGGCAAGCTTCATCACGCAGCGCTCGGAGGGAAGCTGCTCGTGACGGGTGGCAAGGCGCCGAACAAGACGCGTCTGGTTGCAGTGCGAGACAGCTCCCTCGAGCTACTGAAGAACTTGAAGCAGAACCCGCCGCGCCACCTGTATGAACGCGATGGTCGCGTCGTGCTCGACTTCACACCGGGCACGTTCGAGCTTCTTGGGTTGCGGACAGCAGTCGAAGAGCGGGGCGCCATCGCCCCTCCGCGAGTCGTTGACGCTGGCGACGACCCGCTCGGTTTCGTCCCGTGTGACCCTCGCAACGTGCTCGAGGCGATGCATTCCGAGCCCAACGCATTCGGCCGTCTCGCGCTCGCCGACGGTCGCTCGCTGGTGTTTCGCGAGGTGGAAGAGGGGTCCTTCACCGTTTCGATCCGTGAAGGTGAAACGGAGCACGAGATCGACCTGAAGCTCTGGTACGCCGGTGCGTCCCGTCCGATCTACGCCCTCGCGCCGGACGAACGCAGCGTTCTGGTCCGACAAGGAAACGCGGTCTGGATGCTCGACCTTAAAACGCGAGAGCAAGCGAAACTCGGGGAGTTGCCGAGCTACCGACGACACATCGTGCACCTAGGCAATGCGGTCCTTGCGGCGAATGGCAAAGCAAGTATCTCCCTGCTCGACGAGTGGTCGCTGGAAGACGTCGAGCTGAATGTCCAAGACCTCGCTGCTTTCCAGGGCGGACGCGTGGTGATCGGATGCCGAGAGAGCGGAACCAACGGACCGCCAGAATCCGACGTGTTTGTCCGCACTGGAATGCGCTTCGAACGAGTCGGCACCCTGCCGATCGGAATCGACGGGGGTTGGACGAGCGAGGGACGCGACTACGTCGCGTGCTGGCACGGAAACGCCGTGTACGAGCTACCAAACCTCGCACGACTGCTCGAGTGACCATCGAGTGCTCAATGCTTGAACGCAACGCGATGTCGAGTTGCACGCAGCACTCGATTTAGGCTTCGGCCACCGCTGCAAACAGCCGCTCGATCTCGGGGCGCGGACGATCGCCGGAGTTACCCACGACTTCCCGAATCGATCGCTCAGTTCGATGGACGGACGGGAGTTGGTACTGAAGGCTCGCGCGTTCCTGCTGCTGCTCTTCGCTCGGTGGTTCGACCCACTCCTGCAGCAGCGTTCTCATACGTGGGTACACAAGAAACATACGCTCGCCCAAGAGCGTCGTCGCCGGAGTCGGATCGCCCTTCTCCACCCACGGCTGCGGGACTGAATCCGCCCAACAACACGCATCACACGCCCAGAAGTGTTCGGTGCCATCGTCTGCGGTTTCCATGATGTGGTACTCGCGAGTGGCGTAACGCACGGATCCCTCGCAGGCAGGGCACTTCACCAGCACACAATAGCGCGGAATCACGATGGTTAGTGCCGTCCCGGACGGCGTACGGTTTTGTTCCCAAGGAATCTTCGCGGGGTTGGTTCGTACTCATGCGACCTGGTGGGAACGGGTCGTTATGGGATTGGGAGGACAGGATGGGTTGGCGATTGGCAGCAATCGCGCTGGTGATCTCCGTCGTTTCAACGGCTGAGGCACAGCGCACCAAGAGTTACGAACTCCGCGTGAGCATCGCTCCGCGAGTGGCGATTCAGGTGGACGACGCTCTTTCTCGACGCGTCGCTCGATGTCTCGGTCGTGCGCATCGCGAGTTCGAAGTTCGATATCGCATCGAGATCAGTGGTCGTCGCGCTCGTGCGGTATCCAGCGTGATGAGCCGCGGACGGCCGCAAGCTCTCCCTTGCATTCGACGTGCGATCCGCGCGCACAACTTCGGCGAAGCGAGGGGCATGCGCACGATTACGATCTCAAATCAGCAAGCACGAACACGTCGTCGCGGATCCTGCATGATGAGGCGACCACACGGTTGAGGTCGCGTCACTCGTTTCGGGTTCACACCGGATCTGTCATGCTCCAAGCGTGCGGTTCGTCTCGCTTTGGGTTCTCGTCATGCTTCCGGCCTGTTGGTTGGATGACGAGGATCGCTGCGCCACCGTCGTTCACTTGCGAGCCGACTTTGAAGTCCCGACGGAAGGTCGCGACACCTATCCGTGTTTTGCGTTTCGGTCACCGTTTGGGCTCAACGACCACATCACGTCGTGGACGCCGGTGATCGACAACGAGGACGTCACACACCACTGGTTGCTCTACCGCACAGCGACGCCACAAGCTCGAGAGGGTTTCATCGGCGAGTGTGAACCAAGCGCTGACGGAGTCCTCGTGATGGGCTGGTCACCGGGCGGTGAAGGCGGAGAGCTGCCCGAGGGAGTGGGGCTCGAAGCGTCGGAAACCGACGGTGAGTGGCTGATCCTGCAGATGCACTACTTGGATACGAGTGGTGGAGATCGCCGCGACGAAAGCGGCGTCGATATCTGTGTCTCAGGTGCGCCGCAGCCGGTGGTCGCAGGAATCGTCACGACAGGCGATGTGGTGTTGGAGATCCCTCCACGCGCGAATGGGCATGTTGAAGAACGGCTGTGTCTGCAGCGAAACGAAGAGCCGATTCACATCGTCGCCGCGTCACCGCACATGCATCGGCTGGGTCGCGCGATCGAGACCACGATTCGGCGCGGCGGAGCGGATGCCCCGGACGAGTTGGTGTTTCGCGAAGAACGTTTCGACTACGACTCGCAAACGACGTATCCGGTTCTACCTTCCGTGGAAGTACAGCCCGGCGATGTCCTGCGCACAGCATGCACATACGACAATCCCACCGACGACACCGTCCGCTACGGGACGACGATCGCCGATGAGATGTGCTTCAACTTTCTCACCGTGTATCCAATCGACGCGTTCGGTGATGAGCCGCGCGTGTGTCGCTAGTCGACAATCAGCTCAAGCGTGATCGTGCAGTCCGGACACGTCAGCGTCATCGTGCCTGCAGTCGCATCCCACGCGCCTGAACACGTTTGCGGCATCGAGTTCACCATGATCTCGACGTCCGCGAAGTTACCGTCGATATCCACTGTCACATCGCCGTTCACGCCCAGCTGATCCTTGGCCATGATCGAACTAAACGTGATGTCGCACGCGCCGCCTCCCACGGTCGGGTCGATCATCTGGTCTGCAAAGTCGATGATGTTGTCGCACGTACCATCCAGCGTGGTCGTGTACTGACCCTGCAGCGTCGTCACGTCGACGCACATCGGTCCGGCGTCATCCATTCCTGCGTCGTCTTCGCCAGCGTCGTCCTCGCCAGCATCTGGGTCCGGAGCCGTGTCCGTCCCGCCGTCGCCGACCGCAGCATCCCCTGCGTCGGCACCAGCGTCGGGTGTGATCATCCCGTCGTCATCGCCACACGCAATCGCCAGCACCAACCCCAAACACGCCAAGCTCCGCATCGCTCCCCCCAATTCGAGAGTCGATCTTACGGGCTCTCTTGTGCTGCATCAACGGTGCTGGCGCTCAGCTCAGACAGTTCGTTGTAGGACTCACGAACGTAGTCCGCCATTCGCCACACATCGGGCACCGTGCTCTTCGCCACGAGAAACCCGAAGTCGACTTCGTCGCGGTAGCTCATCACCGTGATGTTCAAACCTGCACCATCAAGCACGGGACCCATCGGATACGCCGCCACCAGCTCTGAGCCTGCCAAGTAGATCGGAAATGGCGGACCCGGCACGTTGGAAATGATCACGTTGTGAAAGGGTCGGTGCCGCTCCGCGAGCTTCAACCGGCTATACACTTCGGCCGCCAAATGGAACGTGGTCGAGGGTGCCAGCTGCGCCCAGTCCTCCAAAAGATTCGGCCCCCACGTCTCGTGGTTGGCTTTTGCCCCTCGCGTCGACTGGACGATCGCTTCAAGACGGCGCCGCGGGTCGGCAATGTGTGTCCCGATCGGGACGAACATGATCGACACGTGGTTGCTGCCGGGGCCTCCCTTGGTCGCCACGGGGCAGGCGGCAAGCAAAGGCGTTTCGGGAAGGTCGTCGTGGTCGGCGAGGTAGCGTCGCAAGACGCCGGCACACACAGCAAGAATCACATCGTTCAGTTTGGCGCCAACAACACGCTTCTTGATCGCTTTGAGTCCCGCCAAGGGTAAGCGCGCGAACGCCACGTCACGCTTGGGATCGATCGCTTGATTGAGCAGGGTTCTCGGCGCGGTCAGCGGTACTCCGCCGTGCGGCACCTCGGGGTCGCGCTGACGTTCCAGCACTTCACCAAATGCTTTGGCCGTACGTCGCGCGAGTTGGAGCAACTTGCCCGGCTGACGAAGTCGGTGTTGTGCCGCGGTCCGTAGCAACTCGAGTTCGTTGGGTGGCGGCTCGGACGTTTGGGGTTTGGGCGGCGCCACTTCCGCATCTCGTTTGAGGCTGAAGAGATGCACCATCAACCCTGCACCCATCGCACCGTCGACAGCCGCGTGATGCACTTTGCACACGATCCCGATTCGGTTGTCCGCGAGTCCCTCGATCACCCACATCTCCCAAAGCGGGCGGTCGCGCGGGAGAGGCGCGCTCGAGATCCGACCCACCAACTCGCCCAACTCGCGCGACGTTCCAGGTGCCGGACACGTCACGCGTCGCATGTGATGAATCAGGTCGAAGTTGCCGTCTTCGATCCAGTACGGGTGATCCAAGCCAAGTGGGTCTTCGACCAGCCGTCGTCGGAAAGGAGGCAACGCGTGAAGCCGACTGCGAATCAACTCGACGATCGCCTCATAGCGATACCCCCCGGGCATCTCGGTCGTATCCAACACCGCGCACAACGCCACGTGCATGTGCATTTGGCGTGTCTCGAGATACAGAAACGAAGCGTCGAGACCGGAAAGTTGCTTCACCGCGGCGCAGTCTAGCAGTGCCTGAGCGCCTAGCGAGTCGGTGACATCTTCCGAATCCGCTCGAGTACTGCGACCTGTGCCTGGGTAGTCCAATCGCCCTCATCTTGGACGCCACGCGCGACGGAAATCGCCTCGTTCTTCTTGCCCATCGCGAGCAGCTCGGTCGCAAGTGCCGCAGCTGTGGCGACCACGTTCACGTGGGGAAGGGTCAGCGCTCGACGAAACGATTCGGCGGCCAGAAGATGATTGTCGGACGCGGCTTCAACCTTGCCTCGTGCGTGCGCGGGCACCCACTCATCCGGCGGGCACCAACTCGCGTCGAGCTTCGTCACCATCGCGGCGGCTTCCTCGAGCTTCCCCGATGCCGCGAGACTCTGTGCAGCAACCGCGAGGCCGGCACACCCGACGGCGGACGCCGCACCAAAGAAAGCTTTGTCCGCAGACACCAGACGCTGTGCTGACGCTGTCGCTGCCTCAAACTGCCCGGCAAGCAACTGTGACTCGGCGACGTCTACAGCGGGTTGCGGAAGCAGAACACGCGCAGGGCCAGGCGCATAGAGTGCGTTACGCGCCTCGTCACAAAGCTGAGCCCGCTTCGCCCGATCTTGTTTTTCGGTGCGCGCAAAACCCATTCGGAACCTGGCTTCCGCGCGACCGCCGATCAGGTTGTAGCGAATCAGCCCCAAGCCCTCTTCGAAACATGCGCGCGCTCGGTCATCGTGACGCGAGTTGTAGAGCGTGCCGAGCATCTCGAGCGCCCAGATTCGATCCACGACGGTTTGTTCATCCCCCGCGCGCTCTAGGATCGACTGCAGCAGCGGCTCGGCTTCTTCGAGTGTTTCTTTGGTGGCCCATTCTTTCCGCCAACCCGCGATGGGTGAACCAGGCAACCCGTCGAGTCCCGCGTACGAGACAACGCGCTGCACCACCAACGACTCACCCGCCCGAGTCGTCGCGACATCCACGCGCAGCTCTTCGGCACGATCACGACCAATGACCAGACGAAGTGTTCCGCTTCGATAGCCAGGCCCCAGCGGCGCTCGGGCCATCGCCGCGATTCGATAGATGGCGCGCAGTGCAACGTCGCGTCCTCCGCTGGGAAGCGGATGCATCTTGCCCTGCGGTCCGACTTCGACGCTGGGCGGATTAAACGCACGGATGGTCAGTCGACGACCGGGTGCACTGCAGGTCAGCAACAACCACGCGTTCGTGATCTGTTCGAGCTGCTCAATTTCTTCGCCGGCCTCTTCGAGCTGTTGACGAAAGTGGCGTTCATCGGGCACCGCACCCGGGCGCTGTCGGATCTCAGGCCACTCGGGCGCAACAACCTGGGATGCAGCGACTTGCGTCCGCGTGGCGGTCAACGGTGTGATTGTTGCGGCACCGCTGACGAAGCGGACTTCGTCGCGTTGGTTCTCGTCGAAGGGGTCGACAGTCGCGTACCAACACTGTCGTCCTTGAATGCGCGTGATCACCGCACCACGCAGTCCGGTCGGAGCGTCTTCGTCACGTGTTCCATCCCAACGTGGCGCGCCACTCATCTCGGCGATCGCCGCCGCCATCGCGTCCTCGTCGATATGATCCAAGTCGACCAAGAGATCGCGAAGCGATGTTTGGCTGTACCCGCGTTTGTGGACCGCTTCGGCATGCGCCAGCGCCTGTGCCGAAACTACCCCCTGTCGAACCAATGCGTTTGCGACAACCACGCGCAAAGATACCCGGAACAGGCGGTCTAGCGATACGGCGACATGTTTCGGATGCGCTCCAAGATGGCGCGCTCGCGGTGATCGAAAATCCCGGGAGGTGCGTCGGCAACGCCGCGCGCGACACCAATGGCTTCGTTGGTCTTGCCTACCGCAACGAGGGAAGACGCGAGTGCAGCAGCAACGCGAATGAGGTCCGCATGCGGAAGCTCGAAGGCAGCCCGAAGATGAGTGACAGCTTCATGATGTTGCTCCGCGGCCACAGCAACCTTGCCGCGCGCATACTCGAGTCTCCACTGGTCAGGGGGACACCACGCCTCTTCGAGCTCGGTCAGGAGTTGTCTGGCGCCTGGGATGTCGCCACGAAACGCCAACGCTTCGGCTGCCATTCCCATCGCGGCCGCCCCCGCCGCGCTGACAGCGCCAAACACCGCTCGGTCTGCCTTCATCAGTTGACGTGCCGCGGTCTCCGCTTTGTCGTAGCGCTCCGCGTACATCCACGCGCTCACTTCTTCGAACATACTTACGAAGTCGAACGACCGAGCGGCGCCGTTGCGTGCTTCGCGATGCGTGCGTGCGAACAGCGCAGCGCGCCTTTCTGCGTCGGACACCTCCGCGTTCGCCAACCCGTCCAAGAAGCCAAGATGTGCGCGTCCACGCACGCCACGCTCCCCAAGCAACAGCATCCCTTGTTCCAAGTACGCTTTGGCTTCGAGTGGGCGCCCAACGTAGTTTGACGTGTGTCCTAGCTGCTCGAGAACGAAGACGCGATCGAGCCAGTGCGTTGGATCTTGCGTGTACTCAAGCGCTGTTTTGAGGAGTTCGATTTCTCGTTCAACGCTCTCCGCTCGCTCTCTTGCTTGCAGGATCTCCGCGATGTCTGAAACCGCAAGCTCCGGACGTCCCGCGTACGGAATGACCCGTTGGCAACGCAACGACTCCCCTTGGCGAGTTGTCGCGACGGTGACTCTCATCTCCGCCCCGCGCCCCGCTCCAAGGTTGAGCTTGAGACGGCCCATCCGAAAACCAGGGCCCACATCCGCTCCGGACATGTGTGCAAGTCGATACAGCGCAATCGGAGTCGTTTCCGCGCTCGAACGAAGTCGGCGCATTGCACCGTGTCGTCCAACCGCAACGTAGGGTGGATTTGTCCGCATCACGAGCCGCCGCCCAGGTTCGCGACAGCACATAAACAGATACGTGTTGGTCATTTCCACGTCTGCCTCGTCCACGACACCGGCCTTCCAACGTGTTCGCAATCGCGCTTCGTCGGGCGCGAGTCTGAGCCTTCGAACGGCTTCCTCGGTCTCGTACGAAACATCTTGCCAAATACGAGCGTCCGCCATCATCGTGCGCGTCGCCACCAACGGTACGAGTTCGCGCGCCTGCGTCCCGAACCGAATCAGTTGCTTGAGCTCCTCGTCGAGCGGATCCATTGCCGCGTAGTAGACGGTCCCTCCTTCGTGACGAACGACAACGGCTCGGTACGGAACGCCCAACTGACTCGGCTCGACCTGTTCGCCGCTCCAGACTCCAACGCCCGCATTCGAAGCCACAAAGCGAGCCAGGTCTAGTTCGTCGAGGTACTCCAAATCGACCAAGAGTTCGTCGATGGGGTGGCCAGAAAGCCTCGCTTCTGGACCTCGCGTGCGTGGTCCACGGCTTGTGCCGACACCAGGCCCTCTCGAACAAGCACGTCCTCGATCGCCATACCAAGAGCGTACTGCAACGGGCTGTTGCAGTTGACGAAACAAGGGCCAAACCTACCCCTCATATATGGGGAGGCTGCTCATCGTTTGGTTGCTGGTCGTCGGGTGTAATCGATTCGACAGGCGGCTCGAATACATTCCCACAAACAGCCGCACCATGAACGCGCGGCTGTCCTATTCCGTGTACACCCCGCCGGACTTCCGAGAGGACGAGCAGCTTCCCCTGGTTCTATTTCTTCACGGCGGCGGCGATGACCCCGCGGTGTTCGATCGGCACGGCCTCTCCCCGGTGCTGGACCAGATGGTCCGCAACGGCGAAGTGCCGCGCTCGGTGATCTTCTTCCCTCAAGGCGACAACGGTTTCTGGATGAACTGGGCCGACGGCACGCGTCACTACGAAGACTGGATCATCGACGAGCTGATGCCCGAAGTCGTCGAGCGCTATCACACGCAGTCGTGTCCGGAGCACTGCCACGTGATGGGGGTTTCGATGGGTGCACACGGCGCGATTCGCTTCGCGTTGCATCGCCCCGAGAAGTTCGCGTCCGTCAGTGCGTTGAGCGGACCGATCTTCGACAGCGAACAGATGATCGATTTCACCAACAACCGGCTCTACAACATTCTGATCCCAACCCATCGGATCTTTGGCGACACGAGCCCAGCGACCATCGCGCATGAGGACGTATTTCTTCGTTGGGACAGTCCCGAGGACGTTCCACTTTCCGTGTTTCTCGCGTGGGGAACACGCGACCGCGGCGGGCTCAAGAACTTGAACATTCGGTTCAGTCGTCATCTGCGCGAAAACGAGGTTCCGCATCATGCGGAGGAGTTCGAGGGCAATCACAGCTGGGTCAGTTGGACGCCCATCATCATGCGTGCGCTGCGCTACCAAGTGGGCGGCGAAGCGATTTCGGAAGAGGCCGGAATCGACGTGGTTGCAACGGCTCGCTCTGACGCCTGAGCACTGCTAAGCCACGGCCATGCAAGGCCGTGTTTGTTTGGTTACGGGTGCAAGCAGCGGAATCGGGTTGGAGACTGCGCGTGGTCTCGCGGCGCGCGGAGCGAGTGTCCGCATCGTCGGTCGCAACCCAGAACGCACCGCGCAAGCCGAAGAGTTGGTGCGTCGCGCATCCTGGGGTGGTGATGTCGTTGCGTACCGCGCGGACTTCTCATCGCTCGACGACGTTCGAAAACTCGCCCATGACATTTTGGCCCGTGATGAAGAACTTCACGTCCTGATCAACAACGCCGGGGTGTGGCACCAGGAGCGTCGAGAGTCCAAAGATGGGTTTGAAGACACGTTCGCGGTCAACCACCTGGCGCCCTTTCTGTTGACTCGACTGCTCGTCGACAAAATGCGCCAGGCGGACCACGCACGGATCGTTCACGTCTCGTCGCGATTGCACGAACAAGCGGGTCAAACCGGCTTGCTGGGGCGAGCGGTATACCTGGTCAACGTGCTGGGCGTCCCGGTTCGTGGGCCCAGCGGTGGCATCCCTTTCCACGACTTGGACTATGCACGCGACTATCGAGGGCTTGAGGCGTACGCGCGAAGCAAGCTGGCGCAGATCCTCTTTTCCAACGAACTTGCGCGTCGGCTGAACGGTTCCAACGTGACCTCGAACAGCGTGCACCCGGGCTCGGTCAACACGAACGTTGTACGCGATAACCGACTGCTCGTACTGGGTTCCAAAATCGCGGCCCCCTTCCTGAAAACCCCCGCTCAGGGTGCGGCCACATCCATTCACGTCGCGTGTGAACCGCGTCTGCGACATGTGACCGGCAAGTACTTCGCGGACTCACGCGAAAAGGAGCCCGCGCCGACGGTACACGATCGACACGCCGCGGAAGAACTGTGGCGATTGAGTTCCGAGATGGTCGGTGTGAGTGCTGAAGGTGTAGGCTGCGCGGCATGAGCTTGGTCGACAAAGAAGAGTTCAAGAGCGCAATGCGATGTTGGCCGAGCGGCGTGACGGTGGTGACCTCACGCGCGGGCGAAGTCATTCACGGCATGACCGTGTCGGCGTTCAATAGTGTCAGTGCAGACCCACCTTTGGTGTTGGTGTGCGCAAACCAAGACTCGACCACCCACGAAGTGATCTGGGCGGGCAAGGTGTTCGCCGTGAACATCCTGGCGTCGGATCAAGAGGCGGTGAGCCAGCACTTTGCGTTTACACCCGCCGAAGAACGCTTCAACGGGGTGGAGTGGAGCGAAGGCAAGAACGGCGCGCCGCTCATCACCGGCGCCTTGGCCCAGATCGAGTGTCGCGTTCGAAGTGCCCATGCCGAGGGAACTCACACGATCTACATCGGCGAAGTGCTGGACACGAAGGTCCGCGAGGGCAAGCCGCTGGTGTACTTCGACGGGGCCTATCGAAAAATCGAGTAAGGCGTTATGAAGCGCCCATGGGTGAGTACTCCGCGGGCGACGTCCACGTCATCGACCATCCCCTAGTTCAGCACAAGCTGACCATCATGCGTCGCAAAGACTGCAGCACCGGCAAGTTCCGGCGCTTGTTGCGCGAGATCAGCATGCTGGTCGGGTACGAAGTGACCCGCGATCTACCGACTTCGCTCGAAGAAATCGAGACGCCCTTGATGAAAACCAAGGCGCCCATGCTCGACGGCAAGAAGGTCGTGGTGATTTCGATCCTGCGCGCGGGTGACGGCATTCGCGACGGCTTCCTCGACATTCTTCCGTCCGCTCGCGTGGGTCATATCGGTTTGTATCGCGACCATGAAACGCTTCAGGCGGTGGAGTACTTCTTCAAAGTGCCGAAGGAAATGGGCGACCGCGATGCCATCGTCTGCGACCCCATGTTGGCGACCGGCAACAGCGCGGTGGCAGCGGTGGAGAAGATCAAAGCCACCGGTCCGAAGTCGATCAAGTTCGTGTGCTTGCTCGCCGCGCCAGAGGGACTGAAAACGTTCCACGAAACCCATCCGGATGTCCCCGTGTACACACCAGCGGTCGATGAGCGACTCAACGAGAAGGGCTACATCCTGCCGGGACTCGGTGACGCCGGGGACCGCTTGTTCGGAACGAAGTAGCTAGTTCGCGTCCAGGACATCCAGAAAGGTCTGCGGCTCTGGTCGCACGCGGTAGTTATCGGTTTGATCGGCGAGGAGGATCGTGCCTTCCGCATCGATCACAACAACTGTTGGCAGCACGCCGTCGGCATCGTAGCCCAGCACTTCAAATCCCATTGGCGTGGCACCGGGGTGAAAGATCCCCAGTCGCTTTGCGGCGCGAAGCTCTGGATCAACCCAGTACCGAAACGGAACATCAAAGCGTTTCGACAACGCTTCGGTTTTGTCGTGTGGTTGACCGCTAATCAACACTACCTCGACACCACGTTCCGCCAATTGGCGATAGCTCTTCGCGACCTCGCGAATCTGCGCCATACAGAGCGGACACCAGTTGCCGCGGTAGAAGAGCAACACGGCCGGCTTACCGAGCAAGTCGGTGGAGCGAACAACCTCTCCGCGCTCTTCGAGTTCGATATCGGGCAGACGTTGCCCCACCGTCAGAGCCTCGGACGCCTCGCGCGCGAAATGCGAGTACCACACAAGGTAAATGGTGATGAGAACCGACGCCGCCGCCGCAAGGTAGAGGGGTTGCGGCCCAAGATCATCGTACGCCGCGTAACCCGCTAGACCGATCCCAGCGAGCATCGTCACGATCAACGTGAGTGGGTACGCCGGTGTACGAGCTCGGCGCGCAACAACGGCGAACGCGAGGTAGAGATCGAAACCACCTGCAACGACGAGGGGTCCCAGCCAGGGCCACGCACCACTCACGACGTATTGGTGCGCGGAATAGACCGCAATCGCGATGGTGGTCGCGATAAAGGGCACCACGAACACTCGCTTGAGACGGTCCAGCATGGACTCTTTGGCATTCCTCGCCTGCGGCGCGGCGGCCGACAGATTTCCCACGAGAGGTGCGTTCGTTCGGGGCACATAGGCGTTACAGTTTTTTTCGACAGCGGATTGCACGAGTTCGATTGCCGTCTCAGCCTGCGAACCGTGCTCACGCTCAGTTACGACGCCGGATTGATCCGAGTCACCGCGACGGGTCGCATCCAAGTGTCTGAAATGGAAGAGCATTTCGCCGAGCTCGAAACGCTCGCGAAGACGACAAGCGGTCCGGTCGCATCAGTGATCGACGCGCGCGGCGTCGTGCTCAGTGAGCTTCGTGGCGCTCATCGCGATTGTGCTGTCGCGGCGCTCAAACGCATGCGTCCCCTGATCGAGGATCGCTACAAGGCTCAGGCGTTTGTGATCGAGAGCATGTGGGGACGAGCCATGGTTGGAATGCTCCACCTCTTTGTGAAGCCTGCCGAGAAGACGAAGTCGTTTTCGAAACCGGCCGCCGCGGAGCGTTGGGCGCTGGGTGTGCTGCGCGCTGCCTAAGGAAAATGCACCCGGACCGCGCACCCGCCTCCTGACGCTCCGTGAATCTCGACCCGGCCCCCGTGCGCTTCCGCAAGCTCTCGTACAAGCGCCAGACCGATTCCGGTTCCAGGCATGTGTTTGGTCTCTTCGGCTTCGACACGATGGAACCGTTCGAGAACTCGTTCCCGCTGATCCTCAGGAATACCCGGGCCGTAGTCGCGCACTTCCAGCCAGCGACCCTGCGCATCTTCGCCAACCGACACGACCAGCTCGCTGCGCTCACCCACTCCATACTTGAGCGCGTTTTCGATCAGGTTCAGCACGATTTGCTCGACAGCCTGCGGATCAAACGCAAAGCGAATCGGGTCACCTTCGTCGGGCAACACCAACGTGAAGCCGCGTCGCTCGATATGGGCTCGCTGCGCTTCCGCCAGTTCACGCAAGCGCGCGCGCAGGTCTCCCGGCGAACGTCGAAGCGGTCGCGCGCCTTCCTCCAAGCGCGAAAGCTCAAGTACGTTTTCGACCAGTCGACCCAGCCGAATACTCTCCTGCGTGATCTCGCCGTACACCTGCGGACGACGTGCGTCGGCCACCATGCCTTCCTGCAGCATTTCGGAGTGCATGCGGATGGTGGTCAGCGGGGTGCGCAGCTCGTGGCTCACCGCGGACACGAACGCACTCTTCTGTTGCGAGAGTTCGTCCGAGCGCGCCGCAGCGCGACTCATCGCCACGATCGCGAGACACACGATCAACACCAACCCGAGAAGAAGCCACAGCTGCAGGTGCTCATCTCGCGCGTTGCTTTGCAGTACCGAATGCACCGCCTCCTGCGGGAAACACAGATCAATGCTCAGCACATCGCTCACGGGACGCCGCAGTGCACACGCAGCGTCGGAAGTTTGTGGCTCCAACGTCGGCAACACGGTGGCCTCTCCGATCACCGCTTCTCCGTGACGCGCGATCACGGAAGGAATCCACTCGTCGATGAGGTGCGCGAGATCGATCAACACGCCTTGCACGACCACGGCGCCATCGTGGTCGACCAAACGGTGCAGCACGAGGTCGCCTCCGACCGGACGCCACGCCATCGTCGTGTAGCCCACATCGGCTTCGCGTTGAGAAATCAACGCACTGCTTTCAGGAGCACACTCGATGATGTCAGGTTCGGCGTCACAGTTGATCGGAGGCGGAGCGGGTTCGGGAACACGCCGCCGTGATCGCGATCGACGCATGCTGGGCGAGCGTGTGACCACGACCGGTTCGCTTTGCATCACGGGCAGCGCTGCTTGTTGCACGGTTTCGGGCTGACCAAACTCGCTCCACGAACGCGATGCGCGGCGGGTTTGGGGTGCACGCCGCCCTGCCTGCTGCACGCGTGCATTCGCCAACGCATCGCCACGCTGCGCCGCCTCGATCTCCTCGTTGATGACGTTGCCCCACGTGTTGAGACTGACCGTGAGTGGGCCTTGCGGTTCGGCCACAGCAACCTGTTCAGGCCGTTCCACCGACGCTCGAATCGCCGCTTCCTGCACAGCGCGCGCAGCTCGGGGTGTGCGCATGTTCGGACGCGAGGCTTCACGCGGCGGGTCGGCCGGGGGCAACGCGGCGAGCAACGACTGCGCGTCTCCGGCACGCCGAAGTTCGCGTAGCGGTCCGAACGCTTCACTACGTAGCGCGACGACGACGCGTTGCGATGACTCGGTGCCCGGGTCCGAAGCGTTGCGTCGCGCGGGCGAGCGAACGGTGCCATCCGGATCGATTTGAAAATGCCCGACGATGCGTGGGTCATCGAGATCTCGCGCCAGCGGGCTGATCGCCACCGGATCCGTTAGCGAGCGCACTTCGCTTTCGGGAGGCGAGTAGTAGTAGTTGTAGAGGTAGAACGGTCGGCGGTCTTCGCGAACGCGAAGCTCTTCCAGCGACTCGTCGACGGCCACCCGAACCGCGTCTGCGGCGCGCAACAAACGCTGCCCAACTTCGCGCGTGCGGACATCTTGCTCACGCTTGGAAGCAAACACCCAACCCGCCGCAAGCAATGCGGTCGGAATCGCTGTCGCGAGCGCGAACAAGAGGAGCTTGTGCCGCAGCAACAGCTGTTTCATCGAAACTGCTCGCTGTCGCGCGAAGCCTCGCCGAAGCGCGCAAACACGTTCTAGACCTCGCCGCCGAACTGGTAGCCGCGTCCCCGCACGGTCGTGATCCAAGCCTTGCCGCCCGGCAAAACTTCGAGCTTTGCTCGCAACTGCTGGACGTGAACATCGACTGTGCGCGTGCGAATGCTGCCGTCGGCATAGCCCCAGACATCAACCAGGAGTTCATCACGCGCGACGGGGCGATGACGACGTGTGATCAGATACTGCAAGAGGCGACCTTCGCGCGCCGTGAGTCGAACGTGGATGTCTCCGGCGACTGCGCTTAGCCCATCGAGGTCCAACGCGACACTCCCGATGTCGAGGCGGGTCGGTTCAGCATCGACCGGCGCTCGACGCAGCAACCCCTTGGCTCGAGCCACGAGCTCTTTCACGCCAAAGGGTTTGGTGACGTAGTCGTCCGCGCCGGCCTCCAACCCTGCGACCACGTCATCCTCTTCACCCTTGGCTGTGAGCACCAAAACCGGAGCGCGTAGTCCGCCTTCGCGCGCACGTCGCAAGACTTCCAGCCCCTGGATACGCGGGATCATCAAATCGAGAACGACGAGATCCCAGCCCTCCTCGATGCAGTCGAGTGCGGCCGCTCCGTCGGCCACTCCGTGCGTCGCAAACCCCTGCGACTCAAACAGCGCCAAGAGCCCGTTGCGAATCGGAGCCTCGTCTTCGACCACCAGGATCTTCGTCATGTTCTCGATATACCGCTTCTGGCGCAGGCTCGCCCAGGCACTCACCCTTCTTTACGGAAGCCTTACGACACGACTGGAACCGAAGGATTACATCGTTCGGCATGCGAAAAGCGGCATTCTGGGCGGCGCTCCTTGTAGCGCCACACGTGGGGGCAGAAGACACGACCTTGGAGGGGTTGGCGCAACGCGCGGCAAGCGGAGACAGCGAAGCCTCGCAGGCGCTTCGAAACGCCGGACCCGCAGGATTGGTGGCGCTGCTTCAATCGCAGCCTCGTCTCTTGAGCCGAGTTCGGGCAGGTGAACGCTCCGACGCGGGAGAACGTTTGCGTACGGCGATTGATGTCGTGTCCGGTCAGCGCGACGGACATGCCAGTGGCCTGTACTGGTACGACGACATCGCACGGGCACGCGCGGCTGCACGCGAGCTCGACCGTCCGATTCTCTCGCTGCGGATGCTCGGGCGATTGGACGAAGAGATGAGTTGCGCGAACAGTCGGTTCTTCCGGTTGGTGCTCTATCCTGATGCCGAGGTTCGTCAGATCTTGGCCAGTCAGTTTGTCTTGCATTGGTCAAGCGAGCGCGAACACGCACCACGCGTGACGATCGACATGGGGGACGGTCGTGTGTTGGAGCGCACGATTACTGGCAACAGCATTCACTACGTGCTCGACAGCGCGGGTCGCCCGGTCGACGCGATTCCGGGGTTGTACACGCCACAGGGTTTCGCCAACGCATTGCGCGAGGCACACGGTCGGCATCAGCGTTGCGGCGGCAATCGAGCATGCGTACGTCGCGAGCACACCCAAGCGTTGGCACGACTTGAAACGAGGTGGAACGGGATGCGTCGACCGGGTGCACCAACGTTTGCGCAGCTCCGTGGTCCGCAGGGTGGTGGTGCCGCGATTCCAGCCCGCGAAGCGCTTCCGGTCGCAATCACCAAGTCGTTTGTGGAGATGCCGGTACTCGAGATGATCCAGGGCGCGGGTGCGAACAACTCGGAACCACAGTGGGAAGAGTGGTCGAGCTTGCCTGCGGTGCGCTTTGGAGCCCCGGCGCGAGCGTTGTTGCGATTGAAGTCGGGCCGAGTCGACACGCAAAGCATGGAGGCGCGGTTCGCGAACCTGATCGGAACGGACGAACTGCAAAACGAGTTTGGCCTGCGTCGTCAGATCCACGAGCGTTTTAGCGGGCGCGACGAGAGCTTTTCTGCGCTCAACCAGTGGGTCTACGCGTCGATCTTTCTGACCCCGGCGAGCGATCCTTGGCTCGGTCTCGCAAACGAAGACGTGTTCGACGGAATCGAGCGACTTCGCTGACGCCTACTTCGACATGCTGCGCAGCAAGCGACGCAGATTGCGCTCTTCCCACTTCACAGCCGCGTCGAAATGGGGATGCTCTTTTTCGCGCTTCCTAAACTCCGGTGTGTGGTGACGAAGCGTTCGTCCGATCTTCACCGGCGGAATCACGTGGTGAAGCATCTCGTGAAACACCACGGTTCCGATGTACCACTGCGGCACCCAGTCCTGATCCAACACAGGATGAATCCGAATCAAGAGGTCTTCGCGACTGTAGCTGCCCAGCTGCACCGAATAACGTCGTCGTCGTGCCGGACCGTGACGGCCCCAGCCAATCCGCACACCCTCTAGCGCGCCATCCGCGAACACAGGAAGCAGCTGGTCGTAGATCGGCTTGAGGTCGTGCACCGAACCGCGCGTACGGACCGACGGCTGGCGTCGACGTCGCTTGTCGATGTGGTGCTCGTGCGCTTCGATGAAGTCGTCGACGATACGCCCGGAGCGTCGATCGCGATTCTTCAGGTAGCGGGCGAGCGCTCGGACCACACGCGCATCGGCTTCCAAGAACATGTGGTGCACGCGAATCTCAAAGCGACCCAGATGCTGGCGCGCCGAGAGCATGAGCCGCTTGTTGTCGGTCACGATCAGACGAACGGGTTCGCCGAGATGCTCCGCCAGCGCATCGCTGATCTCACGAGCACGTCGCAACGCAACCATGGGATCGGGTTTGGGCGGGGCGACCGGACCGGGTCGGGCAACCGGCTTGCGAGGCTTCTGACGTACGAGGTCGGGCTCGGGCTCGGGCTCGGGCTCTGGACGCGCCTCGCGCGAGTCACCAAAGTCGAACGCCAACTGGTCCACCTCGGACACGCTCGAGGAGTATGGACCGTAGTGCGTAGCGTCAAGGCTGGGCGCGCTGTCGCCAGCGCCGTCCGATCCAGTTCAGCTCGGCGTTGCCGGTGATTGCGGGCAGTGGAGCCGTCGACTTCGTACTCCAGAAAATCGCGGGACCTGCCGGTTCAGGCGATCGCTTTCGCAGCCGACGGATCAAAGATGCTGCAGCCTTGCCGCTGTACGTCGTGTCCAATGTGAGTGGTCGCGGTGTGTCGATCGCACCAAACAAGTCAATCGCTTCGGTGCCTGCCGAGGTGGCAAAGCCGTAGCCACGACCAAGTTCGTGTGCGTCGACTTCGAGTCCTTGGCGCAGCTCGGCGTAGCCAAACGCGTACTCTCCGGTGAGTCGCTCCAACAGCTCGCTCGCGTGAACAGCCAGTCGCGTGATCATGACTGGACTGGTGACTGGCCACGGAGTGACACGAACCGCGATGATCCGCGGCGGCTTGGTCCATCCCAACCCCATGCGTGCTGCGATGTGCGTTCCCAAAAGCAGTCCTGCGGAGGTGCACGTCGACCCTACCGCCAGGATGATCGCACCAGGCGCGGGACACTCCCCTGCGTCGACTTGATGCGCAAGTTCCAACGCCGCATTGACGTAGCCGAGTGCTCCCAAAGGGGTCGCACCGCCCGGCACCATCACGTAGGTGTTTCGCTTTCGAAGTCGTTCGCGAACGCGCAGTGCACTCATTCGAAACGGCAGCGTGATCCAGTGTGCCATCGTGCTGATTTCAGCGTCGGCGTGCGTCAACACGTCGTAGTTCAGAAGCGCCGTGGGGGAAGGCGGTTGCGGAAAGATCAGCAAGCCCGGCGAGAGCCCGACGCGAGGTGCATGAAGAACGGTGGCGGCTCCGTGGTTGGTACCAAACGCGCCTGTCGAAACGATATGCGTTGCGCCTTGAGCGAGCGCGTCGGCAAAGAGCACTTCAAGTGTTCGGACTTTGTTGCCACCGTAAATGTCGGAACTGAGGTCATCTCGTTTGACGTACGCCTCGCCCTCCACGCCGAGCGCGCGCACCACGGGTGCGAGGGATTGCACTGGCGTCGGAAACGCTCCGAGCTCACACCAGGGCAACGAAAGCGTTCGGAACGCGTCGAAGATCGGACGACTCGGCGACTTCATGCCGGACGCTTCGGTGCGCGGAAGAGTGCGGGACTGCTGCCTTTGCGTCCGCGGTAGAGCATTGGCAACACGCAGGGCAGCGAGAGTCCGGAATAGAAGAGGCAGGTGAACAGCACGTGACCTTGTGCGTCTTCACCCGGGAAGAAGAACTGCACGAGGAGCAAGCCGATCGCGATATTGCGAACGATCACTTCAATGGAGAGAGCGAGCGTATCGAGGTCGTCGAAGCCGAGAGCGCGCACGATCTGCGGTACGGACAACGTCAGGACCAGCCCGAATACGACGATCAGACCAGGCGAAAAGAGTCCGTAGCTCAGCGGTTCGATGCGTCCGCTTCCTAGAGCTGCCGTGGCGATCACCACGATGGAGGCCACGCTCAACCGGATCGACCACTTGCTGACGCGTGCGGCGTGCTCTTCGTTCCAACGAAAGATCCCCATCCCGATGGCGAGGGGTGCGAGGAGGAAGAGGCCGATGTCGCGGAAGATGCGCAGCGTTGGAAACTCGAACGTCGCCGGAAGGTGTTCGCTGGCAAAGATGCTCAACACCATGGGTACGGTCGCCACGCACAAGAGGGTGGATGCAGTCGTTACTGCGATCGAGAGTGCGACGTTTCCTTTACCGAGGAAGGTGAGCAAGTTGCTCGTTGCGCCGCCGGGGACTGCGGCGACGAGGATCAGACCGACGGCCCAACCCGCATCGAGCTTGAAGCCGAGCCCCATCGCGTAGGCCACTACCGGAACGTAGATCCACTGAAGCGCGAGACCGAGCATGAGCGCTTTGGGGCGTTTGGCGATGGCGCCAAAGTCTTTGAGCGAGAGCGTCGCACCCATCCCGAGCATGGCGAAGACGAGCTGCAGCGGTACGAGGTAGGTCTCGGCGAACGCTTGCAGCCCTTGCACGGCGTGACGGTAGTCGGTTTCAGAGGGGTTGTGGGGTTCGGTTTCGGTTTCGGTTTCGGGTTCGGGTTCGGTTTCGGTTTCGGGTTCGGTTTCGGGTTCGTTTCGGTTCGGTTCGGGTTCGGTTTCGGTTTCGGTTCGGTTTCGGTTTCGGTTTCGGGGTCGGTTCGGGGTCGGGTCAGGGTCGCAGGAATTGGGGGGCCCTCGGTCGAGCGCAGGAAGGGGGGCGCTCCTCCTCTCATCGTCTTCGTGTTGGCGTCGTCCGCCTTCTGTAAGCGTTGCGTTTCTTGTACCGCCTGAGAGTCGTCAACCCCCGCATCCTACGCTTCCCTCGGGGGCCGTTGGTTCCAACGCACTTCGTCGCGGCTCCGGATCGCGGCTGGGATCACCCAACGCCGCTTATGTGATCAATGCGCGCGTCGTCCACTGCTTCGCAGTGTCGCTGCCGCGTGATCGTTCGCCGCCCCGCAGGGCGTCGGTCCCTTCATTTTCGATCTCATTCCGCATCCCACACTGCGCGTTCCGCATTGATGGGTCGAGTCGGGTTCAGGTTCCGCCTCGGCGTCGCGTTCGGGTTCGTTCGGGTTCGTTCGGGTTCGGGTTCGGGTTCGGGTTCGGGTTCGTTCGGGTTCGGGTTCGTTCGTCGTCCACTGCTTCGCAGTGTCGCCGCCGCGTGATCGTTCGCCGCGCCGCAGGGCGTCGGTCCCTTATTTTCAATCTCATTCCGCATCCCGCACTGCGCATTCCGCACTGCGCATTCCGCACTGATGCGGTGGGTCCAAAGTGTTGCTGGGTCGAGGGAAGCGAACGAAAATCTTCAATCAAGTTCGCGTTCATCATTACGCATTCCTAGTTACTGAACGCAGTTGGAGGGCCCCGTTGATCTCAGGAGGGAGCGGAGAGCAGCGCGCGGACATCCATCAACACAAACCCCAAAAGGTTCGCGCCCTTCCACTGGCGCGGATCGCCAGCGGCTTCGTCCGTGGCGCGCAATCCGATTCCCCACACGCGATCCCACGGGCTCGCCTCAACAAGGACTTTGCCCTCGGTCGCACGCAGAAACGCACCCAGTTCTTGGTTCTGTTCGAACTTCGCACGACACGCTTCGGCAACGGCACCAAAGCGTCGCGATCCCCACGCGACGTCTCCGTAGGGAGTCACCTTGCGCCCCAACGCCTTCGCGGCTTTGGGAGTTTGCGCTTCGCGCACCTGAGCCATACGCGTGGTGTCGCCAAAAAGCCGAGCTTTGGCGTACATCATGTAGTGCTCAACCGTGGGCCACTGAAGACCCTCGAGTTCAAAACTCGCTTCCCACCAGTTGGAAAGGCACGCTCGCGTAAGCTTCGGCTGCGGCGTTGCGCCAAAGAACATCAGGTACTCAAAGGTCTCGCCCTTCTCGGTTGCGGCGGCAAGGTGTTCAACGCTGCGAGGAAGCATGGCGGCATCGTGCGTTCACGCTCACGTTAGTCAAGAGTCGTTGCGTTTAGAACGCTCCGATATTCGGAGATCCGTTCCAACACTCACCCAAGGCGTTTCCAGTCGCGAAATCGACCGGCGTCCCCGCTCCGTTTGCAACGCTCGAGCGAGCCGGCAACGCACGTGCTCCATCGACGTTCACAAACGGGTCGTCTGAGTAGAAGCTGCGCGGCTCGCCCGCAAACGGATAGTCCGTGGCCAACGAAGCGATGTCGTCGGTACCCGCGTACCAAATGTTGTTCGACATCATCAGCTCACCACCCATGACGTCGTTCGAGGCAACGCCGTAGCCAAACGCGGACGACGCCGAAAAAATATTGTTCACTACGCGCACGTTGCGGTTCGCGGTGGGAATGAAGTCGCAATCAGGCCCATCGCTGAAACCAGAACTCAGAAACCGAATCAACGCCTCCGGCGCGTCGGTGACGTACGTGTTGTGGGCGATGACACAGTCATGACAACTCACGATGCGGAACGCCTCCGAACCCGAGTTGTGAATCAGGTTGTTCCAAACACGCAGGTCGGCAACTTCGTATCGCGCATCGGGACGCAACAAAACGTTCGCCCCCGTACAGCCCACGCTGATTCCTATCCCTTGGCTGTCGTGAATCCAGTTCCCGACGACATCCACGCCGGTGCTCGCTCCGCCAAACGCGGTAAAGGGTCCCCCGCCGTTTCGCCCTTCGTTGAAGGCGACCACCACATCGTCGACCGCGATGAACGAAAACATCTGAGAGCCAGATGCATCACAAACGTTGTCGAACGCTCCGATCCGTTGGGATTGTGTGGCGCGAAAGCACGAGCCGTTGACATCGTGAGCAAAACTGTCGCGGAACACCACATCGGTGCTGGGATCGTCAAAGGGGGCGCTCCCGCTGGCGACGTGTACACCATGCAAGGTTGCACCGAACACTTCGATCGACTCGATCAGAAGGCCATGCACGTTTTGGAAGTAGAGCACGCCCTCACTCGCACAATCGAAACGTGCGCTTCGCGGTGCGTCTGCAGATCGGATCACAGCCGGGCGTTCTGTGGTCGCATTGAGTCCGATCACCGACGCACATTCATACGTCCCCGGCAGGAAACTCAGCTGAACACCCGGACCCAATCGCGAGAACGCTTCCGCAGTCGTCTGGAGCGGTTCGCTTCGGGTGCCGGGATTCGCGTCGTCTCCCGTGGGTGAGACAAAGAACTCAGTTTCAGTCGCAGGTGCCACCGCCCACTCGGGCATCAGGTTTACGGCGCACTCGCCCGGTGGCGCGACGCACCCAATGTTCGGGTCGCAGAGCAGGTCGCCGCACTCTGTCGTTGGCATCAACGTGCAAGCGCCTGAAACGCACATGGGTGTCGTGCACGAGGAGCCTGTGGGACAGTCGTCGGCTGTCGTGCACACGGGCTCGGGACAGTTCTCGGGGGTTTCGGGCGTGCAATCCGGCGTCACGCATTGACCACCCAAACATTGCGTTGCCGCAGCGATCGATGCCGGGCATGCCACCCCTTCGCAGTTGCGCGTGAGCAATGCGGTCACGCCAGTGTCGCCACGTACGTCAACGACAATCACCCGCTCTGCCAGTATTGCGCCGGTTCGTTCCAACAGCGACACGACGAGTGTCTTGATGCCGGAGCCCACACGAGCATCCGCGATCCGAACACCTTCAAACGCAGATTGGGCATCGCCGAGATCGAACTCGGCGCGAAGCTCGAGCTCCGTTCGATCCACGTCCGCGTAAATATCCGTTCGAACAGTGACGAACTCGAGACGCGGAACGTAGTCGGTTCGAAGGTCCACGCGAAGCCGAGGATCCGAACCACAAGCAGAGAGTGCGAGCAAAGCGACGAACCACAGCCGCATCACGCTCAGTGTATCGCAATCATTCGTCGGATAGTGTCGGCGGGGCACCAAGTTCTTCGCCTGCCATGAAGTCCGCAACCAAGGTCTCCGACAGCATCTCGCGAGTAGGTTCCACGATCGACGCGTCCGGGATGGGTCCCGCAGCTCGGACGCGTAAGCGCCCGAGTTGGTCGGGGTCGGACACCCAGAGATGACCGCGTGCCGTGAACGCAAAGTACACGGGTCGTCGACCTGCAAGCGCGCTGAGAATCAACTGCTCACCGTCTGAGAAGCGAATCACGCGTTGACGTCCGTGATCAGCCCACCATGCAAAACCCTCGTTGAAATATACGTTGCCTGCCGGACATGCACCTAAATCTGTCACCGCCTCTTCAGCCAGCGCGCGATGCTTGAGCCGCCCATCCACGCAGTACGCCACGTGAGTTGCGGCCTGGTTGATCCCTCGCGTCTCGTCCAGCACGATCCGACTCATCTGCGACCCATCTTCGACCGAATACGTCACGAACCCGTTGGAGAGCTGCACCTGAACCCCTCCGGCGCGAAACATGAACGGATTCCCTCGGTTCACGACTGAACGCGGCAGCTCAATCAGCTGTTTGCGAGCGTTCGCTGCGGCGTCATAGATCACTAGCGCGCGCCCCCGAGCCACCGCAAGCAACGAACCGTCTTCGCTGAACGCATATTGAATGCTCACGCGTGCGCGTGGACGCAGCACGACGGCGGTGGTTCGCAGGTTGTTGCCCACGAACGCGACCGAGCCATCTTCACGCAGCGCAAGCGGCCGACCGGTCGGACTAAACGTGATGAACGCATCTGGCGCCACGCCGAGACGTCGGCCTCGGTTGTCGTACATCGCGGCAGCATCGATTGTTCCGATCGCAAACCTGCTGGAGTCTGGCGCAAACTCGAGTTCAGACTGGCAAACGGTGTCTGAACCGTGTTCGTCGATCTCATCACCCGCGAAGCACGGCAGGGCGAACCCAGCACCGGGTTGCGCAAGCTTGATGGCCGTGCGGGCACCTGCCGTTTGGATGTACAACTCGTCGTTGCTGACCCGCACAATCCGGTGGAGGCGGTCTGGAGACGTACCCAGAACCGGATCGGGCCACAGTCCCTCGGGCAACGGAGCGTATGGAGGCACCGACGGTCGCGACGGGGTGGGTCGCTCACGCATATAAGGCGGCGTGACACCCGCGACTTCCCACACGTCCGCCGCAGCGCCAAGCCCTGGCCCCGCAGAGATCAGGCGTCGCACACGCTGCCGAGCGAAGTTGGCAATTGAAACGCGATCGTATTCTGCCAGCAGCGCGTACTGCCCCCGTGGCGGCAACCCAACCGCGAGGACGGCTTCCATCGCGCCAAACTCGACCGACTCACCATCTGCCGGGGTGTATCCAAAGCGAATCCCGGCGTGAAAGCTCGCGGGCACATCTCCCCGCAAGTCGAAGCCCGTTCCACAACCGCGCACGGGCAGCTCGGTATGCTCCGACCAACTCTCTCCGTGATACACGCGCGATGCTCCGCCACCGCAAACCGCAAGCTTGGTCCCGTCCGACGACCACTGCAGGGTTCGCACTTCACGTCCGTATTCGATCGTGTGTTTGAGTTCCCCATCGAGCGCATGAAGTTCAACGTTCGTACCGTTCGCATACGCAACCAGTTCGCGACGCGGATGGATGAACAGTGCGGTGTCCTCCTCGGGGAGTTCCCACGTCTCGCCCGCGGGGCGGAAGTCGCGCTGTCGCATGCGGGTCCAGGTGGTGCCGTCGACGACGTGGACCTGTCCAGGTGAGAGAAACACGCGTCGTCCCCACCGGCCTTCATCCTCCCAGCGGCCGATTTCGCGTCCTTGAATCTCGTGAATGCGTACGCCTGCCGGATCGATGATCGCAAGCAACCGTCCATCGGCACTCGTCGCCACCGTTGAGCGGCCGTGGACCCATCCATCCACACGCCAGATTCGGTCCTCCTCGAGATTCCAAACGACCGCGTCCTCCGCTTCGTTGTCCACCCCTTCCTCACCGGGTCCGTCACTTCCAATCAACAGAAGATGATGGTCGGTGATGCGTTCGATCGACTCGACGTATCCACCAAACAGCTGACGTGTTGCGCGGATGCGCCCGGAGGGAACATCGAACAAGACGACGAGTCCGTCGTCTGTCCCCGCGGCACCGAGTCCATGGGTCAGTGCTGCGACAGCCGTGGCCTCGGTGCGCAGCACGCGGGTACGTGGAACAACATCGACGGGCGAGCGCACCGGACCCGCGACGTAGCTCGCCCTTCGCGCTACAGGTCCGGCGGGAATAGGCAGAACGGATTCCGGTTGCTCGGTTTGTTCGCCGGTCGCGCTCGGCGGAGACTCCCTCGGTTCGTCATTCGATCCACACGCACACACCAAGAGCAACACCAGCCAGCGCATACGGAAGGTGTATCAGCTTTCAGCCACCCGACTCATAGTGGTGCAGAAGTTCTTGCACAGGCGCGTCGGACTCGTCACGGAGGCGCGTGATGACGAGGTGGTCTTGTCCCAACATGTAGTTCCCGCTCACGACTCCGACATCGGTTCCGTCCACGAACGTGCCCAGAACCGACCAGTTTTCATGAACGAGATCCTCCTCGGTGCCGTGAAGCACCGTGACCTGTGCAGCGTCCACGAGAAGGATTGCCGCTCCCTCACAACCCATGTGTCGACCACACGACTCAGGCACTTCCGACCAATCGTCCGCGGACAGTTCTCTGCCCGGCGCCACCATCGGCATACCCACCTGCACGACACGGCGATTGCCGGGAAGGTCCAACACTCCGCATCCACGAACATCGAAACGGCCTATCTCGGCAATCGTCGGTGAGACGCGAGCCCAGAGTTCTGACGAACAGGGCTGGACCTCTTCCACTGCACGATAGTGTGCCGGTGGTCGGGACTCTTGGTGCTGTGCAGCCAGCAGAACATCTGTCGGGTCGAGAACGAGCGTGAGAAACCGGGTCCACCCCTCGAGTTCGACCTCGCATTGTTGAACGCGCGTTTCGCTCCACCCTTGCGGGCCAAGCACATCGATCGTGGCTCCGATTCGCAGCGAGGCATCCAACACCCCCGAGTCGCCGCACAACGCGTCTTCGAGCGCACTCAAGTACGAGTCGTCGTCCTCGTACTCCGTATCGTCGGGGAACCGAGTTTTGAGGTTCTCTTCCAAGCGCTCGATGGCCTCCAAATCAAGCTGATGTTGGTCGGGCGCAAAGCGCAAGCGAACGCCGGAGACGGTACGCCGATCGCGCAGAGCGATCGACTCCTGGACGTAGAGGTAAGACACCGCGGGCGGAGACGGCGTTGATGCTGTCTCGACGGATGCGGTCTCGACGGGCTCCAGCGTCGTGGATGCGACTGCCGACGCGCCACAACCGACCAGAACCACGAAAGCTAACTGCGGATGGGCCACTCGATTGTCTTCAAGCCGGGCTTCAACCGCTGCAACGCACCCTGCACGTCCTTCATCGTGACGCGTTCATCTGGGTTGCGACGAATACACCGTCGCACGATCTCCGCGATTCCAGCGGTGCGTGGATCGGTAGTCAAACGTCCGACAGGTTCTGGAAAACCATCGTGCTGAAGGTGCGCGGTGATCGTGGCGATGTCGTTTCCGCCTTCGTCGAAAAGCGTCTTTCCTGTGAGCACCTCGAACGCCAGACATCCGAACGCGTAGACATCGGCGGGCGTTGCACGACTCTTGCCGCTGGCGTCGTGACCCCAGACTTCAGGCGAACCATAGTTCGCAGTACCGCAACCCGGTCGTAAGTGCCGCCCAGCCAGGCCGAAGTCCACCAAGACCGGTTGGTGGTGGCGCTCACTGCCTTCGCGTGCCCTCAAGATGATGTTGCTCGGCTTTAAGTCCAAGTGCGCGATCTCTTTGGCGTGCATCGATTGCAACCCGTCGATGATTCCTTCGAGCACTTCGATCGCGCGATGCATGTCGAGGTCTTCGGTTTCGAGAACGCGTTCGAGGTTGGGTCCCTCGACCAACTCCATCACCAGAATCGGCTTGGGGCGAGCGCCTGCATCAAACGTCACAAAGCGGGCGATGTGAGTGTTGTGCGGGAGCGCGAGAAGTGCACCGGCCTCCTCGCGGAAAAACTGCATGAACTCTTCTTCCGAGAGCGTGCGCGCCGCACCACCGGAATACTCCGGAACCTTGAGCGCAAACTGCTCGGCCTCTGGGTCATGGCGTGCATCGCTACGTCGCGCGACAAACACAGACCCCACGGCACCGACGCCAATCGCACGGGTGATGTAGAAACCGCCGATGGTGCGGCTCGCCGGCATCCACGCGGGAAGCGGCGCCTCTTTGGGCACCACCGGCAGCAGACTCGGACGCTGGACGCGAGGCGCGTCCAAAGGCAGGTCGCCCAAACGTCCAAGCGCCATGATCGCGACTTCGCCCACCGCGCCCGGCACCTCTTCGCGAATCGTGTCGTACGCCGTGTCGAGCGCATCGTAAACCGCCAACAGCCCACCGCGCAGACCACGCTCGACGAAGATATCGACGAGACGAATCGCGGACGCTGCGTTGGGACGTTCTTCATCGACCGCCATCGAGAGTCGACGTCGCGCGCCCATCACCAGCTGCGCCAACGTGCGAATCGCGGACTCGAGCGGAGCCAAGGGCGTGTCGCCCACACTTGTCTCTTCGAGTTCCTTGAGCGAGCCACACGTCACCAAAGGTTCAAGTGCGCGAGCGAGATCCAGAAGCGCGCTGCGCAGTGCTTCCACGCGCGGAGAACTGGCAACCGGAAGATCGTGCGCAAGCTTGAGCAACGCTGCGAGCGCTGCACGCTGTGCCGGCATGCCGTCGCGTTTCGGATGATTCACCGCACGCACGAGATCCGAATACGACCGCATCGCCACTTCGATGTCCGGAACCATCGAGGCTTCGGCCATCGTCGCCGCGTCTTGATCGTCTTGCGCGTACTCGCCAGCAGTGAGCAACACATCGGAGACTTCGCAAATCTCCTCGCGAACCAACGCGTCGCATGCACGTGCTGCAGACGCATCGACAGCACGGCGCAGCGGGGTCCGACGGTCGTTTTTTACTCGATTCAGCAGCACCTGCGCGGTGAGCAACCGTCGCTGACGCAACAGATCCGGGCGATCATCGACACGACGCCCATCGGCGTCGACCAAGTGCAGCATCGAACGCATGCGCCGGATTCGAAGCGTGAAGTGCTCGACGGCACGGTCCTCCACGATCGGGTTGCCCTCGTGAATGACCAACCACTGGGTCAACCGTTGGAAGAGGTCTCCGAGCGGGCGCACATCCGAACCTGGCTCATCGCCACGCGCCGTGAGCGTCAGCAGGTTCGCCAATGTGTCGGACTCGAGCATGGCGAGGTCCAGTTCGCGCAAAAGCCGAAACGCGGTGAGTCGTTCCTGCGGATCTTCGTCGCCGTGACAACGCTCCAACAACGAGACGCGTTTCTCAGCCGCTTCGAGAACACCAAACGCATCGGCTGCGGCGATGCGTGCGCCAGAATCGACGAACGAACTCAGTGCATGCAGCGTGAGATCACGGAGTGTGGGTTTCGCGTGGTCGGCGTCCAGCTCCTCGATCACCGCCATGGTCAACGCCGTACGACCGTCATCTTCACCTCGAATTCGATCGAGTGACTCTTTGAGCTGCGCGCGAGCACGCTTGGCCGCCCAATCACCAAAGCCTTCACCGATGCGTTCACGACGCAGTTCGACCAACGCTTCGGCCGCTTCTAGACCCCCGACGCGAACGAGCTGCTCGAGAAGCTCCTCGACGATTTCCGGCTCGCGTTCCGCAGCGCGCGACAAGCCGATGATCATCGCCGTCGCGATGCCTCGGTCGTGCTGGAAAATCTCCGACCGGAGCAGGTCGTAACACTGTTTTGCGGCGTAGTGACCCAGCGCGATTCGCGACGCCATCGAGGTTGCTGCGCGACGCCACTGCGTAATGCCTAAGCCAGGATCGATGTGTCGTTCGATCTCTTCGAAGAAGCGCGGTCTCGCGACCGAAAGAAGTCCGCGGGCTGTGGCTACGTGACGCCACACCAATGATTCACGATCAGCAAGAAGACGTTCCCATGCCACGCGCACGGCCGTGGTCTCGAAGACTCGGACACCGCTGTCGTCACCTTCGCTCGCGCGCTGAGCGGCTTCACGAGCAGCGCGTTCCAAGAGACGGGCTGCAAGACGCCGTGAGGGAAGCGACCCGGTGGACGGAACCGTGAGCCATTCGCGGGAACTGTCGCGACGTGAAATCAGAGCCAGCGCGAGTCCGTCGGCTTTCGCACCGAGGCCGATGGGAAGGTCCAGCGAGAGTGCGACGCGAGCGCGCGTCGACGCACCGGCCAACGCACGACGACTTCCCAACGCAAGCTGAGTCGCCAGCGCAATGAACGTGGCGGCGTCTCCGGCATGCAACCGCTGAAGCACGCGACGACCCAGATCGCGTTTGGCATCGCTCGCTGGCAGTGCCGCTGCAAGTTCGTACAACGCCGCCGCTGCGGCCGGAGCGGAAAGCCACTCCACGTCGTCGACTAAGTTGGTTGCGACCGCGTTGCTGACCGAGCGAAGAAGTTCCTCGGGGTCGAGTCCTTCCAGCGGAACCGAACGCCGTTGGTCCGCGACCGCCGCAGCAAGCGTCGCCATGCTCTGACGCCACGTTCTCTGACGCTCGCCAGGATCGACCAGGCGATGGAGTTGAAGCAGCCCGTCGAGGTAGTCGCGCTCGCGCAAGGTGGCTCAGGATACCCCTGCTTGCGCCGGACCTCCCCCGCTATTTTCCCCGTGTTTTTGCGTATCGAGCTTGTGTTCGAAACCGGAGCGGTGGTTCTTCGCGTTCCTCAGCCACGTGTGCGCACCACCCGCCGGTTCGCGCGAGAGCGAAAATGAGTTCGCCTGCACTTGCGTCCATTTCGGCGAGCCAAGTTAGTGCGCCTAGCGCGAAGTCGATATTGACCAAACCCCTGCGTTCGCTGGCGAGGCGACGAGCTCGCTGGACGACACGCCATCGTGGATCGTCTTTGTAGGCATGGCGCACCGCTTTGAGGACCAGTGCTTCACGCGGATCGCGGTCGCGATACACCGAATGACCGGTCCCGGGAATGGCTGCGGTGGCGTGCTCGGTCAGTGCAGTTGGCAGATCGGTTTCGTGCGCGCGGGACAGGAGTCGATGAACGGCAGCGCTCGCCGCTCCATGGAGCGGCCCGGCAAGCGCACCGAGTCCGGACGATACGCAACTGTAGAGATCCGCACGGGTCGACGCAGCGACACGAACAGCGAAGGTGCTCGTCGCCAGTCCGTGATCGAGAAGTGAAATCCACGCCGTTTCCAAAGCTGCACGACGCGGGGCGGTACACGCCTGTGCACTGAGGGATGTCCACAACCGTTGCGCGGGCGTCGAACCACGACCACCAAGCGAGTTCAGCATCGCTCCGATCATCTGGGTTCCACCGATCGACACGTCGGCGTCGTAGCGCAATGGCTCCTTCGTTCGTGCGAACACAACTGCTGTACGAAGGCGGTCGATCCCTTCGCCTACGATCGGAACGTCGACAACGCGTGGAATGGTGACGGGCTCGCTTTGCCACAGCCGCGCGAGGGTCGATTCCAGACCATCACGAACACACCGACTCACCGGCCGACCGCGATACGTGAGCCCCGCATCGCGCACATGCGTGATTGACGTCGTGATGATCGTCCCCAACTCTCCTCGCGCACGACGACGCGAACGTGCACGTAGCGCTTCGACTGCGTCGGCATCGAACAAGCTGCGCTTCCCATCCGGATGAGCGCTCCGTTCGAGAAGGCCGCGACTGACATACGCGTAGAGCGTCGCGCGCTTGACCCCGAGCCGGGCAGCTGCTTCCTCAGCCTCGATTTTTCTGGGCATTTCATCAGTATATTGATCAAGTCAATGTTGATCAAATCACGATTGTCAATATACGGATTGAACGGCACGTTCGTCGTATGACTGAACACGTCGCTCCGGCTGGGCTCAAAGGACTGATCGTCACCGACACGTCGATCGGCGTGGTTCGGGGGCAAGAGGGGCGCTACGAATATCGGGGGCACGACGCGGCAGTACTTGCGGCGGAGCACCCCTTCGAAAGCGTCGCGGGACTCGTACTCTCAGGGAGGCTGGAGTCGCTCCAACTCGGTCCACTTCGCAAGCGTGCGTTCGAAAAGCGAAGTGGGGGCCCGACAACGTTTCGTGGCTTGCTCGCCGACGTACTCGACGACACGCCTCTGATGGATCTGCATGGACACGAACGGATGGAGCTTGCACGCGAAGCCGTGGCTGCGTTTCCGGTGGTCGTCGCGTCGCTGTACCGAAAGGAGAGTGGACTCGACCCTATCGCTCCGGATCCGACGTTGGACCACGCCGCGGACTACTTGCGCATGGTGACAGGTGCCGCTCCTACCGCGGAAGCCGCGCGCGCGCTTGGCGTGTACCTGGCGCTTACGATCGACCACGGAATGAACGCGTCGACGTTCACGGGGCGGGTGATCGCGAGTACAGGCGCGTCCATCGGAGCGGCTCTCGTCGGCGCTCAAGCCGCGCTCAGTGGACCGCTGCACGGCGGCGCTCCCGGGCGGGTTCTCGAGATGTTAGAAGCCATCGAAAAGCCTGAAAACACAGAAGATTTCGTTCGCGAAGCGCTGGGCCGAGGGAACAAGATCATGGGATTTGGACACGCCGTGTATCGCGCAGACGACCCGCGCTCTCGCGTGCTCAAAGCCGAGGCCAAAAAGCTCGGCGGTCCCGTTGTCGAACGCGCCGTCGAGATCGAAGAGCGGGTTCTACGCGTCCTGCGAGCTCACAAACCGAACGCGGTCATCGTGACAAACGTCGAGTACTACGCCGCGCTCGTGCTTCATCTCGCCGGCGTTCCACGACCCCTCTTCACGCCAACGTTTGCGGTGAGTCGATGCGTGGGTTGGGCCGCGCACATTCTTGAAGAGAGCGCGAAGGGAAAGATCATGCGTCCGTCTGCACGGTTTCGAGGACAAAAAGAAAGCCCCGCCGAAGCGGGGCTCTCGATCCGAAACTGAGTTCAAGCCGCTTCGGGCTCTTCCTCCGATTCCGTGCTGTCGCCAGTCGCAATGCTGTCGTCGTTCTCCACCACGATCTCGGCCTTCTCCGGCAACGAGGGAGACGCCAGGCGCTCCATCGCCGCAGTAGCCATCTGCTTCACGCCCGAGCCCATCGCACCCAGCGCGGACATCGTCGTGTCGTCAGCGGCCTCGAGAAAGCCTCCCACGGTGCGCGCCAAGGTCTGACCCTTGACGACACTCTCGAGAATCTTCGTCACGTCTTCCGGCGTGCCGTAGAGATTGGCTTCCATCTTGGTGAAAAGCTTCGCCGATGCATCGGCAAACGCGATCTGCACTTCCTTGCGCGCGGCCACTTCGAGCTTCGCGATCTCAAAGTCCTGCGCCACCTTTCCGTGCTTTTCACGTGCCTCAAGCTCCGGCTTGACCACCGTCTCAACGTGCTCGCGATCCACAGCAACCTGTGCGCGCTTCACGTCTACCGGCACCATCGCCTTCGCCTTCTCGCCCATCGCAGCCAGTCGCTCCGCCTCGGCTTGCGCCTCGGCTCGCTTCCGAACCGCCTCGGCTTCCGCATCTGCGGCTGCCTTCCGGGCATCGGCTTGCTTCTGCATTGTGTACGCTTCGGCATCCGCCTTGCGCTGTTCGGTCACGAACGCGGTCTCTGCAGCAGCCTGCGCATCGATCACGCTCTTGGCCTTCGCACGCTCAGCCGACTCGGTCACCTTCACGGTTTCGATCCGCTGACGCGCTGACTCACGCTCCGCTTCGGCCTCGGCCAACGCCTGCTCCGCTGCAGCGCGCTTGCGCTCCGCTTCTGCGATTCGCTCTTGCTTCTCGCGCTCGGCCACTTCGACCGCTCGCTGTTGTTCGCGTGTCGCCACCTCCAGTTGCCGCGCCTTCTCCACCTCGGCGAGCTCGACTTCACGTGCTGCCTCGATGGACTTTTCCTGGGCCTCTCGAGCAGTCTGAGCTTCAATCTTAGCGATTTCAGCTACTTGGCGAGCATGCGCTTCACGCTCAGCACGCTCCAGCTCGAGCACTTCCTTGTGCGTCTCGACGTCCTTGGCCTTACGCGCTTGTTCGCCATCGCGAACCAAGCGGTTGCGCTCGGTCAAGTTGATCTGGGTGATCTCGGCAATCTTGCGCCATCCCTGAGCGTCGAAAATGTTCGACTCCTTGAGGAACGACTCGTCGGTCTGGTCGAGACGCGAAATGGTCGCGGTCTCCAGAATCAAACCGTTGCTGAGAAGGTCGTCTGCCACGAGCTTGATCACTTCGGCGAGAAATTCGTCTCGCTCCGAGTTGAGTTGCTCGAGGGTCTTCATCGCTGCCGCGGTACGAAGTGCACTCACCAGCTTGTCTTCGACCAGAGCGCGCACGGCGTTCGGGTCACTCATTCGCTCACCGAGCGAACGCGACGCTTGGAGAATGCTCTCCACTTCGGGCTGAACTCGCACGAAGAACTCGGCGTGAATGTCAGCACGAAGCTTGTCCTTGGTGATGAGTGCGTCTTGGTTCGCACGCGACACCTGCAGCTTGAGGGTCTTGAGACTGACGCGAATCAGCTCATGCAGAAAAGGCACGACCACGGAGCCGCCGTCCTGAATGACGCGCGCGCCTCCCATGCCCGTACGTACGAATGCTTCGGAAGCCTTCGTCTTCTCATAGAGCTTGGTAAATAGGGTCAAAATCGCGCTCGCGATGAGCAATCCAGCGCCCGCGATCAGGCAAAGCGCCATCATCCCGCCCGACACCGGATACCCGAATGCCGGCAACGCGAACGGTGTCGCCACGAGTGCAGCACCGAGCAAAAACATAAGTGATATGGCCATCGCACCTCCCTTTCTCAAACTTCCGACTCAACAACCGAGTCGTTCACAACCGAGTCGTTCCGACCGCGCCTTGCAGCTCAGACTGAGCGCTGCGCGATCGCGTCATTCAACGCAGCGACGGTATAGGTCGCAGTACTCTCTTCGTAGTCGACGATGACCAACGCATCGCCCTTGGAAATCGATCCGTCGCCAATCGTGTCGTCGATCCGACAACGCACCTCGTGGAACGTGCCGCTCTCGTCGATCACCTGCGCGACGCCAAACGTACGCGTGACCGGCAAGCGCGCTGTTCCCGAGCAGCCGACGAGCGCGTGACGTCCGACGACGTAGCTCTCCGAAGTCGGCATGTACCGAGCCAGCGTTCGCCCGGCACTCGACGTCGCGACAGGTGTCAGCACAAGTGACATCACCAGCGCGAGAATCGGCCCAAGCAGAGGCTTCAACACGAGTCCCACGACGCCGAACGTCAAGAGCGCGACAGTCAGTAAGATCATGATCGGGGCACGACCCACACCGAGCCACGCCAACGCGTTCAGCCAAGCGCTCGGCTCCGCCTCTCCGTCGACATCTGCGTCTCCATCCACGTCGAGATCGAGATCGATGTCGACATCGTCCCCAAAGCCCCCTGTGAGAGCGCCTGTTCCGAGCACCATCGCCATCACGATCGGCAGTACGAAAATCAGAGTGTCCCAGGTGAGCATTTGTCCCACCTAAGAGCACATTTCGCACCACCCAAAACAGCCTGAAATTACGGTAAAAACGTCTGCTTCGGACCTGTCGCGGCAATCTGCCCCGGAGCATGCGAGCGAAATCGCACTCCCCGAGAAGTGGCAGAAGTATCCCTAATCTATGGGAAAATCCCGGCGAGCCATGATTTCAGCTGAAATTCGCTTTATACTGTGCAAAGAACGGACAGCGGGGTGAGATGAAGCGGGTATTGGTGGTCGAAGACGACCCTCTCAACGTGCAGGTCATGACGCACTTTTTGGCGGCGCATGGCTACGAGATCCTGGTGGCTCGAAACGGTGCGGAGGGCATGGAGACCTTCAAGCGGGAGAAGCCCGATCTGGTGGTCGCTGACGTTCAGCTCCCGCGCAAGAACGGTTTCGAGCTGTGTTTTGAGATCAAGCGGGACCGTGATGGGCAACAGACCCCCGTGTTGCTGATGAGTGCGGTGTATACCGACAAGAGTCACGCAGAACGATACAGCGATGAGCTCAAGGCCGAGGGGTACCTGATCAAACCGTTTCAGATGAACGCCTTCTTGGACCGAGTTCGAGATCTGATCGGCCACGCATGACATGACCCGCAGCGCGAGCCTCCCGTCGTGGATGACCGAGGTCGCGCTTCCACACAACCGTCCGTCCCTCTGGCTCGGAGTGTGGAGCGGTTATGGCGTCGCACTGTGCTTCGGCGTGCTCGCCCTCGGCGCGGGCATCACCGGTGTCGTTCCCCATCGATGGGGGTTCTATACGTTGGTGGGCCTCAAGCTCGTCACCAACACGATCGCCGTGGTGGGCCTGAAACGCGAACGGTTCATCTTAGAAACGCAAACCCTCAACACGTTGATGGACATCATCACGATGACGGGGGCCATCTACCTAACGGGCGGTCCCTTGAGTCCGCTCTTTGGTGTCTACCTGATCTTGATCGCCGTTCTGGCAGCACTCACGAACGTCGGGGTCACGATTCTCGCGACGAGCTTGTGTTGGATCGCGCACACCGTTGCCACGCTGCTCGTGTATTTCGGAGTGCTCGAAGCGATTCCACCGCCGGGGTCCACCGGCGTGCTGATCGAAGGTGGCCAGGTCGCGCTCGCGTTGGCGTACGCCGCGTTCCTCTTGGGCGTTGCTGGCGCGTTCACCGGCGTACTGGTGCATCGACTTCGGATGAAAACCCAGAGCCTGGAGTCCCGAACCCACGAGCTGATCCGCGCGAATCAACAGCGAACCATGCTCCTCGCGAACCTGACGCATGAGTTGCGCACGCCGATTCACGGAATCACCGGGCTGACCAACGTGCTCGAAGCCGGCATCTACGGCCCAGTCTCCGACCAGCAGAAAGAGGCGTTTGCATCCGTTCACGGCGCTGCGACCCAGCTTCTTGGCATGATCGACGACCTGCTCGCGCTTTCGAAAGCCGAAGCGGGCGTCATGAGACTCAAGTTGGTCGATGTGGACATCAAGGAACTCATGGAGACGGTCCTTGGGTCCGTGCAGTGGATGGTCGGCACCAAGAACCTCAACCTCGAACTCAAACTCGAAAGCGGCATTCCCAGCAAAGTGGTGACCGACCGGGGCAAGCTCAGCCAGATCTTGGTGAACCTGCTGGTCAACGCAGTGAAGTTCACTCCCGAAGGCGGTTCGATCACGGTATTGGTGGGACCGCGCGATCCGCGAGGTGTTGAGTTTTCGGTGACCGATACCGGCGTGGGAATTCCCCGCGAACAGCTCGCGCATATTTGGGAACCGTTCGAGCAACTCGACAACTCCGATGAACGCGAGTACGGCGGCACTGGTTTGGGGCTGGCCATTGTGAAGCGTCTCTCGCGAATGCTTGCCGGTCGCGTCACCGTGCAAAGCGAACCGGGATTGGGGTCGACGTTCGAACTCTGGATTCCCGAAGAACTCGACAGCGACGACTCGGGCGAGATCCTGCTGGACGTGACCGGTTCACGTCGATTGACCGGCTAGCCGTCCTGGCCCGACGCTTGCTCCGCTTCCTGGTGTATGCGAGCGGGGCACACTTTGGCCTCGATGCTCCTGTGCGCTTGCTACGCGCATCACGAGGTCGAATTCGAAGACATTCCGGACGGTTGCGGCATCGAGCCAACCTTCTACGAAGGCATGGATTGTCCTGAGAGCGTGTTCGCAGTGGGCGAGTTTGCGCGGGTCGACGTGCGTCATCGCGCGGGCATCTGCTGCGAGTCTGGACGAAACGACTTGGTGATCGACGAACTCTCCCCGCACGAATGGGAACTCAATGCGACGTGGACGGCATGCGGGTGTGACGAACTTCTGAGCTGCCTGGGACCCCAAGACGCTGCATCGGTACGCGTCGGTCCCCTGCTTGAAGGCGACAACATCGTGCACGCAGGCGAGTTTTCGTGCGTCGTCGTAGCCGAGGCATCTCGCGAGTGCGCCAGCGTACCTACAGGCGTCGTGGCTCCACGCGTCCTCTTCGATGACCAGGTGTTTTCCGCCAGCGTGTACCACGAAGCCAGCGCAGACTGCGGCTGCTCAACGCGTATGAACGAACGCTTTGAACTGCAGATCTGCGAATGCGGTGACTTCTGCGATGCAGTCCTCACCACCTACAGTGGATCGGCCATCTCAGACGCATTCGCACCTGGCGAGCACACGCTGCGCGTTGCAGGCATGGATCATTCCCTTTCGGTTCGCGAACTGCGCCCTCCGCTGACACCCGGCGGCGGATGTCGACCGCTTGAGCCGACCGCACTCCAGTTCGCGGTGCCCGCCAACAACCACGCGGGCCCGCCACTTGTCTGGGCCGGAGTGAGTGGCGAACAGAGCTTGTGTTGCACACCCGAGTTGCTCCTCGCCGCGCGCTCTGAGCGCGTCGGGCGAGACGAGATTGAGGTCGAACTCTTCACCTGTGTCTTTGAAGACTGTCTATGCGGAATCCTCCCGCCTCCAACAACCGCGGTCGCTTGGCACGACCTCGGCCCGCTTGAACCAGGTGAATACACTGTGAGAGCAGGCGAAATCGTACAAACGCTCGTTGTGCCGACAATCCGTTAGCATCCCGCGCATGAGCCAAGCCGCGTTCCGAGTTCCGCCCCCGCGCAACGAACCCGTCACCCCTTTCCTTCCGGGTTCGCCGGAAGTCGATCGTCTCGACAAAGCGCTCGACGCGATTGCGAGCGAAACGCTCGACATGCCCGCGCTCATCGACGGGAAAGAAGTACGAGGAGGAGCCACGACCCAAGTCACGATGCCGCACGATCACGGGCACGTTCTGGGGACGGTTCATCACGCATCGGCGGCAGATGTCGACAAGGCAATTGCTGGCGCCCTTCGCGTCGCACCGGAATGGGCAGCGATGAGCTTCGAAGACCGTGCTGCGATTTTTTTGCGTGCATCCGAGATGTTGGCGGGCAGTTGGCGCATGCGCATCAACGCGGCCTGCATGCTCGGTCAATCCAAGACTTGCCACCAGGCAGAGATCGACGCCGCGTGTGAGCTAATCGACTTCTTTCGGTTCAACGTGGCGTTCGCGCGCGACCTACTGGAAGGACAGCCCATCTCGTCGTCGACGATTTGGAACCGGACGCTGTACCGGCCGCTCGAAGGCTTTGTGTTCGCGATTACACCGTTCAACTTTCTTTCGATCGCCGTGAACCTTCCCACTGCGCCCGCACTCTTGGGCAACGTGGTGCTTTGGAAGCCCTCGCACACCTCAATGGTCGGGGCGTGGCATTGCCTGCAGCTACTGCGCGAAGCCGGTCTACCGGATGGCGTGATCCAACTCGTTCCTGGCGACGGTCCGGAACAAGGCAACGCTGCGCTCGCATCGGAGCATCTGGCAGGGATCCACTTCACCGGCTCGACGGGGACGTTTCGCGCGCTCTGGAAAGGGGTTTCGAACAACCTGGACCACTATCGGAGCTACCCGCGAGTCGTGGGTGAAACCGGCGGCAAGGACTTCATCGTGTTTCACCCGAGCGCAGATCTCGATGCCGCGGCCACGGCAATCGTGCGTGGTGGGTACGAGTACCAAGGTCAGAAGTGCTCCGCTGCAAGCCGTCTCTACATTCCCAAGTCCTTGTGGAATCCGATTCGTGAACGCGTGGGAGATGCGCTGGGTCAGATCAAAGTGGGCGACGTCCGCGATCGCTCCAACTTCCTAGGCGCGGTGATCGACGAGCGCGCGTGGACCAAGATCACGGGCTATCAAACCTTGGCGAAGGATACCGCCGAGGTGGTGTTCGGAGGCACAGCGGACAAGAGCAAAGGTTGGTTTATCGACCCGACGTTTGTGAAGGTGGATGACCCCAAGCATCGACTCATGCAGGAAGAGATCTTTGGTCCGGTGGTCAGCGCGTACGTCTACGACGACGCGCAGTGGAACGAGATGCTGGAGTGGGTGGATACAACCTCGCCCTACGCGTTGACCGGTGCGGTGTTCGGCCGCGATCGTGCCGCCCTCGCTCAGGCATCCGCGGCGTTGCGTCAGTCGGCGGGTAACTTCTATCTCAACGACAAACCGACGGGCGCAGTCGTGGCGCAGCAGCCCTTTGGTGGAGCGCGCGCGAGTGGAACGAACGACAAGGCCGGTTCGTACTTGAACTTATTGCGGTGGCTCTCGCCTCAATCGATCAAAGAGAACCTGCATCCGCCCGGTGATTGGCGCTATCCGTGGCTGCTCTAGTCGGGTAGGCGGTCTCGGTCGAGACACCACGTGTCGAACGGGTCTGGTGCGCACACGTTCGACTCGCATGAACGCGTCTCGCACTGCCCGTCTGCGTCGCATGCTGTGTCGAGTGGCAGAAGTGCCGCACAGGTATCGTCAGAATCGCAGTACGCGTCGATGTCGCAGTCGTAGATGCCTGGTCCGCACGCTTCACCAACCTCTGGCGGAGGTGTGCATACGCCACCCACGCACGATGCGCGTTGAGCACAAAGCAGATGACCCCCGAGACCGCCGCCAGAGCAGTCTCCTCCGAGCTCCAGATTTCCAAGCGCGATTCCAATCTTGGAGATCGGCTCGCTGCAGTCCGCCGAGGAAGCAAGGAGCTGATCCAAGTCCCGCTCAAGCTCATCTCGGTCTTGGGGACCAATAGCATCTGGTCGTAGGCGATACTGCTCACAGAATCCCTGGGCCAAGAGTTCGTTGCACTCTTCTTGGTCGTTTCCCAAGCGCTGAACCGGCTCAACCTCGCAGCACGAATAGTGGCCAATGCAAAGGATGCGAGCGAGATGCCAACAGTACCGGTACACGTCGTCTGCATCCGAACCCGGCTCAAGGTCGGTGTCGGGAGGGTCGACACCGTCGGGTGCTGTTAATCGATCGACTGAGGCGTCGGGATTTGCGTCGTCCACACCAATCGCATCACCGAAGGGCACATCGGTTTCGCGTGCGTCATCAAGCTCGGCGTCTTGAGTGGATGCGTCTTCCACACCCGCGCTGCCTCCGCAGGCGAGGAGCAATATCAACAGCGGTGGGCAATGTCGCATGCTCAAGTGTCGTCCGGTCTTGAGAGAAGAGCCAGCTGCCGGCCTCCCAGAGCTAGCTCCCGGCCCAGAGCCCCTGCTTCCGTTCTCTCAAACTTCCAAGCTTCCGGATCCGCGAAGCGGAAAGCGGAACCCTACTCCGACGCTTCGGCACCTTCCGAAGCTTCGGCGCCTTCCGCAGCGTCGGCACCTTCCGGAGCTTCCGGAGCTTCCGGTTCTTGAACAGGCTCGGGCGGGTTCTCCACCACAACCTCGGACGATCCGCCTCCCACCAGGTTGAACTCCACACGACGGTTCGCCGCACGGCCCTGACGTGTGTCGTTGCTCTCGATCGGCCGCGTCTCGCCAAAGCCCTGGGCTTCCAGCCTCTCTGCAGCGACTTCACCACGCTCCACCAAGAAGGTCACCACGGCTTCCGCACGCTTCTGACTCAACTCGAGGTTGTAGTCGTCGTCACCGCGGTCATCCGTATGACCCTCGACACGAATACGCGTGATCTCAGGGTGGTTGTTCAACACGACAGCCACGTTCAGCAGTAGCCGATTGCTACGCGACAAGATCCGGTCGCTGTTCACCCGGAAGTACACCTTGTCGAGAATCTCCAACCCACCGTCACGAATCACCACACGCTGACGACGTCGGCATCCTTGGTTCTCTGCGGTGCCGGGCTCGTCCGGACAGTTGTCCAGACGGTCCACAACGCCATCTTCATCGCGATCGGTATCCGGACAGCCACCGTTTGCCGCGGGTCCAGCTTCGGTCGGACACCGGTCCTCGATGTCCAGCACTTCGTCCGCATCGTTGTCCGGATCCGGGCAACCGTTCTCATCCTCGAACCCGTCACGGTCCTCAGCTTCGTTGGGGCACTCGTCGGGCTCGTCTTCGATTCCGTCCGCGTCGTTGTCCGGGTCGGGACAGCCGTTTTCATCTTCCCACTCGTCCCGGTCTTCCGCTTCGTCCTTGCACTCGTCATCGTCGTCGAGAATGCCGTCCTGATCGTTGTCGGTGTCGGGACAACCATCCTCCGACTCGAACCCGTCGCGGTCTTCCGGCTCATCCGGACACTGATCGTCCGGATCCATGATCCCGTCAGCATCCCGGTCGGTCGGGCGCGGTTCTTCTTCGACTTCCACTTCACGCGGCTGCGTGTAGCCAAGTGTGAAAATCACGCGCGCGTCCGGACTGCCAAATCCGCGCGTCACACCCGCGCCGCCCGACGCACCGATCACCATTCCGTTGGTCAGGTGCGCTTTGAGTCCACCCAATGCTTCCAAGGGTGATGATTCACGGCCGAAGAACTCGTTGAACGACGTCGACCCCCAAATCTGCGCATGCAGATCGAGCCGAATGGCCTCGGGGTCGCGATGGTCACCGTACAGAGGTGCGGTCAGGCCCAGTCCGAAAGTCAGCGCGTTACCGAGCTCGATGTCACCCGGGAGCGTCACGGTGTCCCCGACACGCGCGCCGAGATTCAACGTCATCCGCAACTTGCCAGGACGGAGCTCGGCCATCAGCTCCGGATGAACGGAGAGAAAGTCGTCTCCGCGAAAATTGCCACCGCCCGTGGGAAAGGTCGCGGTCAGCTGACCACCCAACGAAAAGAAGTCGTCCGACTCGCCCACAAAGCGAACACGCATCCCGAGGTAGACGTCGCCAGCTCCGATGTCGTCGGCCAACGCAGCACCACTGGGAAGCGGGCCATCCGGAGCGGCGTCATCGCCGTCCATCAGAAAGTTCACCGGGATTCCGGCAAAGATGACCAAGCGATCGATCAACCCGATCGAGAGCCCGAAGGTGCCCGTGAGCTGATGCTCCACGATCGACCCCTGCTCGGTGCCGCTCTCGCCGAGACGTCGCTCGTACACGAGCGGGTCGTTCGAGTAGTCCAAGTGCAGGTTCACACCAAAGCGGAGATGCCCTTGGTCGTCGGGGCGACTCAGCGCGAACGCGTCCTCAGCCGTTTCGGACGCCCGAAACTGGTTGAGCGTGATGGACTCTTGGGCGAACCCGGAACTCGCCCAAATGAGCGAGAGACAGAGTTGCGACATCAAAAGACGGCTCTTCGTCATAGCAGGACCGCGATACTACAGCTGCTCGTGATTGGGTAGTATGCGGGAGCGCCGATGGGGGTCTCACTCGAAGAGAAAGTTGCTCGACTGGAGTTGCTGCACCGTGTGGGTGTCGCGCTCTCCGCCGAGAAGAACAAAGAACGCTTGCTCGAGATGATCCTCCTCGAGGCCAAGAAGCTGTGCAACGCGGATGGAGGAACACTCTATCTGCGCACGGACAACGACGAGCTGCGTTTCGCGATCATGATGACCGACTCGTTGGGCATCGCGCTTGGTGGCACCACCGGCAAAGAGATCACGTTGCCGAACATTCCGATGTTTGACCCCGAGACGGGGGAGCCCAACCAATCAAACGTCGCGACGTGTGCAGCGGTGATGCGCTCGTCGGTCAACATCCCCGACGCATACGAAGCCGATGGTTTCGACTTCGCGGGAACGAAGACCTTCGATGAACAGGCGGGCTACCGAAGCAAGTCGTTCCTCACCATTCCGTTGGTCAACGGCGAGTACCGCGTCATCGGCGTGCTGCAGTTGCTCAACTCCAAGGATCCCAAAACCAACGAAGTGATCCCCTTCGATCCCGAAGAGCAACGCATCGTCGAAGCACTCGCGTCACAGGCCGCGGTCGCGCTCGACAACCAGATGTTGCTGGAAGGACAGCGTCAGCTTCTCGAAGCGTTCATCCAGATGATCGCGGCCGCCATCGACAGCAAGTCGCCATACACCGGCGCGCACTGCGAGCGCGTACCCATCTTGACGCTGATGTTGGCCGAAGCCGCCTGCAACGCCACGGAAGGAAAGTTCGCGGCCTTCGAACTCAACGAAGACGAATGGTACGAGCTGAAAATCGCGGCGTGGCTTCATGACTGCGGCAAGGTGACGACCCCCGTCCACATCATGGACAAAGCCACCAAGCTCGAGACCATCTGGGATCGCATCGATGCGGTCCGGACACGCGCCGCGGTGATCGAGCGCGAGTTGGAGATCGACCTGCTGCGCGCCGAAGCCCGCGGGGATGAGGGCGCACGCGAGAAGTACGAAACAGAAGTGGCATCGCTTCGCGAGGACCTCGCGTTTCTCGAAAAGGCCAACATCGGTTCCGAGTTTCTGTCGGACGACGCGAAGAAACGGATCAAGGACATCGGCGCACGCACGTGGGGTGAGCGCGGGATGCGCCGTGCGCTGCTCGACGACGACGAGATCTACAACCTGCAGATTTCGCGTGGCACGCTGACCGAAGAAGAGCGACTCATCATCAACGGGCACATGGTTCAGACGATCCAAATGCTCGAGTCACTGCCCTTCCCCCGACATCTCCAGCGAGTTCCCGAGTACGCCGGTGGTCACCACGAGAAGATGGATGGTGGTGGCTATCCGAAGGGCATTTACGCCGGCGACATGTCTGTTCCTGCGCGCATGATGGCAATCGCGGACGTGTTCGAAGCGCTCACGGCGCAAGACCGTCCCTACAAGAAGGGCAAGACGCTGTCCGAGTCGATCCGAATCATGGGTTTCATGAAAAAGGACAACCACCTCGATCCGGACATCCTCGACCTCTTCATCACGTCGGGTGTGTACAAGGAGTACGCGAAGAAGTTCCTGCCGCCGCATCTGATCGATGAGGTCGATGAACAAGGCGTGCTCGATATGACGCCCAAGCCCTTCGACACACCGAGCGAGCATGTGCGTCATCTCCGCTTCAAGGGATTCCTCAAGAAATACGAGAAGCTGCGCACATCCGTGATGGGTGAGCTCGACCCCTCGAAGATTGCGACAACGGTCGACCCCAAGCCCGACAAGGACTAGATCTTCGGCATGCGTTGGCTCTTCTGTGTGGCGTTGCTGCTCGCCTTACCGGCGTGCGGTCAGTCTGAGACCTCGACCGAATCGGCGTCGACCGAAGACGGTGTGCATTCCGCACGCGGCGAAGTGAAAGCGATCGACGGTGAACGCGTCGACATCGACCACGAGGAGATCCCCGGTGTGATGCCGGCGATGCAAATGCCTTTCTTTGCGAACGACGTTGCCCTCCTTGAGCCGATCTCGGTTGGCGACCGCGTCGAGTTTCAGTTCGCCATGACCGAGGGGCGTCACGTGATTCGCTCCATTCGAAAGCTCTGACCGAAAGTTCTGACATGCAGCAAGCCCTGCTCGATCATCTCGCCACGGAGACCGCCGCGCTCCGCGACCAAGGACTCTTCAAAGACGAACGCGTGATCGTGACTCCGCAGCAAGCTGCGATCGGCGTGTCGACCGGCAAGGAAGTCATCAACTTCTGCGCCAACAACTACTTGGGCCTCGCCAATCACCCCAAGGTGGTTGCAGCCGCTCAAGCCGGCGTTGCGGAACACGGGTTCGGCATGGCGTCGGTACGCTTCATCTGCGGCACGCAAGACGTGCACAAAGAGCTCGAGCAAAAGCTCAGCGGGTTTCTCGGCACCGAAGACACCATTCTCTATTCGAGTTGCTTCGACGCGAACGGCGGCTTTTTCGAAACCTGCTTTGGTCCCGAAGACGCGATCATCAGCGACTCGCTCAACCATGCGTCGATCATCGACGGCGTTCGGCTCTGCAAAGCCAAGCGCTTTCGCTACAAGAACAACGACATGGACGACCTGCGCGCCAAGCTCGAAGAGGCGAAGGACGCACGGTTCAAAGTCATCGCCACCGACGCCGTGTTCTCGATGGACGGCTACTACGCCAACCTGCCCGCGATTTGTGATCTTGCAGACGAGTACGGCGCGATCACATTCATGGACGACTGCCACGCGGTTGGATTCGTGGGCGACAAAGGTCGCGGCACCCACGAGAAGCTTGGCGTGATGGGACGCATCGACGTGATCACCGGAACGCTGGGCAAAGCACTGGGTGGTGCGTCGGGCGGCTACACGTCGGGGCGTAAAGAGATCATTGGGTGGTTGCGTCAACGCAGCCGCCCGTACTTGTTCAGCAACACGTTGGCACCCGTGATCGCCCACGCGTCGATCACCGTGCTCGACGTGCTGGAGAACGAGGGCGATGAACTGCGTGCGAAGCTGTGGCGCAACGCCGAACACTTCCGCACCAAGATGGAAGCAGCGGGCTTCAACCTTTTGCCAGGCGACCATGCGATCATTCCGGTGATGCTTGGCGACGCAAAGTTGGCGAGCACGATGGCCGACGCACTCCTCGAACGTGGCATCTACGTGATCGGATTTTCCTATCCGGTGGTGCCCAAGGGCGAAGCGCGTATTCGTGTGCAGATGAGCGCCGCGCACGAGCTCGAACATCTCGACCGCGCCGTGGAAGCGTTCACCGCGGTGGGCAAGGAGCTCGGGGTCCTCTCGTGAAAGCGCTCGTCAAAAGCGAGCGCAAAGAAGGCATCTGGATGGCGGACGTCCCCGTCCCAGACATCGGCCCGAACGACCTGCGCATTCGAGTGCGCAAAACCGCCATCTGCGGAACGGACGTCCACATCTACAACTGGGACGATTGGGCCCAGCGCACCATCCCGGTGCCGATGACGGTCGGACATGAGTTCGCCGGTGTCGTGGAGGAAGTCGGATCACACGTCAACGGCTTCAAGGTTGGCGACCGCGTGAGCGGCGAAGGTCACATCACTTGCGGTCACTGTCGTAACTGTCGGGCGGGAAAACGGCACTTGTGTCGAAACACCGAAGGCGTGGGCGTGAACCGACCCGGCGCGTTCGCGGAGTACTTGGTCATCCCGGCAGTCAACGCGTTCAAGTTGCCGGACTCGATCCCGGATGAAATCGCTGCGTACTTGGATCCGCTGGGCAACGCCGCCCACACCGCCTTGAGTTTCGATCTCGTTGGCGAAGATGTGTTGATCACCGGCGCAGGTCCGATCGGGATCATGGCCGCTGCGATCTGTCGTCACGTGGGGGCGCGCTACGTCGTCGTGACCGATTTGAACGACTACCGCTTGGATCTGGCGTCGAAGATGGGCGCGGACCGCGCGGTGAACGTCAAAGACACCGACATCCGCGACGTGATGAGCGACCTCGGCATGACCGAGGGATTCGACGTGGGATTGGAGATGAGTGGTGCGGGTCCCGCTCTCACCGGAATGCTCGACGTGATGAATCACGGAGGTCGGGTGGGCTTGCTCGGCATTCCGCCGAAGGATGTGACGATCGATTGGGACAACGTCATCTTCAAAGGACTGATTCTCAAGGGCATCTACGGACGCGAGATGTTCGAGACTTGGTACAAGATGGCGTCGATGCTGCAGTCCGGACTCGACGTATCCCCGCTGCTTACACATCGATTTGATGTCGACGACTTCCAACAAGGCTTCGACATCATGCGAAGCGGCAAGTCTGGAAAGGTTGTCCTCGATTGGGGCTGATCATCCGCCTGGTCATGGCCGCAACGCTCACGTTGCTCGCCGCAGCGTGCGAAGACCCGGATGGATCGTGCGTGGGTTCGCGCGAGTGCGCGTTCGACTGTCCCGACGGTGCTTGCAACTTCTACTGCGACGACAATGCGCAATGCAGCGGAAGCTGCGAGGGCGGCGACTGCTCGTTCAGCTGCACCGGATCCGCGCAGTGTGACTGGTCTTGCAGCGAAGGCTGCCGGCTCTTTTGTCTCGACGAAGCCAACTGCGATCTCGAGTGTTCCGACGAATCGTGCTCATCCGAGTGCGACGAAGACGCTACCTGCGAGTAGGTCCGTGTGGGGACGTAGTCCGTACGGACCCGAACCTGCTTCAATTCAGGCCGTTTTCTCGGGGTTTTGCGATCTGCCCGGGTTGACTGCACCCCACCCGTCCTGAAAGGTTCGCGCGGCCAATGACGACGACGACCCAGAAGCAGCCGCGCTCGCTCTACATGCTCTTCTTCGCAGAGATGTGGGAGCGCTTTTCGTTCTACGGAATGCGCGCGCTCCTCGTGCTCTATCTAACGCGCCAACTCTTCGTCGACCTCGGCGAATCCGGCGCCGAAGAAAAAGCCTACGGTATCTACGCCGCATACGGCGCGCTCGTCTACGCGACGCCCTTCATCGGCGGCATCATCGCCGACAAGCTGCTGGGTTATAAGAAGTCCGTTCTGCTCGGCGGCGTGTTGATGGCGATCGGTCACTTCATCATGGCCATCGAGACGGAGTTCTTTCTCTACATCGCACTCGCGTTTCTGATCGCCGGAAACGGGTTCTTCAAACCCAACATCTCGTCGATGGTGGGTGGGCTCTACTCGGACCGCAACGACCCGCGTCGCGACGGTGGCTTCACCATCTTCTACATGGGCATCAACTTGGGTGCAGGTGTCGCACCGCTCGTCTGTGGCTACCTCGGCGAGACCGTCGGTTGGTGGCTCGGATTCGGACTCGCGGGACTCGGCATGCTCGCCGGCCTCGTGGTCTTTGGTTGGGGCAAGGGCATGCTCGGCGAGAACGGCGATCCGCCGTCCGACCTGCTCAAGCAAAAGATCGGTCCCGTCACCTGGGAGGTCGCGACCTACATCCTCGCGGTCATCTCGTGCGTGCTCTTCGCGCTTCTCGTTCAGTTCTACGAAGTCATGGGCTACGTGCTCACGCCCTTCGCCATCGGCGTGATTCTCATCGTGTTTGTCACCGCGATTCGCAGCCAGAAGGTCGAGCGCGAGCGTCTTTTCGTCGTCATTATCCTGCTCTTCTTCACCACGCTTTTCTGGGCGTTCTTTGAGCAGGCGGGTTCGTCGATGACCGTGTTCACGAACCTCAACGTCGACCGCGGATCGATCAGCGCATCGCTCTTTCAGTCGGTGAACCCGACGTTCATTCTTCTGCTCGCCCCGCTCTTCAGCCTGATGTGGGTAGGGCTCGGTGTTCGCGGCAAGGAACCGAACACCCCCGTCAAATTCGCGCTGGGCATTCTTCAGTTGGGACTCGGCTTCGTGCTGCTCGGCTACTCCGCGGGATTCGTCATGGACGGTTCGGTCGAAGTCACGCGCGCAACCGCAGATGGCGGAAGCGAACTCGTGAATCAGGCCGCTGCAGTCGTTCCGCTCTTCTTCCTGATCGGCGCGTACTTCCTCCACACGACAGGAGAGCTTTGCTTGTCGCCCATCGGCCTTTCGATGGTGACCAAGCTCAGTCCGCAACGCATCACGGCGATGGTCATGGGCGCATGGTTCCTGAGCTCGGCGATGGCGCACCATGTGGGCGGCATCATTGCGCTGCTGACAAAGGCCCCCGAAACCGGCGACAACCCCGGACAACTCGCGGTGGACATGGGTGTGCTCGATAGCCTCGACGGCAAGAGCACTGAACTACTGGAGTCGTACGACCGCCTTGCCAACTCCACGGACGTGTTTGCTCAGTTGGGTTGGGTTGCGTGTGGTGCTGCTGTTCTGTGCTTGCTCTTGTCGCCCTTGCTGGCGAAGTGGATGCACTTGGACGTCGAAGACGAGCCTCAGCCCGAGGCGCCGACCGAAGACGAACCCTCGACGTTCTAGGGGTAAAACCGTGTCCAAGCGCGTCGAGGGCATCGACGTCGCGCGCGGCGTGGCGAGCCTGATCATGATTCAGGGCCACGCCTATCACGGTTGGGTTGCGCCCGATCAACGCGATGCTGCGTACGCGTTCACGCGTGTGCTTGGAACGTTTCCCTTGCCCGCGTTTCTGGTTCTTGCCGGCGCTGCGGTTACTTGGCGGGTTCACGCTGCAGCTCAACGCGACGAGAACGCGCACGCCGTTCGCCACAGTCTCCTCAAACGTGGAGCGCAGGTCCTGCTCTACGGCTACATGATGAGCTTCAGTTACGCACTCATCGATGGGTACGACTCCTGGCACACGTTGTTTCGCTCCGACGTCCTGCACGTCATCGGACTCAGCATCATGGCGGGCGCACTCTGTCTTGGGCGCACTCTCGACACACGCGTGCTTGCACTACGCTGCTTGGCGCTTGCGGTCTTCGTGACCGGCGTTTGCGCGTGGGTGAGTGACCTCGATCCGCCGCTGGGCATCATCACTGGATTGTTCATCGATGCACCCGAGTTCACGCGCATGCCCTTCGTTCCGCTCTTTGCCTGGTTCGGGATCGGAACGTTGGGTGCGCACTGGATGATCCGCGCACGCGACGAGAGCTTCGCGTCTGCGCGTGCAGGCGCTCCTGTGGGTATGCTTGTCGCGCTCACCTTGATTGGCATCGTGGCAGCCATCGGCGGGGAGTACGCGTTTGCTGTTGCTCTAGGCGACGACCCAGCGAGCCGTGCGCATCCGGCAATTGTGCTCAACGTGGTGGATCTCGCGGGTCGCGGGTGGGTCATCCTCGGTCTAGGAGCCCTATTTTCATTGGGGATCCCGGGCAAGCCGCGCCGAGCCTTGGTTCGACTTGGGCGCGGCAGCTTGGTTGCGTACGTCGTGCACGTTCCGTTTTGCTACGGCCGCTTGGGTGGACCGCTGGTCGGTGAGTCATCGATGGCCGAGGCCAGCGTCGCACTGATTGCACTCATCGCGGTGAGTTGGGCGTCGGTGTACGCGTGGGACGCGTTCAAGGCCGCGGTACGTCAGCGACTGAAGACGTCGGCGAAACGCGTTTCCTGAGTCACTCGCTGACGCGTGCCGGTATAGCGCAAGGCCCGCAGCAACAACTCGGGTTCAGCAGGATCCAGCGAAGGGTTCGGGCTGAAGAGTACGATACTGCCTTGTCGGTACTGACTCGCGACGATTGCGGGTGTGTTGATCATCTCGCCCGCATGCGTGTCGTGACGCTCTCGATAGATTTCTTCGCGGAAGTTCGCGAGCACCACGAAGGGTGGAAGCCCTTCGACAGCTTCGGCGCCGATAATCGGCCCGTTGGCGTAGTGGAGCGCATGATGACGCCCGGCATCGTCTTCAACATCGATCGTGGCGACACCTCGCCGCCAGTTATCGCCGGTGGCATGTCGACCGGCGACGAAGGCGATCTTGTGGAACTCGGGTTCGCCTTGCATCGCCATGTAGGCACCGGCACAGATCCCGACATATCCGCCGCCCTCACCGACGAAATCGCGCACGCGCTGCCGGCCTGATTCGCGCAAGAGCCGACCTTGGACGGAGCCACGACCGCCCGTAAACAAAACGGCATCCTGACCTTCCAAGGCGCCCGCACGAACTTGCCAAGGCCGCACGACCGTCAGTTCGAACCCGGGGGCGGAACCGATCAACTCTTCTGCCGCATCCAACGCGTCACGCGCCACACCACCTGCGCGATAGAGCGCAACCTTGACGGGCGGCGGCTGCGCAACCGCGGCAGCAGCCACGACGAGAGCGAGAGTCAGAAGGACGTTCCGCACCCAGACAGCATAGAAAGACGGCGGGGGAAGACAAGTTCGAGGTCTCGTGAAACGGCGCCACGACATTACCGGAAGACGAAAGGCAAGGAGTCGGAAGGCTATTTGATCCTGTCGACTCCTGGCCTTTCGTCTTCCGGTAAGAGAGTTCGCTCAACCCCAACGGCGCCCAGCTGATTTTCCTGGCACCGCTCACAAGACGCTTTCTGTTTCTGGTTCGAGGTGCTCTAGTCGCGGCGTGAACCGCTGGCTCGTCCTCTTCATCGCACTGCTTGCGTGCGGCTCGGATGAGACCTCGAGCACTCCAGCACCAGCAGACGACACCACCGAAGAGGTGACCGAGCCCGCAGCGGAGGTTCGTCTCCCCGGCTACCCGCTCATCGATGACAGCGTGCTGTTGCGCGTGCCCGAGCGCTTCGATCACTTGATCCCACGACTCACCAACCCGATGGGCGCGCGGTTCCAAAACCTTCGGTATGAGGCCAACAACGTCGGCATGCGCGGACGCCGTGGCGAAAACGGATTCTTCGAGTCCACCGGCCAAGCCATCGCGGAACGCTGGAGGGTCGGAGCTGCCGGCACGCGTGGCGTGTTTGCTGTACGCGACTCACTCTTTAGCCAGCAGGACCACCCGATCGACCACGACCCAGTTTCGGTGATGATGCCTTTGGTGTGGGTCACCGTGGCAGTCTCAGACACCATTGCAGGTCGCACGCTGCGACCAGTGGTTGCGCCGCCGATCGACGACGACGAAGCGTGGCGTGCGCTTTCGACTCCAGAAGCTCTGTTCGGTTCGTTTCCAGCAAGTGAGCGTCTGCACGAAGTCGCCACTCGAAACCGAACCGTACTCGCTCCCGAACGTCTGCGCGTGACCAACGCCCGACGGAGTGTGCACATGTTGGCGGCCGACGCACGCGCGATGGTCAATGCGCAGGACGAAGGCGCCAATGCAGTTGCACGCGTCGGAGCAGCACGCATCGTGGAAAGCGATGCACGCTACTTTGGACAACGACTGCGTCGTGAACACGTGATCTTGGTAGCGGTCGAGAATCCGAACCGGCAAGAGATGCGTGACGAGATGAAGGGTCTCGCGTTGCACGGTCGCGAGTTGGGTCCAGAAGCGGTGCAAATCGCGCGTTGGGCGATTCTGTCTGCGCGTTTGGCGCAAGGCGATATTGGGCTTGAGCGCTACCACCTGGGTCGCCCGGAAGAGCGTCGTCGCGCAATCGGCGTTCTCTCGGAACTCGTTCCGTTACAGGGCGATCCAGGCGGAACCGTGTGGGTCTACGTCCATGGCGGCATGGATGCGAGCGGCGTACGTGGAACGGATGCAGCGGAGTTCATCCATCCCTTTCGTCAAGAGATGAACGCCGCCGGAATCGATACGCGACGCGTTCAGCTGATGAACAAACCGCACACACCGATTGGTGGATCCGAGATGGCCATCAAGCTGGATGTCGCGACGCGACGCTCCCGTATTCGAGAACTCCCGTTGAATCTAGCGATTGGAACGGGGCTGGTGGATCGACTGATTCGCGAAATCGAATCGCGTTAGCTCGCGATTTGTACGAACTCTCCAGAAGACGAAAGACCAGAGACGAAAGACCAGAGACGAAAAAGGTTCCGACTTACCTTCGTCTCCCAAGAAACAGATCGGTTTCGCATGCGGAGCACCGCACGCGAAACCGACGGGAATCAGTGTGTGAGCTTGTAGAGCATCGCTTGGATGTGGTCTGACCTGTCGATGAGTTCGTCTGACTGAGCCACGAAGCCAAGCGACATCGCAAGCTCAAGACACGCGTGCGCCTCACGTGCACTGCCGAGTGCGATGGAGAAGTGATGTGTGCGCCTCTTGCCTCTGAGCGACCGCGCCTCCGCGCTATTCAGCACAACGCTCCGGACCGCGCGATGCAGCTGCTGATGCAGCTCACGATCTCGGCCCTCCAGCTTCGGCATCACCTGCTTGTGAAGAATGCATACCAACTCAATCGACTTTCGATACACGATCATGACGACCTCCTCGTGAAGCGCGCATGCAACAGTGCAGCGAGTCCGCCTCATGCCGCCTACCGCCCGGAAGCGACTGAGCAGTCAAGGGCGACGAGCGAAGCGAGGAGTCACGGAGCGAAGCGGAGTGACGGCGCAGCCGCCCTTTACTGCGAGGGAGCTTTCGGGCACTCACGGCGAGAACAGGCGGCGAGCAACCCCGCTAACGCGGAGAAGCGGGCACGCCGGCATCGGCATCGGCATTGGCATCGGCATCGGCTTCGGCTTCGGCGTCGGCTTCGGCACCGGTTTCTCAGAATGGAAGGCGCGCAGCGCTCACTGTGCTTCCGCTGGCGACTCCTCAACGGATGTCGCTGTAGCCGTACCAAGGGTCCAGCTCTTCGCGGATCATCGCGGTCATCTTCTCGATGTCTTCCGGATCGATGTAGTCCACAAAGCCACCGACTTTGCCGCGACGTGCTTTGAACGAATCCGGATCACTCGCATCGCCTGGCTTCAGACGCCGCGATGTGTACTCGCCCTTTTGCTCCCGCTTGCGCAGCGCTGCGATGCGGTTGAACTCCACCGACTCGGCGATCACCTCGTCGGGCACATCGTCCACGCCAATGTGATTCAGCATCTTGCGCAGCCACCCCTCGGTGTCCTGGTGCACGTCCTCGTAGCGCACCAAGAGCAGGTCCGAGGGCACGTCACGTTGCTCCGCCCACACGTTGTAGAACTTGATCATCGAGCGCAACGAACCCCGGTCGCGCCAGATAAAATCATGCAGCGACATGTCGGGATCCACTTTCCAACGTCGCGTGACCTGAAGGTGCAACGACACGATCGCATCACGCGGATCGCGCACGAGCAGCAGCACCTTCTTTCCCCGATAACGCTCGCGGTGGTTGCGCAGTTGAGCTGGCGTTTTCCAGTGCGGCGCGTCGTCGTGAAACGGACGAATGCGCGGAATGCGCGGGTCGTGATCGTGCAGTGGCTCCAGCTCCAAGGGCGCAGCACCTTCGACCTGAAAATGTTGCGTGAGTGCGCGATGCAGCAACAGCCGCGCCCAGGTCCCGCCGGTTTTCGGGAACCAAAGAAAGAACACGTCCGCACGACGATTCCGCGCCCAACGAAAGGGTGACCACTTCTCGACCCAGCGCGATGTTGCTGGGTGCAACGCCGATCGCCACGACGAGGGAAACGAAGCCACCAGCTTCATGGTCACTTTGTCGACGGGGCCCGATGTCACGTCTGAGGTGTGATGCATGAAGCGGGCCCAGTCGAGTGCGTTTGACCCAGTGTGGGTCGAGTGCACGCTGGCACGTCGGGTGCTACGCCCTGGCACGTGACGCCTACCTGCATCATCGTCGGTGAAGCACCGGTCAAGCTCTGGGGAATCACCGGCGCAGAGCGGCTCAAGCGTGCCCTAGGACGCACACCCGTGACCGACGTGCATCACCGTCCAGATGGCTCGTTGGACGGTTTGGAGCTCACCGACACGGTCGTTCTGCTTCAGGCGAGCTATGCCTACGACAACGCCATTGTCGCCAAGCTTGTCGAGACTCCAGGCGTTGCGGTTCATCCACCGGATGGTCGTTACGTCGCAGCACTTCACGTTTCCAAGTCCGAAGCCACAGAGCTGGCGCGTCGACTCCTGAGCGACGTCGACAACCCTGACGATCCCGAGTCGGTTTCGTTGCCGGGCCTCGAACTCGAAGAGCTTCCAGACGGCGTCGACCCTCAGACTCCCGAGCAGCTGTGCGGTGCGTACAACAACAAGCTGCGCAAGCGTGAGGTGCCGTACCTGCTGAAAGTCACCAGGCGCACCAAGCCCGCGATTCAGAAACGGATGTTCGCCGGGTCGTACAAGGGTGTCACCGACATCGTCACCAAGTACGTGTTTCCACTTCCGTCTCGGATCATCACCGGGTGGGTCGCCGAGCTGCACTTCAAGCCCAACCACATCACCTTTATTGGTCTGTTGTGTGTGTTGGCCAGCATCTACCTGTGGTGGATCGGCGAGTTTGCGTGGGGACTGCTCGCGGCGTGGACGATGTGCCTGCTCGACACGGTCGATGGAAAGCTCGCGCGCGTCACGCTCACGTCGTCCAAGTTCGGCGACATCTTTGACCATGCGATCGACCTGATTCATCCGCCCTTTTGGTACTGGGCATGGATCGTTGGTTTAGGCGACGCGTTTGATGTGCCCTACAAGGAATATGTTCTGCCCGCGATCGTGGCGACGTACATCCTGCAGCGTCTGCAGGAGGGTTACTTCATCAAGGTGTTTGGTATCGAGATGCACATCTGGCGGCGTTTCGACAGCTTCTTCCGAAGCATTACCGCACGGCGTGATCCGAACTTGTTGGTGCTGACGATCGCGTGGGCACTGGGATATCCAGCGGAGGGCATTGCGTTGATCGCGGTGTGGGCCGTGTTCTCACTGCTCGTGCACCAAGTGCAAATCATCCAAGCGCATATCGCGGCGAAGCCGATCGGTTCGTGGCTGAGCGACGCGTAGTTCGCCAAAGACCTAACGGATCGCACCTGCCCGCCACAGCTTCGCGAACACCTTTGGCGCAGCCAAAAAGGGATGCCGCTTTTGCCACTCGGTCGCTTCGACTTTTACCCCCGAGTGCCGTTCGATCTTCCAGAGCAAGTAGTCGACTGCGCCATCGAACGTAAACGCACCCTTCACGATGCGCGCCGCGGAAAGAAGTTTGCCCAGGCGAATCCGCGCATCCCAAGCCGCCCTCGCCTGTTGCCGTTCGCGAACCTGAGGACGAAATACGTCCCCGTTCTGCTCAAACTCAATTCCCGCTGCCTCCCACGCCAAGGGTAGGAGCTTCTCGTAACGCTCGGGATCCGCATCCACGATGATGCCTGGGCGATTCGAACGCTCAGGACGAAGCTCGACGGCGTAGGTCGAGCGAAAGAGTTCGACCCAGAACTCGTGCGCCGTGCCCTCGGTCGGTCCAAGGTGCGCCGCCCAGTGCGACGCCGTGACGATCGCGTCGACAACAGACTCCACGGTCTCCACCACGTCTTGTTCGTCTCGCGTATCCACGAGACGCGCCGGTTGGCAGAAGCGCGCCCACACGCTGGGACTCCACGCATCGATGCGACACGAACGACGAAACTGCTTCTGCGTGAGTGCCGCACCCTTCGCGCGAAGCTCACCTTCGGAACTGGGGACCGACCAAAAGTAGATGTTGGGCGGGACCAACTCGTTGGCGGCTGCCATCACGAGCGTCGGGTTGAACGCTCGCTGACCTCGCGTGAGCAGGTAGAGGTCCATCACGCCTTCGGGGCTCTCTGCACGCAAGCAGGAGCCGTAGAAGAGCATGGGACCAATGCCGGTGTGCTGCGTGCGCACGTGTTCGGCAAGGTGTGTTGCCGCGCCGAGAATCGGACGATGCAACTCCTCGCGAACGATGGCGCTCAGCGCGTCGCGCAAGATGCGCTCAGGCAGCGACGAAGGTCGTCGGCGCGTCGGCCGTGATCTTCATCGGGTAGCCGGGAAGCGGGTGGAAAAGCTCGCCGTCGATCACGACCGGTGAGTCCACCTCGACCTCGAGCGAGCGAGTGCGACCGGTGTTCCAACCGTCACCAGCAAGCCAGGGCTTGCGCATCACCAACGAAGCGAACGCACGCGCGACGCCCTTGGCAGGCGCAGCGACGTCCAGGAACTGCAGCTCGTCGGCGCCGACATCGCCCCAAAACGGGTTGAAGCCAGCGACGAATCCGTTGCGAAGACCGGTCACGATCCACAGGGCACGCGAAGCGTTCTCGCCCATCACATCGGCACGGCCATCGGCCTGCAAACGCATCGGCTGACCCGAGCGAAGACGATCCGGATCGCCTTGAAGAAGCACGCGACGAAGCACCGTGGCAATGGTCATCGCCACAGCTTTGGTGTGGCTCGCACCCGTTGCGTGAATCTCGCCTTGGCCCACCTGGGTCGCGTACGCGAACGCTGCACCACCAAGAAGAAGGCCACGCACGTTACGGCGCAGACGACCTTCGTGGTCGATCAAGCGATCGACGCGAAGCACGGGACGGGTGCTCTTGCGAAGCGTGCCGTTTTTGGTGGCGGCAAGGAGACGCGCGAGCTCGTCGTTGCGTCCTTGGGCGCCGATGTCGCCGGCGATGAGATCGGTACGGCCCGAGGCGATGATCGAGATCGCGGGAAGCGGTGCATCCCGATACGCGTCGGGAAGCGCGGAAAGAACGTCGCGAACAGTTCCGTCTCCGCCACTGACGGCCACAGTGCCGACCTCGCGTCGAGCGAAGTCACGAAGTGCATCTTTCAGTTCCTCACGCGTGGTGGGAACTGCGCAAGGAACGTCCACCGCACGGAGCGGAGCGCGGCCTTTGTTGGCCGTTGCCTTGGGGTTGTAGATCAGCCCCGTACGAACGCGTTCGCGTCGTGCGCCTTTACCGCGCTGCAGGGGATGAACACCCGTATCGACGCGTTTACGTCGTCGGAGCGGGGTAACGTTGAGGGCTTTGATACTGCTCATGGGCTCACTCGCGACGACTGTGTTGCAGGTCGTTCACGTCCTGTTGCACCGCCTTCACACATCGTGTGAATTCAGACCACATGTAGGCAGAAAAGGCGGAATTTATGCGCAAAATTAGTCCCTGTTGGGTTGCTACCCTCACCTAGAGCACGAGTCGTGCCACTGATCTGGCGGTGTGCAAGGGGAGGAAATTCGCGGGAATCGCGGGAGTAGTGGGGCTGACCACCCCAAACGTTACGAGCAACTCCTGTTGCCAGACTGATCCACTAGTCACTGCACAGGTCACACATGTCCGAACTTGTTCTTGGCATCGCTGCTGCTACGCACGAGGCCTATGAAGAGCTTCACTGCGGTGGTGCTGGCTGGAAGTCGAGGGCCAGTCGATCCGGTCGCTTCGCACTGTGGGATCTCGCACAAGGCACTCGCCGAGATCGGCGGCAAAGCGATGATCGAACACGTGCTCGAAGCAGTCGCGGAGTCGCCGAAGATCGATCGCATCATCGTGGTGATCGAAGCTCCCGATGCGTTGCGTGAACTCCCCGCGGTGCAGCGATTGATCGCGCAAGAGCGTTTGCAGATCACCCTCGCCAAGCCCTCCCCAAGCCAAAGCGTCACGGCAGTGCTCGACGAGTACGATCCCTACCCGGCGTTGTTGACCACCGCCGATCACCCGCTGTTGACCAGCGGCATGATCGAAGAGTTCGTCGACAAGATTCCGCGCGACGTCGACGTTGCGGCATTGGTTGCAACCGATCGCGTGATCAACAGCGAGTACCCGGAAACGAAACGCACGTATCTACGCTTCTCCGACAAAGCCGTGAGTGGCTGCAATCTCTTTGCCCTACCTACGCGGCGAGGGCGCAACGTCGTGGCGTTTTGGCGCCGACTGGAACGGGATCGTAAGAAGCCCTGGAAGATGGCTTGGTCGCTTGGACCGCGGACATTGATTCGCTTTGCACTGCGCCGGCTCACCATGGCCAAGGCCGCCGACGCGGTGGGTCGCCAAGCCGATGTACGTGCTGCGATCATCGAATCGAGTTTTCCCACGGCTGCGATCGACGTCGACAAGCCTTCGGACTTACGACTGGTACGACGCATCGTGTCCGCACGCGCGCAGTGACCCGTTGAACATGACGCTTTGAAGAAGTGACGCGCAAGACCATCACCCGAACCGTTCTTCTGCTCGCAGGCATCGGTCTGCTCGGTGCGTTTATCTACAGCGCGGGTCCGGGCGAGATCATCGCGAACGTGAAGCGCATCGGTTGGGGCTTTGTCGCGCTGATGGGTCTGAGCTTGTTGTGGCGGTCGTTGGCCGCGACCGGCATGTGGTTGCTCTTCGAAAAAGAGCACGGACTTTCGTGGATGAAAGTCATGCTGATTCGTTGGGCCGGCGAAGCGGTCAACTCGTTGATGCCCTTCGGCAACGTCGGTGGTGAACCGGTCAAAGCGATGTTGCTTTCGCGCGAGATGCGCGGGACCGAAGCGACGGGCTACGTCTTGCTCGACAAGACCATCTTCTTCATCGGCAGCGTCGCGTTCATGACTTCGGGCGCGTTGATCGGCGCCGTGATCTTGGCGGAGCACCCTGCGGTATTGCTCGGCACCATCGGGCTTTTGGTGCCCTGGGTACTCACGCTCGCCTGGATCGTGTGGCGTCAGGCCAAGGGCGATTTCGTGGTGCAGGTCAGCCGCGTTCTCGGTTGGGTCCGCATCAAGCTTTCCGACAAAACCAAGAAGAAGCTCGAACGCGTCGACGGAACCATGAAGCAGTTTTGGAAGCGACGACGCGGTCGGTTCGTCGCTTCGCTTCTGGTGCACAGCACCGCGCGCGTTCTGCGTGCTGCGGATGTGTTTCTGTGCGTGTACTTACTCGGCGAAACGATCAGTTGGACCGGTGCCTACTTCACGGCAGCCGCCGGCATGCTGGTGAGTACGACGTTCTTCTTCATTCCGGGTGCGCTAGGTGCATCCGAAGGCGGCCATGCATTCGTGTTCGACATGATCGGCCTGGGACTGACCGCCGGTGTCACCGTGGGGCTAGTGCGAAGGATTCGGAACTACACCCTATCGGCGATCGGCTACGTGATCTTCGTGACCTGGCCCGCAAAGCCGGACACTGAATCGGAATCGAAGACTGACACCGAAACTGAGCCTGCAACTGCAACTGCGACTGGCGACTAGGGTCCGTGTGGGGACGTAGTCCGTACGGACCCGAACCTGCCCCCAAACCGGCACGTTTCGTCGAGGATTTTGAATTCAGCGGCCGTGTACGATGCACCCATGAGCATCCAAGCACTGGCCATGGGCGCCGATGGTTCCGTCGTTGCCGGCATGTCGCAAGGTCGAGTCGCGCGCTGGTCCGGTGAGTGGGAACTCCTGCGCAAGAAGAAGGGCGCCGTTCAAGACGTTTGGGTTTCTCCCTCTGGCGCGGTTTGGATCGCGGGCGCGGCGCTCGAACAGCACACCGACAAGCTACGTAAGCAAAAGGTTGTCTTCGGAGACGACGGGTTCATGTGCGTATGGGGACGCACGGACACCGACGTCTGGGCGAGTGGGTACGGTCCCGAGGTCGCGCAGTGGGATGGCGCGTCTTGGACCCTCCACAACACTGGACTTAGCAACGGCGAGTCTTCCTACATCGCAGGGATCGCTGGCCATGAGGGTTTCATCAGCGTGGGTGGCGAGAACGGCATCGCGGTGTTCGACCACGACCAGTGGAGGGTCATCGAAGACAGTGTCGAGACAACACTCAATGGCTCGACAACGTTGAGGGACGGGAGGGTTGCCTTCGTTGGGGTGAGCAGCGATGGCCCGAAGTCTGGATCGGAAACGCAGACGGGTTTGAAACCATCGTCGTCGAGGACGAGGTGGATACCGAGCTCCAACGCGTGGCTGCGGGACCCGAGGGCCGGCTCTACTTCACCGATGGCGGTGCTGTCTTTTCGTGGTTCGACGGCGACCTGCAGGAAGAACTGCGATGTTCCAAGTGGGATTGCTATGCCGTGGCGTCCAACGGGATCGGCGTCGTAGCGGCCACACACGAAGGAGTCTGGCTCCTCGAAGACGAGTGGCGGCTGATCGGAAAGCCTTAGCTGGTTCGCTCGGAAAGCCTGACCCGGCTAGCTACGCGCCTCGGCCAGGCGGTCGTAGTGTCGGTAGCCCAGCTTTCGCAGCGCACTCGGCGGCGCGAGACCGATGTCGACCAAGGTCTTGAGCCCGTAGGTTCCTGCCAACACCGGCGGGCCGTACGCGTGAATCGTCTCTTCGTTCACGAAGGGGTCCAGCGGAAAGAGCTTCTGCTCGCTGTGCACGTGAATGAAGTGCGCCAACGCTGTTCGCGTGTACGCCGGCTGCTTCGGTGGCGTGATGACGTGCGGCGTAGCCAAGTAGGTTCCACCCGTCAGGATTTCGAGCTGCTGTCCAACCTGCGCGACCAGACAACCCTTGGGTGGCTTGCCATGAACCATGCGGCCCTTCGGGTTTTCCTCACTGGGTCGGGTGCGCAGGTACAAGCCACTTTCGGGATCGGGTCGTGCGCAGCGAACTCCCGAGGGATCGTAGAAGCGTCCGCCCGGAAGCAACGTAAGCAAGTTGAAGTCGGTGTGCTCTTCGCCCCACACCACGTCGGTTCCAACCTGCGTCTCGTCGAGGGGTAGGTACCGAAGCGCGCGTGTGACGTGCGGCCCACCTTGAGTCGCCTTCTCAAAGATGTCCTCGGGCAGGTCGAGCGCAACCGCACACGCGCGCAAGAGCGCCATCCCGACGTCGTGAACCTGTGTGCCCAACACCATGTAGTCGTCACGAAACGCGTCGGCGTTTTCCGGCCAGCGGTTGTCCGCACAGATCTCCGGAAACACCATGCGCGCACGGGGATCGATGGCAATCGGAGCAGCGAAGTAGCACTCCTTGAAGTCCGGTTGCCCACCCGCGACCACAGCTTGTTCCGTGTTGGGCGGCGTCCATCCGCGTTGAAACCAGATGTCGCGACCCGACCAACCTTCTTTCTCTTCGGCGGGACGTTCGGTCAGCGCAACCCAGGCATCGTAAAAGCGCTCGAGCTGGTCTTGGTCGATGCCGTGGTTCTGCACGTACACCAAGCCGTACTCACCGAGTGCTACGCGCAGCGCTTCACTCGCTTCGGCCAGACCGTCACCTTTGCGGATGGCTTCGAGATCGATAACCGGAACATCATCCATGGGTTACTCCAAGCAGCGCGCGTGATGGCGCAGATGATCTTCGACGAACGTCGCGATGAAGTAGTAGCTGTGGTCGTAGTCGTCGTGCATGCGCAACTCGAGCTTCTGCCCGTTGGCTTCGCAGGCTTCCGCAAAGATCTCCGGACGTAGCTGTTCCTCCAGAAATCCGTCTGCGCGTCCCTGGTCGATCAGGATCGATTGCGCGTGTTGACGGCTCTTCACCAACTCGGTCGCGTCGTACGCCTTCCACGCCTCGCGATCATCACCGAGGTACCCACCAAACGCTTTGTGACCCCACGGCACCTGGGTCGGCGCAACGATCGGTGCAAAGGCAGAGATGCTCTTCCAACGATCCGGTTCACGAAGCCCAACGACAAGCGCACCGTGTCCGCCCATCGAGTGGCCAAAGATCGAACGGTGAGACTCACCGCGCGTCGGAAATGCCTGGTCGATCAGGGCTGGAAGCTCCTCGGTGACGTACGAGTACATCCGGTAGCGCTGCGACCAAGGAGCCTGTGTCGCATCGACGTAGAACCCGGCACCGGTACCAAAGTCCCAGTTGTCGTCTTCGCCGGGATAGCCGGCACCGCGTGGTGACGTATCCGGCGCCACGACGATCAAACCGAGCTCCGACGCCACGCGTTGAAAGCCTGCTTTGGTGGTGAAGTTCTCTGCCGTGCAGGTAAGCCCACTGAGGTAGTAGACGACGGGTGCACTCTCGACGTTGGGTGGCACGTACACGGAGAGTTCCATCGGTCCACCACAGACCTTGGACTCGTGGCGATACATGCCCTGAACGCCGCCGAACGACGCGTTGAGCTTAAGTGTTTCGAACATGGCTCAGTACGTGATCACGGCGCGAATCGATTCGCCGTGGTGCATGAGATCGAACGCTTCGTTGATCTTTTCGAGCGGCATCGTGTGGGTGACAAACGAGTCGACCTCGATCTTCCCATCCATGTACCAGTCCACGTACTGCGGCAGCTCGGTGCGTCCACGACAGCCACCAAACGCGCTGCCCTTCCACACACGGCCGGTCACAAGCTGGAACGGACGCGTGGAAATCTCCTGCCCCGATCCCGCCACACCGATGATGATCGATTCGCCCCACCCCTTGTGACAGCACTCGAGCGCTTGACGCATGAGCTGCGTGTCGCCGACACACTCGAAGCTGTAGTCGGCGCCACCACCGGTCAGCTCGACCAGGTGACCGACCAAATCGCCTTTGATTTCTTGGGGATTCACGAAGTGGGTCATCCCCATCTTCTCGCCCCACGCCTTCTTGGAGTTGTTGATGTCGACGCCCACGATCATGTTCGCGCCCGACATCTGGCAGCCCTGAATCACGCTCAGGCCGACACCACCGAGACCGAACACCACGCAGTTCGCACCGACCTCAACCTTGGCCGTGGTGATCGCTGCGCCAATGCCGGTCGTGACGCCACAACCAAGGAGGCACACCTTTTCAAGCGGTGCGTCCTTGCGAATCTTCGCCAACGAGATTTCGGGAAGCACCGTGTGCGTCGCAAAGGTGCTCGTGCCCATGAAGTGGTGAATCATTTTGCCGTTGAGACTCCAACGGCTGGTTCCGTCCGGCATCAATCCCTTGCCCTGCGTGGCGCGAACCGCCTGGCAGAGGTTGGTCTTGCCCGAAAGGCAGAACTTACATTTGCGACACTCCGCGGTGTAGAGCGGGATGACGTGATCGCCTTCCTGGAGCTCAGTGACGCCCGGACCAACTTCGACGACGACACCGGCGCCCTCGTGACCCAGGATGCTTGGGAACAGGCCTTCCGGATCCTGACCCGACAACGTGTACGCGTCGGTGTGGCACACGCCGGTGGCCGCGAGCTTGACGAGGACTTCGCCTTCCTTCGGACCTTCGAGATCGACCTCTTCAATCTCGAGAGGCTTGTTCGGCTCAACGGCGATGGCTGCTTTGACTTTCATTTGATTTCCTCGGTCGAAATACGGGGCGCCGTGGCGATGGCTTCGCCGACCGCACGCGGCCACGTCAGCGTGGGTCCGGGCCCGAATGGGTTGAGATACACGGCATCGATCTCTTGGCGAACCAGCTCGGCACTGAGGCCATCACCGTTGACGATCGAATGCTGAATCTGTTGTTGGAGGTCGTCGTCGAGCGCGGCCACGAACACGTCGTAGCTATCGGGACTCGAGCACACGACGCCGGGCTGCTGAAATCCACCTTCGCCGGGTTTCGCGATCATCCGACCATCGGGCAGCAAGGGCACGTGGTACTCGGGATGCGCGCGCATCTTCGCCATGAGCTGCAAATCGATGGTGGGGTCTGCACAACCGTCGAGCGCTTGTTCGAGTTCCACAGTGCGTGCCCAGAGCGCGAGTCGGTCGAACGACACCCGCTCGAGTTCGAGCAGGTCTTCCTCATACCCGCCGGCATTCACTTTCAACGTTTGCGCGGCCTCGGGCATCCGCTGAAAGAGCACGGTGCCCGGAATCATCGTCACGTACGCGCCCAACAACGCACCCTGCTGAACCGCGTACGTCGCTGTTCCTTGCTCGGTGTAGATCCACAGTTCGGCATGCGGGATTTGATGTCGCGGTCCGAACGCAACCTTGTAGGTGTCGCGGACTTCCTCCGGCTGAAAGAAGTTCACCGGCACGAGCCACCCTTTGTGGCTCATCATGCCGCGCAGCACTTGATTGACCGACGCCTCACCACGTTGATGCGCCAGTAAGAGAGCGCGAGGAATCGACATGGGCGGAGGCGGGATCATGTAGGCGGAATCAGGTGCGGCGGCGCCAAATCAGGACCGGTGAGCCGGGCCGGGAGGATAGCGTTCTTGGAGGCCGGATTGAGCGCGAAGATCCGCTATTTGAGCCCCAAAATTCGGTCCAATAGGGCTCGATCTCCCTGAACCGCGGTTCGCCGCGTGTAGAAGTCCAATCCGCGCTCTCCGCCGAGCTCCTCGCCGCCGCCTGCCCGACCGGGTCCACCGTGCACACAGCTCGGTAAAACCATGCCTGGGGAGATCGCCTGGTCCGCGACCTTCTTACTTCCAGCCAACACGCGACCACTCCACGGAGCCAAGCCGAGGATCAGATCACCGAGGATGGTGCGGTCATCGCTGTACACGGAGGCGACCAGTCCACCTTCGCCGCGCGCCACTCCGGTGATCGCTTCGTCCACCGTGTCGTAGGGCAACACCGTCGACACCGGGCCGAACACCTCGTGCTCGTGCACAACACCTGCGCCGATCTCGTCCAATCGCAGAAGCATGGGTGGAACGAAGTAGCCTTTGCCAGCCTCAACGCCGACAGGTTCTCCTCCGCGATACACTTCCTCGGCACCGGCTTCGATCAACCGTGCGATTCCGCCGCGGACATCATCGAGCTGTTGCTTGCTTGCCAGCGGACCCATGCGCACACCTTCGTGGTCGGGCTTGCCATATTGGATCTGAGCGAGTTCCTCACCCAGTGCTTCGATCACCGCGTCGGCGCGATCCTTGGGGACGAAGATGCGTCGCGTCGCCGTGCACTTCTGCCCCGTCTTCTGGGTGATCTCCTTCGCGGCGTCGCGCAGAAACATCTGCCAGGTGTCGTTGCCGGGTTCGATATCCGGACCCAACACCACCGCGTTGAGGCTGTCGGCTTCGACGTTCACGCGCACCGACCGCGACAGCACGTGTTCAAGACCGCGCAGATGCGTGCCCACCGAACCACTCCCGGTAAACGCCAGCACGTCTTGCGAACCGAGGTTGTCCAAGAGGTTTCCGGCTGAACCACACACCAACTGGAGCACGCCATCGGCGAGCAATCCGGCCTTCTCCAACACCTCGAAACATCGATACGTCGTCAGCGCCGTAGACGTTGCGGGCTTCGTGATCACCGGGACACCCGCCAGGATCGCGACAGCCGCTTTTTCAGCGAACCCCCAGGCCGGGAAGTTGAACGCGTTGATGTGTGCCGCGAAGCCTTGCAGCGGCACCTTGAGGTGGTGACCCCAAAACCGCGCCGAGCGGGTGAGCTGCTCGCCCTCGCCTTCAACGCGATAGGTGCGGTCGCCCAGTTTCTTTCCGAGCCCTGCGTAGTAGGCGAGCGTTCCCGTCGCTCCGTCGACGTCGAACTTTCCATCCGAACGCGTCGTCCCGGCATTGAGCGTCGAGTCGTCAAGCAACGCGTCGCGCGCTTCGTAAAGCGCTTTGCTCATCGCCTTGACCAACGCGCCACGCTCGGCGAAGGTCATCGCGCGAAGCTTCGGCCCGCCGACTTCACGGGCATGTTTGGCGGCAGCTGCGAAGTCGAGACCCTTGGTGCTGGTCGTTGCAACCGCTTCTTCGTTGGTGGGGTTGTAGAGCGTTGCGCCCTCGCCCTCACCGTCTTGCCATTGTCCGCACAGATAGCTCTTGAGCCGAATCATGCGAGGGAACCTGCGGCGAACGGAGCGACACCGCGATGAGAGGGCTCATAGGACGGAATCCCCTGCCTGTCAGGGGCCCCAGTAGTCGAAGGCGTAGGTGGTTTCGGGAGGCACGTTGAAGCCGTAGGTGACTCCTCCGGGACAGTCCTTGCAGGGCGGGCATTCGGGACACTTGTGGATGCACTCGAGTTCGTGTGCTCCAGGTCGAACTTGAACTCGTCCGCCTGGCCATGGCTCGCCATCGACGACAAGCATGTCGCAGTAGGTCGGATCGATCTCGAGGTACGTCAGCCCGTCGGGCGAATGTGTGTATTGCCCTCGGAGATTTCCCATCTTTGTCGGTACACACACGACTAGGCACACGCACATCAGCACGGCTGCCACGAAACCACCCAGTGCGGTCCAAGCACCCGCCACGCCCACAAAACCGTCGCAACGGAGTGCTTCATTCCAAGCCATCACACGTTGGCGAAAGCATCGAGAAGAGCCATCTGGAACTGCCCATGATCCAAACAAAGTCGGTCTGCTGAAACCGAAGAGTTCGGCCGTCACGGATGCGCAGCACACCTCGACAAGCAACTCGACTCCGCACGAAGCGCGTTGATACCGGCCACGATCACGAACACCCTGCACATGAGTCAGGGACCCGCAACGCGTATGAACCTTAGATGATCAGTCGATCCAATCGTCGACGACGTGCACCGTTCCTTCCGTCACGACGATGTGGGTCGACTGATGAAACATGGACGACATTTGACAGCGCACGACATGGTGTCCGGCACGAATCGGCATCGGTTCGCCTGGATAGGGTTGGTCATCGACGAAGTACGCCACACACGTGTGCGCAGTCGGATCGTGAAGGATCTCGACGTACGTGTAGCCATCCGGCGATTCAAAGCTCTGTCCGCTGCAACCCGGTGGCAAGAGCCCGATCAGCAACACTGCAGCCAGCACGCCTAGGGCGCTGGTCTTCCATCCGTCCACGCCGAAGCAACAGACGCGGTCGAACCCGGTATTCCTGAACGGCTATTCCTGGACGAGTCGCCCCGCCAGAGCGTTCCATCGGCGAGCGAGTTCGGCGTCGTGGCTTGCACGCTCACTCATGAAGCGATGGTGCATGCGCCACTTGTCCGGGCCATCCGGGTCCGGTAGCTCCAACCAGATTCGCTGAGCACGACGGCGATGGTGGTTGGACATCGCACGCGCGACCACGGTGCAACCGGCGGTATCGATCGGCTCGTCAAAGTCGTTGGTAATGCGCACGTACTTGTTGAACGTGTTGACGTCGGTGCCGACGAGAAAACAGAAACGACGAAGATCCGCCATGGTGTGGTGCGGCAGAATCTCACCGCGATCGAAGTCCACGTTGTAACGGCGGGCATCGAGTACCACCTCACGTTGGAGGTCGAGCTCGAGATCCAAAACGACCTCGCGCACTGGCTCTTCGATCCGCATTCGGTCGCGTCCCCGAAGTTTGCCTGCACGGCTGCTCAGGCCCGAAACCGCTTTGCGCCAGCGAAAACGGTCGGGTTCACGAAGTCGAACAATGCGAACTGCACCGCGGCTTTCGCCTCGTTTGGCGTAGAACTCCACGGCGTCGGTGACACGGGCTCCGATCATGGTTCTTGTGCGTCTCACGCTCGCCCGAAGCGGTCAAAAAATCGGTATAACCGGCGCGTGAACGCAGAGCTTAAGGCCCAAGTCGAAGCCTGGATCGCCGACGATCCCGACCCGAAAACCCGCGAAGAACTCCAAGCCCTTCTCAACGAAGGCGCAGAAGACGAACTTCAAGATCGATTCAAAGGTCTGCTGCAGTTTGGAACTGCGGGGCTTCGTGGGCTCTTGGGTGGTGGTCCGCATCGGATGAACCGTGCCGTAGTGATCCGCGCGACGGCAGGTTTGTGCCGCTACATCTTGGAAACCGTGCCCGACGCGAAAGAGCGCGGCATCTGCATTGGGTACGACGGTCGGCGTATGAGCACGCAGTTCGCGAAAGACGCGGCCGCCATTGTCGCAGGTCACGGAATCAAAGCACGCGTGTTCGATCACGTCGTTCCGACTCCTGTGCTGGGGTACGCCGTGGTGCGTACGAACGCCGCCGGCGGAATCATGGTCACCGCCAGTCACAACCCGCCCGACTACAACGGCTACAAAGTGTACTGGGGCAACGGCGCGCAAATCGTTCCGCCGCACGACACGGGGATCGCCGCGAAGATCGGCGCCATCGAGTCGATTGCCGACGTCGCACGCGAAGACGAAAGCGCGCTGGTCGAAACGTTCGGAGCAGACATCGAGACCGAGTACTTGGCCAAGGTCAAGGCGTTGGCTGTCCATCCCGAGACACCGCGTGATCTGAAGATCATCTACACCGCGATGCACGGCGTGGGTGGAAAGCACGTGCTCGCCGCGCTCAAAGACGTCGGCTTTACCGACGTTCACATCGTCAAAGAGCAGCACGAACCCGATGGTGAGTTTCCAACGGTAGCCTTTCCGAACCCCGAAGAAGACGGCGCCATGGACATGGCCCTCGCGTTGGCCGAGAAGCACAACGCCGACCTGGTGGTTGCCAACGATCCTGATGCGGATCGCCTTGCGACCATCGTCAAACATGAAGGCGCGTACCGACCGCTGAGTGGAAACGAGATCGGTTGTCTCTTTGCGCACTACCTCCTCGACCAGGGCAGTGGTGATAAGCGCGTTGTGCTCTGCAGCGTGGTCAGCTCACCGATGCTCTTGGCGATCGGAGAGGCGCATGGTGTGCGCGCCGAACAAACGCTGACCGGCCACAAGTGGATTCACAACCGAGCGATGGATCTCGAACCCGAGGGCTACACCTTCGTGTTTGGGTTTGAGGAAGCACTCGGCTATGCGATCAGCCCGCTGGTCCGCGACAAAGACGGAGTGAGTGCGGCGGCGATCATGTGTGACATGGCCGCTTGGTGTCGCACGCAGGGACGCACCTTGGTCGACGAACTCGAACTCATGTGGCGTCGCTACGGCATGTTCCTGAGCGAGCAGGTGTCCTTGGTGTTGCCTGGTGCCGAAGGCGCAAAGCAGATTGCCGACGGTATGCGACGCGCTCGAACCGACGCCCCCAAGTCGGTCGGAGGGCTTGCCGTGACAGCAACGCAGGACTTCGAAACCGGACTTCGTACCGCAGCGGGGCAGGCGCAGACCAAGCTCTCGTTCCCGAAAGCAAATGTCGTGGTGTACGAACTCGAGGGCGGACATCGCGCGATGCTTCGTCCGAGCGGAACCGAACCCAAGCTCAAGCTCTACTTCGACGTGCGCGTGGATATCGCCGAAGGCGAGTCTATCGGCGCGGCCCGAGAACGAGGCCAAACGTTACTCGCCGGAATCGTCCAAGACGTCCGCGCGCTCCTCGGCTAACCCGCCGAAGCGGCTTGGATCTGTTCTTCGACTTCGGTCCACGTATCCATCGCGACTTCCAGCTCGGCTTGCGTACGCGTGTACTCCTTGTTGAGTTCCGCGAGTTTCTCGTGATGCAAATCCGGATCGGCCATCGCTTTCTCGCGTTCGGCCTGCTGCTTCTCAAGTTTCGCAATCCGTTTTTCGAGTTCCGCCGCACGACGCTTCAACGGACGTAGCTTCTTCCGCAACTCGGCCGCTTCGCGCTTCCGCGCTTTCTCATCCTCGCGCGAACGCTTCTCAGGCTCTTCCTTCTTGGGCTCAGCCTTCTTTTTCTTCTTCTGTCCGGCGGTCGTTCCCGGCGCGTTGCGACCCATCATCTCGCCGACTGCGGCGGCCGTAGGCGGAAGGCCTTCCAGTCGACACTTGTCCATGTAGTCGTCGAGCGTGCCGGGGTACACCCACACCTGACCGTTCTCCACGAACCAAATCTGCGTCGCGAGTCGGCGAATAAACGCTCGGTTGTGGCTGACGAAAAGCAAGGTGCCGTCGTACGACGTCAGCGCCTCTGCGAGTCGTTCACTCGACTCCAAGTCCAAGTGGTTGGTCGGCTCATCCATCAGCAACACGTTGCCTGGATCGACCAGCAACTGCGCCAACGCCACGCGCGCACGCTCACCACCGGAAAGAACGCCCACCAGTTTCTCGATCTCGAGATCGCCAAAGAGCATCGCGCCCAACGCCGTTCGGATCTCCTTGTGTGTCGCGTCTTCGGCGGAACCTCGAACCGCGTCGTACACCGTCTTCGCGCGATCCAGCACTTCAGCGTGATGCTGCGCGTAGTAGCCAACCTTGGTGTTGTGCCCGAAGCGGTACGAGCCACCCGTGGCTTCGATCTCACCCGCAAGCACGCGCAAGAGCGTCGTCTTACCCGCACCGTTGACGCCCAGCAGCGCCACACGATCGCCGGGCATGACCCGCGCTTTCACTCCGCGTAGGACTTGATGGTCGCCGTACGCTTTGGCCAGGTCCTCGACCTCAAGCACGATCTTTCCCGTGCGCTCACACGGCGGAAACGTGAAGTTCATCACGCGCGACGAACGGATCTCTTGAAGGTTGAGCTCTCGCTCCTCCTCTTCCATTTTTTCGAGCTTCTTAACGCGACTCTGCACCTGCTTGGCTTTGGTCGCCTTCGCCCGAAAGCGCTTCACGAAACGTTCAACCTGCTCACGCTCGCGTTGAATGTTCTTGGCGCGGTTCTCCAAGAGCACTAGCTCCTCGGCGCGTTGCTTTCGATAGTGCTCGTAGTCGCCCGGGTACTGCCGCACACCTTCCGGTTCAAAACTGACAATGCGCGCGATCTGCTCGTTCAAGAACTCACGGTCATGCGAAATCAGAATGAACGCGCGATTCCACTTGCGAAGAAACTCGGAGAGCCACGCGACCGAAGGCATATCCAAGTGGTTGGTGGGCTCATCCATGAGCAAGAGCTCCGGACGCTGAAAGAGCAGCGACGCGAGAACCGCGCGCATCTTCCAACCACCGCTGAGTTCACCCAAGTCACGACCGTGGTCGGCATCGCGAAATCCGAGACCCGCCATGATCCGTTTCGCTTGGTGGTCACTGAAGAGTGCGTCGAAATCAGCAAGACGCTCATGCAGTTCGCCCACGCGCCCCGCGAGCTCCATCATCTGTTCTTCGTAGTTCGGTGCGTCCGCGTTCTCCGCCAACGCGTTGAGCGCGCCTTCCGCTTCGTCGAGTTCGGCTTGGACGTCCGCACGCCCAGGGACACTCGAGAGCACGAAGTCGAGCAGGTTCTGACCCCCTTCGAGGTGGACGTCCTGAGGCAGATATCCAACGCGAGCTCCGCGCCGAATGCGAATCGCGCCTCCGTCGGGCTCCTGCTCGCCTGCGATCATGCGCAGCAACGTGGTCTTGCCCGAACCGTTGGGGCCGATCAGTCCGATGTGATCGTCGTCCGCAACGCGAAACGCCAGGTTGTCGACGATGCGTTTACCGCCGAGGTGCAGGCTCACCGAGTCCATGACCACGAGACTCATGCGCTAGCGGTTAGCAGGTCGGATCCGAGTGCGCTATGGCTTGGCATCGATCCTCTCGACGAGCTTTTTCCCTCGCTGCGGCGACCCGCCGAGGACATCCCTGATCGCCCTGTGCATCCGCGTGTTCTCGTGCGTCCGCGTGACGAGGGCGTGGAATTTATGGTGTTGGTTTGGCGCGACCCGGGCGGTGTCGTCGAGCTGCACCAGGCGCTCAAAGAGATCGTCGAAGCCACACTGCTCAGCGAGTTGAGCCGCCCACCCACGCACACGCTGGAAGTTCACCCGGCAACCTTTCGCGTGTTGGTGTTCGATCGCATCGAAGACATTGAGCGCGGCGTTGAGGCGTTTGGGTTTGCAGCGGAGCCTTGTCCACCCGATGCAATGGCGTTTGCGCGCGGCGAGGCCCAGCGACTTGGACGGGAACTCGAGCAGGATCCGACGGACTCGTTCGTGGCGACCTTCGTCAGTACGAAGTTGGCCAACGCCTGCGAAGCGCGTTTGGCGCAAGCGCTCCAAAGCGATGTGTTTGGTCGACGTCCAGGGGCGTTTTTTGCGGCCCTGAACATTGCGCTGGAGATCGAAGGTGCGCCGCCGCTGACACCGCGCGCGTCGAGCTTGGACGCGTTGGAGTCGCATCTTGTGCCGACTCGACCCGGTGTGCTGCGTTGGATCCCGGCTCTGACCTTTCAAGCATTGTGTGATGCGATCGGAGTGGTGGCGTCGGCCGAAATCGGTCGTGATGTGCAATGGGCCGAAGCTGTGCCGGACGACCAGGGTGTGGCTCCGCCAGCTATGTTGCGGATCGCGTCTGCGGAAGGCTGGATCCACGTCGACGTAGGACTTGAACTCATGCGTTGGTGCGTGATGCCAAGGCGCAAGGGCGAAGAAATCCCGTCCCTTAGCGAGTGGCTCGCCGACCGCATCGGCTAAGCCGGCGAAGACGAAGCCGACGTAGAAGTTTCGGCACAGGTGTGTACGCGTCTGCACACGAGTTGCAGAAACCACTTGAAAACGCAGCCAAACGCGTTGGAACGCGGCCTGCTCTACGCAGCGCGATGGATACGCTCCTTCAGCACAGGCCCGGCTTTGCGTTCCCACGCGAGTTGGTTGTGCACGGCATCGCGAACGAAGTGCGTGCGGCCCAGAATCGCTCGCATCAGTGCGTAGAGCAGACGTCCAGGCCATCGCATGGGTCGTCTCACATCGATCAAGAGCACCACGCGCTCGTACGGCGTGTCGTTCCACACCTCGTGCGGCTGCGTGTCGTCAAACACCACCGCTTCACCTTCGCGCCAGACAACACGATCGTCTCCAACGGCCATCATGCAGTGCCCATGAGTCGGAACGATCAGCCCGAGGTGGCATCGCAACAACGCACGCGTGACGCCATGATGTCGCGGGATGTGCTTCCCCGGCGCAAGAACCGAAAAGAACGCGCTCTCAACACCTTCGATTCGGTCCAGGACTTCCGCCGTTCGCGGACACAAACTCGCTCCGAGTTCAGAACGCCTACCAAATCCCCAGAGCGCAAAAATCCGCCATCGATCATCGGCCGAAATACGGCTCTGGTTCGCCGCCACGTCTTGAAAACGAGGCAACACCTCTCGCGTCTTGAGCAACGCATTCAGTTCCTCGCGAATCGCGGGCGTTGCGCGCTCGAGTTGTTCGAGCCAGGGCGAATCCGACCTCGGCAACACAGCACGATTGGCCACTCGCGACATGCGACCAAAGAACGCGTCGGTGCCTCGAAAGACGCGCGAACCAATTCGTTTCAACAGGCGACGCTTGAACGAGTGAGTCATCGACCGATGTGGATTGCAACGTCTGCGCCGACGCGATTCGTGTGGAATCCAAGTCGCGATGTGCGGTCGATTGCACACGCGTGCGCAGCCGTCTTTACAACCTCTCGCCCGAACGCGACGCTGCACAAATGCTCGCCGCACTGACGATCTACCAATGGACGATCGCACTTGCCGCGGCAGCACAACTCGCGCTCGGATGCACAGTCCTCGTTCGAGCGCAACCCGGTCCGCTCAAGCTCCCGTTCGTCGCGCTGTGCATCAGCCTGTTCTCGTGGAACCTTTCCAGCCTCGCGTACCGACTCACCGGCCACACCGAGTTCTACGTACTGGACCACGCGCTCTCACCGCTCACACTCGCAGCGGCGTTCCACTTCATTGTCGTGTTTGTGGGACGTCGTCGGAAGTTGGCCAGCGCACTCGCGCTCAACTACGCGTTCTTCGGTGCGCTCTCGCTCGCTTCACTTCTCGCACTGGTCGAACTCAACCCACTTTCGGACGAAGCCTGGGCATCGACCTTTCTTGCCGGCATCGCAGTCGCTGTAGTCGTCGGCGCCGTGTTGCTTACACGACATCTTCGTCGCGCAGATCACGACGAACGGCGACAAACCCAACGCGTACTCATCGCGCTCGTCGGCGGAATGGCCATTGGCTCCACCGAACTGATCAACAATCTGGGGATCGAAGTACCTTCGCTTGGCGCAGTCGGTACGCTCTTCGCCGCGGTGATGCTTTCGCCTCTCGCCGCGCAGCGATCCCTCGGGCAGGCAGGGGGATTCTCGCTCGTCGGCGTGGGCACAGCGGCGTTGAGTGTCGTGCTCTACCTGGGTGTGTTCGAGCTACTGGGCAACAACACACTCGCACTTGTTCTCGGCACAACAACGCTCACTCTCTTGATCACCGTTGTGGGACGCGACTGGGTCGCGCGTACGACACGACACCGCGCGCAACGCGAACGTCTGACCTGGATGGGCCGCATGTCGGATCAGCTTGCGCATGATCTGAAGAATCCGCTCGCGGCAATGCGTGGCGCTGTCCAGCTTCTCGAAGAAGAGAAACGACGTGGCCACTCACTCGATGACCACGCTGAACTCATTGGGCTGCTGGATGAGCAGGTCATTCGAATGATGCGCGTCATCGAGAAATACCGACGGCTCGGTTCGATCAAGCCCGAAAAGCGGACGTTTGATATCGCCGGCATGGTGCACGACGTGGTCGGACTCTTGCAGCACGGCCACGACCAAACACTCATCGCGAAGACCTCCGAGAGTCGTGCGGTAGGCGATCCGGAGCTACTCGCCGTGGCGTTGGAAAACCTCATCGTGAACGCCGCAGATGCAAGCACGTCGGAGGGTCGGATCTGGGTCACTGCGAACGCCACATCCAACGAAGCAAGCATCGAGGTTCGTGATGAAGGCGAAGGCATGGACGAGCGCACTCTCGAATCGGTGTTCGATGAGTTCTTCACCACGAAAGCCGAAGGCACCGGACTTGGACTCGCGTTCGTGAAACGCGTGATGCGGCAACATGGGGGCGACGTCGACGTGCAGAGTCGACTGGGTGAAGGGACGCGCGTGCGCATGCACTGGCCGTCGGGAAGGGGGAACCATGAGTGGACGCGTCTTGGTCGTCGACGATGACGCTTCGGTTGGCACCGTACTCGTGGGGCTTTTGGAGCAAGCCGGGTACAGCGCGCAGTCGGTCCTGAATGCGCACGATGCGATGGCTCAAGTGGAGTTGGAGAGCATCGACGTGGTCATCAGCGACATCCGCATGCCTGGCATGAGCGGAATGCAGCTGCTCACCGAACTGCGACGGGCTCATCCGGATGTTCCGGTTGTGATGCTCACTGCACACGGAACCGTTCCGCTGGCCGTGGAGGCGATGCGCGAAGGCGCCGCCGATTTTCTTCTCAAGCCGTTTGATCGCGAAGAAGTACTGCACGCGATCGGCAAAGCGATGGCGCTTGCCGAGCACGATCCCCGGCCGCCCGCTCCGGACGACGGATATCGGCTACTTGGCGAGAGCGCCGCGATCGTCGCGTTGCGCGATCAGCTCGAGCGGACTGCGCCGACAAACGCAACGGTTCTGCTGAGTGGAGAAACCGGTACCGGCAAAGAACTCGCCGCACGGACACTCCACCGGTTGAGCAAGCGTGCGAACGGCGCGTTGATCTCGGTCAACTGCGCTGCGTTGCCAGAGAACCTGCTTGAAAGCGAGTTGTTTGGGTATGTGCGCGGGGCGTTTACGGGTGCGGTTGCCAACAAACCCGGACGCGTTGAACTCGCCGAAGGCGGAACTCTGTTCTTGGACGAAATCGCGGAAATGAGTCCGAGACTTCAGGCCAAGGTGTTGCGGCTTCTTCAAGAGCGCGAGTACCAACCCGTGGGTGCGAGCGCGACGCGTTCCGCCGATGTTCGTTTTGTTGCAGCGACCCATCGAGATTTGGAAGTCGAAGTCACCGAGGGCAGGTTCCGCGAAGACCTCTACTTTCGACTCTCGGTGGTGCCGCTCACAGTTCCCTCTCTTCGCGACAGACGCAGCGACATCTCGATTCTTGCTCGTGCGTTCTTCGTGCGCGCATGCGAGTCGCACGGACGAGAGGAGTGGCGACTCGACGAGAGTGCGCTGGACCGGCTGTCGTCGTTCGACTGGCCCGGAAACATTCGAGAGCTCCGCAATGCGATCGAGCGAGTTGTGATTCTCGCCGACGGACCCTTGGTTGATGCGAACGTCGTGGAATCGTTGCTCGAGCAACGAACGTCGCGGGTTTCCGGAACCGATCTGCGAGCGCGGTTGCGTGAGACCGAACGGAGTGCCCTGGTGGAAGCGCTCGAAGCGACGGAGAACCGAACGCAGACCGCGAAGGTGCTCGGGATCAGTCGGCGGACTCTGTACAACAAGCTGGAGGAGCACGGGTTGATCTAGACCGATCGGCTTCGGCTTCGCGGGCGCGGGCACAGGCACGTTCGGTAAGCGAGTGTCACACCCAGTGCTACCCTGATGTGCACATGGGCGACTACGACTGGCTACCCGACGTTCGCGACGGCCTCACTCGCGCCGAACGCGTCGTGCTCTGGCAGCTCAGCGAGCTCCAAAAGGAACGCGGCGGACGCAACGTATCGACCGCGCAGCTCTACGGGCGCGTGATCGAGTACGTAGACATGAGCGTCGCGGAGTTCCAGCGGATCCTGCAACGCATGACCGGCGCCACATCGCGACCGAGCTGAGCGCACTGGTACTGTCTCAACAATCGATAGACCGTTATCGCGACTGCGATCGCGATTGTGACGGCGATGGCGATTGTGACGGCGATGGCGATTGTGACGGCGATGGCGATTGTGACGGCGATGGCGATTGTGACGGCGATGGCGATTGTGACGGCGATTGTGACGGCGATGGCGATTGTGACGGCGATGGCGATTGTGACGGCGATGCCACGTATCGGTCTATCGATGCCGGCGTTGCGTATCCACCCAAGGTGCGGCGTAGGTACCGTCGGATGCAGGCCATAGTGACCATGCCGGCGTGTGCTGCGGTCTTCTCAGAGCGAGAGAAGAGGCGACGGCTTTCTTTGAGCCACCCGATGAGACGCTCGACGCCGGATCGAAGTCAACGGGACGTGCATCACGTTCGCCATCGCAGGCACTCTGCCGCGTTCGCAATCTCCGTCACCGTCGCGTTCGCCATCACCGTCGCGTTCGCTTCGCCGTCGCAATCTCCGTCGCCATCGCCATCGCAATCTCCGTCGCCATCGCCATCGCAATCTCCGTCGCAATCGCGATCTCCGTCGCAATCGCGATCTCCGTCGCAATCGCGATCGCGATCAGCCAGCCTCGCCGATTATCGAGACTGTACCTAGACGTAGCTAGAGTCCGCCACGAATCCAGAGCACCACGTTGCGGCCGGGTCCGTTCACCGACGACCCGTGCACGCGATACGCGGTGTCGGTGATGTTCTCCATCACCACACTCAACGCGAGGTTCGCGCGAAAGCGATACCCCACCCGCAAGTCGAGCGTGCCGTAGCCCGGCGTTCCGCCGTTCGGAATCCGCGGATCGCTTTGATCTGCAATCGCTAGCCGATCCTGCTTCGCCGCCCAACGCATCGCAACGGCACCCCACAGACCGGTTCCTCGATGTCGATACCGACCTTCAAACGTCCCTTGCGGCGGTGGAATTCGAGAGAGCGGCAAATCGCCGTCGGCACCATCACGATCGCCAAGTGGCGGTCCTTCGCCCCACGCGTAACTAAACGTGCTTCGCAGCGTGATGTCCTGCGGAAGAAAAAGTGTCAGCCCACCTTCGCTTCCGAAAATCCGCGAACGCTGCGTCGCGTTGACCAACTGAAAAGGATCGCGTGAACCACGACAGTCCGGCGTCTCAGGCGGACAGTCGTCAATGTTGCGAACCACACGCTGAATCGCGTCGTCCAACAAGGTTGCGTAGCCCCACACATCAAACCGAACCATCGAGTGCCGAACGCCGACGCCGAGCTCCGTGGTGATGGTGCGCTCGGGCGTTAAGTCCGCGTTCTCAAACTGAAACCCAGGGCCGACCTGTTGGCGAGACGTCAGGTCGTCCAAGTTTGGTGCGCGGAAGCCCTGGTCAACGTTGACGTGCACGCGCAGCGCTTCGTGCGGTCGAAACGTCAGTCCACCTCGAGCCAGCACCGCGTGAAAGGTGCGATCGACGCTGCGAGTCCCCGACTCGTCATCGGGCGGTGCTCCAGCATCCACCACGGCGACGCGTCCACCACCGTGAAGCGTCAACCACGACCAAGGCTGAATCGCCGCTTCGCTCCAGGCTCCCAGTTGCAGAAAGTGTGACCCTGCCAAGTACTGACCACGACTGAGCTGACGCGTGTCTTGGATGTCCGTGAAGGTGCGAAACCCATTGGACGTCGACACCTGATCGCGAAACATCTCGAAGCCATAGCGAAACCGGAATCCCACACCGCGCATTTCCCGACGTCGCGTGGCCGCGCGAAACGTGACGCCAAACGTATCCACCACGTCCTTCCAACGGTTCTCCACGTTGGACCGCGGTCGATCACGACGACGCGCTTCCTCGTGACGCTGGTGCGACACGATCAGATCGATGTCGCGCATTGGACCCGCATCCCCCCGCAACGCCAACAAGCTCAGTGTTCGAAACTGGCGATCGATGAATAGGCATTCGTCGAGTGGCGCTTCAGGCGCTGGACACTGATCGGTCCGGGGTGCGTCCATCTGCCGGTATCCGTACACAGCCGCGACAGCTCGCAACTTCGGGCGAAGCCGATGCACAAGGCGTGCATCAAACGTGGCTTCACGAAATCCCGTTCCGAGTTGAGTGCGCCACTGTCCAAGCTGGCCTGGGTTCGACGACTCTTCCTCAAAGCGCGGAACCCACGGCGCCAAATCGCCACGCGTCGCAGGATCATCCGTCCGTTCCCGGTGTCGAACCACCCCGCCGGAGGTCAGCAGATCGACGTCGCGATAGCCAACACCCACCAACAAGCCCGTATCGGAGCCAAGTTGAAGCTCGAGTTCCCCACGGCCCCCAAGTTCGCGGTCGGCTGACCCGTAGCGAAACGAAATCCGCGGGCGCGCACGAAAGCCGTCGCCGTCCAGGACCGGTGAGCGTGGTGTCGCGAGAATCGCACCGCCCAGAGCATCCGATCCAAACCGAACCGACGTACTGCCTCGCAACACATCGAGCTGTTGGACGCTGCGTTGGTCGACCGTAAAGAAGTACTGATTGGGCCCCTGTCGGTAGATGCCGTTGTTCAGGCGAACGCCGTCAAAGAGATGAACAACCTGTTGGCCGGTCATCCCTCGCACGTAGGGTGACGCTTGCGCGTGCGAGGTCTGTTGAATTGCAACACCCGGTTCCCAACGAAGCGCATCGGGCGCGGACCGGGGTTGGCGCTCGTCCATGTGCGCACGCGACACGCTCGAGCGCCCCCACGCGTCTTCCTCAACTTCGGGGTCGCCGGGCACTGCCGCATCCGCGCCGAAACCCTCGTCGTCCGAAGCGTCGTCGGTGCTGGCACCAAAGCCTTCCTCTCGACTCTCAGACTCGGGCGTACCGGCGTCCTCCTGCGCTGCTGCGGGGGACGCGAGTAACAGCACCGCGAAAATCCTGACAGTGGTCGGAACGCCCACGATTTCCGGTGTATCCTTAATCCATGCGCCTTGCGATCTTCTGCTGTTTTTCGATCCTATGCGCGTGTGAGTGCGGTGGTACGGGTGGAACCAATGTCCGAGCGGGCCCTTGTGCGGGTTCCGATCCGGATCCGGTGTGCGGGCGGACCTGTGAGGATCGGTTATGCCCGGACGGGTTCTACTGCGACATGACGACCAACGAGTGCTTCGCCGACTGCGACGCAGAAACCGGCGAAGGATGTGGTGCCAACGCTGTCTGCACACGCGAAGGGTTCTGCCAGCCTCGACAGGATAGCGGGATCAACCGCAGCGACGGCCCTCAGATGGACGGAGCCTGTCCAAGCGTCGTCGTCGAAACACGTCGCGTCACGCCCAACGTGCTGCTCATCGTCGATCAGAGCGGCAGCATGAACGAAGACTTCGGCGGAAGCGATCGCTGGAACGCGCTTCGCGACTCCTTGATGGATAACCCGGACGGACTCGTTTTCTCCCTACAGTCACAGGTTCGATTTGGATTGGCGCTGTTCACCGCACAAGCGGAAGGCAACTCGGCCGGTCCACCAATCGGCATGTGTCCCATGGTGGAAATCATCACGCCGGCCATCGACAACTTCGGTCCCATCGATGCCATCTACCAACCTGCCGATCCGATCGACGAGACCCCAACGGGGGATTCGATCGACATGATTCTCGACACGCTCTTGGGCGCACCTGATCCCTCCGACGATCCCACGATCTTCATCTTGGCCACGGATGGTGAACCCGACCGATGCGAGGAACTCAATCCACAAAACGGACAAGACGAGGCACTCGCCGCGGTGGAACGCGCGTACGACGCGGGAATCCGCACGTTCATCATTAGCGTCGGCGAAGGCACAATCTCTGACGAGCATCTCCAAGACGTCGCGAACGCGGGCGTCGGCGTTCGAGCCGGCGACCCTGACGCACCCTTCTATGTCGCAGGTGATGACGACGGGCTTCGCGACTCATTGCGCGCGATCATCGGAGGCGAACTGAGTTGCGTGGTCGAGCTGGACGGCGTCATCGATCCTGCAGCCGCGTGCGAAGGCTCGGTGGTTCTCAACGGCCGCGAACTCGATTGCGACGACCCAGACGGCTGGGAAGCGATCGACGGAACCCACATCGAGATTCTCGGTGACTCGTGCGATGAACTTCAGGACGCGACGGGAGCAACGCTGGAAGCCAACTTCCCCTGTGATGTCATCCTGATCTGACGACTCGAGGGCCCAACGATATTTCGGTGTTGTTACCGAAATATCGTTGATGATCCCGCTTGCTGATATTGAAAATTCGTTTCATCTTCAGTTTGTGGCGACCTCAACGACGGCACTGGTGCCGCGAAGTCTGCGATTTGACCCGGCAAACGTGCGGGTCGCGCTCTTCGTCGCCGCATCTGTGCTGACGCATTTGGTCCTCACCCAACTGCTGCCGCACTACGTCGCGCCCGAACCTCTGCCTCCCGCGCCCGTGGACTTCGCAGTGTTGGTTAGCGAACCCGAACCGGAACCCATCGTCGAAGAGCCCGAACCGGAAGTTCTCGACGAGCCCGAACCCGTCGTCCGCGAAACTCGCATCGTTGAACCAGACGAAGTGCCGGATGTCGACGTTCAGCATGAGGTGGAAGAGACGACGGAGGCAGAACCAGTCTCCGAACACGCTGCCGACACCAGCGAGCCCATCGCTGGCACGGTCAACTCGACTGAGGGTGGATTGAACGTCGCGCGACAAGCCGGAAGTGGCCGCGACGGTGGAGCCCTTGGTCGCGAGCCCATCGTTGCACCTGCACCCGCTCCGCGTCGCGTCGGGATCGATCGGCGACGAATCGTGCGGGACTACCTCCGTCAAGTTCAGCGGGCTCTCGGCGCACCGAGGTTCACGCGTGCACTTCAACGCGCCGATGTCGAAGGTGTGGTGATGGTTGGACTCCGAATCGATCCAGCCGGACACGTGCACGCGGTTCGCATCAAGGAATCGAGCGGCCATTCGTTGGTTGACGACGCCGCGCTTGCTCACGTGCAGCGCACAGAGAACGTCCCGGCGCCTCCCGACGTCCTGGACTGGGTGACTCGCGAGATCACCCTGCCCGTCCGGTATATCCGACGCGCTCAGCGCTAACAGCCAGCGTCAGAGCTCAAATCAACATCGCGTCGGTCATGACCTCAACCAACGCGGGCCCAGGCTCGTTCAACGCTTCGTGCAACGCTGCATCGAGTGCCGACGCTTCGGTCACGCGCTGACCCGCGGCACCGCACAACGTCGCGAACTCCGCAAAGCTCGGGTTGTGTAGCGAGGTCTGCCACACGTCCCAGTTTCCGGAACGCTGCTCCTTGCTGATCTTCCCGAGCTCACCGTTGTTCAGCAACACGTGCGTGATGTTCATGCCGTACTTCACAGCCGTCGTGATCTCACCCATGTACTGACCGAAACCACCGTCGCCCGTAATCGCGATCACCTTGCGCCCCTTGAAGCGCGGATCGTCTTCTTGGGTGGCTGCCCACGCCCCCATCGCGGCCGGAAAACCAAAGCCGATCGAACCCAGGTATCCACTCATCAGCACCGACTGCTGTTTGCACTCGAAGTAGCGACCAAAGCTGTACGTATTGTTTCCGACGTCCACAGCGATGATCGCGTCCGCAGGAACCTGCCGGGTCAGCGCAGCAAAGAGTGTTGCCGAGTGAATACCGGTGCCCGATTCGTCTTGGCGGCGCTCTTTTTCCGCGCGCCAAATGGTCCAACGCTCCGCGATCTCCGCGCGCTGATCGACCGCAGCGGTGTTCCCCAAGTTGTCGGCGAGTTGGCGCGCGGTGACTCCGATTTCACCCCAGACCGGCACATCCACCGTGTGAAAACGGGCAAGCGCCATGGCGTCGTAGTCGACCTGAACGATCTTCTTGTAGCTGGTGATGCCAGTGTGATTGCTGAAGCTCGCACCAAACACGACCAGCAAGTCCGCTTCGTTCATGAACCAGCTGGCGACGGGCGTACCGCTTCGGCCCAAGACACCGCATCCAAGAGGATGGTCGTCGGCGATCTGTCCCTTGCCCTTGAAGGTGGTCAGGACTGGTGCATTGAGCTTGTCGGCCAATGCGATCACATCTGGCATGTGAAAACGCGCGCCGTGTCCCACGATGATCGCGGGACGTTTGGCGGTGCGGATCGCAGTCAGTGCGGCGTCCAAACTTTCCTGTGGGGGCGCGATCGTTCGCGGTGCGACGCGGCCCACCGGAGTTCCTGGTTTGCCGTCCGACTCCAGGACCTGCACATCGTCCGGTAGAACGAGATGACTCACCCCTCGCTCGAGGATCGCGTGTTTGCACGCCAAGCTCGCCAGCTCTCCAAAGTCTGAACGATGCGCTGCAACGCCGGTGTACTTCGCGACACCGCCAAACGCTGCAGACAGATCGACTTCCTGAAACGCACCGCGACCGATTAGCTTGGTTGGAACCTGTCCGGTAATCGCCAGGGTGGGCGAACGATCGACGTGCGCATCCCAAAGCCCAGTCAGCAGGTTCGTGGCACCAGGACCCGCAATCGCAAAACAAGCCGCGGGACGACCGGTGAGTTTGCCGTAGGCCGACGCAGCAAACGCGGCCGCACCTTCGTGCCGAATCCCAAAGAAGTTGAGTTCGCCCGCCTTTTCCAGTCGACGCATCGCATCGGCGAAACCCAGATTGGAGTGTCCGACCATGCCGAACACGTGCTTGATGCCCCAGTCGCGGAGCGTTTCGGCCATCACATCCGATGAGGTTCGAACGTGCGTGTCTTCTTCGGGGAGTTCGACGTATACGCCGTCGTCGCGCACTTCGACGGGAAAGGTTTCGACTCCGTCGTCGAGCCCTTCGGGCGAGTTGCCCGTGGTTGGATGAAAGTCCCACCCGTGCCACGGGCAGCGAAGCCAACCGTTTTCGATCGACCCTTCACCAAGCGGTCCGCCTTGGTGCGGACACTTGTTGTCCAACGCTGCATACGCGCCCTCAAAACGCGTCATGCACACTGTGCGGTGCACGCAGGTGACCGGTTTGACGCGCCCTTCGGGAAGCTCATCGAGCTCGAGAACCTTCAGCCATCGACCCATGCGTTGCGTATATCACGACCGTGGTTAGGGTGCGCCGCGCATGAAGGTCGTGTTCGACATGGAAACACACGACCCGGACGACTACCTGACGTTGCTCCTCCTGATCGGACATCCCGACGTGGAGCTCCAGGCGGTTACCATCACTCCGGGTTCGCGCTGGCAAGTCGGTTTGGTCCGTCGTGTGTTGGCGGAACATGGCCACGATATTCCCGTCGGCGCGCGAAACCTGGGCCACGAGAAGCAGTGTGTCAGCAGCTGGCATGCGAAGGCGTACGGTGAATGGGAACCGTCGGATGATGCCGTTGATGCAGGCGCTTTGCTCGTCGACGTATGCGATCAAGACACCACGCTCATCACGGGCGCACCGGTGTTGAACCTCGGCGTTGCGTGCGAGTCCGACGACTTTGTGCTCGGCCGGTGGGTCGCCCAAGGTGGCTTCGCTGGAGAAGGCGTGGTGCCTGCCGAACTGCAGATGGAGAAGTTCGCAGGTCGCACTACGATGGCCACGTTCAACCTCGGCGGGGCACCCAAAGCCGCGCTTGCAGCACTCGTGCATCCTGGAATTGGGGAGCGACGTTTCATTTCGAAGAACGTCTGCCACCGAGTCGTCTACGACGAGGCGTTCCATGAGCGTTTCGCCACTGTGCGCACCAAGCGCCCGTCACTGGATCAGATCTGGATCGGGATGGAAGCGTTTCTCGAGAAGAAGCGGGTCAAGCAACGCGGGCACCTCGGACCCAGTGCGGATCCGATCGTATTGATCGACGACGGTGAACGCCGCGAGATGAGCGTCGCCGAAGCGCAAGCCATCGCCGACGCTCGAGGCCTCGACGTCGTGGAAGTCGCGTCGCACGTCGACCCTCCGATCTGCCGCATCATGAAGGCGAAACCGAACGAACCTTACGGCAAGAAGCTGCACGACCCGCTTGCGGCCTGTTGTGCGATCGAGCCGGACATTGGAACCTGGCGGGAGGTCGAGCTCTTCCGAAAGAAGGGGAAGTGGGGCTCACGGCTCAAACCCGGATCCAACACGTGGATCATCATCGACTACAACGCGGAGCTCTTCTTCGAAACGCTGACGCGCTGAGCCCATCGCACCATCGTGGTGTGCGGGCTGGTGCGTTCTTCGAATCCTAGCGACGCGTAGAACGTCTGTGCGTCACGCGTGCCCAGAAACACGCGGTGGGCGTGACGAACGCGCGGGTGGTCGAGCAGGATCTGCATCATCGCTCGCCCGAGTCCTTCGCCGCGACGGTCGCGACGTACGGCAACGTCGTAGATCCACACGTTCTTGGCGTCCGCAATCGCGCGCGCGGTACACGCGGCACCTTGGGCATCGCGTCCGAGGATCCACGCCGCGCTGCAACGGTGCGACTCGGCCAGTAGTTCGGGACGAACATCGACGTTCCAATACTCGTCGCGAACCAACGCCACCGCGCCGTTGACGTCGGTCGGCGCCACCTCAAAGCGCACGTCCTCATGTCGGAACAACTCCAGGTCTGCGGGATGGGTTCGCTGGATTGCTTCGATCGCTTCCAGGTCACCCGGCTTGCCGCGTTGCCACAACCCGGCGAGCACACGCTCCATCATCTCGGCAGGCTTGTTCTGGCCAATTTTGAACCGACCTTCGATTCGCTCAGGACGAACACGGATCACGGCCAACTTTCGCAGTGCAGTTTCGTAGAGCGGGTCGGTCGCAGAAAGCGGCTTGTAGCCACCTTCGGGCTGCATCCGTTGCATGAGTGCTTCGAGCACTCGATCACGCCCCTCCTCGACGAGCTCGGCTTGGCCCCAGACCATCGCGCTTCGGTAGTAGGTGGTGGCCGGACACGCCCGCTGCGCATCGAAGAAGTAGCTTGGCAACGTTGCGATGTGCTCCTCCGCAGAAATCACCACAGCACGTCCGATCATCCCGTTTTTCTCGCCTACGGGACCGCCGTGAAAATAGATCGAGCCATCCACGAAGGCAGGATGGAGCGTCCGAAGAAGCGGAGTTTCGCCCGCAGCTGCAACGTGAACAACCGATGCACGCTTCAAGAGTGCCCACGCTTCGTCGACGGAGGCTCGATAGAGCGCAGGCGGCTTGCGAGTTGTGGCTCGAATCATGGTCTAGTCATGACTCAGAACCGGATGGTTGAAAGGTGCCGGTTTCGATATTATCAATAGTCCAGTTTGGACTGGGCAATGGAACTCGCGATCGAGTCGGGTGAAACTCCACTCTACGTGCGCATCGCCGACGCGATTCGTCGCGACGTGGTTCGCGGGCGTCTACGAGCGGACCAGAAGCTTCCAGGAGCAAGGCGTCTCGCCCAACAACTCGGTGTTCATCGAAACACGATCACGGCGGCGTTCGACGAGCTGGAGCAACAAGGCTGGGTCCGTACGGAACCTGCGCGCGGTCGCTTCGTCGCTGAACTCACCAGCACGCGCGTCGCCCCTGAACGCGAAGGCGTGCCGCGAACGGCGGCATTTCCACTCGGTCCACCGCCACCGAGCGTGCGCGTTCTGCCCTCGGCGCGATACGATCTCGCTGGCGGCTTGCCCGACCCTCGGCTGTACCCGACCGACGCAATCGGTCGCGCCTACCGTCGTGCCGCGCGAAAGGCGCGATGGCTGGACTACGGTCCACCCGCAGGCAACCCGGAGTTACGCGAAGCGCTCGCACAAATGCTCAGTTCGACCCGCGCACTGAGCGCGACGCGTGAAGACGTGGTGGTCACTCGCGGCTCCCAGCACGCGATTTGGTTGATCGTCCAAGCGTTGATCGAGCCAGGCGATCAAGTCGCGGTGGAATCGTACGGATATCGTCCCGCCTGGGATGCACTTCGCGCAGGCGGTGCAACGCTTCGTCCGATACGAGTCGATGAGGAAGGTCTCGATGTCGATCAACTCGCTCAGCTCTGCGAACGCGAGCGCATTCGATTGGTGTATGTGACGCCGCACCACCAGTACCCGACAACCGTGACGCTTTCGGCACCACGCCGGGCTGCGTTGCTTGAGCTGGCTCGTCGACATCGTTTCGCGATTCTCGAGGACGACTACGACCATGAGCTGCACTACGAAGGTCGACCGATTCTGCCGATGGCGAGTCGGGACACCAGTGGATCTGTCGTCTACGTCGGAACGCTGAGCAAAGTCCTCGCGCCTGGTTTGCGGATCGGGTGGGTCATCGCGCCGCCGCCCGTCGTGTCGCGGATCACCAAGTGGCGGCGCTTAATGGATCGGCAGGGCGATCTCGCCGTTGAAGCCGCTGTCGCTGAACTCATGGAGGACGGGGAGCTTCAGCGTCATGCGTTTCGCATGCGCAAGACGTACGTCGCCCGACGCGATGTGCTCTTGGACTCGGTGCAACGTCATCTCCCCGATATCCTCGAGTTCCGCGTCCCTCGAGGTGGCATGTCCATTTGGGCGCACGCACCAACGATCGATGTCGAAGCATGGCGAACGCGTGCACTGGACCATGGCGTGAGACTACGAACGGCAGCGGACTGCGCGTTTGACGGACGCGCGCGTCCCTACTTGCGACTCGGGTTTGCCCGATGCAACGAAGGCGAACTTCGAACGGCCGTCCGCAAGCTCGCAAAGGCCTTGTGAGTCAACGCCAGGGCGGGACGAAGCCCGCCGGGGTAATCAGCTTCAATGCATTGGGTCGAACGCTGACCTGGAAGCGAAACCCGGCGTGCCACTCTTCACCGTCGACCTGGGTCGCGACTTCGTCACGGGCGAGTCGAAACATCTCGACGTCGAAGTCCCGCGCCGAATATCCCTCGGATTGCGTGAACCCCAACGCGTCGAAGTCTTCCTTGTTGATGCCGAGCACGGTGAGGTCTCGGACCGTCTTGGCCAACCAATCGCGTCGACCTTGGAACGGGCATAACTCCATTCGGCCATCGTCGGGTTCCGAGTTGCGGTCAACGATCCACTCGCCCGCGTAGAGCGCGGTGTTGCTGATCACAAGATCGGTCAGTCCGTCGTAACGGTGATGAACGCCCTCGCTTTTGATTGTGGCGTTGAACTTCACCGGCTCCACATAGCTTTCCAAGAGCTTGGACACCGTGGCCCCCGCGTACACGGCTTGGTCTCGCCAGATGTCGCGCAGCACGGGAATGTCTTTGATCTGGTCCCGCCGCTCATTGCGACGCGCCAGGATCTCGGGCTGCATTCCCCAACCCACCGAATCGAAGAACAACGTCTCGTGGGTCACTTGCTGGCGCAAATCCAGCCGCGCGATGTGACCCACATCGAGTGCGGTGACGTTCCCACGAAACACGACGTCGAGGTTGTCTGCGAGTGCACTGGGCCCAGCGGAGAGTCCAAAGGAGCGACCTTGGTTGTTGGCTGTGCCCATCGGCAGCATGCCGAGCGGTACATCCACACCACTTGCCAAAATCCCTTGCGCGACCTCGTTGAACGTTCCGTCGCCACCAAAGGTGACCACCACGGTGGGCGAGAGGGATGCCACGGCATCCCGAACCAGCTGCACCGTGCGTCCCTCCGGCTCGGTGTCCAGCCGCTCACACGCGGTGCCACGCTCCACGATCAACGCCGCGGCACGCTCCAAGTGTTCCGCGGCACGACCACTTCGCGCAGTCGGGTTCCCGACCAAGAGAAACGTCATGGGCGGCGTCGTCGAAGCAACGCAAAGGCGAAAAGCAAGGGCAGCGCGCTCGGCGATCCCGAAGAACTGCAGCCGCACCCACCACCGGTGGTCTCCATGCCGGCGTCCGTTCCACCGGCATCCGTACCGTCGCCCGTATCGGTTCCGCCTCCGTCGCTCGGCGGCATGCCCGAGTCGATTCGTCCGGCATCGGGCCGCGGTCCCGCATCGTCGGTGACCGTTCCACCCATGGGTCCGATATAGCGCGTCGCAATCACGACGTTGTCGATGAACATGTGTTGGTCGGCGGGCGAGACCGCAGTGCCGCCGTGATAGAGGTTCATCCAGATACGTTCGATATGCAGCGAATCGACGGTTCGAAAGCTCATGTCCGTTCGCTCCACGGCAAGCCGACCATCGACCCACCCACGCAGCACACCGTCGTTGCTGCCCGGCGTGTTCATCCGAACGTAGTGCTCGAGGCAGTACCAACGGTTGCGCTCAAGCACCCCGCCGTAGCCTCCGGGCCCCCAACTATCGACCCACACGTAGTTGTCGCCAAAGTCGCCTTCCATGTCGGCGTGGTAGACGTAGCTTCCGACCGGCGTGTACCCCGCCAGCGGGTTGTTCGCGTCACCGGGAATGCTCTCGCGGAACAAGCCACGCGCCGACCAACCGTTGGTTCCATCGGCGCGACGACCGCCCCAGCCTGCCACGCCGTACGTGCCCGCAATGCCCGGCAACTTGCCACCATCGACGCTTTGATCCCAGTCCGACGCCAAACGTACGTAGTAACGAAAGTAGACTTCGTCGGGCTCGGACCCCGTTTCTTCCATGAAGTAGTACGACGTGTTCAGCCCGGTGTTCTCACCACTCGGAATGCGCGCTCGCAACGCGCGTCCCACAAGAGCCTCGTATCCGAAATCTGCCGCGTCGGTGACCTCAAAGTCGCCACCGTGGTTACTCCAGTTGTCCATCCATGACTCCGATTCGAAGTCGTCGAACATGATCACATCAGAGTCGCCTCCGATCCCTTCGTCGTTCGGATAACTTTCGGCGAGACCCAGCTCAGGCGCGTTCTCCGGTTCACTGGTGAGGACCGGAAACACATCAACATCCATACCGCCACCAAACTGCCGAGTGGTGTAGAGACGCAGCGTGGCCGAGCTGACGTCGCTGACGCCGCTCAGATCAAACTGCACCAAGAGGTTGGCGTCATCGGCGACCCGAATCTGTTCGTTCTCGCCTTGGTCGCGAAACGTGCTCGCCGGCAAGTACGTGTCCGCGATGGCATCCAGCGTGGTCCCGTCCACGACCAGCTGCGGTGCTTCGGCACCCTCCTTGCTGCTGAAATCGATCGGCCCACCCGAACGCCCGCGGAGAAAGAACCCGTGATGCGGAACATCGCCTGCGATCCATGCTTGTACGAGTTCGGTGACATCCCACTCGACGAAGCGCTCTGTGTCCGTGTCATCGATGCGCGTGCTGGCATAGGCCGCATCGCCGTGAACAACGCCGTCACGGTCCCGCCAATCCCCCAGCATCTGTCGCCACGGAAGCGCCGCACCACGATTGTAGAAGTCGCGTGTCGCACCGTCTTCGGCGTCGCTTCCACCTTCGGCCCAGTCGTCGGGTGCAGCGAACGCGAGTGAGGGAACGAGCAGCAAAGCGAGAACAGAGAGTCGGGCCATTGCCACAAGAGTACTCCATGGAGCCTTTTTCTCCCGCGGCGACGAGCAGCGCAGGTCTTGCGTCATCAGGGCGCCCGGGTGCAGCGGATGCACAACCATGCAGCGCAATCCCTGACTCCACAGCGGCACGAATCATGAACCGCTGCTGAGCATGCCCGTCCTGATTGCCTACGCCACTCACCAAGGTCACACACGCGTCATCGCCGAGTACGTCGCTGCTGCGCTTCGCGTTCGCGACGTCGAAACCGAAGTGGTCGATGTTGCGGATCCACCTCCCTTGGACCTCACAGAGTACGACGCGGTCGTTCTCGCGGCCTCGGTCCACCTTGGTCGCCACCAAAAAGAAATGGTGCGCTTCGTGAAAGTGTTTCGAGAAGAACTCGCTGTCCGCCCCACGGCGTTTCTGTCGGTGAGCATGAGCGAAACCACCGCGGCAAACGACAACAACACCACGGAAGCACGTGCGGAAGCAGCGGAACGTGTCGCGGAACAAGTCGAGTCGTTCTTTGACGAGACCGAATGGACAGCCGATCACGTTCAGCCGGTAGCAGGCGCACTGATGTATTCCGAATACGGACTGGTCACGCGCTTCGTCATGAAGATGATCGCCAAGTCTACGGGCGCCGCGACCGACACCTCACGCGACCACGTGTACACGGACTTCGCGGCACTCGAGCGGTTCGCAAGCAAGCTCTGCGATACGGTTCGCGCGCACTAGCGAATCGAGTCGACCACTAGCGAATCGAGTCGACCGAGTCTTCCCAGTTCTCGCCATCAAAGGGTTCGATCGTCCACGCGGCGATTCCCTCATCGAGACATCGAACGTTCACGTCGACACCCTCGGGATGTGAACGCGGCGTGTAGAAAGGATGCATTCCGCAAACCGAACAAAACGTGTGCTTCGCAACGCCGGTTCCAAACGTGTACGTCGACAACGCGTCCCGACCCTGGACCAGCTCGAAGTTGTCGGCCGTCACGATGGCGTGGAGAAACCCCTTCTTCGTGCAGACTGAGCAGTTGCAGTCCAACGCTTCGCGCGCTTCAACGCGCACGCGAAACCGCACGCGGCCACAATGACAACCGCCGTCAAGCCAACTCATCGTGTCTGGACCTCACCCGCATGACTGACGAAGCGCGTGGTGCCGTCCCCGGTGTCGATGCGGAGCCCGTCACCCTCCACCTGCGCAGAACGATCGCCTTCGCCTGAAGGGAAGTCGACTCGCCCTTGTTCTTCGCCGGTCTCTAGATCCAACACCACGACTTCGACCGGATCGCTAGCGTGGACGTAAAAGACGTTGGTCTCCGCAAGCCACAAAGGATGCTCGGCAAACGCGGGATTGCCTTCCGGAGACTCATGCCGGTTGCGCCCACCACGCCACGCAAATGCACCGTCGAGATCAAACGCATGCAACTCGGCGTGTCCACGGGCTTCCCGCGCCCGCACGAGGATCCGTTCACCGGCGACTGTCAACGCGGGGTCGGCCTCGATCCCATAGAGCGCTTCGCTCCAACGCGTCTCTCCGTCGGAGTCCACGCGCATCAAGTGAACGTAACCGCGTTCTTCGTAGCCCTGTCGAAGCATCACGGCGTCTTCCCCGAGCGCAATCTCCGCCAGGATTGGACCGTGCGGATCTTTGCGGACGTACCAAAGCGTGATGGCTCCCACGACCATGATCGCGAGAAACGCGACGAACCCAAACACGAAGCGTCGACCGGATACTTTGGGCGCACTCATCGCGGTTGACCTCCTACATACCCGAGCGCTTCAAGTTGTTCGCGCGTCTCGTCGTCGATCTCGGTTTCTTCTGCGGCATGCGCGGTCTCGCCCTGCATCGTGACCCCCAACAAACCGCGCAAGTGACGCACCACCATTGGATGTCGGGCCGCAACGTCGTGCTGTTCCCGTGGATCGGACTGCAGATCAAAGAGCATCCAGCGCAAATGTGTACGCTGAATCAACTTCCAACGCCCCGAGACGATCGATCGCCATCCGTTGAGAAACCCGGCGATGCTCGCGCCTGGCGCATCCTCATGAGCACCGGCGACCAAGGGAAGCAAGCTACGCCCCGTCGTCTCTTCGCTAGCGTCTTGACCCACGGCTTCAAGAATCGTCGGCAGCACATCGACCAGACCTACTGGTTCGGACACGCGCGTCGCCTCATCGGTGAGCCCGGGAATCCGCATCACCAAGGGAATGTGCAACAGCTCTTCAAAGAGTGAGTGACCGTGTCCAACCGAGTCGTGGTCGAAGAGTTCTTCGCCATGGTCTGCGGTGAAGACAACGACCGTGTCGTCGGCAAGTCCGCGACGCTCCAATCCCTCAAGCACAGCTGCAAAATGGGTGTCGTGGTACGTGATCTCACTGTCGTAGAGGGCTTCGAGTCTGCGCTTGTCTCGCGCGTTCAGACGGAGGCTTCCCGCTTTGATCTTCTCGAGCAGTTCGCGGTCGCGCCGAAAGTCCACAGGTCCGTCGTAGGGTTCCCCGTCGTATTCGGCGAGCACTTCCTCGGGCGGAATGTAGGGAACGTGCGGATCGATGGTGTGTACGTAGAGGAAAAAGGGCTTCGACTCGTCACGTGCATCCAGCCACCCAAGCACGTCCGACGCCACAAATCGCGCAGCGGTGCGGCGCCCTTCCTTGATGTAGTTGCGCCACGAATCCCAACCTTGTCGAAACCCAAACGTGCGCGACACGTAGCCGTTGCACACGAAGCCGCCGGTTGCGAAACCCGCGTCGTGCAAGGTCTCGCTGAGCATCTCCACCGAACGCGGAAGCACCGCTTCGCCACTGAGCGCGGTGTGCTGCCAAGGCAGCAAGCCGGTCAGCAACGTTGCCACGGATGGTTTGGTCCAGTTCTCTTGGGTGCGCGCTTGCTCAAACACCGCCGCACTTCGCGCCCATCGATCCAAACCAGGCGTTTCGACCCGAGTCTCCGGGTTCCAGGGCGCGAGTTTGTCGGCGCGGACGGTATCCACCAACCAGACAATCACGTTCTTGGCGCGTGGGATCTCGCGAGCTTCGTCGCGTCCCGGAACCATCACGCGCGCATCCGACACGTCGACGTCGCGCTCAGCACGGAGTTCGACGCGGACGAGTTCACCTGCAGGGAGCGCGTCGCCCTCTCCCGGCGACTCGCGGTGAATACGGGTGCGAATGCCGTCGGGAACATCGAGGCGTGCACCCGAGGGCGCCTCCACAAACCAACTCAACGACCAACCCTGCGGAAGCGTGCTGTTTGGCGGTGGCGCGTTCGCCTCATCTCCGGCCGGTCCGAGCCGCAGCCAGTCGATCGCCATGCCAGCACGCCGCCCGGCATGTCGTCCGCGCTCGGGCACGCGGAACTGCAGTCGGTTCTCACCCTCGATCAGCGTTCCTGAGGGGAGCTCGACCTGCACCACACCGAACGAGTCCCGCGGAAACCGAACGTGATGCACCGAATCTTCGTTGACGTACAAGGTCGCGCGACCATCCCCGGCAAACGTTCGCGCGCGAAGCGTCAACGTACTGGACGCGGTGCGATCCGAAGGCAGCAAGAGCTCTCCCGTGACACCTTCAAACATCAGTGCTGTGGCGCCGTCGATCCTCAGATCAGGCCCCGTGCGCGTACGCCAGCCACCGAGCGTGTACTGGGCCGCGGCTGGCGTTCCAAAGTCCACAACGCGGGCTTCGCCCTGTCGCAGTTCAGCGCGCTCACGATGTTCGCCCAACGCGTAAAACACGCGCTCCTCGACCGACTCCGACTCGGTCACCGGGGTTTCCTCAACCTCCGGCTCTGGTTCGGGTTCGGGCGCTGCGGGCTTGGAACAACACAGCCCAATCAACACACCCACTCCGAACAAGATCGTGGAGGTCACCCGCATTGGCGATTGCATACGACGGGCGTGCGGTCTTGGCACGGTGTGCCTCGTGTTGCGTCGTGTCACATCTCGGGCGCCTTGGAAATGCAGGTGTTTCGTGCCGACTCACTTGGAACGCGGCATGCTTCCCTCTCCGACGATGCGCTTGCTGTACTTCCAGGAGGGTTTATCAAACCCTCCCCCCACGGGGCAAAGCCCCGCGGGTCCCCCCTCCGATTTCAAACACTGCGTGTTTGCGCGCTACGGCGGAGCCTCGCGCGGCAGCGAGCTGTTTCGATGAAACAGCTGCTGCTCCTCATCATCCTGCTCGTGGGCTGCCACCGGTCCAAGACCAACGGCCCGTCGGCGGACGCGGATGTCGGCCCGATCGACGGTGCACCCGATACAGGGCGGATGGGTCGCGAAGCGGGCCCGGCGGACGGTGCGATCGGCTTCGATGTGTTTGTCGATCCTGGTTGCGACGCGGGTGTCGATGCAGGTCCGCTCACCATGTACGAGTGCGATCCTTTGGTCGAAGACAGCTGCGGACCGGGGCTCGGTTGCTACGCGTCGGCGCAACCTCCCGCGAGTCCCTGCGGACGCGAGATCTACCTCTCATGGTGCATGGTTCCAGGCCCTGGCGATCAGGGTGACGATTGTTTGGGACACAACGACTGCGACGTTGGCCATCTGTGCGTCGTGACGGGTGCCGGCACACAGTGCACCGAAGCTTGTGATCCCGGTGGCGGTGAACCTGGGTGTCCGCGCGGCTACATCTGTCGCAGCACAGACGTGCCCGGATACGGCGCATGCTTCTGAGGATCACACTCGTGGTGTTCCTCGTGGGCTGCGGTGCGAAGACTGCACCCTACATCGAGGAACTGCCTCCGTGTGAGTCGGATGCCGAGTGCGACGACGGGATCTTCTGCGACGGACTCGAGCAGTGCATCGAAGGCCGATGTCGTCGAGGTGCACCACCGGATTGCGCCGACATGGACCCGTGCACCGAGGATCTCTGCGTGGAGGAAACGCGCTCGTGTGAAAACCCGCCGGTGGTCGTTGCCGATGACGACGGCGATGGATTCTTCGTGCTGGGGCTCTGCGGTGATGACTGCGACGACAACGATCCCATGGTCTATCCCGGCGCAGACGAAGTGTGTAACGGCAAGGACGACGACTGCGATGTGCGCGTCGACGAAGGTGCGGCGTACATGGCCGAACCGGGAGACACGCGACTCACCTTTTCGGACGCCGCAAGCGGTCGAGGCGACGCAGCCTGGTCCCCGCTGACCGAAACGTGGGGTGTCACCTTCTGGGACTACACGGGCAGCACGTCGGACGTGTACTTCCAACAGCTCGCGCCCAACGGGATCCCACTCGAGGAACCGAAACTGCTCACACTCGCACCCGGTGATGCGTGGGGCGCAGACATGGTGTGGAACGAAGAGGAATCGCAATACGCGATTGTCTGGCAAGACCGGCGCGACGGCGTGTGGGAGGTGTACTTCAACCGACTCACAGCCGAAGGCGAAAAACTCGCACCGGACTTTCGGGTGACCTTCGCGCCTCACTGGTCGATCAATCCGACGCTTCTGTGGACCGGCAACGAGTACATGATCGCGTGGCAGGACTGGCGCCACGAAATCGTCGCTCCCGACAACTTCGAGATCTACGTCACGTTCATGGACCGCGAGGGATTCGAGATCGGCGACGATATTCGAGTCACGTTCGACAACGACAATTCGGAAGCGCCCCAGCTCGCGCAAGGCGATGGCGAGGTCGGAATTGCGTTTGTGGATGGTCGTAGCGGGGTGGAGCAGATCTGGTTCTTGGCGGTGTCGTTGACCGGCGACGTGGTTGTTCCGGCGATGCGCGTTAGCGATACGAATACCGACGCATTCGCACCCGAGATCGTGTGGGGCGGCGATGGCTATCTCTTGGTGTGGCAAGAAGAAACCGAGGCTGGCGACTTCGACATCATGGGCGCACGCATCGCGCGACCGAGCAGCGCGTTGGAAGGTCCCTTTGCGGTCGCACCGGGAACGCCTTGGGCGCGACGACCGCGCATCCTTAACAACGGCGATGAACTCTTGATCGGCTACAGCGATGACCGACGTGGTGTCTACGATATGTACGCCGCGGTGTACGACACGCGCTTTGGCCGCATCAGCGAAGACATCATGGTCACCGCGGGGCCACGCGACAGCGTGTACGGCACGCTCGCGCGCGGTGGAACCAGCGTCGGTGTGCTCTTCGAAGATCAGCGCGATGGCAACTGGGAGGTCTATTTCACCCGGCTACTGTGCGCAGACCCCGTGCTGGAACCCTAGAGTCCGACGTGCTGGAACCCTAGATAGAGTCCTAGACCATGTAGTGGTCCCAGTTCTCCACCAGGTAGTCGCGGAAGGCTTTGACCTTCGCCGGGAGGAACTGAGCGCTCGGGTACACCAGATGCAAACCGCTCTGTCGGCTGTGCCACCCGTCGAGCACGCGCACCAGTGAGCCTTCTTTTTCGTGGTGACTGCCGATGAACGAAGGGATGAAACCAATCCCTCCGCCGAACCGCGTCGCAGCAACCACAAACGCAAAGTCGTCACCACTCACGCCACCGCGTACTTCGACGACAGCGGCTTCGTCGCCTTTGGCCAGCTCCCAGCGCGACGTTCCGTCGGGGGATCGGAACAACACGCACTGGTGCGTCGTCAACTCATCGGGGTGCTTGGGGGCGCCAACCTCCTCGATGTACCCCGGGCTCGCGTACGCCCAGAGTTCAGCGCTTCCAAGTTTGCGAGCCACCAAACTCGAGTCGGCGAGTTCACCGACACGCAGAGCGACGTCGATACCTTCGCGAATCAGATCCACGTAACGACCGGTCAGTTCCACCTGAACGTGGATCTCCGGATATTCGCGGGAGAAGCAGGCGAGCACCGAGCCGAAGATCGGGGCGAACTCCACAGGCGCACTCAAGCGCAGCGTGCCGCGCGGTTCGTCCTGCTGCTGCTCCGCGGCGGACGACGCTTGCTGCAACGCCGACACCGGGCCGCGCACCTGGTCAAAGTACGACTGGCCCGCTTCGGTAAGTCGCATGCGTCTGGTCGTACGCTCCAAGAGCCGCACACCAAGGCGTTGCTCGAGTCGCGACACGCGCCGACTCACCGTGGACTTGGGGAGGCCGAGTTCCTCGGCTGCCGCACTGAATCCCCCCGCCTGGACGACACGCACGAACGTGGCGACCTCATTCAAATCCATTCGAAGGATGTAGGGTCAACCACGCATCAGAGCAAGGCATCCACGCGATAGGTGAGCTTGAGCCACACCGATCGCTCGATGGGCTCGCTGGCATCGGCGTAGCTGCGGCGCTCACGAAAGACGAAAAAAATGTCGCTTCCGGGCCACCAACGCCAGCGCAACCGAGCAAGCGTGACGTAGCTCTTGTCGAGGGTATTGACCTGCCACGCGAGGTCCGCCTGGAGTTGAGTGCTGGGCGCCACGGTCGCGCTCAGGCTTGCGGAGCCTGCTCGTAGCTCGTCCTGATCAGGCAGATTGATGAACGACACCGATCCCGATCCGGCCAGTCGCAGGTGTCGGGTCAGCGAGAGTGACGCGCTTCCATCCAACTGTTGACGAATCCCGCCGAAGAACCCGCTCTGCCCTTGATAGTCCAAACTGAACGCTGGGTTTCGATTCGACGAGCGGCGGATGCCAGCGAGCACGCGCACCCCGTCGTACGATCCTGCGGCGATCGTTCGGCCCCCAAGTTCAAAGGGCTCGCGAACCACGTCGTTGATGTAGCCCGCACGGGTGTAGAGGTACGCACCCTTGACCCACCCCAACCCAATCTCAGCGTCGGCCGAGCGACCCAAGTTGCCGCGTCCGTCGCCGTCGAGTTCCTGTCGACCGCGCACGTACAAGTCGACGGCTTCCAAACCGTACCGAGGTGTTCGATGTTGGTAGTACAGGGTTGCGTCGCTTCGCAGCACATCACGTCGACGCACGAATCCGACCGCGGGGCGGAACTCTTCGCCGACCCAGAGCACAGATGCCGAGGGTCGAAACGCTTGACCACGCCATCGCATCGCGACTCGAGCCGCGGCACCACGAGCGACGTCGCTGGTGTCCTCGTCGTCGGTGGGTTCGTTGAATGTGCCAGCGACAAAGCCATCGATCTGAAGCCGACCTGCACGCGCCGAGAAGTCTGCGCCGGCACTGACGTCGCTTCGCTGTCCACGCAGCGTGCGAACCGTGGACAAGACACCCACGTACGATCCCTCGCCGAGGTTGTAGCGAAGCCGAGCAACAGCGTCGTTGGTCAGCGGCGAGTTTCCGTAGAGGTCACCTCCACTGACGACATCGAGCAAGCCGTAGCTAATCGACTGCGATTCTCCGGTTCGCACCCGTCCATAGAGCTTGAGTCCTCCTAGCAACGGAATCGGATCCCGGTTCGCGTCGAGCCCGATTCGGCGCGTGAAAAAGGGCTGCGCTTGTTCGGCGACACCAAACGAAAACACGTCGATGCCGTTGAGAAAGAACGGACGCCGCTCGGCGAAGAAGAGTGGGAACCGGTCCAAGTTGAACGCGGGATCATCGAGATCAACCTGTGCGAAATCGGTCAGCACCGTCAGCTCCGCCCACGAGTCTTCGCCGATGCGCATGCGCGCTTCACCACCCGCGAGTGCAGTCCAAGGCGAACCGCGTGGTGGACGGGACTCGTCTTGGTTGAGCCAACCACCAATCACGTAGGGAATCAGCGTGAGGGGACGACCGCCGCTCATCCCTTCGAGTCCGCGTAGCTCCCCATAGTGCAATGCTGAGAACGCACCGAACTCCAAGGGCAACGCCGCCCAGTCGTAGGTCGCTCGTCGTGCGTTGTGATCGCGGGTGATGTTGAAGCCGACAATGCGCTGCCCGTCGGTGGCTGGCAGCGCCAACGCAGCAACCGGTATCCGATACTCCGCCACCCAACGGTCGTCGTGTACGTGCGTGCCTGACTCCCAAACCGAATCCAGCTCGCGCCGGAAGATCTGACCATTGTCGACTGCGATGTAGTCGAGCTGTTGACCTGCAGGGTTCAGCGCGAACCCGAGCGTGGTTCGTCGATCCCGTCGCACATCGATCTTCACCGTGATCGCTTCGTCGTCGAAGATGCGGAAACTGTCGCGGCTCATCTCCAACGCACGCGGTTGCTCTCCAGGCAGCAACTCGCTCACCACGGCGATGTAGAGAGCATCCGAGTCGAAGCGGACCTTGAAGCGAGTCGCTACGGGCGGGGTCGCTCCAGCGAGCGGACGACGCTCGGTAAACCCAGTAGACCACTCGCCTTCTTGCCAAAAGGGCTCGTCGAGCACCCCATCAATGGTCGCCTCATGTGGCCCTCGATGAGTCGCATGAACGACACTTTGGGCATAGGCATGGGCACTAAACAGCCACAACAGGCAAACCGCCGCGACTGCGCGGACACGCATCACACGGGCTTGCTTGACGCTGTGGGGGTTGTCCGCCATATCGCTCGACCCGGAATCGTCCGGGGTTTTTGAGTTCACTGCCGCGGGGTCTGCCTGCTCACGAAGCACGCACCCGCCCAGCCATACGGCGGCTGGGAGCCACCGCTAGAGGAAATCATGTCTCGTTACACAGGACCCCGCGTCAAGAAGATGCGGCAATTGGGAATCGACCTTCCCGGACTTTCACGCAAGACGATGTGGGACCGGGCCTACCCGCCCGGCGAGCACGGACCGCGCAACGCGCGTCGTCGCAAGGAATCGGACTTCAAGAAGCAGCTCCAAGAGAAGCAGAAGCTTCGCTTGAACTACGGGCTGACCGAGAAGCAGTTCCGCAAGCTTTTCGTCGAGGCGAAGCGCAGCAAGGCGCCGACGCCCGACAAGCTTCTTGAGTACCTCGAGCGTCGTCTCGACAACGCCGTGTTCCGCGCAGGTTGGGCGCCGACCATTCCGGCTGCTCGTCAGCTCGTGCGACACCGCCACATTCGCGTCAACGGCAAGCGCGTCGACATTCCCTCGTACCGCCTCAAGGTCGGTGACGAAGTGACGGTTCGCGACAAGAGCAAGGAACTCGCGGTTGTGGTCGCGAGCCTGGAGAAGCCCTCGTTGCAGCGTCCCGAGTGGATGCGTTTTGACGAAGCCACCGGCGTGATGCGCGTGGCGGAGCTTCCCCTTCCCGACGCGGTTCCGTTCCCCGTCGAGATGCAGCTCATCGTCGAGTACTACTCCAAGCGTCTCTGATCGCGTGGATGCCATCGAAGCGCTCCGGGCGCGAATCCCGGAGCACTCGAAGGACATCCACCACAACCTCGAAAAAGTTCTCCGCGACACGGTGCTCTCACCGGCGCAACTTTGGGGAACCCTACTGGCCTCGGCGATTGCCTCGCGACACCGCGAACTCGTCGAGGCTGTTTTGATCGACGCGCAAAGCGCATCGATCACCCCAGCCACGTTGGAAGATGCGCGGGCAGCTGCATCGCTGATGGCGATGACGAACGTGTACTACCGGTTCAAGCACTTCATGGCGGACGCCGAGATCGAAGCGATGCCGGCTCGATTGCGCATGAAGCGAAGCGCAAAGCCTGCCGGCGACAAACTCGACTACGAGATGTTCTGTGTTGCGGTCAGTGCCATCCACGGATGCGAAGTGTGCGTCCGGCACCGAGCATGGTTCGGTCCACGTGGTAATTCGAACCCTTTTTCGCTATCCCGCCTCCATGACCATCTTTCGAGGCGGGCTTTTCGAAGGCGACGTGGCGATTACGGAAAGGCCGTCGTCGCAGGCTCGAGCAAACAACATCTCTCCGATGTGGTTCGCGTGGCTTCGGTGATTTTCGCGACTGCGCTGGCTACCAGCGAATGAGCATCTCGCACGCCGCACCGGGTTCTTCCGGAGCGGCGATCATCGTCGACTCTTTCGGTGTCACGCCACTGAGTTCGGCAGATGCCTCGGCCCAGCCCTGGACGCTCAACCACAACGCGCGATGCGGCAGCTCGAACCCTTCAACGCGCAACTTGGCGTAGTTGCTGCCAGCTTCGACAAAGAGTCTGCCGCTGGAGTAGTGAATGTCCCAGATACGTGCCGCGCGCTTCAGGATGAAGCCGAACGAACCCACCTTGTAGAAGAGGCGGTAGATCGTCGGGAGGTTCACTCGCGCTCCGTACGCACCCATCGTGCGACACAACGCCAGGTCTCCGTCTCCCAAGACCGCGTCGAGGCGAATGTTGAGATCGATGAAGAGTGAGTACGGAACCCATGAGTTCTTTTCGACGCCCGCTTTGAGAATAGCGCGATGTTCGACAGCCAATGCGCCAACCACTTCGTCTCGCTTCTCGGGCGCGTGCTCGTCGAGGTAGTGCAAGCGGGAAGTGACAGCACTTCCCTTGACCTGCACGGCCCACGACGGAGAACGAGGATCCACCGCGTTCAACGATAAGCAATAGAAGGGTTACGCGTCGAGATCACTTCGGTGGCATGCGAAGCGCACCGTCGAGGCGAATCACTTCGGCATTCAAGTACCCGTTGCTCACGATGTGTGCGGCAAGTCCCGCGTACTCCTCGGGATTGCCCAAGCGCGAAGGGTTCGGAATCTGTGCAGCCAACGCCTGGCGAACCTCTTCAGGCAACGTGGCGAGCATGGGGGTGTCGAACGTGCCTGGCGCGATGGTCAACACGCGGATGCCCGCTTTGGCGAGATCGCGTGCGATCGGCAACGTCATTCCGACCACTCCGCCTTTGGATGCGGAGTACGCGGCCTGTCCGATCTGCCCGTCGAAGGCTGCGACCGACGCCGTGTTGATGATCACGCCACGCTCCCCATCGACCGGTTCGCTTTGACTCATCGCAGAAGCCGAGAGCCGGATGATGTTGAACGTACCGACGAGGTTGACCTCGATCACTTTCTTGAAGAGATCATAGTCGTGCGGCGTTCCGTCGCGCTTGATGGTGCGCGCCGCCCAACCGACGCCCGCACAGCTCACCGCAACGCGAAGCGTGCCGAGACCTTTGGCAACTTCGATTGCCGCTTGAACCTGGTCTGCATCGGTGACGTCGGTCTTCTGGAAACGCACGGCATCGCCGAGCTCTTTCGCCAGCGCCTCACCCTTTTCCGCGTTCATGTCGACGATGACCGCTTTGCCGCCATCGGCCACGAAACGACGAACCGTCGCTTCGCCCAAACCCGATGCTCCACCTGTCACCAACGCAACGTTGTCTTTGATGTTCATGCGCGGAGATCAGCGCCAAAGGGGGTTTGTGGTCAAGCTCGCGTGTGAGCCCCCTCGCTCTCTATACTCTTGTCATGCGACTCGTATTGGCTCTGGGACTCCTCCTCGCATGCGGCGACGACAGCGCGGCGCCCGATGCAGGTGATGCCGGCGAAGACGCAACCGACGACGCAACCACCGACGTGGGCGGCGACACAGGTGTCGATGCGGCGATGGCGGACCCGTGGCCAAGCCGATTGCCGCCCACAACCGACCTTGGCGACCGGCGTGGGCGACGCATCGTGCGTTCGATCATCCACCTTCACTCTCCGCTCTCCCACGATGCCTGCGATAGCGAGGGTTGGGTCGACGGCGAACTCGCGGACCCACAGTGCCTTCAGAACTTCCGCGACTCGCTGTGCGCACTTCGAATCGATGTCGCGATGTTGACGGACCACGCGCCGCACCTGAACGAAACCGACTTCATGCAGGCGCTGTGGGTACAAGAGGGCGATGAAGCGATTCTGGACGGCGCCAATCCAGTCGCGAGTCGCATGGCGTGTCGCGACGACAGCCACCAAGTGCTGCTGCGCGTTGGTTCCGAAAACCGTCTCATGCCGATTGGGTTTCAGCGTCACCCCGGTGACTCGACCGACCCCGACGACCTCAACACGCTCTATGACTCCGATGACCCAGCCGCCATCGCCGCATTTCGAGACGCCGGCGCACTGGTTTGGATTGCGCACTCGGAAGAAAAAGACGTCGACTACCTGCGCAGCCTGAACCTCGACGGCATGGAACTCTACAACCTTCACGCCGACGTCGACCCGCGGATCCGCCAGGAGCACCTCGAGATCGAAGACCCAGGTGGGTTTGTCGGAGATCTGCTTCGCTTTGCACAACCGCGCTTCAACTTTGCGCCAGACCTCGCGGTGATGACATTTTTGACGCGCCAACAGACGTCACTGGGCAAGTGGGACACGCTCTTGTCCGAAGGTCGCCGGATCGCCGGTTCCGGCGGGTGCGACGCGCACGAAAACGCGTTTCCCATGCCCCTCACGGACGGCGAACGCGCCGATAGCTACCGCCGGATGATGTCCTGGATCACCAATCACGTGTTGGTCGACGACGTGACGCCCGACGCGATGCAGGAAGCGCTCGATGCCGGACGGCTCTACGTTGTGCACGAAGTGTTTGGAACCCCCATCGGGTTTGATTTCTTCGCGGACGACGGCTCGGCGACCTACGACATGGGCGAGGCAGCACCACTCGGATCGACGCTGACCGTTCGTCGTCCTTCCTTGCCGGAGGGTTTCCCCAACGACCCTGCCCCAAGTCTGAGCTTGCACGTGTTGCGGTCAGCACCCGATGGAGCGGTCGAAGTTGCCAGCGGCACGGAGGACACCTTGAGCTTTGTGACGGACGAAGCCGGGGCGTATCGCGTCGAAGTCCGGATGGTTCCAGAGCACACCCGACCCTTTATCGAGGCATCGGCGGATGATCTGATTCGCGAGCAGGTGTGGGTGTACTCGAACCCGATTTTCGTGGAGCTGCCGGAACCTGAAGCCGCCCCACCCCTGTTCTCCCCGCATCACGTGTCGCCGGCGTGGCGACAATTGGTTCGACAAGCTGAGCGCTCCATCCGTTGAGTCCCGAGAAATTAGACAGTTCGGATCGGGCCGCCCATCTTCGGGTCGTGCTCCGGATCGCCCACTCTCCGCTGACGATCGTGTCGCTCGCGATCCTCTTTGCAGTCGTCTCCACAATCGCGTTCGACGCCTCAGGTGAGGGGCCTTCCGCCGCTGCGGAACCGCCGCGCACGCAGGTAGAGCGCAACCAACAGGAGCACGCCACCACCGCGGCCACGATTCCAAGCATCGTCCGACGCGGGCCCGAGTTGCTGCGCCCTCCGCCCGATGATCGTCTCGGTTTCGATATCTCGATCGAAGATGCGGACGGTCGCTCGATGGCTGGTTTCCACGCCGCACTGCGACGCGCGGAAGCCGGCGAGGGCCAGGCTCGGATTCTCTTCTACGGCGCATCACACGTGGCGAGTGACCTCTTCACCGGCTACATCCGCCGCGAACTCCAGGCTCGTTTCGGCGACGCGGGTCACGGCATCATCCTGCCGGCACATCCGTGGCGTACATACCGACATCGCGGTGTCGAAATGGAGTCCAATCGAAATCTTTGGGACTCGAGGAAGGTGCGCGCCGGCGACAGTGACACCGACTACTACGGCGTCCACGGCGTGTACGTCGAGAGCAACCGACGGGGTGCATTCGGACGTGTTCGGACTGCTCAGCGCGGTTCGATCGGGCGTAGCGCGAGCTTGTTTGACCTGTACTACATGAACCGACCTGACGGCGGATCGTTCGACGTGTTGATCGACGGACGTCCGGCACAACAAGTCAGTTCGCGCGCAGACGCGATCGGACCCGGCTATGCGACGTTCCGTGTTCCTGATGGACCACATCAGCTGGAGGTGCGGCTGAGGGGTGATGGTCCGGTGCGTTTCTTTGGCGTGGCTGTCGAGCGCGAAACGCCCGGTGTGATGGTCGATACCCTGGGAATTAACGGAGCGCGGGCGCGCTACCACCTGCAGTGGGAAGACTCCATGTACCGGGAGCATTTGCGCCGGCGAAATCCCGATCTCGTCGTGTTGGCGTACGGCACGAACGAGAGTGGTGATGAGTACCCCATCGAGCGATACGCCGACGAACTGAGGCGCGTGTTGGGTCGGGTTCGACAGGTAGTTCCGCGTGCTTCGTGTTTGCTCGTCGGTCCCTCGGATCGACCCGTCCGTCGTGATGAAGGCGGTTGGGAGGATCGACCGCGAACCAACCAAATCGTCGCGACCCAGCATCGTGTGGCTGTGGAGATGGGCTGTGGGTTCTTCGACCTCGTGTCGTTTTCCGGTGGGCCGCTGAGCATGGTCGAATGGTCTGCGGCAGATCCCGCGTTCGGAGCGCCGGACCATATTCACTACACGCGGCGTGGGTACGAGCGGCTTGGTGAAGTTCTGCTTGGCGCGATGATGCGCGGCTACTGACCTCTTGCTCAACTGCAGACCGAACAAGAGATGCGGATTGCGAAACTTAAACGCGATCTAAAATGACTTCGCTTCGCTGCCCGCCTGTCCTGGCGTGCGTCGCTTCGCTGCCGCCGCGGGTGACGCTCACACGGAGACGCCCGAACCCGAACCGAACCCGAACCCGACCCCGAACCCGATCATCAATGCGGAATGCGCAGTGCGGGATGCGGAATGAGATCGAAAATGACGGGACCGACGCCCGTGCGGGGCGGCGAACGATCACGCGGCGGCGACACTGCGAAGCAGTGGACGACGCGCGCATTGATCACAGAAGCGGCGTTGGGTGATCCCTGCAGCGATCCGGAGCGCACGCGCACGGGTTGGAACCAACAGCCCCCGAGGGAAGCGTAGGATGCGGGGGTTGACGACTCTCAGGCGCAACGACCGACGCAACGCTTACAGAAGGCGGATGACGCTCACACGGAGACGGTGAGAGGAGGAGCGCCCCCCTTCCTGCGCTCGACCGAGGGCCCCAATTCCCAGAAGCCGAACCCGAACCCGAACCCGAAACCGAAACTACTCACACGGATTCGGCAACGGGCGCGACGGACCTAAGCCGCCCCAGTTCGCCCGCACACCCACGAAACTCACACCCAAACTGATCGCGTCGCACAACACACCCGGCCCGCCCGATCCCGCGTTGCTTCGCACATCGGCAATCGTGTCGAGCTGGTTCTCGATGATCATGCGCTGTACCGATCCCACGCAGATGTTGATGTTCTCACCAGTGTCCAGCAGGTCGATGATCGACCAGCGCCCCGCCACGGTGGCCGGCTCCAGACGCGTGAAGTCGTCGTTGAACTGACCAAACGCGAACGCGTCGGTAAGGCGAACCCGCACACCCATATCGGTCCCGACAAAGAACAAGATGTCGATCCGGTCCGGCAGTCGCATCACGATGGTCCCGTCGGCGATGTACGCGTTGTCATCTCGAATGATCGGCTGCGACACGTCACCCATGAAGAACGTGTCGTCGCGACCAAACCAGTTGTCGTTCCCTTCCCACGCGGGAGGCGGCGCAGCGGACCCGCCAACCATCGGATCGAACCCATCAAAGGTCACGCTTCCAGGATCCGCAGTCGTACCGGCCGCGGATTGCGTCAGAAAGATGTCCACGCGCGGGTCGTTGGCCGTGCCGTTCCAGCCCTGCATCTGCAATAGAATCGCGCCCAGACCCGCTTCTTGATTGCTCCGCGCATCCGCCTCGAGTGTGGGAAGTGCGAGCGCCACGATCGGATAGAGCTTGTCGCCAAATGCATTGTCGATGCCCTGAACCCCATCGAGTTCAACCTCGGCGTCCATGTTGGGCGGCACACACTCCACAGGGTCGGCAGGTGACTGGGTATCGAGGTCGTCAAGATCGAGACCGATCTCTCGCCAGCGAAGACCACTCTGATTCAAAACCACATCGCGCAAGGCGATCGTCATCGGATCCGTATCCGCACTGTCGGGGATGCTCGGACGCGCAGGAGGCTTTCGCAGACCCGTCGGCACATCGGGGTCCGGTGCATCTTCGACCGCATCGACGCTGGCGTCAGCGGCATCCGAACGCGCATCGGTGGAGCCGTCGACCTCGATCAGCCCCGGGTCGATCACGCTGCACCCGCCGATCACGCTGCACCACATCAGCAGCACGCACGCCATCCCCCGCATGCGTACAACCTAAACCACACCGAGAACGTTTCACAATGTGAATGACTACGAGCCGAAGCAGCTGGTGCCCGAGGAGTTGCAAATGGTCGGATCGGGAAGCGCCAAGATGCATTCGTTGAGCGCCGTGAACTCCAACTCGCAGGGGTTGTCCATCTCTGGGCACCCCGCGGGGCCGCACAGAGCCTCGGAACAGCAGAACGCCAGCTCGGTCTCGCGTGAGCAACCGTTTTCAGCCACGCATTCGTAAAACTTGAACACCCCACACTGGAAACAGTCGATCTCGGGTTGTTCAAACTCTCCGTTGCCATTGGCGTCGTAGCAAAACGTGCAGTCCTCATCGACACCGCAAGCGCGCAGGCACATCAACACGCTGTCGGCGCATACCGGCTCCGGAAATTCAGGCGGCTCCGAGCAGATTTCGAGCTCGCCGGTGTCGTAAATCACCGAGCACGAGCAAAGCGCGAGTGCGGCCAGCCAACGCATCAGAACGTCCCCCGCACTTCACAGTTGCCCATGCCGCAGGAAAACGTCGCTGTGTCAGCGTTTGGTGCACTTCGCGTGCCTTCAACCACGAGCCAAATCAAACCCGCCAACGTCGCCGCTCCACCGACACCCACCAGAACATCGGCAGTGAGATTGCGACGATCGAGAGCGTCGATCTCACTCTCCTCTTCTGAGAGACAGATCTCGCCGTTGTAACAACGACCCGTGATGTCATCGTGAAGGCCCCGGTTCGCGAGACCGAGTGAACCTCCCGCAAGAAGAACGGCAAGACCGCTCGAGAGCGTGACTAAGGGACCGGTGAAGTTTCGCTCCACAGGACCGACCGACGCTGCACGCTGCTCCGCTTCGTCGGCACGACGAGTGGCATCCTGCTCACGCTGAAGCTGCTCCTCGAGAGTCGCGAGGCGTCGCTCAAGCATCGCGCGGTTGGCGACCTCAGGCTGGGCCTCGAGAAACGCACGCAGCGAGGTCGCCGCTTCCTGGTTGTTTCCTGCGTCCCGGTGACAGAGGTAGATGTTGTAGAGCAGACCCGGTCGCCCGGAGAGTTCGTGTGCCGCGCGAAACTGTTCGAGAGCCTCTTCGAAGCGGCCTTGCTCATACAGCTGTTGCCCGAGCGTGAAGCGAGTGCGCGCCTCGACTTCGTTTGCGGCAGGCTCGGACGGTTCCGGTTCGACCACAGCCTCGTCGTCGACAGCCTCGTCCTCAGAAGACTCCGCCGGTTGATCCTGCGCGAAGGCAGAACCCGACAAAGCCAAGATAGTCAGCACCGCGAAAAGACGCGCCACGCCGCAAAGGTAAGCCAAGTTCTGTCCAAAGAAAAAGGCGGCCTCGAAAGGCCGCCTCGTTCTTCAATCCCGTTTGAGGGGATCAGGGACGAACGCGGTTGCTGGTCAGCTCCGTGATGTAGAGCGTTCCGCGGATGTTCTGACCGGCTTCGTAGCTACCGATCCAAACGTCGTACTGCCCGCTGGGCGGGTTGCGAAGGTCAACCTGCGGGTTGAGCCCACCTGTGTCGTCATTACAGCGCCAGTTGCCGGATGCGTCGTTGATGACGAGCGTGGTGTCGCCCTGTCCCTGGAAGTAGAAGCGCAGGAAGTCCTGGCTGTTGGTGTAGTTGACGATGACGTCAGGCTGACGGGTCAGGAAACCCCCGCAGCCGTTGCCGAGGCCCATGTTGGCCGCGTTGAGGCTACCGCCGCTGACGATGTTGGTGATCTGCTTCGGATCGGGAACAAACCCGCCGCGAAGGGCGTGGGTTCCGAAGTTCGAGCTGCTTCCGCCGATGGAAAGAGATCCCTGCGCGACGGTCTCCCCGTGCGTTCCGAGCACGAGTGCCGCACCGAGAATCCCTAGTGCGATGTGGATCTTGCCAATCTTCTTCACGAAACCCTCCGTATCCTTATTTCGTTCGCCCCCACACGGGCTACCGCGTTCAAGGGAAATCCCTCATGGGGAACACCCTTCGCGAGACGCGGACACTATCGGAATATTCAGGCCCGCACGGAAAAATTCCGGGCGTGCCGCAATCGCGAAGAACTTTCGGTCGTTCTGGCCGTCAAAATTAGGGTGAATCGATTGCGACCCACTTCTTTCTGGATCGCGCTGATCCTTGGAACCTCCAGCCTCGCTCACGCCGATCTGCGCATCGTGCGCGTCGATGGTGCGGCGCGGCGGGGAATTGATGCGCGTCTGGGGGAGACGGTTCGGCTCGGAGTCCGCTCGCGTCGTGCTCTGCCCGAAGGCACGAGGGTCACCTGGCTCCGAATTGTGCCTCGGCTTCGGCACACCAATACACCTCCGCCGAACGAGGGTGACCCGACGTTCAGCAACGCCGTTCTGACCGGACCGAACCACGGCAAGTGGTTGGGCTTCGACACGCTCGAGTACCAAACCACCCCTCTCGTCGCCGACAGCCACGTGTCGATCGATGGTGGCGAAGTCGAACTGCGCGGGACCCCGATTCCAGCGCGCCGCGGCCACGTTCCCACCGTGAGCATCGATGGTGTGGGCACCATGTGGATCGCTGCACGGGCAACCCTCCCCGATGGACGCGTGTACTCCACACTCGATGGAGACGACACCGATCGACTCGGTCTGCGACGCGGACGGCATGCACCGATGCGCGTCAGCTTTCGATCCGGCGATGACTTCGCCGGCTGGCTCAGCGCGTTTTTTGATGTGCCCTTCGTGTTCGGATCCACGCCACAGCAAGTCGAGCGCTTTCTCGGAGTCGACTGTGCAGACGTCATGGTCGCTGCGCGTCGTCGACAGGTTCGACGCGACTTGGACTACACGTCAGTGAACGGGATTTCCGAACTCGCCCGCGAGGTGAGTGAGGTGGTGCTGATCGGTTCCGACGGAATTGTCCGACATCCCGACGGAAGCGAAGCCCGGCTTCGATACGGCGAAGACATTCGTGTGGGCGACATGGTGGCGATCGACTACGCCACGGCTGCAGAAGCACTGCCACGTCCATGGGATCACATTGGTGCGTTGCTCGAGGACTCCGGTCCCGACGGCCAACCTGACGGAATCCTCGGTGGCGACGACGTTTTGCGCCACATGGGCAACCGTGGGCTGACCGACGAAGCACTGCGCGAACACGGATCGATCCGAGCGCGCATCTGGCGCTGGCGACGTTAGGCACCGCCAAACTCAAGAATGTGCTACCGCGGGCGCGTGCTCGTCGCCGCACACGCCATCGAAGTCATCGTGCTCATCGCGGGGCCACTGCTCCTCGCGCGAACGTTGTGCCGTCGGTGGGAACTACCCATGGGCATCGTCGGCGTGGGTGTGCTCACGTTCATCGCGGGTCAGATCGCGCAGATGGCGTTGGCCAAACTCACCAGCGCACTTTTCTCCGCACAGATTCTTCCCACGCCCGGTGAAGAGTCGGCGGTGTGGATCGGTGCCGTGCTCGCCGGTCTCGCCGCAGGTCTAAGCGACGAGCCGCTCCGCTATATGGCGTTTCGGCGCTACCTACCCGACCATCGAACCGCACGCGGTGGTCTGCTGCATGGGTTGGGCTTCGGCGCGGGCGCGACAATCCTGAGCGGAGCCATGGTGCTCTGGATGGCCGGGCTTGCCGTCGTGTTTGAAGGTCAGAGCTTCGACCAACTTCAACAAGCTGGGTTCGAAGGACGATCCGCGATCCGACTGGGCATGAAGATCATGGCGTGGTGGGAGAGCGACGTCGCCAGCGTCATGATCTCAACGTCACGTGAGCTGATGCTCTTGCTGCTGCACATCGGACTCTCTGCTGCGATCGTGCGCTCGATGCTTCCGGGCGGACGTCGGTGGTTCAGCATCGCGTTTGTGATTCACGTGTTGGCAGCGAGTGCGATCGCCTGGGCTGTGACGACGAATACAGGTCTTGCGCCGATCCTGATCTGCTACGGATTCGCCGGTATTTGCGGGGTCGGACTGGCCATCGCCGCGGGTCGCTCCATCCGCGCCGAAGCGCTATGACCCTGTCTTCGGGTCATGCTCTTCCACTCGCTCGACTACATCCTCTTTCTCGCGATCGCCGTCGCGGTGTTCTGGGTGTTGTCCGAGCAAGGAAAGGCGCTGCGTCCCATCGCGCAGCATCTTCGCACCGCCCCACGCGTCTTTTGGCTCTTCTTGGTCAGCTGCCTCTTCTACATGGGGTGGTCGCGGGTCTACATCGTCCTGATCTTGGGCTCGACGGTCCTCGACTACGTCGCCGGGCTTCAGATGCATCGGGCCGAGAGCAAGGCGGTCAAACGCGGTTGGCTCATCGCAAGCCTGACCGGCAACCTCGGTCTGCTCTTCGCGTTCAAGTATCACAACTTCTTCGCGATACAGCTCAACGAACTCTTCGAGTCATGGAACTGGGATCTGTCGATCGCGCGGATGGAAGACATCCTGCCCGACGGCATGGGCTACGTGCTGCCCGTCGGCATTAGCTTCTACACGTTCCAAACGCTCAGCTACACGATCGACATCTATCGGGGGAAGCTCGAGCCCACCAAAGACTTCTTCCGCTTTGGTGCGTTCGTCACGTTCTTCCCACAGCTCGTCGCCGGCCCGATTGTCCGCGCATCCGAACTGCTTCCCCAGCTCGCAGAGAAAGCTCGGGTCGACACCGAGCGCGTCTCACGCGGCCTCTTCTTGATCGTCGTCGGTCTCATCAAGAAGCTCGCGATCGCCGATTTTCTCGCCCTGAACTTGGTCGATCGGGTCTTCGACCAACCGGAGATGTACAGCGGGGCCGAAGTCGTCATCGCGCTCTACGCCTTCACGATGCAGCTCTACTGCGACTTCTCCGGATACACCGACGTCGCACGCGGATCGGCCATGTTGATGGGCTTCGAACTCCCTGAGAACTTCGACCGCCCCTACCAATCGACCAACCCTGCCGAGTTCTGGCGTCGCTGGCACATGACTCTGAGTCGTTGGCTACGCGACTACCTCTACTTCCCATTGGGCGGTTCACGGTGCCACCCCGTGCGCGCGTACTTCAACTTGGCGCTCACGATGTTCTTGGTCGGCATCTGGCACGGATACTGGCGCAACTTCGAGATCTTCTTCTGGTACGCACTTCTTCAAGCCGCTGCGATGGTGGGCCACCGATTTGTGTTCCGGATGTCGGGACGACGAAAAGACGCCGTCGATCCGTTTGGGGTCATGGCATTCAAAGTCTTTCTCAGTCTCCAGTTCGTCGTTTTCTCACGAATCCTCTTTCGCGCGTCGAGCATGGACAACGCCGAGGCCGTGACCACCCGGATCACCGAGGGTGCCGACCGGTTGTGGACGCACTTCTTTGGCGGAGGACTGACGCCGGAAGCACTCGCACCCGCGACCTCCACACTCCAGATCAGTACCGCGCTGTGGTTCGTCGTGATTTTCACGTTTGTCGTGCACTTCTTGCCTCGGAAGTACTTCACAAGCTTCGAAACGACGTTCATTCGCTTGCCTGCACCTGCCCAAGGCTTGGCGATCGGGCTTGCCCTCGCCTTGCTTTCACTCGCTGCGAGCGCGGAAGCCGTCCCCTACATCTACTTCCAGTTTTGATATGAGCACCGACACCCAACCACGCGAGACTTCCGATGCCCTGCGGCATTTGATCGTGGTGACGGTCACGCTCGCCGCGATGGTGGTGCTCGCGTACATCATTCCCGCGTTCCATCGCTTCCGACCGTGGATGCCGGGCGACGACATTCCGCTCGCCTCACTCTTCGAACCCGCGACCGAGCAGTACAACTTTGCAGGGACGGGCAACGCCGACGAAGAGATCGCGGTCGACGAAACACCCATCATCGAAGATGTCGCACCCGCGGCCGTGGTGACGCCGCCCGAGCCTGAAGCACCCCGCATCGAAATCGCACCGGAGGAGTACGCCGGACTCGACATCCACATCGAGGATCCGAGCGGGCGTGGCATGACGCCCTTCTACGAGGCGCTCGAACGAACTGCGCTTGGCGAGGAGGGCGCACTCACTCGCGTCGCACACTACGGTGACTCGTCGATCGCCACCGACCACATCACGTACACCGTGCGACGCCACTTGCAGCAACGCTTTGGCGACGGTGGTCATGGGTTCGTGCTCATCGCCAAGGGCTACTTGCCGTATCGACATCGCGACGTGAGCCACACGGCAAGCGAGTCGTGGATGCTTCGCGAGATCACCCGCAACCACGTCTCCAGCGGGCTGTATGGATTGGGGGGAATCCAGTTCCGAGGTCGACCGGGTGCGTGGGCCCGCTTTGGAACCGATGAAGAAGGTCCCGTCGGTGGTGCTGTATCGCGCTTTGAGATCCTCTATCAGCGATACCGACGTGGTGGGCACATCCACTACCGCGTCGATGGTGGAGAGCGCGGCACCATCGAAACCCGCTCGACCGAAACCGAAGACGCGTCGTTCGAGATCGAAGTGCCCGATGGCGAACATCGACTGGAAGTTCGGTTTGGTGGGCACGGTCAACCACGTCTCTACGGCGTGGTGATGGAGCGTGAGGGCCCCGGTGTGGTGTACGACTCGATCGGTCTGGTCGGTGCTCGCGCCGCGCGACTCTTGTACTTCGATCCGGACCACATCGCGCATCAGCTCGAGCGTCGAGGCAGCAACCTACTGATCCTGGGGTTTGGTGGGAACGAAGCCGGCGACAACATTCAGCGCGACCGCTACGAGCCGGAGTTCCGCGAGGTGATCCAACGCATGCGTGGGGAGCGCGAAGACCTGGCGTGTCTGGTGTTTGCACCGCTCGACCAAGGCGAGCGCGATCCGCGTGGACGGGTGCGCACGATGAGCACGATTCCCACGATCGTCGAGTCACAGCGTGCAGCCGCGTTTGCCGAAGGTTGCGCGTTCTTCGACACCTGGAACGCGATGGGCGGTGAAGGCACGTTGCAGGAGTGGCTGCGCATGCGTCCACGGCTCGCGTCTGGTGATCTTCGACACATGACCCCTGCCGGATACGAAGTGGTCGCGAACCTGTTCTACAAGGCACTTCTCGAGGGCTTTGCCCAGCATCTCGAGGGCACCGATGAATGAACCGGGTGCGTCGATTGCGCTAGAACTGCAGTGCGCAGCGGGGTGGCTCGACGCTTCGCTGACCTCGGAGTTCACGGTCGATGATGTTGCGAAGGAGTGGCTCGACGATCGAGGCGGAGTCTTTGAAAGCGAGATTTCGATCGAAGCGAGCGATCGAGATGCGGCGCTCGCAGGCCTTCACGAAGTCGGCTTCCACTTCGACGAAACCGACATTCTCCACAGCGAAGAACGTTCTGGGCGATGGCACTTCACCACAAAGAACATCGTCCACCCGGCAACGGCACGTGCGGTCTTCGACTACTGGCGCAACGAAGATGGCTTCACCGTTCAACTCGACGAGTGCGACGAAGAGTCTGCAACGATCGAAGCCGAGGGCGAGAGCTACGACGAGTGGGAGCTGAGTGTCGAAGCCTTGCTCTGCATCGCTGGGGTCGTGCAAGCGCGGGGTGGAACTCTGTGTGGTGTGGTCGCCGGAGGCGGAGACGCTGCGTTTCACGGCGCAGGATTCGTGGGCGTGCGCGTCGACAGCGAAGGCATGGAGACACTCTTGGTCGAGGAGCTACAGGACTTCGATCCCGAAGAAGCCGCGCGGTTCTTTCCCGAGGGCTCGCAGCTCCGCCCCTAGACTTTGTTCGCCACGATCGCGAGACCATCGCTCGGGACGATCATGTCCGCGTACTGCTCCTCGACAACGACGTTTCCATCGCCGTCATAGAGTCCCCACTTTGCCCCGCTAAGTTTGCCGGTCTTCGTTCGTCGACCTGAACGCGTCATGGGAAACGGCCACTCGTCGCGAAACTTCGCACTCACGAAATCGTCGGCCACGATCCTTCCGGACGTGTCGAGAATCCCGATGCGACCATCCTCGCGTTTGAAGATCAGGCGTGACTCCATGATCCGACTCACCACGACGTTTTCGGCGGGAAGCAACCACTCCCCCGCAACGTTGACCAAACCCCACGCGTTGGAACTGAAGTGCTGCGGGTGCTGCAGCGCAGCTGGCGCAACACCGTCGACGACATGTCGAATCTCACGGAGCCCGCTGAGGAGAAGCGTGCCTTCTCGATCGATCACGCCGTGCTTTCCAGAGACCTTGCACGTTGCGTAGCCATCGCGAAAATCCGACACCGCGTCGTACGCAGGCTCGATCGCAACACCACCCTCGCGGTCAAGAAACCCCCAGTGGCGAATGTCGTACCCAGGACCTTTCTTGGTGATCTCATACGCAGCGAGGTCGTCGGCAAAGTCACGAACCTGTGCGTGCTTGGCGTCGAGCACGAGCTTTCCAGATTTGTCGTAGAACATCATCGTGCCTGCTTTGAAGCGACACAGCCCATCGCTCTGAAAGTCGAAGGCATCCCAGCCCTCGATCGGTCCGACCATGGTGTTCCCGTCACGATCGAGCGCTTCGAACTTCCCGTGCGCTCCGCTTTCGATTCGCTGCACCGTTGCAAGACCGTGGTTGAACGCGCGAGCACGCGTGAACTTGAGCTCGATCACCAACTCGCCATCCGTGTTCACGTATCCGGTGGGAGCCTGATGGATTACGAGGCTCTCGCGAGACGGTTGCCCTTCGACGGTCGTGCTCGCCCGCTCCTCACTCCACGGACCGCGAAAGCCCTCCACGGGGTCGCCATCCAGTCCGATGGATGTCCAGGTTCCACCGCGTTCAACCGCAGCGGCGTCTCCTTGGAACGACCAGACAAAGTCGTACTGGGGTTCGACGCGAACATCGCCCGCGTAGTCGAGGAACCCCCACTTGCCGTCCTTCAAGAACGGCACGCGACCGCAGCTCGGAGTGCCCAAGGCCTCATGCTCAATGGGGATCGCAACGCTGCCGTCCAACTTGATCGCGCCGTAGCGCAGACGCTTCGCCATGGCCCGAGTCTACACGCGGGTCGAGGTCCAGTTGCCGCGTTTGAACTCGATCGCGAACGCCACACTCTGAACCTGGCGATACACGATGTTCGCGATCCAAATCGCCAACATGCCCCACCCGAGAACCGGTCCAAGCAAATACGCCGCCGGCAAGAACAGCAGCCACTGCAAACTGGTCGAAATGATCATCACGCGTCGTGTCGCGCCCGCACCGACGAGCCCGTTCATTAGCACCAAACCCAGCGTGTCGGTGGCAATGAACACAGCCAGAAGTCGCATCGGTGTTTCCGCCAGCGCCAGCGTCTCGGGATCGCGCAGAAAGATGCCGAGGATCCAATGCGGCGCAATCATCGCAGGCAGCGCGATGAGTCCAACCACAACCGTGGATACCTTGGCGACATCCCAACCCCACTGAATCGCGTCCTCGGGATCACCCCGACCGAGCGCTTGGCCCACCAACGACGCGCACGCCAAACCGAAACCAAGACCAGGCAGCAGGCCGACCAAGAGCAAGTCGATCATGACTTTGCTCGCGGCGAGTTCGCGCGTTCCCACCTCGGCCATGATCGCCATGAACGCGGTCATGCCCGCCGCAAAGAAAAACTGCTGCATGCCCGCCGGCAAGGTCACGCGAACGATGGTGCGAAGCGTGTCGCGGCTTGGAAGACCGCGAAGAAAGCCGGCTCCGCGTGCATGGACAAAGCCCAGAATCACGTACGAAAACGCGCCGATCCAGGTCGCGATGGCCGATGCCATCCCCGCGCCGGTCGCACCGTACTCGGGCATTCCCAAGTTTCCGAAGATGAGCACCCAGTTCAGAAAGATGTTCGCGACGTGCATCACGATCAGGGTGCCCATGTAGAGCATGCTTCGATCGATGGCGTTCCAGTACCCGCGAAACGCGAAGTTCATCCCCATCGCCGTCATCGCGACCAAACGCGACTGCAGATAGGGAACCCCGACTTGCACGACGTTCGGATCGTCAGCCACCCAGGGAAAGAACGAAGGCGCAGTCCACACCAGAAACGCGGATAGCGGAACGCCTGCGACGATCGCCAGAATCAAGCCGCCGTTGAGCGGGACTGCCGTCTCGTCGTCGCGTCCTTCGCCAACACGACGCGCGGCCATGGCTTGCACGCCCGCGGACAATCCGAGGATGAACGCCGTGAGTAGAAAGTTGAGAAAGCCACCGAGACCGACGCCGGCCAACGCGTCATCACCGAGGACACCCACCATGCCGGTGTCCACCAAGTTCAACACGTTCTGACTGATCATCCCGCCGATGATCGGCAGGGCGAGATGCAGAATCCGTTTACGCCGGTCGGCCGGAATCACCCAGCATCACCTCTCAAGGTGCTTGTTCGCGTGGTGCGGCTGCAAGCCACTCCTCGACCAACGAGCGCACTTTGAGCAGGCGGTTGTTGGCTTCGAGGTCGCGTCCGTACTCGGACACCTCGGAGCTTTCGGAGCCGATGGCGACACGCAGTGAGACCCGGCTTCCCTCGACGGGCGCATCCGGAAGGTCGTCGTCGCTCCCCTCTTTCCATCCCTCGATCTCCACCAGTAGATCCACCAGCCGAAGAACCTCCGACGCGGAGATCTCGCTGACGAGCCGAACGGCGTCGTCTTCGTCGTGCTCCGCATCGCCGGCGTTACGAAGAAGCTGCTCGGGACGGTCAACAGCGGGGACGAAGCCAGGTCGCCATCGCCGAAGCACCAACTGTCCAGCTTGGTTCACCACGACCTCTCTCGAGCCCAAGGGACCGCCGACCTCGCGATACGTGACTTGCAGGTCCGAGGGCAGAGAGCGCGCCTCTCGAGCGTCCTCGAGCGGACCTCCAATCGGATGCGCACAAGCGGCGAAAAGAACCAGAATTGGAGCGAAGCGCACGCCGCTTTATACCCGGCCACCTTGCTCAAAGCCCAATAATCCCCTTCAGCTGGCGGAAACTCCCCACAGCATTGAAGGACGCGTGGGGCCGGACCGTCTCTTGGTGCATGATGCGGGGGATGAAGCGTTGGCTTGGTTTGGTGGTCGCGAGTTCGATTTCCGGGATGTTCTCGATCGCTGCGGCTCAGGAAATGGGCCAAGGCGAGGCGAACATCACCGCGGAAGCGCAAGTGCGCATGTCGCTGGAGAGCGGTCCTGCAACGAACAGCACCAAGCTTGCTCTGATCGGTGGCGTCGTGGGCGATCGCCTCAGCACGATCCGTGAGTGCTACCGCGAGCGGACCACGGAGCGCCCGGAGATCCAAGGTGAACTTCGCATCCTGGTCACGCTCGAGGCCGGAGGCGGTGACGTCGATATTCGGCATGATGGACTCGAAGATCGAGTTCTGGTGCGGTGCGTGAAGCGCGCACTCGAAGCCGCAGAATTTTCGCGCGTACGTCCGCCGGGCGGCGCATTTGTCACGCTCACCTTCACGAACAGTGCGGCGGATGGCGTGGTTGCGACTCGTGAACGACGTGCCGTGGAGGATGCTGCCGAAGTGACCACCAACGCCGATGGACGTCTGGAAGCAAGTGGGCGCACCGAGCAGGGCGAAGTGCGGTTTCGTGTCGTAGGTAGTCGTCGTTCCACGGAACCGCAGGTCCAGGCCGTGCATCGCGTCGTGCGTGCAGCGTTCCCCACGCTTCTCGACTGTCGACGGAAGGCTGCTCGACGTCATTTGCCCTACGGAGAGATTTTCGCGGCACTGCGGATTTCTCCCGCAGGTCGAGCGGCTGTGCGCGTGCGACGATCCACAGTGGAAGACGAACGGGGTCCGCGTTGTGTGACGCGCGCGTTGCAGCGGTCGCGGTTTGATCGCGAAGCGCGTGGCGCGATCGACGTAGTGATCGAGTTTGCAGAGCGGCCGGGCGATCCGGCACCCACGCCACCGACACCGATGCGTCGACGTCGCTAGCGTCGTATCCTGCTGCGCGTGCGCTTAGAACAACGCGACAGTTTCCTCTGGGAGTTCGACACCACAGTCGTCCGCGTCGACGGCGATGTTGTCTTTCTCGACGCGTCGGCGTTTTACCCGGAAAGCGGCGGACAAATGGCGGATCACGGTGTTCTTGAACACAGTGGCGGAACCGCACGCGTCATCGACGTCCAACTGGTCGATGGCAAGGTCGCGCATCGCGTTGAAGGCGACATCCCAAACGGAACGGTGCACGCGAAAGTCGACGGTGCGCGACGACGCGAGCACATGAGTCTGCACACCGGACAGCACCTCCTGTCCAAGGCGCTGTTCGACGTGGGCGCAGAAACCGTGTCCGCACGACTCGGCGAAACCGCAGCGACGATCGACACTGACCAGCCGGTCACCTTGAAAACTGCCCGTGCCTGCGCGGAACGCGTCCAAGCTGTTGTGGACGAAGACCGGGTGATTCGCACGCTCTACCCAAACGCGGAGCAACTCAGCGCGCTTTCACTTCGACGTGCACCCAAAGTCCAAGATGGAATCCGAATCATCGACGTGGATGGTTTCGACCAAACTCCCTGCGGCGGCACCCACTGCACGCGTACGGGTCAAGTTGGGCTCGTTCACGTGACAGACGTCCAATCGCACAAAGGTGGATCACGGATCACCTTCGTCGCGGGCTCACGCAGTCGTCGCTATCTATTGCAGCATTCCGACGCGCTGCGCTCACTCGGCCAACACCTCAAGTGTCCACCCATGGAAGTCGCTGCAGCTGTCACCAAACTCGAACGCCAACTTCGCGAAGCGCGTGAGAGCTTGGGCGTCGCACGGACAGGCTGGGCGAACGCGATCGTCTCGACGTTCGAATCCACCGCGCTTGTGGTCCACACCTTTGAAGGGCTCGACCGAGACACGTTGCGGTCGGTGGCCTCAAAGCTCGCCCAGGGATCCCGCCTTGTCGCACTCTCCAGCATCGAGGGGGGCGCGCAGCACACGATCATCGCACGCGGCCCGGATGCAGACGTGAACTGCGGTGCGCTGCTCCGCGAAGTCGCCAAGCAACTCGGCGGCGGCGGCGGCGGTCGACCTGAGAAAGCAGAAGGGCGTGTCCAAGCCGACGCCAACTGGGTTGCTGCAGTACAAAGAGCGCTCGAGTCGTAAGCCGCAGCAAGGGAGGTCGCTTGAACACAGGCGTATACCCTTCGACGTGGGTCCACTTCGACACGCCAAGCTCTCTGCTCGCCGACGAGGTGGCGATCCTCAACGCTACCTTCCCGTCCACGAGTTCATGGACATCACCAAGGAGCTGTGCGCCGACAACCGCCATCGTTTCCTGCATACAAGCTGGGGCATTCGTCGCATCGCGCTCCGCATCTTTGGCCGTGCGCTCGACGTCGATGCTCCGCAACCGGTGTCCACGAAAGATGTGCTCGAAGCCGACCACGTCCTCGCCGATTTTTCAGGACGCTTTGTTCCTACCCTCGCCGATTTTGTTGCGGCGATGGCGCCGGAGCTGGACATGTTGGAGCAGAAGTTCGACGAGATAGCAGCACCGCTCGGCGACGAAGCGCGGCGGATCCTGCGCTCGCCCTATGCCATCACGGGTCGACCGCGAGCACTCCTGTTGACGCACAACTCCTGGTTTCTCGAAGAGATCCTTCCGCGTCTGGTCTCCCATCTCCCGACCATGCGCGGGCTTCGCCCGACTTTGATCTTTGATGGAATGCGCTTCGCACCATGGATGGAAAACGGACGCGCATTTCCACCCAGCGCGCCTCGCGAACTGAAAGCAGCCGCATGTCGTTTGTAATTCGAAGTCAAGGATTCTTCTACACCGACGAGTACTACGCGCCCGCCGGGGCCTGGGCGCGTGTGTTCAAGGAATCCTACGAGACTGCGGAAGAAGCAGAACGGGAGCGTCGTGCGTTGGACCGCGCTCGACTGCGCGGCGAGCGCCCAACCGACTACGTGTTCGACGCGCCCGAGAAGATCGAACAGATCATCGCGTACCTGCGCGGAACGTTTCCTGCGTCGCTTGGCGAGTTGACCGACAACGATTTCTACCAGTGGCACGAGTGGCCCGAAGAGCTAGAAGACAAACACTTCGACGCACTGCTCGGGATCATTGGGATCGAGTTCAACATCGTCGTTGAGTGGGAAGAGTCCGAACAGAACACGGACGACGATGCGAACATGAACGATGGGATGCTCGACGAGCTGTGGTTCGGAGCTGATCCTCACGACGAAGAGGACGAATTGTGAAAGTCAGCCAGCTGCTGAGTTTCGTGCTGATGACCGTTGCGGGCGTGGGCGCAGCCCAAGGTCCGTGGGCGGGAATTGCGCGCGGCTATCGCAACTGGAGTCGCGTTGACATGTCGCCTGCGGCCGCATCGATGGTTTGTCCGTTCTCGTCCAACGAAGTACCACCGGCGCCGCTTCATGAGTCGCGCGCCAGTCACGGAAGTCACGAAGGCAAAGCGTTCTTTCTTTGGGTCAACAACCGGGATGGGTACCGGCGCACGCTCGAGGAGGGAACACCACCTCCTGCCGGTCTCATTGTCGTCAAAGAGGGATACAAGCCCATCGATCTCGGACCGGCCACGCCCTCGGCATTGTCCATGCGTCGTGCCATGCCGACCCCGCGCTCTGACCAACGCGCCAATGTCTATACGGCACGAAACCATCAAGGGCGTATGTTGGGGGTCGGCGAACCCATCGGACTCTTTGTCATGCGCTACACCGGTACGCGTTGGCAGTTTGCAACGATCAACTTTGATGGTCGCGTCGAGTCGAGTGGCGCGATGCCGCAGTGCGCAAACTGCCATGCGTCTGCGCCACATCACGGTCTGTTCGGGCTGCCCTAGTTCAGTGCGAAACGGTTTTTGAGCCCGCTTCGGTCTTCGACCACGCGTGCATCGCGACGAAGAAGAGCGCACACAACGCGTAGCCCAGCGCCCAACGCCAACCCGTGGCAAACCCGATATCTGGAACGCCTCCAGCCGGCGTCAGCTCACCCGCGTGCATCAATCCGAAAAACGCCAGCAGAGCGCCCACAGCCATCCACGCAGCTGCGTTACGAAACTCCCGCTCGATCAGCATCGTGCTCGCCGCTGCCCACACCACGCACGTCAACATGAAGCCTTGTGAGAGTGCGACCAAGCCTTCGAGGTGGTTGCCAACCTGCATGAACGCTTCGGGATGTTCCAACACGCGACCTGCGAGTTCGAGGTCACCCTCAGCGGCACCGGCAGCTCCCAAAGTCTGCGTCATGATCAACAAGCCCCAACCCGCGATCGAAGGAAAGAGTCCGAACGCGACTGCTGGGGCATGTTCACGCGGTGTGGCCTGAAACGCCTGCGCGGTGATCACGACGCCGATCCAAAGGACGATGGCCATCCCGCTTTCCATCGGAACGAGCGCAGCCACGAGACCCGTCAGGCCAAAGAGTGCGAGCACAGTGAAGAACACGCCGTTGAGAACCGAGTAGCCGCTGCGTGCACCCAGCGCCTTCCATCCTGGGTGCCCGATGTAGATCGTGGTGGGAAAGCAACTACCAAAGAGCGCCGCCAAGACCGACCCTCCACCGTTGACCGCCAAACTCGGCATCGCGGGATAGGCATCGCCAGCAGCCTCGGCGGATTCGATGTTCTGCAGCGACCCGAGGATGTTGAACAAACCCATCGGCAAGATCACGGGAACAAAGAACTGCCCAAAGAGCGGATGTTGAAACCCTGCGATGAGGTCGCCGAATAGTGGTACCGGAATCGCGAATCCCAACGAGTCGGTGGCAGTGCTCAGCGCGGCCGAATCGACGGGTGAGGGCTCACCCATCGCGAAGAGGATCCATGCGGCTGCAGTTCCGAAAAGCACGGCCCACGCCCCACCCGGAATCCGAAAGGGCATCGGCGTTCGCCCAAAGTACGTCGCTAGGATCACCGCCAAGGGCAACATCGCCACGAGCGGGGCTTCGAACGTACGCACCGCGAAATCGATGGCGATGAAACTGATCGCAATGCCTGCGAGCGTGCTCAGAAGTGCGGCACGTGGCGTGGCCTTCCGGATGGGCTCAGCGACCAGCGAGCCCACGGCTTCGAGCGCTCCGCTCACCAGGCACGCCGCGAGCCCGACCTGCCATGCGGTGGTGGAGGCCTCCTCTGGAGAGGCGCCTTGCTGAAGGGCAGCAATCCGAACGGGCAGCATCACCAAGAACACGAACGCGAAGAGGCTGACCGTATTGATCCCATACGGAAGCGCGGTGACGTCAGTACGTCCTTCGCGCGCACTGAGTTTCTGCGCCTGCCACGAGTAAAACGCGTTGCCCACCAGGATGCTCAATGCAGCCCCGGGCAGAATTGTCTGAAGCACCAGCTCGCCACTGAATCCAAGCACGCCGATGCAGAGGCCCAGAATCAACAAGAACTGGATGAGGTTGTCGATGGCCAGTCCGAAGAACCCATCGACGTCGCCCGCTACGAAGAGCGGCTGTGCGCCTTTCACTCCTTGTGCTCGATGCTGGTGACCTCGGTCTCGAGGTCGAGCACGGTTTCATCGTCGGCGTCGAAGCCAGCCGCTTTCTTCTTGGCGGCTTTCTTCTCGCGGCCCAGCGCTTTGGCCAGCGCTTCATCCAACTCGCGCGGATCGATCGAGCGGGTCTCCTCTTCGAAGATCAGGTCCGTTGTGGTTCCGGTTGGTGCGATGGCCTCTGCGATCTTCTTCCGGCGCGACTCCTGCTCTCGTACTTCGCCTGACGGCTTCCCAGGTGACGTCTTCTCGTCATACTCGTCCATCAAGTCGGCAAGTTTCTGCGCTTGATGTTGAAAGTTCGCGGTCGCGTCGTCGAACTCGAGTCCCGGCGGCGGCGGGTCGGTTTTGGGCTCGCGCAGCCGTTTCCCAGAATGGGTTGTGCGTAAATCCTCATCCTCGACCACCGGGACCTCTTCGAGATCATCCATGTCGATGTCCATGCTCGACACGTCGTCGAGTACGTGGTCGCGCAGGAAGTCACTGGTCACGTCCTCGACCTCTTGATCGAGCACACTGCGCGTTCGATCCACCGTCACGCTTCCCTCTTCGGGCGGCGCGTGATCCGTACGCATGAGCACTTCCATGCTGGGCACAGTGTCGGTTCGAGGAAGTTCTCCCGGTTCACCGGCAAACGTCTCGTCCTCGGCGTCTTCTTCGGGAAAGAGCGAGCGCACGTAGTCGCCCACGGCGCCTCGGCGCATCACCGTACGCGTGTCGTACGCGTAGGAAAGCAGGGCGTCGTGAAGCTCCATCGCACTTTGGAAACGGCGATTGGGGTCGGGCTCCAAGGCACGCTTCACAATGGACTGAAGTTCGTTGGGCACGTCGGGCCGAATCGCACGCAGCGGGGGCACCACCGCTTGTTGAACCGCCACCACGGTTTCGGGGTCGTTCTTGCGCAGGAAGAGTCGCTGACCGGTAAGCCACTCGAACATGCACGTACCCAAACTGAAGATGTCGCTGCGATGGTCGATGTCGTGGCCGCGCGCCTGCTCGGCAGAAAGGTAGGCGAGCTTTCCTTTGACGACCCCCGATTGCGTGGTGACCAAACGACCGACGGCTTTGGCGAGCCCAAAGTCGATCACCTTCACCGCACCTTCGAAACTCACCAGGATGTTCGAGGGCGAGACGTCGCGGTGAATGATGTTGAGCGGCCGTCCCATCGTCCCGTGCGCGGTGTGGGCGTGCTGGAGCGCCTCGCAGATCTTCATGCTGACGTGGAGCACAAAGTTGATCGGCAAATTGGAATCCGACGCGCCCTGACGATTGACGATGGCGCCCATGTCGCGACCGTGAACCAGCTCTTGCGCGATGTAGTAGGTGTTGTCTTCGCGACCGAGATCGTAGATCTGCGCGATGTTCGGATGCGAGAGCTGCACCGCGATCTTGGCCTCGTCGATGAACATCTTGACGAAGTCCACGTCCGCCGCGATGCCGGGCAAGATCCGCTTGATGGCCACGAAGCGCTCGAACCCCTCCTCGCCGGTTTGGCGAGCGCGAAACACCTCCGCCATGCCGCCAATCCCGATGCGGTCGAGAAGCTCGTATTGCCCGATGCGCACGAGCCCGAAGGATCGGGCGAAACGCCCGTATTTTGCAAGCTGCGCCTGATTAGTGAGTGAGCTTCACGACGCGCCCGAACTTCAAGTGCGGACCGGCGTTTCCGTTGCTCGTCACGACCCAGAGAAGCTTGCAAGGCGGTCCAAGTGCGGGCGCGGGCGCGTGCCCATCGGTGAGATAGATGCAGCCATCCCAGATCTCCATCCGGTTGTCGCGCATGGCTTTGAACACCGGATCGAAGAGCGTGCCGCCACGACCTCCCACCGACGTCGGCAGTTTGCCGCGGTACTGGTAAATGCGTTGCACGGCGGCATCGCACTCAAACACATGCACCTCGGCACCGGCACGCCACATCGCGTGGATCTCGCTGAAGAACACACTCAGTTCATCGTTCGAGATCGATCCTGATGTATCGACCGCCACGGCGAGCCGCTGCAACCGCTTCACTTTGATGCCGGGGAAGGTTCCGTAGCGAACACTCGCGCGCCGCACTGTCGACGCGATGCGGGTACGACGTGCACTGTTGGAAAAGATGCGTACCACGCGACGCCAGTCGACCTGCGGCTTGCGCTTGTCGAGGGCGGCTTGGATGAGTTGTTTGAGCGGCCCCGGAAGGTTGCCCCAGTTCTTGACGCCGACGCGGTCCGCAGTCCGCGCGATCAAACCATCGAGCGTGGAACGCGCGGCCGAGGTTCCGACTCCGTCCGCGTCGGAGCCCCATTGCGAGTGGTCGCTATGCCACCCGCCCATTCGGCTGAGCGCTTCGGCGCTTTTGGGTGCCGAGATGCCGCGGTCTTTCCACTCTTCGGCACTCGCGCCGCCGTAGCCGTCGTTGGCGTCGCTGCGTGCGTTGTTTCCGGCGCCGGGTGCACCGCCACCACAACAGGTCGGATCCTTCTTGCGCATCTCCTTCAGCAACCCGTGAAGCGCGTCGTAGTACTGGTCCGCCGTCATGTTCGGCTTGAGGCCGAGATCGGGAAACGTGTCCAACATGATGGCGCTCTTGGGGAGACGCCACGGCTTACCGATGAGCTGGTTGACCACCAAGTCGGCAGCGAGGTTCCACAAAAGCGGTTCGCGTTTCTTGCCCTCTTTCTCGATGCGCAAGACGTGCTTGAACATCAGGTGCAGTGTTTCGTGTTTGACCACGGCAACGCGCTCGGGCTGCTTGGTGAGCTTGTTGAGGAAGAAGTCAGGGTTGACGATCAAACGAATCTTGCCGCCCTGAACCGACACACCTGCGGTGGGAATCTGGTCACCGTAGTGACGCACGACGCCGGCGAGGAGATGCCCAAAGAAGGGCTCCTTGAGCAGGAGCTTGATGATGCAGCGACTGAGCTCTTCGTCCGCTTTCGCGGGTGTCGCTTGGATTGCCTTCTTCTTCGCGGCCATCGTTATTTCACACTAAGGCTTTGCACGCAGAAGGCTACATGCCTGCCAAGAGAAGCTCGGCAAGCCGCTTGTCTTGCAGCATCTTCTTCACTTCGTCGCTGCCGTCCCGAATCAGATCGCGATGCAAGCTCAAGCGCAAATCGTTGGGCAACGACTCGTGGAGAAGAAACTGCACCAAGTTCTCGCGATGCTCCTCACGCGGCTCGTAGCGAGGGTGGGTGACGTGGAGGAACACGCGCGTGCACATCGTGGAAAGCCGATCGACGCGCTTTCCATCGCCCTCGCCTTCGGCCAGGTCTTTGATGCGCTTGGACACAGGTCCAAACTTCTCGGCTTCGAGAATGGTCTCCGGATCGAGCAACTGCTCGAGTCCGTCGACTACAAAACTCATAAAGCTCGCCACCGTCACTTCGTCCAGCGAGCTGTACGCCAGGGTTTGAACGAGTTGCGCGTTCTCCTTGAGATCCGGAATCGCTCGAATCTGCTCGAGAAACTGAGTCAACGAACGAGGCGTCGTGCGACGCCCCACGATCGCTTCGGGATACGTCAGCGCAAACGCAATCCCTCGCGGGTCGACGTCGTGTCGGCTGGCCCACGCGGCCCACACCTTCACGTCAAACACCATCGTGACGTGCAGCATGCGCGTGAGCATTGCGTCGTCCATCGGGGTGACCGAGTAGTCACCACCTTCCGGGTTCGCCGTGCAGACGATCTGCCAGTGCTTGGGCAACGCCCACGAGAACATCTCGAAGTTTTGAAGGAGCTGCATCAAGCCGCGGAGAATGCGGTCGTCGGCGCGGTTGACGTCGTCGAGCAACAGAATGCCCGGACCATCTTCTTTGGGCACCCACGCCGGCGGCGCGAACATGGTTGCTTCTTCGCCTTCCCCACCCGTCAGCTTCGGAAGTCCGTGCAAGTCACCCATCTCTTCGAACTGTGCGGGTGCGCAATACGCGTAGCCCCAGCCGCGCTTCTCGCAGTAGTCCTGAACCAACGCGGTCTTACCCACACCGTGCAGACCCCAAATACAAAGAGGCGTGCCGCGTTCATCGCGCTTTTGCGCTTCGATGTTCGCTTTGACGACGTGGTCGAGCGTAGACACCACCTCAGCGGCGGTAAGTCGAGCACCATGGAAGAGCAGCTGGTCGTCGGACATGGGCTGCGGAGAATAGCAGCTTGTCGGACGACGTCGTTTGGTTTGATGTGCATTCCGCTTCGCGGATCCGGAAGTTTGGAAGCTCGGGAGTACGGAAGAGCGGTCACCATTTTTAGTGGGAGGCGCGAGGCTAGGAGACCGGAGAGGTCCGAACCGGGTACATGGTTGACGGTTTAGACCGGAGACATGGTTGACACTTCCGGTGCTGCAATACGGCAGGAATGCCGTGGAAAGAGAGCAGCAGAGTGTCCGAAAGACTGGAGTTTGTTCGGCGGCTGAAGGCTGGCGAGCGCATGACCGACTTGTGCAAGGAGTTCGGGATCTCCCGAACAACAGGCGACAAGTACAAGAAGCGGTTTGAGCAAATGGGAGCCAAGGGGCTCTTTGATCAGAGTCGCCGACCCAAGAGCAGTCCGAATCGTACGCCCGCAGTCATCGCGGAACGTGTGATCGCACTTCGGAAGAAACGCCCGTCGTGGGGCCCCAAGAAGCTTAAGGCTCGTTTGGAAGTGCTCGAGCCGAGTGTGAAGTGGCCCGCTGCGAGCACAATAGGTGAGATCCTCAAAGACGCTGGCCTCATCGGAAGACGCAAGCGTCGTCGACGTGCGCATCCGACTCCCAACGCCAAATTACGCACGACTAATGAGCCCAACGAGTTGTGGTGCATGGACTTCAAAGGGAAGTTCCAAATGCTCAATGCGAAGTACTGTCATCCGCTCACTGTGACCGACCATTGGTGTCGCGCCGTGTTGGGAATTGAGGCTCTGGCAAACGAGAAGACGGACCCCACGGCGCGCGCGCTCGAAATGGTGTTTCGCGAGTACGGATTGCCTGACGCCATGCGTTTCGACAACGGGACTCCGTTTGCATCGACCGGCATTCTGGGACTGACAACGCTCTCCGTGTGGCTTTTGCGACTCGGCATCCAACTCGAGCGAATCGAGCCAGGTCACCCAGAGCAAAACGGCCGACACGAACGAATGCATCTCACGCTCAAACGAGAAACGACTCGGCCGCCGGGCGCCAATTTGCTTCAGCAACAGGAGCGCTTCGATCGGTTTCGGAGAATCTTCAACGAAGAGCGTCCACATGAAGCACTTGGGATGAAGACTCCAAAGCAGCTCTACAAGCCATCGCGCAAACGACTGCCATCGCAGCTACCCGAGCTTGAATATCCGCTGCACGACATCACTCAAGTCGTCTACGGCAATGGTCTGATGCCGATTGGAAGCAGCCGGATCTATGTCGGCGCTGCATTGTCAGGCCAACCGATTGGGCTGCGGCAGGTCGGAGACAACACCTGGCTCGCGAACTTCATGAGCTACGAGCTCGGGTACATCGACACAGAGGCAAATCGACTTATCCCCGCAACATAGGCACCGGAAATGTGTAAACCATGTCCCCGGTCTATTTCGTCAACGATGTCCCGGGTTGCGCAAGAGATAGATTTTTCTCTGCGGCCTCCGAGCCTCACGTCTCCCACTAAATTCAGATCCAGCTCGACGCCTTGGCGTCAACCCAACTGAATACAGCGGCTCGACATTGAGCCCTCAAAACCCGTGATCGGAAACGTCGCCTGGGCACCTCGTGCCGCCCCAAGAGCCAGCAGAAGCACATCGAAGTGACCGCCGTCATCAGGATGCGCCACAAACGCTTCGGGCGCCGCACGACGCCAATCGACCACGGCATCAACGTCGCGGTTGGCCAGCTTCTCTTCGACCCACGCATCAAAACGCTCGGCCCACGCCGGACGTCTACGGCCGACATCCGCCAAGTTGTGCGTGAGGTTTCCGCTGGTCACGATCATCACGCCACGTCGACGCAAGGGTGCAAGCCGCGCACCCAACTCGAAGAGTTGCCGATCGTTCATGTCGTAGGGCAGCGCCAGTTCCAACACCGGGATGTCCGCTTGCGGACGCAGATGCATGAGCACCTGCCAAATCGTGTGGTTGATTCCGTCGCCGCCCGTCTCCACTTGATGCTGAGCCATCAGCAACTGCGCAATCTCATCGGCAACCGGACGGCTATCCGGTGTGTCGTAACGAAAGCGTTCTGCGTTGGGAAGGAAGCGACGCGGAAAACTGATCAGAGGGCGACCCGGGCCAACCGCAGCGAGCTTCACGCCATGTGCTCGGGTGTGCGGGGTGATTCCGAGATAAGCACGCGGCTGCGGAAGTCGTTGTCCCCATTCACGCAGCGGGCCTCCACGAGACTCGGACACCGCAAGGTTCGGTCCACCATGGGCGACGTAGAGCGCGGGAAGCGGAGCAGGCTCGTCATCGACCGGCATCATCAAAGCCGAAGCTGACGTCGACCACGTCGCAGTCGCCGCACCCAATCCAGCCAGAAAGGTTCGTCGCTTCATGTTCCGCTCTCCACCGAAGGATGACAGGTGAAGCAGGTCGTCGTGCCTCCCGCCTTCATGATTCGATCGGCCAAAGGCACCACCACATCCGCCATCCAGCGTGCTTCCTCGGTTTGTGGGATCGCGTTGGGGTCGAGTGCGGGCAACGTAGCCGGCATCGCATATCGCCGTTCTTCCGCATCTCGGCCATGACACGTGATGCACGCCAAGGTTGCGGGACCGCCGCGGCGATCACGAAAGCGCCGACCCATCATCGGCAGCATGGAGAACGTCATGTCCGAGTGCCGTTGCTCCCACGTTCGACCTGTCCACTTGTTGTCGCCCTCCGGCGTCAGAGGCGCAGCGACGACTTCTGCGTTCGAGATCGTGACGGGAGTCGGCGTCGATGCAGAGCCGCAACCCCACAAAATCAGGAGCAGAGCGCCTCTGGTATGGCGTCCGATTCCGCGCACTGCCTGTACGTTTCGCTCGCTTGGCACCCTGCTACCCTAGGGCATGCGCGTCGGAATGTGTGGATTGCTCGTGTTGCTACTCGCCTGCGGCGACGACTCGACACCCGAAACCGATGCAGGAACGGACGCACCGGCTCTCGATGCTGGAATCGATGCCCCTGCTACCGATGTCGGGATCGATGTTCCGCCTCCCGACCCTGTCGCTGCCGAAGCGCCCTACACCCAATACGTCAATCCCTTCTTCGCAACCGGTGGATTGGGATTTGGTGTGGGCAGCGGATTCCCCGGACCGCAGATGCCCTTTGGACTCGCGCGTCCGAGTCCGGACACTGCGCTTGAAGGTGGTGCTCCCGGATTCAACCACTGCGCCGGCTACCACGACGACGACAACTTGATCTGGGGGTTCAGCCAGGCTCGCGCGTACGGTGTCGGTGTCGAAATGTACGGCTCGATCGGGTTGATGCCGGTCGACGGAATGACTGCAGACAAGATCGACCAGCTCGGTCATGCATCCGAGTTCCAGAAAGAAAACGAGAGCGCCGAGGTCGGCTACTACTCGGTGCTCCTGGACAACACGCAGACTCAAGTCGAAATCACGTCTGCGGACCGTGTCGGCATCTACCAACTCACCTTTGGTGAAGCGGTCGAAACTCCGACCGTGTTGATCGACGTTGGACACACCATCGGCGCACTCGAGATTGTCGAAGGCGGCGTGGAAGTCGACGCCGAAGCGCGCGAGATTCGAGGCTACGCGCGATGGACCGGCACCTACGGCAGTCGCATCCCCGGTGGGCAACCGGTGTACTTCGCCGCGCGCTTTGACGTGCCTTTTGCCAACGTGGGTGTGTGGGACGGCGATGGCCTTCGCGCTGACGAAACCACCGCCTCAGGATCGGACAATGGCGCCTGGGTGGAACTCGAACTCGGCGACGATCGAGTCGCGCGTGTCGACGTCGCCATCTCCTTCACGGAGACCGACAAAGCGACACTCAACCTTGCCGAAACCGAGGGTCAGACCTTCGATGACGTTCGAGCTGCAAACGTCGCCGCCTGGGAGGAGGCGCTGAGCCGCTTTGAGATCGAAGCGCGTTCGCAAACCGACCTTCGTCAGTTCTACACCGCGGTGTATCGCGCGTTGTTTATGCCAACTCTCGCGAGCGACATCGACGGGAGCTACCGCGGCTTCGACGGGGAGATTCACACCGTGGACGAAGGCGGTCGCTACTACACCGACTTCTCCCTTTGGGACACGTTCCGCAGCCAGGTTCCGTTTCTCACGCTCTTCTTCCCGGAACTCCTGGAGGACCAGCTCGACTCGATGATGCGCATGGCGCGCGAGGGTGGGTACATGCCGCGTTGGCCGATGGGCATTGGCTACACGGGCGGCATGGTCGGAGACAGCGCCAACCTGATGTTCGCCGACGCGTGGATGAAGAACGTGCGCACGTTCGATGTGGCCGAGGCGTACTCCTTGTTCCGACGCACGGCGTTCGGCCCAACTCCCGATGGCGCTCCCTATGGCGGTCGTTCCGGCATCCAGAGCTACATGGACAACGGTTACGTGTCGATGCAGGCATCCGGGTCGAGCACTTCGCGCACGTTGGAGTTTGCCTACAACGACTGGGGATTGGCCGAGCTCGCCGAAGCTGCGGGCGAAACCGAAGACGCTGCCATCCTGCGTGAGCGAGCGAACAACTGGCGCAACACCTGGGACGAGTCGGTGCAGTTCTTTGTGGGCCGCAACGACGACGGAAGCTTTGTCCCGCTAGAAGACCCGCTCGCGTGGCAGGACTACTTCGCGGAGGGCAACGTGTGGCAGTACGTCTGGTACGTCCCGCACGACATGGACGGTCTCGCGGAATTGATGGGCGGTCGCGAGGCGATTCTCAGTCGACTGGACGGGTTCTTTGCCGACACCGCGCGTCGTCCGATGACGCTCTTCCCGGGCCACTTCTACTGGCACGGCAACGAGCCCGACATTCACACCGCGTGGATGTACAGCTGGTACGACCGTCCCGACGACTCCGCGCGTTGGGTTCGCTGGATCACGCGCCAGTACTACTCGGATGGACCTGAGGGACTTCCGGGCAACGACGACAGCGGAACGCTTAGCGCGTGGCTCGCGTTCGCCTACTTGGGCTTCTACCCGATCACCGGATGGGACGAGTACTTGGTCGCCGCACCGATGGTGACCCAGGCGACCGTGCATTTGCCGGGTGGTGATTTGGTGATCGAAGCGCCGAACGCGAGCGACGAGCGCTACGTGCGGGAGGCGTTCAACGTCAACGGCACCGAGCGCGAGACCTCACGGATCACGCACGCGGAAATCGTCGACGGCGCAACGCTAAACTTCGACCTCCGCTAGCGAGGCGGCTCCGTGCCCGGCATCGGCTCCATGAGCTGAATCGTCCATTCGACCGTCTGCTGCGGGACGTTGCCGGTCAATCCAGTGGGCGTCGTCGCCACCAGCTGACCAAGACAGTTGAGCGGCGCCGTGCCGGTTCCAGGCGGTACCGAAGCTCCGAGCAGTTGCAGCGACCCATTGGCCTGCACTTGAATTCGAAGCGTTGCCACACCCGCATTCACGCCTGCAAAGCAACGGCGAAAGATCGAACGCTGGCCGGCCAACGCGCGCTCGACGGCCTGGCGCACCACGGTCGGGTTCTGGTTCGGCGGCGGCGGGTTGTCGACGACCGGATCCATTTGAAGCGGGTACGCGTGCATGACGCGAATCGGGTTTTGCGCCCGGCGATTGCCCAGACGAGAGCGGAGCACGCGCAACGTCCAACGTCGCAAACACTCTTCCAGTTGCGGGTTGCGCGGTCGCGCAATGATCCGTGCATCGGCAGGAGTGCCTGGAGTCATGCTCACGATCATGCGCACGTTGATCCGACGATCCGGTTGAAACTGGCGCAGACACTGCTGCTGTGGTCGGCGCAGGATCGGCGGCAGGCTACGCACCAAGTTGTTCAGCTCAGCGCGCGTGATGAACCGGGGAGGAGGAGGCATCCGCGCTCGACCGGTTCCGATCCCGGGATCCACCTGACTCGGATTGATCGCGCCGACACCACCGTTCGGATTCGGTGCGCGTCGGGAAGGAGCGGCAATCTCGTCGGCCGACACGAGGCTTGTACTCAACACCAAGAAGGCCATGCACAGTCGGATCATCGTTTCCCTCCACCTTCAACGTAGCCGCGACGGGAGAATTTGTGACCGAGCTAGAAAAATCCTTCGTGATCTCAGTGATTTTCGGTGCTGGACTTGGCCAGAAATTTCGGCCGCGACGAGCTGGGCTGCGACCCTTTCGGCATGTGGTGGACACCACGTGAACTCGGCTCGCCCGCGTTGTGCGCTCGGCTTGGAGAACTCGTTCTCTGGTTTCGCGCGGAACCCGGCGAGTTGATACTGCACACGCAGCGCAACCGCGAAGCCTCCGAGGTGTCGTTTGATCACGAGACGCCACCTGCCGACGCCGACCCACAACGGTTCGTGTTGAGTGGAACTCCGACGTCGATCGAGCTGCTTCCGCGACTGGTCGATCGCTCCGTCGTGGCGCGACCCCGCGTTCCCATGTTCCTGCCACCACGCGAGAAGGTGACGCTCTTTGTGACCTCCCCACTCCAAGTGTTGGTCAAAGTAGAGAAGACCGAACTGGTCGAGATTCCAATCGCGGATCCGCCCGAGACTTGGTTTGGCCCCTCCCCGGTTGACGGCGAGCTGTGTTTCGCATCGAGAACTCGTGGAACACGCAGCCTCGACGACCTTGATGCACCCACCACGCGAGTCGTCACGCAAGTTCAACTCGAGAACGCTGGCACCACCACGCTCGAGGTGAAGAGCATCCGGCTACCTATGCTTCGCCTGAGTCTCGCGTGGGATGAAGAGCATGCGCAGCTGGTGACCGAAACCGTTCGCCTAACGCGCGACGACGACGATCAAGCCGAGCTGCACATCGAACCTCTGCCTCGATCCACCGAGCGTCTCGCGCCGCCGCGCGATCCAAGTCGCGCCGTGTGGAAACAGGCGCTCGCCGCGTTGTGGTCGTAATGGACGAACTCTGGAAATCCATCCAAGAGTGGTTCGCAGCCATCGACACCGACACCCTGCTGCGCGCCGGTTTGGTCATCTTGGTCTCGCTGGTCGTGGCCTGGGTGGTGAGCAGCGCGTTGGGTCGCACACTTGCGCGCCAAAGTCCGCAACGCGCCAAGCTGCTGCAGCGCATCGCGTTCTACGCCATCGCCACGCTCGGTGTTCTTGGCGCACTACGCGAAGTGGGGTTCGATCTCAGTGTTCTTCTGGGCGCGGCCGGAATCCTCACCGTCGCGATTGGGTTCGCGTCCCAAACGTCGGCGTCCAACCTGATCAGCGGGTTGTTTTTGATCGGAGAGAACGCTTTCAACGAAGGGGACACGATTCGCGTCGGCACAGTCGCAGGCGAAGTGCTCTCAATCGACATGCTCTCGATCAAACTGCGCACCTTCGACAATCTATACGTGCGTGTTCCCAACGAAACGCTCATCAAGTCGGAGCTCACCAATCTCAGCCGCTTTCCACTGCGGCGCATCGACTTGCTAATCCGAGTTGGCTACGGCGAAAACTTGGAGCGCGTGCGCGAGCTCTTGTTTGAACTGGCCGCGGAAGAACCACGGATTCTCGAAGAGCCGCAGCCGATTTTCGTTGCGCAGGACTTTGAAGCCGACGGAGTTCTTTTGCAGTTCTCGTCGTGGGTCCGTCGCGAAATCTTCCTCGAAGTACGAAGCTCGCTGCAGATCGCGGTACGGCGACGCTTCGATGAACGAGGCATCGCCGTACCGGGGTCGCGCTGGATTCTCGACCGCGGAGAGGTCGCCGAGGCGAGCTAGCGGTAGCGGAAGAGCACCATGTTGTTGCGCACCGCACCGCGGTCGACAACGAGGTGCTGCCACGCTCCGTCCAAACGAACGTCACGCACGTGCGTTCCGAACTGTTGGTAGAGGTAGTGCGAGAGCTCGCCTGCGGTCAACGCGCCATCGCGCGGTGCCATGTCGGCTTCGCCGCTGATGCCGGTGCGCAAGAAGTGGCTGAGGTAGCCGCCCGCCTGGAACTGGCTGGCTACGGACGAAAGCACATCCTCTTCGGACGAGAACAAACCCATTCGACCAGGGCGCGTGATGACGTCCTTGGCGAAACCACCCGCGAAACACGCGTCGAGGGTGAGCACGCCAAGTCCGCGGATCTGGTCGAACCACTGCGCCATCTCGTCGTCGACAACCTCACGGTCGTAGAACACCAACGTCTCGTCGACGCCGTCCAGTTCGCGCGGATCCTGTGAGCCACCGCGCTGGTTGCCGTGTCCGCTGTAGAAGAAGATGAACGTGTCGTTGGGCTGCACGCGCTGACCCATCTGCTGGAACGCCTGCTGAACCGCCTGCGCGGTGACCTGGGAGTCGGTGAGCACGACTTGGTTCTGCTCGGACATATGACCCGACTGCCGCAGGGTCTCCGCAAGTTTGATCGCGTCGTTCGCACACTCGGGCAGATCGCCACCACCAGGGTAGTCGCTGATTCCCGTGAAGATGCCGTAGACGTTGCCGGTTCCTCCAGTGGGTTGATCACCCGCCACCTGAGGCGTGGGACCCGGAAGGTTCTGACCGGTCACGAGTCGGTACCGACCGGTCTCTCCAGCGCGGTAGCTCGTGACCATGACGGTGTACGCGCCTGCCTCTGCGGAAGGAATATCGATGCCCGAGTTGAGATTGCCCGGAACCAAGTCATCGTTGTCGAGCTGCCGACCCGAGGGCGAACGAACGATCAAGTACGTGTCGAAGTTGGTCGACTCCAACCGGATCTGAATGGGCTGACCCGCCGGAAAGCTCATCTGGTGCCGGTCGACGAACTCACCGCTGTCGAGCGTGCTGTCCCCTTGTGCGAGGCGACCGGTGATCTCGTTCGCATCACTCGGTGTGGGCGTCGGGTTCGGGTTTGGTGTTGGGTTCGGCGTCGGGTTCGGCGTCGGGGCAACCGTCGCACCTGCGCCGCGTACCAGGAGCTCGTAGCTTCCGGTCTCGCCCGGACGATAGCTGGTCACCGCGACTTCGTACGTACCGCCTTGAGTCGCAACGAGATCGAGACCGGCGTTGGTGTCGGGCGGCGCCGCGTCGTCGTTTTGCTGGGCCTGACCACCACCAGGCGGTCGCACGATGAGGTAGGTGTCGAACTCCGTGCTGCGCGCTTCGATCCGCACACGTGAACCCGCGGGGAACTGCATCGGGAAAACGTCTACAAACTCCCCGCTCTGCAAGGTGTTGTCGCCTTGGGCGAGCGATCCTGCCTGCCGTTGCCATCCGTCCTGTGCAGGCGGCGTAGGCGTCGGGTTTTGGGGGTTGGGCGGTGTCGGTGCAACAGCGCCTCCACCGGTCACGTTCAATGTGTACGCACCGGTCTCACCGGGTCGGTAACTGGTCACCATGACGCGGTGGGGACCATCCTCGGTCACTGTGTAGTTGAGCGCCGAGTTGGTGTTGCCCGACTGCACGTCGTCGTTGTCCTGTTGCGCACCGCTCGGAGCACGAACGATCAGGTACGTGTCGAACGCCGTGCTTTGAAGATCGAACTGGACGCGCTGACCTGCGCGGAACGTCATCTCGGTCGTATCCACGAACTCGCCGCTGCTGAGCGTCTGATCGCCAGCAGCGAGTTCGCCACGCACGACGTTGGGTTGGTTCGACGTGGGTTGCGGCGTGGGATCGGCTGAGGCTTGGCGCGAGGGCTCGTAGATCTTCAAGTCGTACGCGCCCGTCATCCCTGCACGGTACGTTGTTGCGATGAGACGGTACTGACCGGCTTGCGGCACCTGCACCTCGAGTCGTGAGTTGAGCGTGCCCTCGGCGTCGTCGTTCTCCCACAGTTCACCGTTGGGGCCGACCACCATCACGTAGCTGTCAAGCGCGGTCGACTCCATCTCAATCGCCAACGAATGACCCGGCTGTGCGTTGAACGCGTAGAGGTCCGCATTTTCACCGCTGGGCAATCGAAGATCCGCCGCAGCGATTTCCGCGCTCAAACGCTGGCCAATCGTGAGGGTCTGCGCCTCACCGGTCGTCGGCGGTTGATGGTGTTCGCGGTCCAACTGGGGCTGCACAGCGGTGCCCGCAGCGGCGGCCTCAGCACCTGCCAACGACACCTCGTAGCCCACTTCGGCCTCGCCGGCTTGCGGCGCCAAGAGCTGAATCCTGTAGTGACCAGCTTGGGAGAGACGCGCGGTACCGCCCTCTGCGCGAATCGCACGTCCTTCCGGATCAACCACAACCAACGTCGGCGCGGCACCCCCCGTTCCACGAACCGACAGCTGCTGGGGACGGCCGTTGGTCACATCCACAGCCAGCACGTCGAAGAAGCGTCCTTCCTGCGCGGGGTCGCCTTGCTGAAGTGCGCCCGCGATGGTCTGACCGGAAGACAAAACGGGCGCCGCCATGGCCAATGCCTGATGGTTGACCGGCGCATCGTGCGACCCGACCGGACGTGCAATCCGGATTCGATACTCACCCGTGGCTCCAGGCGTGTAACTCGTCACGCGCACCTTCAACGCGCCGCTCCGTTGCGCCACGATGTCGACACGACTGCGCTGTCGATCACCTTCGTAGTCGTCGTTCACCACCGGACCCTCACCCGGTGCGATCACTTCGAGCAGAGGATCGAACTCGGTTGAGGTGATCTCGATCGTCAACGCCACGCCTTCTTCCACGTCGAGTTCGAAGTGGTCGCTGAACGCGTTGCCGAGCTGCATGTCACCTGCGGTCAGCTGCCCGGTTTCATCGAGGATGACTCCGTCCTCTGTGGTGTTGCCGCTGGGCGTGGTTTCGTCGCTGCCACCTCGAGGTCCACACGAGAGCAGCAAGAGGGCGAGAAAGGTGTGTCGGATCATCGGCATGGAGGGTACCGCTTAGACACATTTTTCACTGGGAGGTTTTGCGAAAAGACGCAGCAGCTTCCGAGAAAACCACTCGGTGTATGGTCATGGGTATGGATCTGCGCGTGGCCGCCAAAACCGACGTTGGACGACGTCGGAAGAATAACGAGGACGTGTTTCACGTCGATCTCGAACAGGGCCTCTTTCTCGTCAGTGACGGAATGGGGGGACAAAAAGCGGGGGAGGTCGCGTCGACGACCGCGGTGGAGACGTTCGCGCGCTTGGTGACACAAGAAACCGAGCTGCTCACCCGGGCTCGACGCGGTGAAGCGAAGCTCTTGGACGTCGTGCAACTGATGACGCGTGCGCTCGAAGCGGCGTGCCTCGACGTGTTCCGACTCGCTGCGGGAACGCAATCACGAGAAGGCATGGGCTGCACCCTCACTGCACTGCTCGTTGTGGGCGGACGCGCCATCGTTGCGCATGTTGGCGACTCCCGCCTCTACCTGATGCGTGGTGGTCGCGCAGAACAACTCACGCACGATCACGCGTTGGCTGCAGAACTGGTTCGCAATGGATCGCTTACTCCCGAGCAAGCCAAGACCAGTCCCTACCGAAACGTGCTGAGTCGCGGCGTGGGGCTTCAAGCATCGGTTCAAGTCGACACGCTGGTGCTCGATGTGCAGCCCGGTGATCGCTACCTGCTGTGTAGCGACGGGTTCAGCGAGTACATCGAGGACAGCTCATGGCTCACCGCCAACGCGACGTCGGATGACCTCGAAGCGCTGTGCACGGCGATGGTCGAGCATGCCAACGAAAGCGGTGGAAGCGACAACATCACGGTCGTCTTGGTGGATGTCGCGGGTGAACCCGCCGACGAGATCATGGTCGAACGCGACGGCGAGCTACTCAACGTTTCGATGCTGGAGCAGTGCTTTCTGTTTCGCGGACTGAGTTTTGCTGAGCTCACCCGCGTGTTGGCGTACTGCAACGTGCGTGTGTTCGCGCCCAAAGAGTTTTTGATCGCCGAGGGCGACATGATGAGTCGCGTCCACCTGGTGCTCGATGGTCATCTGGTCGCACATGGTCGCAACGCAGCGATTCGACTCGGGACCGGCGACACGTTGGGAACCACCAGCATCATGCGCCCGCGGCAAGCTGTGGGCAGCGTGATCGCGGAGGAGGAAAGTCGGGTGTTGAGTCTCTCGCGTCTGGCGCTGGACACGATCACGCAAAAGCGCGGACGTATCGGAGCCGAGCTCACAAGCCGTATTGCTCGCGAACTTGCGCTCAGCACGGAGCGAGCACACGAAGCACTTCGTCAAACCGACGCGAAGCCTGCCGTCGCCGCGGAGATCATCTGAGTGCGCCTAAGTTGGTTGGTCTTGCTCTGCGCGTGCTCGAGTTCGAGCGGTAGCTCCGTTCGCGTAGACCTCAAGACCGACTTCATCGCTCAGGCGGAACTGGTCAGCGTGATCTCTACGCTCAACGGCGAGCGAATCGACTACGCCATCGATGGTAGCGAAGCGTTTTTCGACGGAGCGCGCATCGCCGAGTTCGACGCGGTTCCAACCGGAACCCACGAACTGGTCGTGCAACTCAACAGTGCATTTGGATCGCTCGCGCAGCGTCAATTCACGCTTGCTGTCGACGCGGACCTCGGACTCACAGCGTTGATCACCCGCGACTGTCGTGGCGTGGTGTGTGACTCCGACAGCACCTGCGCAGCCGGCAACTGTGTGCTGACAACCTGTGTCGAGGCCGGCGATCCCGATTGCCCTGTCGACGAGTGCACCGAGCCCGCGGATTGCCCGCCACCTGTAGGCGCTTGCGCGAGCGCGGCATGTGTCGACGGAGCGTGTGTGTTTTCCGGCACCTGCCCTGGCGACGAAGTGTGTCTTCCGGAACGCGGATGTTCGCCACGCGCCGAAGCACTGAGCGACCGAGGTCTGATGGTTCGCTACCCGCTCTCGGAAGACGTCGGCGAAGTCGTGCAGTCGACCGGCGAAGCCCTGGATTTGAGCTTTGAACCCGCGATGCCGACAGCCATCTCCAGCATCGAAGAGCCGACGGGATCAGGGTTTCAATTCCTCGGCTTGGGCGGTGACGAAGGGATCTGTGCTCCGATCCGAGGCTCGGTGATCGAAGACTTCGATGGCACCACACAAGGCACCATCGAGACGGTCGCGTACTTGCGAGAAGGTGTGGACAACTCCAGCCGAATCGTCTCGATCGGCATCAGTGACTTGTGGGGCTTCTCGATCGGGTTTCAGTCGGATGGACGACGCCTGATCTTTTCCGGGAACTCGACTGCTCAGTTCTACGGAGTGTGGCCCTTACCGCCCGATGATGGAATCCCACACGTGTACACCGTCGTGGTGGACTCTACGCAGCCAACGCTCGAAACCGCAGCACAACTCTACATCGACGGTCGGCGGGGTCCGGACAATATGGGACTGAGTGTGATCAGCGGCCCGATCACGATCGACCCCGATGGGTTCCTTTGCATCGGCAACCGACAGATCGGTGGGCGAGGACTTGAAGGACAGATCTTTTACGCCGCGTACTACGACACCGTCCTCAACGACGCTGAGATCCTCGCCAACGCAGGTCGACTGCTAATCGACAACGACTAAGAGTTTGCGATAGTTCTGCACCGTGTCGGATCGACCATCGATGGTCAGCATGATCCCAGAGGAAACCTTCCGCTGGGAACGCCGCCCGCGACGCTTGGAGTGGCTCAAGGTTGCGTTGGTGGGTGCGAGTCACCGACGTGCTCTCGATCGCGCAAGTGGGCTCGCCTTCGATTCCGCGTTTGCAGCCGTTCCCAGTCTCGTGGTGCTGGTGGACTTGCTGCGTGTGTTCGGCCTGTACGAGTCGATTCGACACCAGGTGCTCGAGCCCTGGCTTCTGGGTGAACTCGCCGAACACAACGAGTCGCTGGGCCAAGCATTCACCACGCTTTTGGATGTGGTCGAGAACGCAAACCTTCGCGCACTCGGTCTCACCGGTGCGCCGATCTTGGTCTACGGCGCATACATGCTGATGGCAGCCACCGAAGGTGCACTCAACGACATCTTCGGTGCGTCGCGTGACCGCTCGTTTCTCAACCGACTCCGCGACTACCTGTTGATCACCATCGTTGTCATGGGCGCAGCCCTCGGTGCTGGTGTGCTCGCGGGCGTGGTGGGCTACGCCAAACTCGGCAGCTACGTCGTGGTGGGCGCTTGGCTTCTGGGCGCCGTCGCGTTGGCTCTGATCTATCGCTACGTGCCCAACGTCCACGTTCCGTGGCCTGCGTGTTGGGTCGGTGCGTTCACGGCTTCGATCATCGGCTTTGGTGCGTTCCTGGTCGAACTCGAGTTGCTCGGTGCCGCTCGCTACCAAGCACTCTACGCCGGGTTGGCGGCACTCCCGCTTTTCCTTCTCTGGCTCTTCGTCAGCTGGCTGGCGGTGTGGATCGGTGGCGAAGTCGCCGCCCTGATGCTGGACTGGCGAACGTACATCTACAGGCTCCGCGAAGAGGAAGCCGGCCCTGTCACGATGGCACTCGTTGCTGCACGTGTCGTCGATGCACTCGCACGCGCAGAGACCAAGAACGAAACCAGCGCACTGAGTCGGATCGCGTTGGAACTCGAGCTTCCGATTCCCTTGGTCGACGCGGCGTTGGACCCACTGCGACGTGCAGGGCTTGTGGTCGACGTTGGAACAGCCGATCGACCCGCAGCACGGTTGAAGCGCGGGGCAAACGAGACCTTCGTGGACGAAGTACTCAAAGCGCTGGGCCGCGAACCGTCCAATGAAGAGCCAATGCCTTTGGCCAAAGCCGTCAGCACAGACGTCGGCGCTGGAGCGCCCTTTTGGTACCGTCCCAGCGGATGAGGGGCATTTGGCTGATCCTGCTCTGCGTGTTGAGTGGCGCGTGCCGCCAACAACAAGCTGCTGTGCTCTTCACCGAAGAGGACCTGGAGAGCGACCGTCGCGCCCGGGAAGAGGCCGCCGAGTCGCTCGCGGGGGAAGCACTTTCGCTGTCTCGTGTCGCCGAAGCCGCACGCGTTGCGATGGATGCCGCAGCGGAAGCGGCGACCGACCTCGACGAACGCGACACCTGGACGGCACAACGAGAAGCGGTCGAGCAGATCGCGACGCTCGCGGAGAGCGCAGAATCGCTGGCGCGCGAACAAGCCGAAGGTGCCGTCGAAGCGGCCACCGTCGAGCGTGCGGTCTACCAGGTCAAAAACGCACACCATGATGACGATGAAGATGTCGCAGAACTCTACGATGCGATCGTCGAAGGTTTGGTGAAGACGCGCGACGCGATGCGCGAGACCTACAGCGAAGACACGCCTGAGCTTCCCGAACTTGAACCGGCACCTGCCGCGACCGAGCTGCTCCAGATCGCACGCCGCGTTCGAGACGAGTGGCAAGACGACCTCGAGCGATTGCGCTGGGAACGATTGCGTGGGCTCGCGGTCACGATCGACCAGGGCAACGCCGCGCGCCTGCAGCTGCTAAGCGACCTGCCTTCCGGACGCCGCAGTGCACTCACCGGATTTGGTGCCGACGGACGGCAACAGGTTGTGCGCGAGCTCGATCAACTGGCGCTGCTGGGTCGCTACGAAGTTCTGCATCAACAACGCGCACTTCCCGACTATCCCTCGCGTGCTTGGGAAATCGTGCAGGACGCCGAAACGCGCGGAAGTGTCGGCTGGCTCTTTGTGTGGATCGTCGTGGGCATCTGGATTCTGCGACGACGCGCACCGGTCATGGAAGGTCTCGAAAACTGGGTGTGGCGGAAGGCGCCGAACGTTCGATGGCGCGCACGTCTACTCCCATGGGCGCAGCGAGTGGTCGCGATCTCGGAGGCGCTGTTCTCGCTGGTGTTTGTCGCGATCGCGTTTCAGCTCGTCGACGAGTTCATCTCAAGCCCCGAACTCGCGGTCGTTGAAGTTCTGATTCTGGCGATTCTGGGGTACCGCGTGGTCGTTGCGGGGCTGTACCACGAGCTGGCCGGGCTGCGACGCAGCTCCACGTTGCGTGAACGCATCCGGCGCGACCTGCGAATGGTCGGTCGCACCGCGTTGGTGTTGGTCATTCTCTTGGGGGCCGCTGCGCGTCTGGTGGGCGTCGGAACGCTCTACGCCTATCTCGGCCGCGCATCGTTTCTAGTGTCGTTCATCTTGGCAGTCGTGCTGCTCCGCCGTTGGCGCGGCGAGATCCAGCGCACGCACCAAGAGCGCTACCCCGACACCAAGCTCACCAAGCTCTTGATGCAGTCGAGTGGCATCCGCGCGTTCGGGCTGACGATCGCGGCGGGGGCTGTCGTGTTGGCACGCTCCGGGTACGACGCCGTGCGTCGGATCATCTTGCGCTTTGGTGCCGCGCGCAAAGCGCTGGCGGTGCTCTCGAGACGCAAAGATGCAACCGACGACGCACCGCAAGCGCTTCCTTCGACACTTCGCGACGCGTTTCCTGTCGGACCGTGTGAAATCGTTCAACCCGCTTCCCGTCGCGAACAAATCGACACGATCACGGGCGACATCGAAGCCGGAAGAGCCCACGCCATCGCAGTCATCGGTGAATGCGGTGCCGGTAAAACCTCGTGGCTCCAAGCCGCGTGCGCACAGCTCGACGATGCACGTCTGCTGAGCCTTCCGCCCAATGGCCACGAAGTCGAACACTTGGTTCCCTGGCTCGCCAAAGAACTCGGCATCGACGCCAAGCCAACGTTGCACGAACTCGCCCTTGAAATCGAAGCGAAGCTTGAAGGGCAAACGGTGCTGGTGGACGACGCACAGAACCTTTTCGTGCGAGCCGTCGACGGTGCAGCCGGGTTTCGGTTTTTGTGCGACCTGATCGGTCAGACTCAAGACCAAGTCACGTGGGTGTGCGCGTTTTCCGAGTACGCGTGGCGCTACCTCGATTCGGTGTGGTCCGGCCAGTCCGTGTTTGGTCACCAGATTCGCCTCAAGGGTCTCGACGAGAAGGAAGTTGCGCGGACCATCGACCTGCGCATGGCGCGCGTCGGATACAACGCCAGCTTTGAGAAGCTTCTCGAAGGTGCGCCTGCAGGTGCTGCTCGACACCGCGCGCTGGTGCGTTCGCGTGAAGAGTACTTTCGTTTTCTCACGGACTACACCGAAGGCAACCTTCGATTGATCAGCGTGTACTGGCTGCGTTCGCTGGAGCTCGTTGGCGAGCAAAGCGTACGTGTGAAGCTGTTTAGCGGTCCGGATCCGAACGCCCTCGACTCCATGCACGATCAAACGCGGTTCGTTCTGGCCTCGGTCGTGCTGCACGAGAGTCTGGACGTCCCTGAGTTGATGCGAACACTTCGCCTTCCCCGCGCACGTGCGGCCGCACTGCTGGACATCCTTACGGCGCGCGGAATTCTCGAATCCCAAAGCGGAATTTTTAGCGTCGCACCCCATTGGTTTCGCGTCGTGGTGAACCACCTCATTCGACGACGTCTTCTGCCCTAGCGAGCGATCATGGACGACACCACTCAGATACTGCAGTTTCTCCGACCCGAAGGCGTGCTTCCCGCCGTCTTGATCCTCTTCCTCACGTGGATCGTTGCAGGGTTGCTCACGCGAACGTTCGAGAAGCTCGGTGAACGCTTCGTCGACCGACGGCTTCTGATCAGTCAGGGCAAGGCGATTCTGCGCCTCTTCGTGTTCCTGATCGGCGTTGTCGTCGCCGCGTCCATGCTGTTCCGGTTTTCCAACGAAGCATTGCTGGCGTTGGGTGGAACAGTCGCAGTCGCGATCGGTTTCGCGTTCAAGGACCTGCTCGCTTCGGTGATCGCTGGTGTGATCATTCTCGCCGATCGCCCGTTTCAGGTTGGCGACCGGGTAACGTTTGGCGGTTACTACGGCGAGGTGGTGCAAATCGGTTTGCGCGCCGTTCGACTCGTCACGCTCGACGACAGTCTGGTGACGATTCCGAACTCGAAGTTCCTCACCGATCCTGTGAGCAGCAGCAACGCGGGTGCGTTGGACATGCTGGTGCAGATGGACTTCTTCATCGGGGCCGACCAAGACTTGGAGCTCGCGCGAAAGCTCATTGGCGAAGCGTTGGCGGCCAGTCCCTACGCGTATTTGAAGAAGCCGTGGGAAGTCTTGGTCAACCAAGTGCCGCTGGCGGACATGCTCGCGATTCGGCTGCGCGCCAAGGTCTACGTGGTCGACGTGAAGTACGAGAAGGCACTCGAGACCGATGTGACCGAGCAGGTGATGGCAGCGTTGCGCACCCACAAGATCGCACCGCCGGCGATTCTTCACAGGCACGCAAACGCCGCGTAGCTCACTCCTCTGGCGTAAAGATCGTCGGCGCCAGCCACGTGATCTCCGGACAACTCACATTCCCGTTGTCGTCGAGATCCTGCGCGTCGCCCATTCGAATCGCTTCAAAGCTGCTTCCCGGCTGCGGTTCGATCACCAGCGACGCCGCGGCTTCGAGGCAATCATCGCTAAAGCCTAGAAACGTGGGTTCGATCGATGCCTCCACGGTGCCGCCAAACCGATCGAGGCTTTCGATCGTGCCGCCGGTGTCCGCGATCAAGCGCACCGTCACGTACGCCTGTTCGGGCTCGGGACACAACACCGTCGACGCCTCAATACTCACGCCGGGATTGCCGTCGCCGTCTTCGTCAAACGCGTTGTCCAGCATGTCGAGCGTCGGCAGAGGATCCTCAAACGGGTTTTCCAAGTCCGCGCCCAACAAGACCAGCACGCGCGGCGGCGTGAACATCGCCCCGACTGGGTCCTCCGCGCTGAGAAACTCGCCTTCTTCCTCGGTCACTTTCGTTTTCAGCAATGCGTCGAGAGCTTCGGGCAGCACCAACTCCGCAACGTTCGGAATGTTGGGCAGACCCACCGAACATGGCTCCGCCTTCATTCGGATGTTGCGCCCCCGCTGCACCAATCGGAGTCGGTAGTCCTGGATCGCGACCAGATCGACGACCACTTTCACGTTCACGGCAATGCGCATCGCGTAGATGCCGGTCAGCGGACCCGCGCCGTCGACATCCCAGTCTTCCAAGGGTTCATCGGGAATGACCGGACCTGCATCCAAGTCCGCGTCGAACGCATCCGGTGCATCCATCGCGGCGTCGTCGCACCCCGGTTCGCAGCGTTCGTCGCGAACGAAGTCCAAGTCACCCGGCGAAGGACCGCACGCCACGAGCAACACCAGCAGCAACGACCTCACCATGTCGCCCCCACACTGAGCCAAAGACTCGGCACCCACCCACGATAGCGGTATCCGGGAAAGCCCGCGTTGCGTTCCAAAAGCGCATCGCTAGAAAAGCGTCGCCAATCCTTGGTCTCGGTCTCCTCGGGCAACACGATCGTCTGAAAGGCTGCGCGAAGACGAACCGGAAAGCGTGCAAGCCAACGACCCAAGAAGAGCTCGCCGCCCACCGACGCCACGTGCTGATCGTTTTCCAGCAAGTTCGTCGGTCCACCGGCGTTGGTGAAGTGTGCACGCTGGTAGCGGTAGCCCAGCCAAAGTGCACCGGGACCCCGCGACCACGATGCACCGAGTGCTGGAACCAAGGTGTCGCCGAAGCGTCCTTCACCGAGTTCGCGCGAGTTGGGCGTGCGACCCTTGGCCCATCGCGCATACGTCAAGTCCGCACTGAGCTGGACCTCGCCAAGGGAGAGTGCGGTGCCCAACGTGAGTTGATGGGGCTGGTAGAAGTGGGCGAAGCGATGCACGAACCCGATGGCACCGAGTCCGGGCGTCCCGTCCAGCCGAGTCCATCCGCGATCATCGACGAAAATCTCACCGCGGTAGGCCAACGAGATGTTGAGCGCGCGATGCGGGGAGAGCAGCACACTCGCCACCGGAGCTGCGCGTCCAAACACGGTGACTTCGGTGCCGAGCTGGGCGTCGACCTCGACGATCGGTTCGCCCGTTTCCGGATCGGTTCCACGTTCAATGCTGGACACCAACGCCGTCGTGAACGTTTGGACATCGAAGAGGACCTGAACACCCACACCAAGCGCGAGCCAGTCGGTGATCCGCCAACCCGCACCCGCGAATATCGACAAGTGTTGCGTGCGATCCGTCCAGGTGAGCCACTGCGGTGTGTCGTCGGGCCGCAATCGCCATCGAAAGAGCTCTTTGCCGGGCACGTAGAGCGAGAGCCCAACCGCCAAGCCTTCGACATCAAACGCGACGCCTAAGTCAAAGCGGGCGCCCACGTAGATCCCGTTGACGGAGGCCGTGGGTTGAACCTCGATCGGCTGTTCCGGATCCAGTGCGTCCACGCTGAGCTGGGGACTCGCGTGCAGATAGCCGATCTCGATTTCGGCGAAACCGGGTTCGTCGTTTGAATCAGGCAACGACGCAGGGCCGTAGTACGCGGCGCTGATGTCACCGGTGCGCGCGGACACGGCTCCACCAAGTCCCGCAGCACGTGGGCCCACGCCGAGCACCTCTTGCGCGTGAGCCGTCGAACTCATCAAGAGTAGCGCAAACGCAACTCTCATCGATTGGCCTCGCGTCCGAGACTGGCGGTCGCCGTGACACCGAGCTGCCAAAACCCACCACGGCTGGAGAAGCCCGGAAACCCTTGGTTGTCGATTTGTCGATCGGGTGTGGCGGGGTCAGCGTCGCGCAGCAACGAAGTGTCTTTGACCGCGCGCTGCTGATGAAACGCGTGAACACGTCCGTACACATCGAGTCGAACTCGGGCCAAGTCCCACGCGTCGAGGTCCACCCCGAGACCCAAGGCGACCTCGTGGCGATCTCCATCCAGCAAGTTGTCGTTGCCTCGTTGCGCCGGCACCGGACTCGGCAACCAACCATACCCAAGCCGCACATCCAGGCCTCGCGCGACGCGTGCTTCGCCACCGACGCGAACATTCCACACGTCACTCCAACCGGGATCCGGATCGCGCGAGAGAATTGTGCGGTAGCTCGACCAGTCCGCCCAACGCACGTCCACGCTCATCATCAATCCGTCGACGGGTCGCGTGGTTAGACCGAGTGCGATCTCTTGCGGACTCGCCACGTCCTCGAAGTCCAACACTTCGTCGAGCCGAATCCCGCCGGCGCGAATGTCGGTAGGACCGCTGACCTTGAGCACGATCGCTTCCGAATACCGAAGGCCAATCGCCAAGCGATCATGCAACTCCAGCCGCATACCTACGTTCCACGCCACGCCGGTCCGAAGGGTCAGATCGAGGTTCACCGCGACGCGGTCGTTGTTGGTTTCGCCTTCTCGTTCCGCGTCAAAGTCGATCGCTGTCGGCAGGGTCAGGTTGGGTGCCAAGGTCACGCCATAGCCCACCTGAATGCGCTCAAAGAACTTCGCACCGAGTGCGAGTGTGATCGCGGTGCGCTCGACTCGGCTTTCGTAGAGCGCCAAACGCGGTGCATCCGCCCTCGGTGATGCGCGAAAGCGCAGGATGTTCTGCGCCGGCAGATTGAGAGATGCACCAAACACCAAGAAGTCGGCTTTGCCGGGAAGCGGCGATGCCAAGCTCAATCCAAACCCGACGAGCGAACGATCGAAAGTCTGCGTGCGTTCACCGGTGCGGCGAAAATCAAAATCGACCAGGCCGCCACGTGCACTGAGCGAAAACGCGGCGTGCTCCAACGAAGCGAGTGCAGCCGGGTTCGCAGCGATGGCACTCAAGTCGTTGTCCAACGCGGTCACCGCTCCCGCGAGTGCAGCCGCACGTGCATTTTCCGTCAGTGGAACGCCGCTGTCCGCCAGCGCCACCGAGGGAATCCAAAGGGCGACGATCAGCGCAGCTCGCACCGGCTCGCCACACAGGTCCGACACGGACCGCATTCAAGATCCGAGGTACAGCTTGGTCCGGGTCCCATCGCCTCCGTGACCGCGACGCTAATCATCGTGTCGCTCACTCCGCCCGACGCGCTTTCGACGCGCAGTCGGACCTGCAGCGGCCGCTCGCCGGCAAGCGTGACCGTGAGTTGCTCGCTCTCGAGTGACCCATCGACAACCCGAAACGAATCGCCCTCCAACGCCCACCGGTAGGTCAGCGGGGGCAGATCGGGTGGCTCCGCTTCGGGGACCAGGGTGAGCCTCTGGGCGCTCTCACGCGCGTCTAGAAGCACCGGTGTGGTGTGACCGTCCCCAAGGCACACGGCGTCTGGCTCTGCCACAGCCACGGCGCTCGGCGGGTGCGGCAACGAGTCGGCGCACGCCACGAGCAGCACAACCCCCCAGACCCACCTCATCGCCCGAGAGTCGCCCTTGTTCGCGAGGCGGGCAAGATCTCAGAACCGATTGACAATTCGCCGCTCGCGTCGCATCCCAGGCTATCCCGTCGTGACCGACTTTCTCGACCGAATCTCGCAGGACTACCTCGTCCTCCTGATCCCGCTCTTCAGTGCGTTCGTCGGATGGTTCACGAACGTGATCGCGATCAAGATGATGTTCTACCCGACGGAGTTCGTCGGCGTGAAGCCGCTCGGCTGGCAAGGCATCGTCCCCGCGAATGCGCGCCGGCTCGCACAGATGTCGACGCAGTTGATTCTGACAAAGCTGCTCACCCTCGATGAACTCTTCGCATCGTTCAAGGGCGACGACTTCAGCGAAGAGCTCGACGGCGTCGTCAAAGAGATCACCGACCAGGTGATCGAAGATATCGCCACCAAGCGTGCTCCCCAGATGTGGGAGAACGCGGGTGAGTTCATGCAGAACCAGGTGCGCGAGAACGTCGCCAAAGAGGTTCGCGAACTCACGATCAAGATCACCGACGACTTCAGCGCGAACATCAACGACATCCTCGACCTCGAGAAGGTCGTCATGGACGCGGTCGAGGAAGACAAGCGCCTGATGAGCTTGATGTTCCTCCAGGTCGGCGACCAAGAGTTCAAGTTCATCGAACGCTCAGGCATCTACTTCGGGTTTCTCTTTGGCGTCATCCAGATGATCATCTGGGTCTACAGCCCCGCCGACTGGGTTCTTCCCGCAGCAGGCTTCTTCGTGGGCTACGCCACAAACTGGGTCGCGCTGAAGCTGATCTTCTCGCCGAAGGAACCGAAGAAGCTTGGTCCCGTGACGGTTCACGGCGTGTTTCACAAACGTCAAAAAGAAGTGTCCCGCGAGTTTTCCAAACTCACCGCGGGCAAAGTTCTCAACGCGGACAACATCACCAAGACCGTGACCGAGGGACCGACACTCAAGAAGATCCTCGAGATCGTTGAGACCCGGCTCAATGAAGTCATCGACAAGTACCTCAAGCACCCGATGGCGATGATGCTTGTCCCCGAATCGGATCGTCCCGCGTTGCGCGAAGAACTCTTCGGAAGGATCCAAGACGAACTCCCGAAAGAGGGTGGACTTCTGCACACCTTCGCGGGGAAAGCGGTGGATATTCGGCACGAGCTGAACCACCGAATGGAGCAGCTTCCGCCGGACGAGTTTGAGGGCGTGTTGCGACCCGCGTTTCAGCAGGACGAGTGGAAGCTCATTCTCGCCGGTGCGGCACTTGGCTTCGTTGCTGGTGTGCTGCAGCTGGTGTACCTCTTCAGCTAGAGGTCTTCGTTGCGCATCCCGCTGGCAAATCTGCTCATCAAAAGCCCGCTGCCCCGAATCAGCGAGTTGATGAGTGCGGTGCGTGCGTGTGCGGACAAAGTCCCCGAGATGATCGACTACCTCCAGCGTGGCGATCAGCCTGGCTTGGAGCGACTGGCCAAGGAGACAAGCATCCTGGAAGGCGCAGCCGACGAAGTGAAGGACCTCGCGCGTGCCGAGATGCCGGTGAGCCTCTTTCTGCCGGTCGATCGTCGTGATGTTCTACGTCTGATCAGCGAGGTCGACGCGATCGCTGACTGCGCGGAGGACGTCGGAGTGTTGTTGACCATCCGACCGCTGACCGTCCCTGAGGGCATGAGTGAGGTCCTGGACGAGTTTGTGCAGCGCGTGATGTCCACTGTCGATGCAGGCGAAGACTTGGCCGGCAGCATCGAGCGGCTCGTCAAAGCCAGCTTTGCCGGAAAAGCTGCGGACGAAGCGTTGCGACTGGCCGACGAGATCGGGCGTCGCGAGCACGAGGCTGACAAGCTTCAGGACCAGTGTGCGAAAGCCTTGTTCCGCGCCGAGGAGTCGATCAGTCCCGTCGCGATCTTCATGTGGACCAAGGTCCTGAACAAGATCGGTGACATGGCGAACCACGCGGAGAACATGGGCGATCAGTTTCGCCTCTTCGTCGCGAAGTAAGCCGTGGACGCCGTTACCATCGTCCTCGCCATCACGGCCATCGCAGGCCTCTACATGGCGTGGAACATTGGCGCGAACGACGTGGCCAACGCGATGGGCACGTCGGTTGGCAGCGGCGCGCTGACACTGCGGCAAGCGATCATCGTCGCCGCGATCTTCGAACTCCTGGGCGCGCTCACGCTCGGTCGAAATGTGTCGGAGACCATCGGAAGCGGAATCGTCGAAGTGGCGACGCTCGACCAATCCACGCTCACCATTGCCGCGGGGATGGCGTGTTGCCTTATTGCCGCCGCGATCTGGCTCCATGTTGCGACCTTGTCCGGGTGGCCCGTTTCCACCACGCACGCGATCGTAGGTGGCGTTGCGGGGTTTGGGTTATGGGCAGGGGGCAGCGACGCGGTCAGTTGGAGCACGCTCGGCCAAATCACGCTCTCGTGGATCGCGTCGCCGGTGCTTGGTGCGCTCTTGGGCTTCTTCTTCTTTCTGGGGATTCGCCGACGCGTATTGCGGGCGGACAACCCAACGCGGACGACTCGCCGACTCGGTCCATGGATGACCGCGTTCGTAACCGGGATCGCCGGCTCAGCGATCGTGTCGAACGAAACGATCGCAGCAGAGTTGCCTACCCACCCTTGGATTATCGTGGGCGCGGTCGCAGCTGTCGGGTGGGTTGTGGCGTTCGCACTCCTGCGCTCTCGTCTCGCCGGGGCAGAGCTTGAACGACTGTTCGGAAACCTCCAGCTCGTAACCGCGTGTTTCGTGGCGTTCGCTCACGGCAGCAACGATGTCGCCAACGCGGTTGGACCGATGGCCGCCGTGTTTGGTGTGGTGCAGGGATCGTTCGAAGCGACCACGGTGCCGACCAACCTTTTGGTCATCGGTGCGTTCGGCATCGTGCTCGGTTTGTCCACGTACGGGTTCAAAGTGATGGCCACGATCGGTCGCGAGATCACCGAGTTGACGCCATCACGCGGTTTCGCCGCAGAACTTGCTGGAGCGACGGTCATCGTCACCGCGAGCAACCTCGGCTTGCCGGTCTCCACGACACATACGATCGTCGGCGCCGTGGTGGGTGTCGGAATGGCGCGGAGCTTTGGCGCGCTGAATCTGACGATCCTGCGTCAGATCGTGCTGAGCTGGGTGGTCACGGTGCCCGTGTGCGCGCTGCTCGCGGCGGTCCTTGCACAAATCGTGAGCTGGCTGCTCTAAGCTCTCAAACGCGGCTGTGCTCTAGCGTTTGCCCCACGGCAGCGCTGCATTGAGTTTGTCGGCGCGCGCCGCAAGCGGGTCATCTAGCGTTCCTGCAAGGGCATCCGACAGCGCGACTGCCAGAGACTTCGCATCCTCGAAACGATCGTCCGGGTCTTTCGCGAGGCCCACACGCAACACGGCGTCCACCGCTGGCGACACGCGACACAACTGACTGGGCCGCGGCGGAAGCTTCGTCATCACCTCGTGCACCACACGCGGGATGTCCTTCCCGCTAAAGGCAGGTCGTCCAGTGAGCGCACGATACGCGATCACACACAGCGCATACACATCGACGCGATGGTCTTGCACCCCCTCACCGGAAGCTTGCTCCGGCGCCATGTACGCGGGCGTGCCCACCAAATGACCGGCGGTGAGCGTGCCGGGTTCACCCGCGAGTCGGCTGACGCCGAAGTCCAAGATCTTCCAGACACCACCTGCACCCTCGGTGCGAAACAGGTTCTGCGGTTTGAGATCGCGGTGCACGATGTCGTGTTCGCGCGCGACCATCAGTCCACCCGCCACGTGGTGCACCAGTTCCACCACTTCATGGGGCGCCATCCGCGTGTGATGGCGCAGGTGCCAAGCCAGGTCGTGCCCTTCAAGCCGTTCCATCGCGAGATAGGGCAGTGGCGCTTCCTCACCGCCGATCTCCAGCACACGAACGATGTACGGCGACTCCAACGTGGATGCGATCTTCGCTTCGCGCTCGAAGCGAGCCACGGGATCTCCGCCCGACTCAAGCACGCGCCGCTGTAAGAGTTTGACCGCCGCGGGCGTACCGCTTTCGAGGTGCACTGCCTCATAGATCTCGCCCATCCCGCCTCGGCCGATCACCACGCCGAGTTTGAACGACCCAAGTTCCTGCTCGGTAAAACGACCCGGTTCACCGATCGGTGCAGCGCGATCCAACTCCAGTCGCGCCTCTCGCAACAACGCTTCGCGCGCGGCAACATCGCGCACAGCCGACTCGAGGTTGACCAAGAGATCCCGAGAACGCTTCGCGGTCGCACGCCCGACGAAGAACGACATCGCATAAATGGTCTGGATCGCGACCTGCCCGACTACCCGAGCGATGGTCGGAACCTCTTCGGAGCTGATGACGCCGACGTCTTCCACGAAACCGAACGCCATCGGGATGCCGAGTGCAGCTTGTCCGAGCGCCGCGGCGACGTAGACGGCCAACCCGTGTCGGTACGGCCCGCCGATTCCGTACGCGTAAAGCCCCACCGAGACGATGCACGGAAACGCCGAGTTCGGCCCAAAGTAGTAGACCTGCGTCGCGGAGGTCGCCGCCATAAACACCGCAACGCGTCCCGCGACGTTGGGATCGAAGGTTTCAACGCTGCGGCTGATCACCCTCAGGTACGCAAACCCAAGGGCGAGTGCGAGCAATCCAACAGCGGCAATTTGTTTCGCGAGCGGCGGCGCAGGAATGAATGCGACGCACAACAGGCCCGCGCTGATGACCACGAGGATCCCACCGGTGAACCCGTGGACGCGGGCGACCTCTTCGGCGACGAGATAGTCCGAGCTGCTCGCAAGTCGTCGTTGAGTACTGCTTCCGGGTTCGTCGAGCCGCGTCGACGCCGAGTCGGACGTCGCGCTAGGGGGCCGGTTCGACGGCCGGTCGCGAATCGTCTCGTCGTCCCCCACCCTTGCAGTCTACCGCTCAGTCAGGATCGCGGAAGCTTGGCGCACGCTTTTGCATCTTCGCCATCGCAGCTTCCATCTGATTGGGCGATCCCAAGAGCTTCATCTGAAGCTCGGTCTCCAGCTCAAACGCCTCGCGCACCGCGGTGAGCTCGAGTTCGTTCACCAGCCGCTTTCCGAGCCGAATCGCATGCGGCGACTTCTGCGCGATCGTTGCCGCCAACGCTTTGGCCTCGGCCAAAGGGTCGTCGACCACGCGTGTGACCAAGCCAAGCGCGCGTGCTTCCTCAACCTCGAGCACCCGGCCCGTGAACATCAGCTCCTTCAAGACATCCAGGCGGAGCACCGGAAAGAGTGTGCGCGTGATCCCCATGTCGGGAATCAGGCCGTACTCGATCTCCATGATCGACAGCTTCGTATCTTGACCCGCAAGACGAATGTCCGCACCCATCGCGAGCTGAAGTCCGCCGCCATAACAGGGACCGTGAAGTGCCGCGATCACGGGCACCGGTACCTCCTGCCACACCCACGCGATTTCTTGCGCAAGGTTACCCGGTCGATCCGCTGGGCGATCCAACAATCGCTTGCTCGCACCAGATGTCGACATGAACGACTTCCAGTCGAGCCCTGCACAAAACGCGGGTCCTTCACCGCTCAGCGTGACAGCACGCAACGTGGTGTCGTTGCACAACGTGCGGCCCGCCTCCGACAACGCCTCGAACATGTCCAGATCGAGACCGTTGCGTTTGTCCCCACGCGTCATGCGGACGTGCGCAACGGCACCTTCTCGTTCGACGGATACTCGACTCATCCCTTGTCCTTCGGCGTGAGCGGAATCGCTTCTTCAGCGGCCGGTCCATGGGGATCGACCGTCGTGGCATCAGCAGGACCGGCTCCGACATCCACCGCGAGCTGTTGAAGGTCGGCCTTCTTGGTTTCTTGCTCACCAATGGGGGGAGGCAGCGAGTCGCCAATCGGAGGTCGAATGGAATCCGGAAAACTCGTGCGACTGGCGTCGGGCAAATCGGTCATCGATGCGCGACTCGGTGGCTTGTCGGTCACCGGTTCGAGGTCGGAAGCTGGGAGCTTCTTCTTCAGAATCGGAAAGCCTGCAGCGAAGAGAAGAATCGTCGTGAACACCGCTGCGAACACGACCACCGGCAAATCGCGCGTGCCCGGGATGCCGGCCTGGTGCGGCATCATCGCCAACACACCCGCGGCCATACCGCGCGGGAACAACACCATGATGAGTTTTCGTGCGGGCGATGTGAGGTCGCTTTTGACCGTGACGGCGAGCACGTTGGGAATTCGGGCTGCGAACAGAATCAGACCAATGAACACGCCAAACGCGACGAGCATCAGGAAGTTGCCGGTACTCTGACCGGCGCGCGGGCCCAACATCGCGCCGATGAAACAGAAGAAGAACGACTTGATGATGAACGTCATCTCGCCATGCACGCCGGTGACGTTGCTGCCGAGTCGTGCTGTTTTCGCGAGACCGATGGCCTTGGAGAGCGTCGCTGCGTTTCCGAGAATCACGGCCGCCGTGAGAATTCCGAGTGCAGCACTTCCCCCGAGTTCGTCGATCAGGACGTAGAGAACTAGCAATCCGCCGAGGATCAGCGGATAGGCGTACGCGCTCTTTCGCAGACGTCGCAAAACGAGGACCGACATCACGCCGGTGACGCCACCGAGTGCGACTCCGATGAAGAAGGACTTGGCCAGGGTGAACGCGGCTTCGCCAGCGCCTCCACTTTGGGCAGCACCGGCAGCAGCGAGAAGCTGAATCACAGCTCCCGTGCTGACGACCGAAAGCACGTCCGTGAGGGCGGACTCCAGGTTGACCAGGTTGCTGATGCGCGGCGAGAGCCCGGCTTTCGCCAAGGCGGGCATGATGACGACCGAGCTCGAGCCGCCGAGGATGGTGCCGAGCATGACCGCGTGCATCCAGCCCCAGTTGTCGGGAAGGATCCCGATCGCCGACGCGAGCATGGCCACGGGTGCGACGAAGAGAACCGCGAGTAAGAAGCCAAAGACAGCGAGTATGGAGCCGCGCCCTGCGGCCTGGGATAGGTCCGCGAGTTTGAGTTCGCTACCTCCGTTGAAGAGGACGACCACGAGCGTGAGCGCACCGAAGTAAGGCGCAGCCACGATCAACGACTCTTTGCTGATCAGCCCCGCGATCGGGACGAGAATGATGCCGACCAGGATCAACCAGATGACGTCCGGAATCCCCGTCTTCGCGAACACCAACTCGCCGACGATGCCGATCAAAAAGATCGCGGCGATGCACAGAAGAAAGACCGATACGGTGCTCATTCGCGGCCATAGTACACGTTGTTATGCTGTGGCCGATGCGCTTTGCGATCGTGCTCGTTTTTGCGCTGGCGTGCGGCGACGATTCGAGTTTCGACGCGGGCACCGATGCGTCGGAACCGATCGATGCGAGTAGCCCCGACGCGATGGATGCGAGCACCGCAGACGGGTTGCAACTCGTCGTGCACGCGCCGAGCAGGGTTCCCAACAACGAGAGAACGCCGATGCTCGTTGAGGTCATCGACATCTCGACCGCGCGCCGAGACTGGCGGCAAGAGCCGACGCGCCTCGAGTTGGGTGGACTCGGCGACGGAATACTCGCGTCAATGGCACGCGGTGCTGGCGCGGGACGAGTGTTCGGAGCTCGGAGCTTCTCGGTCGGGGTCGACGGGCTGAGCGTCAGAAGAAGCGTGGAGCTGGTCGACTACCCCGAGCGTGCGCTGAGCGGGACACTCGTTGGGGAAGACCTGCTTTGGACTCCAGAGCACTTGGTTCGCCTGAGCGGAACCACAACCGTTGCCGCAGGCACGACACTGATCATTGAGCCGGGTACGCACGTTCGACTCGACCCGGGTGCGGTCCTCGACGTTCAGGGCGATTTCGTCGCGGGCGGCGCGGGGGAACCGGTCACCATCTTCGCCACCGACCGATTCGATCCCTTCGGGATGATTCACCACCGAGGCGATGCGACGTACACCAACGTGTTCGTTTCGGGTGGAGGTGCAGGCGACTGGACACATGCCGAGTTTCGACACTGCTGCATCCCGATGGTCTACGCGGAGGGTGGAACGCTCACCGTGGAGCGAAGCTTGTTCTTCAACTCACGAGCCAAGGGCATTCTCACCGAGAACACGAACGTCGTGATTCGCGGTTCCGTGTTTTACAACCTGGGCTTTGGCACGGAGCACTTCAACGAAGCGCCGCACACGGTATTGATCGAGGACAGCAGCTACAGCGGGATGACGGGCGAAGACGACAACGACGGAATCTATGTGTGGCAACAAGGCAGCACCGAAATCCGTCGAACCACGATCAGCCACGTCGACGACGACGGCATCGACTTGGAGAGCGCGACGCCCGTCATGGAAGACGTGCTGATCGAGGGCGCCGCGGACAAGTGCGTGAGCGTGACGAACGAAGGCCCGACGGTGCGCAACGCGTTCTTCGACGGTTGTCGTGTTGGCGTCAAGGTCGACGGAACCGAAGCGGGGTCACGTTTTGAAGGCGTGACGATGGTGAACTTGGTCGAAGAAGGCGTGCGACTCAGTGATCGTGAAGGCTCGCAACCCGATGCGATGATTCTGCCGGTGTTCGAGCGAATCATTCTGGGCGCTGTGCCGACGCCTCTGCGGACGGACTACGACCCGCTTGATGCGACGTTCAGCAACTGCGTCTTGCCCGCTGAACTCGGAACAAGCGGAAGCGGCAACACGGTGGGCGCACCCGAACTGGAAGACTACGTCCCGCACGCAGGCTCGCCGGGAGCAACGCTGAACGCTGGTTTCCGCGGCTGGTAAGCGCTAGTCGGTTGATGGGTTCACGCGTCTCTTGGTTGGTGTGCCGGTTATTGATTTTTTACCGGAAGACGGGAAGACGGGAAGGTTTCCTATTTCGTGCGACGCTACCCACGCTCGACGTGACCTCTCGTGCGCTCCTAGCACCGTGGGTTTTGACTCTTGTCGCTTCACGTATCGGGCGTGTGTCCTTGCGTCGTCGTGATCTGCATGAGGTCAAAACGCGCTCTAGTGCACCGCGCGACGACGCGTTTTGGCAAAACGCCCCGGAGCCAGGAGCGAATGAGCGTGCACGTGGATGCCTCGCTCGGCTGGCCAAGAAAAAGAAAACCTTCCCGTCTTCCCGTCTTCCGATCTTCCGGTTAAAAATCGCTCCGGAAAGCTTCCAAGCTTCCAGATCCGCGAAGCGGAATGCTGCCCACGAAGGACGACCGACTAGGAAGCTTGGCGATAATGCGGAACCCAACCGGACTGGTCTTGGAACAGCCGCACACAGCGAATCGTCTTCGACTCGGTGAGTTCGAAACGATGGTGTCGCTTCGCGGGGACGACGATGAGGTCACCCGCTTCGACGAGCACGCGCATCCAGCGGTCATCGGTGCTTCGAATGTCGAAGATGCCCTCGCCTTCGAGCACGAAGCGAACTTCGTCTTCGTCGTGATAGTGCTCGTCGTCAAACTTCTTACAGATCGCGTCGAGATTGGGTGTTTCGGGACGTAGCTCGACTTGATCTTGATGGATGTATCCACGGTCGGTCTTGAGCGTGTCCATCGTGGGCTGGTAGCCGCTCTCGTCGAGAGGCAGCGCGTCGTTGAGCACACCTTGTGCCGTGAGTGTGTCGCGATCGATTTCGGAACCGTCGTCCAACCAGGTGGCTTTCATGTCTACTTTCCCGGAGCTTGTGCGGGGTCGAGACCCAGCTGCCGCATTTTGACCGCGGCTTCGAAGAGATAGTCGTAGCACTCGGCGTGCTTCTTGGCTTCTTTCCAATCGCGTCCCCACACGTACACGCCGTGTCGTTCGACGAGGACTGCTTGGCTCGTGGGATACGCTTCGATGGCTTCGGCCATCGAGTCTGCCAAGTCGTGTTCGTGAGCCGTGTTGCGGATGATGGGAACGACAAGTTCGTCGTGATACCCGTGGTCGCGGATGCCTTTCATCATCTCGAGGTGAGTCACGCGTAGTTCACGTTCACCGCTGAGCGTCGCGAGCATCGCGTTGATCGAGTGACTGTGAAGAACAGCGCCCGCATCGCGAAGTCGGAACGCGTTGAAGAAGAGGGGCGCGCAGGCGCTGAGGCAGACGTCGCCTTGGGGCGCTTTGAGCACGTTGCCGTCGCCGTCGAGCTCGTAGAGATCGTCGGGTTGCAGGCGTTCTTTTTGAACGCCGCTCGGTGCCATGTACACCTTGCCTTCGTGACGGATGCTGATTCCGCCTCCCGTTCCAGAAACCCAACCTTGAGCATAGAACTGGCGGCAAAGCTCGCAGATGAGCGCGCGCGGATCGAAGGTCACGCGCCCAGTATTGAGCACTTGGGCGAGCAGTCAATGCCGCTCGCACCTGGCAAACTAGGAATGCGTATTGATGAACTCGAACTTGATTGAAGATTTGCGTTCAGCTCCAGCTCGGATGACTGCTCCGCACTGAGACAGCGACTGCGATGGTGATCGCGATCGCTCAGAACGCGAAGCGTTCGTTTGAGCGACGCTAGCCGTCGGGCAACGTCGAGGCTCCCCGAGCCGAGACGCGCGCGAAGCGCGAGCTTGGAGGGGGGTCCCGAACGTAGTTCGGGGGGAGGGATTGCGAATCCCTCCCCAAGGAGGAGCCGTGGCCGTTAAGTCGGAGGCCGAAGGCCGGAGACGTAGGCCGCGGCGACGACGATAATGAGACGCAGGCCGCGGCGACGACGATGAACTCAGTTCGGAAGAGTCTCCTTCATCGAATCCGCGCCCTCGACACCGTCGGGAATCGTGTCCGCATGCTTCTTCCGACGAATCGGATACAGACAACAATCATCCGGACACACATCGTGGTTCGGACCCATCGATCCCAGCGCACGCCGACGTTCGACCATGCCCATCCGCTCTTGAACCAACTCGACAAGCATGGCGACGAACTTGGGATGCACGCCAGGAGTCCCCGCGCGCACCACGTTCAGATCCATCTCCACAGCGGCTTGCGCCAACTCGATATCCAAGTCGAACACCACTTCCATGTGGTCCGAAACAAATCCAATCGGAACCACCACGAGGTCCGAAACACCGATCGCATCCAACGCCTCGGCGTGTTCAACGATATCGGGGCCCAGCCATGGCACGTGCGGCGGTCCGCTCCGACTCTGAAACACGAGTTGATAGTCGTGTGCGCGCCCAAGGGCTTCCGCGACCAAACGCGACGCCTCCTCCAACTGCTCGGTGTACTTGCAGTGCTCCGCCATGGTCAGCGGAATGGAGTGCGCGGTGAACGCAAAACGCGCTGACTCGCGACGTCCCTCCGGAAGGGTTTCCAACGCGGTGTTGACCCGGTCGACAATCGTCTCGATGAAAAGCGGATGGTTGAACCACACGCGAATCTTGTCGATTTGCGGCGCGTCTTCGCCCACACGCTGACGCGCAGCCTCGATGTTCTCGCGATACTGACGACAACCCGAGTAGCTACTGAACGACGAGGTGACAATCGCCAGTGCGTTCTTGATGCCGTCTTGCTTCATCTGCTCGATGGTCTCATCGAGCATCGGGTGCCAGTTGCGGTTGCCCCAGTAGATGGGCAGGTCCAGCGACACCTCGTCCAACTGCACCCGCAACGCATCGATCAACTCACGGTTCTGATCGTTGATCGGACTCTTGCCTTCGAACTTGTAGTAGTGCTCCGCAACCTCGAGTAGACGCTCTTTGGGAACACGCTTTCCTCGCACAACGTTTTCGAGGAAGGGCATCACGTCCTGGCGTGTCTCGGGGCCACCAAACGACACGAGTAAGATCGCGTCGTAGGGGGTGAGATCGATGCTCCCACTGGAGATGGTGCTCTTCACCACCACGATGATGGGGCCACCGCACGCACCAGGGCAAGGCTCGTGTTATGAAGCAACGTGCGCGTCACGATCCTCGGCAGCGGTAGTGAGGGAAACGCTACGCTCTTCGAGTCCGCGGGCACGCGCGTGCTGGTGGATGCCGGGCTCTCGCTCAAGCGAACGTGCCTCGCGGCAGAGACGGCGCGTGGGGTCACGCTGGACCGCCTCGATGCACTGATCATCACACACGCGCACTCCGACCACGTCGCGCACGCGAAGCGCATCGCCAAGAAGTTTGAGTGTCCGGTCCACATCCAAGCGCCGACGCTGGAACGAGTCGAACTCGGGGCGACTCGCACCCAGATCTACGACCCGCATGCACGACTTCGGATCGGTGCGCTCACGTTCTGCATGATGCCGGTTCCGCACGACACCCCACAGGTGGCCATCGTGGTGCGTGATCGCGACGACTGCGTTGGACTCGTGACCGACCTTGGGCACATCCCGGGCAAGCTCACGGGCCACCTCCGGCACTGTCGAACACTGCTCATCGAGAGCAACCACGATCCGGAGCTACTCGCGATTGCGCCCTACCCGCTTTTTGTGCGCACCCGAATCGGCGGCTCGCACGGACACCTCGCCAACGCACAGACCGCGCGTTTGCTTCGACGCTTGGCGAAACCGCCGCTCGAACGCGTGGTGCTCATGCATCTGTCACGGAAAGCCAACTCCCCGGAGAAAGCATTTCGCTACGCGCAGCGTGCACTCGGCGATCACGAAGCAGAGCTTCTGGTCGCGTCGCAGAAAGCGCCGCTCTTTCTCGATGAACTCGATCCCGAGCAGCTTAGTTTGGCGCTGTAAACGGCATTCGTGACGAATGCCGTTTTGCGAGCGCACCAGCGCTCGCCGCAGTCGGGGGTGAATGACCCCGATTTACTCGGGGTCAGAGGGGGACGCGCGGCGTCCCCTGGGAAAGAGCGGCCGAATCACCACGGCGTGTCGAATGGGCCCGCGTGGCATGGAGCGATAGTCGGGTGCAACGACACCCGTGCTGGGCCCACCGTCCAAGTTCAGCGCCTCGTCGCAGCCTTCCTCCACCAACTGCTGCCCAAGCTCGTACAGCGTTGGCCCCTCGTTCTCTTCCGCCGTCACCGCGATGACCATCAACTCCCGACCGTCGCGCTTCAGACACAATGCGGTGCGCGCTGCACGTAGCCCTGTCTCGCGACGAATGTTGAGTGCGCCATCGACGACCAAACGTGGCTTGGCTTGGATCGCCCAGTCCGGAACAGTCGCAGGTGCTTCAAAGACTTCGCCGTCATGTTGTACGGCACGTCCATCACGACCGGTGATCACCCCCCCGCCGAGTTCTTCGTCCCACTCAGAGAGAAGTTGCCCGCTCGATGCCACGTAGCCTTCGGGCTCGAAGTCACGATCGAAGAACCCGCCGTTGACCGCGAGCAGCGCACCCTCAGGTAGATGCAGCGGTTCCGGACCCAAGTCGACGACCTGAACCTCGACCTCCGCCAAATCGAACGTCCAGCGCGTCTGCGCGGGTTGCGGTGGCTCTGTGGGTTCGACCACCGGCTCAGGAGTCGGCGGCGGGGTCACAGGCGCTGGGGAGCGCGCCTCACTGCAGCCGAGAACGCACGCGACGAAAAGGACCCACGTGCTATGCAGCCGCGTATGGGCCTTTGGTACGACGAAGAGTTTCAGGGAACGCGCTTGGGTCTCAAGACGGACAAGACCCTGTTCTCCGGGCAGAGCAAGTTTCAAAAGGTCGAGGTGTTTGAGACCGAGGCGTACGGCCGGGTCTTGACCATCGACACCGTGTTTATGACCAGCGAACGGGATGAGTTTTTCTATCACGAGATGCTCAATCATCCGGCGCTCCTGACACACCCGAATCCGAAACGCGTCTTGATCATTGGCGGCGGCGACGGTGGAAGCGCACGCGAGATTCTTCGGCACCCCGGCGTCGAAGAGTGCGTCATGATCGAAATCGACGAGATGGTCGTGCGCGCCAGCCAGGAACATCTGCCGAAGATTGGAACCGCGTGGAACGACCCGCGTCTGGACCTGCGCTTCGCCGACGGAATCGACTACGTCAAGAACAGCGACGAGCCCAAGTACGACATCATCATCTTGGATGGAACCGACCCGATCGGACCCGGAGAGGTGCTCTTCGCGATGGAGTTCTTTCGCGGCTGCAAGCGGATGCTGAAGCCGGACGGAATCCTGGCGATGCAAAGCGAGACTCCGGTGCTTATGGAGGACGTGTTCTTCGAGACCCAAGGCAAGCTCCGCGAGCTCTGGAAGAACGTGCACCCCTACTTCGGTCCGGTGCCGCTCTATGCGTCGGGAATCTGGAGTTGGACCTGGTGCAGCGATACGCATGATGTGCTGGCCATCGACGAGACGCGCTACGCAGCGCTCGAAGAAGGCTGCAAGTACTACAACCCAGAGATCCATCGAGCTTCCCTCGCACTACCCAATTACGTTCGTCGCGGACTCGAAAAGCTCTCGTGACAAACAAATGGGATCGCGCGGCCCATCGCCGCACACAGCACGAGTGGCTTCGCGAGGCCAAGTCCGACGCCTGGGTTCTGCCAGTGTGGCGTTCCAAGAACCTGTTTGATGATGAGGGCGCGCCCAAGTGGCTGCGGCTGAAGGAACACGACTCGTTGGCCAACGCCGAAGAATCGATTTTTCTGGGACTCCATGACGACGTTCCGGTCTTCGCGCTCGACATTTCCCATGTCGACGCGCCCGAACTTCCTGGGAAGTTCGTCGACCTGCGTCGCGCTGGAATGTTCATGCCACCCCAGGACTTTGGTCCACTGGCGTACGCGCGGGGTATGGCGCGCTGGCACCGCATCACCAAACACTGCGCAAAGTGCGGGGGCAAACTTCGCTTTGCCGAGGGCGGCTTCAGTCGCGTGTGTCCGGATTGCCAAACCGTGGTGTATCCGCGCACCGATCCTGCGGTGATGGTGTTGATCACGCGCGGCGACGAATGCTTGCTGGCACGTCAGCCACGATTTCCCAAGGGGATGTTTTCGGCACTCGCCGGTTTCGTGGAGGTCGGTGAGTCACTCGAACAATGCGTCGAGCGCGAAACGCTGGAAGAAGTTGGTTTGGCCGTGCAGGGCGTTCGCTACGTCGCCTCGCAGGCGTGGCCCTTCCCTCAGTCGTTGATGCTCGGTTTTCGTGCGGACTACATGAGCGGTGAGATCAGGCTGGACGACGACGAGCTGGAAGAAGCGCGTTGGTTCAGTCGCGAGTCGCTACGCAAACCCAAGGGGTTCTTTTACCCGCCACCGATGTCGTTGGCGCACCGGCTGATCCAAGAGTTCCTGGCGGAGAGCTAGGATTCGCCGCGTCGGCGCCCAAAAACTTTGGAACCTGGCTCGACCGACTGCACGAGCCACACGTTGCCGCCGATCACCGAGCCCGCACCGATGACGGTTTCGCCACCCAAAATGCTCGCGCCCGCGTAGACCGTCACACCATCTTCGAGCGTCGGGTGGCGTTTGGCTTTGGTCCCACGACGCGGCACCGACAGCGCACCTAGGGTCACGCCCTGGTACAGCTTCACGTGTTTCCCGATCACGGCGGTCTCGCCGATCACCACACCCGTGCCGTGATCGATGAAGAAGCTCTCGCCGATCGTCGCGCCCGGGTGAATATCGATTCCGGTTTCGCTGTGTGCGTGTTCGGTCAGGATTCGAGGAATCATGGGAACGCGCCGTCGCCAAAGCTCGTGCGCGATTCGATACGTGGCAATCGCGGTGATCGCCGGATACGCAAACACGATCTCTTCGATGCTCTCGGCACCCGGGTCGCCTTCAAACGCGGCCTGCAGATCCGCGTTGAGCGTTTTGCGCAATGCGGGAATCGCGCGAAACAACTCCAGCACCAGGTCTTCGCCGGAGCCCGGTTCTGGACACTCCTCGCAGAGCCCGTACCAGTTTTGGTAAGTCAACGCGCGTTCGATTTGCTCAACCAAGAGGTCGTGCGCGCGATAGAGGTGCTCGGCCAACACATGACGGAGGTTGTCGTGGTTGAGCGCCCGCGTTGCGTAGAAACCCATGTAGAGAACGGGTTCGATCTCATGCAGCGCTTCAATGATTTTGCGCGAGCTGGGCAAGCTGGCGCTCTCCAGGTTGTTGATCGGATCCGCGTCGGTGTAGCTCTCGACGATAGCGTCGATCGCCGACTCCAACTCTTTGTATTGCTTGGGCTCCCGCGTCACCGTGGTCGAATCATAGGTCGCCGCGACCCCACGGCAAGCTGTTAGGCTCGGGCATGCGATGGAGCGGACTACTCCTTGTGCTTGTCGCCTGCGGAGGCGGTGAGAAAGAACAGGCACAGTCGACCATCCAGCTCACTTCACGTGCGCTCGTCGATGTCCAACACAGCGGTGGTGAAAGCCCGGCGTTCGAGGAAGCCGTTCAGTCGGCACACGACTGGCTCGACCCCGTCGAAGCAGCAGTCGACATCTGGGCCGAAGGCGGTGACGCGGCTTACCGCCGAGTTGTTCGATGCTTGGGCAACGCGCTCGCGGACGTACGCGAAGCACTGCAAGCGGAAGAACTCGAGATTCCAACCGCACTCGAGCAGGCCGAAGCACAAATCCAAGGCGCGACAGACACGCCGTGCTCAGGTGGGAGCGAGTAGGCAGCTACCAGCGCAGCACGAGTTTGCCGAACGTCTGGTTGGATTCCATGCGCCGATGTGCCGCGACGATCTCGTCCATCGGCATCACTTCGTCGATGACCGGACGCAAGCGGCCGGATACGAACAAAGGCAAGAGTTCACGTGCAAAGCGCTGCGCCAGAACCGCCTTCTCCTCCAGCGGTCGTGCTCGCAGCACCGACCCTCGCCAGGTCACGCGTTTGCGCAGCACGAGACCGAGGTTCATCTCGGCTTTCATTCCGCCGAGCAGCCCAAGCGTGATGACGCGGCCCGTTGTCGCCACTGCAGACAAGTTCTCCGCGGCATACTTGGCACCGATCACATCGATGATCACATCTGCACCGCCGGGGAACGAATGTTTGAGTGCCTCCGCAAACACGCCCTCAGAGGTATCGATCGCGTGCTGCAGTCCCAGTGGTTTGCAACGCTCGAGCTTGTCGGTCGAGCGAGACGTGCCGACAGCGGTGGCGCCGATCGCGTTCGCAAGTTGAAGCGCAGCCGTGCCGACACCACTGGCAATGGCGTGGATCAACACCGTTTCGCCACGCAAGAGCTCGGACTGCAGAAGCATTGCGTCGTACGCGGTCATGAACGCTTCAGGGATCGCCGCCGCGTCGGTGAGCGACATCCCGTCGGGCACCGGAACGACTTCACGCTCGTGGGCGAGGACATGCGTACTCATGCCTCCACCACCGGTGATGCCCATCACTGGCTGGCCAACCTGCAACGTGACCCCTTCGCCGATGCTCTCGATTGTGCCTGCGTACTCAAGCCCAGGGATGTCCGCTGGGGCACCGGGTGGAGCGGGATAAAACCCACGTCGTTGAATACAGTCCGCACGGTTTAGGCCCGCAGCGGCAACGGCGATTCGGACTTCGCCGGGACCGGGATCTCGGATGGAGCGCGATTGGACTTCGAGGACCTCGGGGTCTCCCGGTTTGGTGATCACCACGGCGCGTGTGTCCATGGCCGCTTGGTACATCAGCCGGCGAGCTGCTGGTAGTCCTCGCTCAACCAAAACGAAATGAGCGCGCTGACTCGGACCGCCAGCTCGGGAAAGCGCAGACGTCCTTCTTCATCGCGTTCCGACATCAGCTCACGTAGCGTGGTGTTCGCGCTGCGCTCCCATACGTCGCTCGGATGCGAGGCAAGAATGGCGCGAACGGCAGCAACCGGATCGGCAGCCAACACCAGCCCCGCACGATCCGCAGTCAGTTGCATGAGGCGGTGCGCCGCCAAGAGTTGACCTGCAGCCAAGTGCTCTTCGCTGTCCTCGGGAATGTCGACGCCGAGAGCTCGACCCGCACGACGGGCGAACTTTCCGATCGTTCCATCTTTGATCGCGTTGCCCAGCTTGCTGACGCCTTCGGCGAGCCCTTGCCACCGACCGACCAGCGGGACTGCACTCAAGAGCAGGTCGAACCCACTCACGCCAACATCGAACGCCCCACTCCACAAGTCGCTTGCTGTGACGCGACTGTGTCCAAAGCGAACGTGTGCGAGCTCCGACCCAAACGCAAAAGCGAGCGACGCGGGTGGTAGATAACGCGGGTCGGATTCGTCGAGATGACACGCGCCCACAATCAAGAAGCTCGCATCCCCGTCGTCGTAGGCGCGGCAGCCAAGCGCTCGCTCACCCTGCGAGACGAACGCCAAGGTTTCCCCGCCCATGCGCGTTACAGCACGTTCGAAGATAGGCGTCGCGGCCGGATCTTTGAGTTTGGCGCAAAATGCTTTCAGGGCTCCGTGATCGGGAACATCGGCGCGCGCGACGAGCGCCTGGATACCCGCGACGAACGAATCGCTGCGTCCGATCGGATGTCGCAAGAGCTGAAACTCAGCGGCTTCAAAGGGTGCGCGCGACGCGGAGGGGCTGCGCGGTTCGACACGCGGCCCCTCTTCAAGTAGCTCGATCGCGCGTCGAGCATCAGGGCGATCCAGCGGCTCCAAGCGCGCCGTTCGCATTGGCTCCAAACGTGCGAGTGCAAGTTCGGCTGCGCTGTCGCCGGCGTCATGAAGCATTTCGAGCAACGCAACGCGTGCACGCAATTGGGGCTCACGCTCACCTTCGGTTCCATGCGGAATCAGGTCCGCGGCTTCGGGCGGCGTCAACGTACTCAACCGCTCATGCAGAAGTTTCTGCGCATCCTCCTGCCGCCCACCGGCCACCAAGGACCGCGCGTGCTCAACGTCGAGCTGAACGATCGCGTCGAGGTCCTTCTCTTTGCGCAGGTGCGTCTCGCGCAACCACTCATCCAAGATCAATCCGACCGAGCTTCTCGGATCGTGAGCAAGTAGCGCGTCGCGCAACCGACTGCGAGCAGGGGCATCGAACTTCCACGAGTCTGCCCACGCCAGAATGTTCAAACGCTCGAGCGCTTCGACACCGACGATCTCGTCACCGTCAAACACCGCCATCTCAACTTTGGCCAGCGGCTCATCCAGCGCACCGATGTATCGACGCGCCAAATCACGTTCTCCTGCAGCCAGCGCTTCGTCCGCCGCGAAACGCAGTCGCGCTTGGGGCGTCGACTTCCACATGGGCGCGACCTTGGCGTAACGCGATTCATTGAAGAGGGTGGTCTTCCACTCGTGGTCGCCACAGCGAATGATGTCGCGGCCGCGTACTGACTCGACCTCGAGCGAATCCGAGAGCACATGAACTGTCAGATCGCCAAAGGGTCCAATCGAAACGAGAGCTGCGCGCTGATCCGTCCATACGGTCCACGCATCGACAGAGGCAGTATCCCCAACGTCGGACTCAACCTCGAAGGGCGTGGTGGTCTGCAACAACGCGAGCAACATCTCGCCCGGCTGCAGCCACCCCGACACAAACGCTCGATCCAGCTCTTGGGTGGAGTCGATCAGCGGCCCTGTAAACAGCGGAGCTTGCGGTCCGCGTAGCCGTGCGATGGCTAACATCTCGCGAACGTCTCCACCTTTGCCCGCAGGAATCAGGTACGTCTCGCCGCGCGCTTCGAGGCGATCCTTCAGCCGACCCGATTGGTAACGCGGCAGCTCCTTCAACGCGTCCAGACCGTCGATCGCGTCCTCGGAGTCCATCAGCCAAAGACCGTGTTCGTCCAGGCAGAGCCAACGTGGCTCTCCGGCGTCTGTTTTGAGTCGTACGGACCTCACGAAAACCTCGAAGGCACCAAGGTACCTGCTTCGATGCGCGCGCGAAGCTCACGTCGCAGAACTTTTCGAGATGGACCCAAGGGCATGACGTCTACCTTCACCCACTCTCGCGGAACCTTGGTTGCATTCAAACGTTTACGGCACCAGTCATCGAGATCTGCCGGAACAACGTCGCCGATTAGCACACAGACGATTTCCTCGCCGTACTTTGCATCCGAACGACCGACGACAGCAGCCTGTTCGACGTCGGGGTGCGCGACCAACACGTTCTCGACTTCCGCGGGCACCACGTTGTGTCCACCGCGTACGATCAGATCCTTGAGTCGATCCACCACAACGAGACGCCCTTGTGCATCGATGCGCCCGAGGTCTCCCGTGCGCAGCCAACCTCCATCCAAAACGCTTTGCGTGGCCGTCGGGTCATCCAAGTAGCCCGACATCACGTTGTCACCTCGTACTTGGATCTCACCCTCAGAGATTCGAACCTCGACTCCGGGCACCGGAACGCCGACGCAACCCGGTTCACGCGCACTCGGCGGAGCATCGATGCAGCAGAAGGTCGCCTCCGTCAGTCCATAGCCTTCCCGCACATCCACACCCAACCGCGCTTCGGCACGCGTACGCACATCGTCGCTCAATGATGCTCCTGCCGAGAGTGCCCACCGCAACGTGGGCGGCGGCTCACCAGGCACCGACGCCCAAGCGTGAAACATCGTCGGCACGCCAGGCAGCCAGGTCACTCCGTGATCGACACAAGCCCGCATGTTCGCACGCGCATCGAACTCGGCCAGAATCGTGCGTGCTCCAGCAAAGAGTGGCGCCAGCACCGTCATGCGAATGCCATAGCTGTGGGCAACGGGAAGCACGCCTAACACCACGTCGTCGGATCCGAGTCGCAACACGTTACGGACCAAGCTTGTGGTGTGGGCAACGATACTGGCGTGTGAAATGGTCGCGCCCTTCGCGCTTCCGGTCGTGCCGGACGTGAACAACACCATCGCGGCCTCGGCAGGTGCGTGCTCTTGGGGCGGACCCTCCAACGCGTCGAGGGCAATCGTGGACACTCCCGGAAGTGGCGTGTCGCAGAGACCGAAGCGCGCACGCGTCACGTTCGCGTAGGCGGCGATCTCTGCATCCGCAGCGCGCCGCGAAATCGGCACGACGGTCGCACCAGCAAAGATCACCCCCAACCACGCGATCACGCCATCGATCGTGTTGGGCGTGCTCAGCAGAACCCTCTCGCCGTCACGTATTCCTTGCTCCCGAAGCGCACCTGCCGCACGGCGTGCGTACTCGACCAGCTGCGCATGCGTGACGCGACGGTCGCCACAAACCAGTGCGTCTGTAGCGGTGTTCTTCAAACTCTGTGCGATCGACTCCACGACTGCCGTTGACACGCCCTCGCCCGCTCGGGTAGCCAGGTCCCCCGAAAAGGAGGAGCCATGGCCGCGTTCGAATACGACATCTACACCACTCCGTGGGGACATGGCGAAAGCCACGAGCCGATTCTCAAGGAGCTCAACGCTCGAGGTGCAAAGGGCTGGGAGCTCGTTGCCACCACGCGCGACGAGAGTCCGACCGACGAACACGACCACGAAGTCGTGATGTTCGTTTTCAAGCGACCTGTCGGTTGATCCACAGGGCCGAGGCCGCGCATGACCAGGTTCTACACGCTTGTGATCATGGCCGCGGCCTGCGGCCCCTCCACACCGTCTGAAAGCACAATGCCTGAACGTCCCCCCTCCGTCGCCGATCCCGCATTCGTGGAGCAGTACGCGCAGACCGGCGGGTTTCGACTCGGCCAGCCTGCGTCGATCACGATCGTTCCAGACGGTTCTCAGATTCTGTTTTTGCGCTCCGGGGCGCGCGACTCCAGTCGAAGCCTCTACGCGTACAACGTCGCAAGTGGCGAAGAGCGTCAACTTCTGACAGCCGCTCAAATTCTTCAGGGCGCAACCGAAGAACTGAGTGCCGAAGAACGTGCACTTCGTGAGCGACTGCGCATGAACGCGCGGGGCATCACCAGCTTTCGACTCAATCGCGACGCATCGAAGATTCTGGTTCCGCTCAGCGGTCGACTCTACTTGGTCGAGCGCGAGGGCGGCGCTGTCCGCGAACTTCCAAGCGAGGGTGGATATGCCAACGACGCTCGCTTTTCGCCTGATGGCACCAAGGTTTCCTGCGTTCGAGACGGCGACATTTGGGTCATCGACATCGCGAGCGGTGCGCAGCAACGGCTGACCAATCGCGAAGCGCCCACGGTCACCAACGGGTTGGCGGAGTTTGTCGCTCAAGAAGAAATGAGTCGGTACCGCGGCTACTGGTGGTCGCCCGATTCGAGCCAGATTCTCTACCAACGCAACGACTCTGCGAACATCGAAGTCTGGCACGCCAGCAACCCGATTCATCCGGCGGAGGCGCCACACGCTGCGCGGTATCCCCAAGCGGGAACCGCAAATGCGGATGTGAAGCTCGGCGTGATCGCGGCAAGCGGTGGACCGACGCAGTGGATCGAATGGGATCGTGAAGCGCTTCCCTACCTCGCCACGGTTCGGTGGAGCCGTCGCGCTCCGCTAACGCTTTTGGTGCAGGATCGACTGCAGCAACGCCAGCAACTCCTGCGCGTGAATCTCGAGAGCGGTGCCACGTCGGTGCTGCACGAAGAAACCGATGCTGCCTGGTTGAACCTCGACCAAAGCGTCCCGCATTTCTATGACGCGGATCGTTGGCTCTGGAGCACCGAACGCAGCGGACGCTGGCAGTTGGAACTCCACACGGGCGACGAAGCTCGTTTCGTCAGTGCGCCGGAGCACGGGTACTTCGAGCTCGCTCACGCCAGCGATGATGGAGTGTGGATCGTCGGTTCGGACGATGCTTCACAACGTCACATTTGGCGGATCCCGTTTGAAGGCGAACCACAACGCATCAGCGAGGGCGACGGGTTTCACGATGCAGTCTTTGGTCGGAGCGAAGACGTTTGGGTCCACGCGGCGCACACGACTGAGCACGGCCCACGCTGGTTTGTGAAGCGAGGCACCGAAACGGTAGGCGAGATCGCGAGTGCCAGCGAGGAGCCGCCTTTCGTCCCGAACGTGGAGTATCTGCGTGTCGGCGAGAAGCAGTTCCGCGCGGTTGTGATTCGTCCCCGCAACTTTGAGCAGGGCCGCTCATACCCGGTCATTCTCTCGGTCTACGCGGGTCCGGGACACACCCGAGTTCGCATCGGTCGCTACCAGCAACTTCGCGAACAGTGGCAGGCGGATCACGGCTACATCGTGGTGAGTCTCGACGGTCGTGGAACGCCCGGCCGGGGTCGCGAGTGGGAACGCGTGATTCGCAGAAACCTGATCGACGTCGCGCTCGCGGACCAAGTCGAAGGACTGCAGGCGTTAGCGACCGAAGTCCCCGAGATGGACCTGAGTCGCGTGGGTGTCTACGGCTGGAGCTTTGGTGGCTACTTTTCCGCGATGGCCGTGATGCGACGCCCCGACATTTTCAAAGTGGGTGTAGCGGGAGCGCCGGTGTGTGATTGGGTCGACTACGACACGCACTACACCGAGCGGTTCATGGACCTTCCGGAAAACAACGCCGAGGGGTACCGGGTGTCCAACGTTCTCACGTACGCACCGCAGCTCGAGCGACCGCTGATGATCGTGCACGGAACGAGTGACGACAACGTGTACTTCGTGCATGCGATGAAGATGCACGATGCACTAATGCGGGCCGGTCGCGACCACGACTTTGTGGTGCTGGCGGGTTCCACGCACATGGTGGCGGATGCAGACGTCGCGCGTGCGCTCGAAGGCCGAATCATGCGTTTTCTGAGTCGCGGTCTGACTCAACCCTAGCGGCCGAACGTTCTTACTAGACGCGTTCGACGTCCGTCGCGATGCCGGCCAACTGCAAGAGGGCTTGCCACTGGACAGCTTCTTCCACGGTCAACGCGACAAGTCGGTCTTCGAGCAATGCCTGCACGAAACTCTTGGCGTCACGCAACGACGAGCGCGCAAACGCTCGAACAAAGGGCGTCGCCTGCACCGTGAGCTTTGCGGCTTCCCGATCAGAGAGTTCGTCGATCGGCAACAAGAGGCAGTCGCGACCGCGATGCGCCCACTCCTCCACCGCATCGTTCCACGCGTCCGCATCCAAGGGCTGATGATCACTCGCTTGCCAAAGAAGTCGCGGAGCGGGAAGGACTTTGGGGGGCAGCGCAAACGAACGCCGCGAATCGGTCAGGTCCACGACGTCCAAACGCGGAAGCGTGAGGAGCAGCGAAGTCCAATCACCATCGACCGGTCCCAACCAACGCACCCGCGGGTCGCCCGCCAGCGATGCATCGGGACGCGCCCACTCGTCCACGCGAACATACGTGTCGGCCGATATCACTCGCTGATCCAACGGACCGCGACCGACCGCGGAGTGCAAATGAAGCACTTCGAGGGGCTCGTCGACCTCCAACGCACCGGTCAGCGAGCCCGTGCGTAGCTTCCGCAAGCCTGGGAGTCGCCGGAACTCCGCATCCATCGGGAGCGCGAGGTGACCCAGGTCGAGTGACTCGAGCTGATCGCTCCAGCGCTCCAGCGGTGGCGCAACGCGCGACCCCGAGATCGCCAGCGCACGAAGACCTTCGCCACCTTCGATCGTCGGAGGTGCAGACCATCCCACCAGCGCCAGCGAGACCACGTCGTTGGGCACACGGATCTTTCCGCCATGGGGCGCGTGTGGAATCGCGACCCACAGATTGCGAACACCGAAGCGCGAGGGAAGCTCAAACGCATCTGGCGCACCACGCCAAACGACGTGGAGCTCGAGCAGATGTGGAAACCCGTCGGCGATTGTCTGCACAACGTCCAGGTCGTCCGTGTGAAACGGAGGAAGCGCGCGGATGGTGCGTCGCCTGGCTTCATGATCCGGATGCGTCGCCAGAACCTGCAGTAGCTCGGCAAGAACTCCGGGCGGCGGGACGATCCAACGCCCGCGCTGAAGGTCGTCAAAGAGTCGAGCCACGAACTTGCCGTCGAGTGCGCTCGCGACCTCCACACCTTGGCGACGCCAATCCGGGTCCGGATGGGTCAGCAACTCCAACAGCCGCGCCGACTCAGACATCTCTATTGAAATTAGAGACGTGCGAATCCGCGTCCACTTTCAGTACCGTTGGCAGAAACCGGATCTGCCAAAATGATTCTATGAGCATATTTTTGATACTTTTAGAAGCATCGACGTTCGTCACTGTCTGAAATTACTAAGAAATTAGCTGGCGTGAGTCTTGAAATACTCCTTCGTAAGGAGCAAGCAATGACGAGCGAAGACAGCGTGATGGTGGCCTTGGGGGAGCTTCAGAACATCGAAGAGCAGCGAATCGCGGCCGAGGAGACCGCGCGTCGCGATGCGGAGCGAGAAGCTCAAGCTGCCGCAGAGGCGAACGCGAAGCGGCAAGCCGATGCCAAAGCGCAAGCAGCCGCAGAACGGGAACACGCGGAACGCGTGGCACAAGAAGAGGCGCGGCTGAACGTGGAGGAGCAAGTCTCGGCGCGAACCAAAGACGCCGACGATCGCATCACTGCGATGAAGGCCGAACTCGCCGCGATTCAAGCTGAGCGTCAGGCGTTTCAGTTGCGCATGGTCGAATCGGTTGAACCTACGCCGCAGCGAAGTCGAGGGTGGGCTGCCGCATTCGGAATCGCGATGGTCGCATGCGCGGCGCTTGCCACGTTGGTTGTTGTGCAGCTGACGACACCTCCGCCTCCGCCGCGAGTCGTGATCCACGAAGTCGAGGTGCCGGTGGCGGTCGAGACCGAGCCTGAGGCTGCACCCGTCGTTGCGCAAGTTGTCGAACCCGAGCCGGAGCCCGCAGCGCGCAGTCCGCGCCCGCGAAACCCCAACCGCAATCGCGTGGAGATGCGCGAGACGATGCGGGATCGACACGACATGGCGTTCGAGCGCATGGAAGAGTGCGGAGACGACCCGCTTTGCATGCTGGACTAGGGCAGTGTGCTAACGCTTGAGTTCGCGTGCGCTCAAACCGAGCTGATTGAACCGCAACCGCACGCGCTTGGCATTCGCCTCTGGCTCTCCATCCAGCAGGCGTTTTGCCATTTTCTCAAAGTCCCCTGCGCACTCTCGAAACAAGCGCTCGAAATGACGTCGCTCCAGTTCGCGGGCGACGTCGCGAAGCTGGGGAGCGGGACGAAGCGACGTATCGAGAATCGGATCCGCCTGCACTTGCACCCACGAGCGTTCGATCAGTTCGCGCACGAGACGCGCAGGCACCGGAATCGCGTGCGGCAGCGGAGCCGCGCGGCCCGCCTTGGCGGCTTCGAGCGCGTCGGAAAGAGCCATCAACGTGCTTGTCGCGACCAGGAGTTCGAGTTCTCGCACGTTACCGGGCCAGCTGTGCTGTTCCAGCTGCGCAAACACTGCCGGCGCAAAGACGAAACAGAGTCCGTGCTGCTTCAACGGCGGATCACCGATTACGATCGTCGGCGCGAGTGGCCCCTGCAACTTCAGAGCGCTGTGCGCCGCAGAGAGCAATTTGCGGTCGGCCCCGTCGCGCTCAAACATGCGTTGCACGAAGCGCTGCATCAACGGAAGCAAATCGCCCATCCGTTGTCGCAAGGGCGGCAGCTCAAGTCGCGCAGCGGGGTTGAGTCGTGCGTATAGATCCGCTCGAAAGCGCCCTGCACGAACAGCTCCTTCGAGGTCAACGTGGGTCGCCGCAACCAGTTTGACGTCCACGGGTCGCGCTCGGTTTTCGCCTAAGCGTGTGACCCGACCCTCTTGCAACACGAGCAGAAGCAGTCGCTGAACATCCAGCGGAAGGTTGCCGATCTCGTCGAGAAACAACGTACCTCCATCCGCTTCCTCAAAGCGTCCGGGTCGATCGGTCGCACCACTAAACGCACCACGCGTACTTCCGAACAGTTCGCTGGCCACCAGCGAGTCTGGAAGCGCGCTCAGATCCACCGATACGAAACGCCCCTCGCGCTGGCTTGCAGGATGAATGACCCGCTCGGTCATCGCACTCTTTCCGGTACCCGTTTCACCGAGGAGCAGGATCGGCAACGACGTACGTGCGAGCGTGGTCGCATCACGCCGGAGGCGCTGCATGCCTTTGCTCTCGCCCCAGACGTACTCGCCGGCATCCCCCGCATCGGCCCGCCGAGCAAGAATGCGCTCGATCAACAGTCCGAGTGCGCGCGCATCAAAGGCATCTGCACCGGCGAACGTGACGAACTCATCCGCCTCCAAGGGCGCAGCACTCTCCAATCCAATCTCGGCCGCCGAGGTCATGAGCACGACTGGCAAGCCGGGATGACGCAACCGCAGCTTGTCGAGTATCGCGAGCCCCTGTTCGCGTTGACGCGTCTCGAGGTCTTCACCACGCGGCAGCAGTCGTTCCACGGGAAGATCGAACGCCACATCGAGCAACACGACATCAACATCCCGATGACGGGTCAACGCTTGCTGTGTCTCCGCCCAATCATGCGCGTGTGTCAGCATGCAACCGTCACGTTGCGGACACTCCCAACACGGGCCGTCCAACTCACAGCGCGTGGCGTAGTCGTAGTCGCGCAAGAGCGCGTGAAACAGCTCGACGTAGCGATCCCCGTCATCGACAACAAGCACGCGCGGTTTCATTCGAGCATCTCCCGCAGCGTTGCTTCGATCTCCATCGCAAGTTGCGCCGCTCGTCGCACCGCTTCTGACGCTCCCGCTCGGACTTCGGATTCAAGCGCATCGATTTCCGCGAACCTCGAACGACAGGCGGACAAATCGGCGTCGACGCCTCCAGCCAGCTCTTCAAACCGTTCGGAAGCACGCTGAGTATCCGTCAACGCGTAGAGATCGCGACACAGCATGTCGATCAAGACACGCGGAACGTCACCCTCCGATGGCAGGTTCCGAGCGGTGCGAGCGACGTATTTCCCGACGTCATGGGCTAGCGTACGAACGCTCATCCGCCCTCCAAGGCGGTGCGGATTCGGGCGGCATCAAAGGTGGGAACCGCACTCACTCGACCGTAGAGCCGCTGAAGGTTGCTCAAACGACGGTCCGAAAAGTCGTGCACGAACACAGCCGGACCATCGAACCCTGCTTGGCGGATTTCCGCGAGCACCAACGTGCCCTGCTGCTCCTTCAGGTAGCGAATCGCGCGGAATGTGTCGCCTGCGAAGCGACGCTTGGCGGTTTCGTGAACATCTCCCACCAAGTGCTCGACGGGAGAGCGTTCGAAACGCAGATCGACCAGAAACGCGTCGGCAGCGTGCTCGCGCAGAGACTTGAGCGCTTCGGCCGACGAGTGCGCTGCACGGATCGTGAACTGCTCCGAAAGAAAGAGCCGGGCAAACTCTTCGTATTCGTGTCCGTCCTCGATCACGAGAAGCGAGCGCATCAACCTACCCTACCCGAACGGGTGCCGGCTTAAACGAAAAAGCCCCGCCAGAAGCGGGGCTGTTTTCAGAGAAGGCCAGGAGCCTTACATGCAGCTGCCAGGCACAGCGACCCAATCATCGCCGCACATGTCGAACTCGCTCCTCGACTGGTTCACACAGGTGCCGTTACACCAGACGCAGAATCCGGCAAGGCCTGCGGTCGAGGTGCAATCTCCGCAGCTCGATGCGACGCTGCAGTCGGGGCATGCGCTCTGGCTGTCGCGCCAGTTGTCCGCACCACACTCCGCTTCGCGGTCGCTCCCCATGCAGCCCATGCCTTCACACCAGCCACAGCCGGTGGTTCGGTTGCAGGAACCACACTCGGTCTGCTCGGCGCACGGGTCACACTCGCCGTCGCCAAACTCGCGCGGCCACCCGGGAAGCGACTGGGCCTCGACGAGCGGCCAGGTCCACGACTCGGAAGCGATGGTGTAGCCGAGAACAGGAATCTGCACTTCGACACCCACGTTTGCGTTCGCACCGAGAGTGACATCCTCGGTGAAGCAGTCCGCGGTTCCTTCGCCAGAAACGGTGAGGGGCATGGTGACCGAGAAGTCGGGACCCAGTGCATCGTAGGCGCGCAGTTCGTACTTCATGCCGCCTTCCGCGGTCACACTCCACGCCCAGTTCTCCGCCACGGTGACCTCAGGAATCGAGGCGTCACCGTCGAAGCTCACGCCGCTGAGGTTGACCCAATCGTCCGAGCCGTAGGGCTTCTCGGTTCCAATCTGGAAGTCGAGACTTGCGGACGCGGCGAACGTTCCGGTGATTTCCGGACCGCGCCAGTTCGCCGAGATTTCCAGGGTGGGCCCAATGGTGTGCGTCAAGGTCAAGACACCGACGCCCGGGAACGGGTTCGTGGTGGTCCATGTCGCTGCAGTGGCGTCGAAGTCATTCTCCCAGCGGCAGGTGATGGAGGGCGCCACGGTTGCCTCAAGGTTTGCACCGACTGTGATCACTCCACCGATCACGAACTTCGCGTGGCGAAGTTCGGGAGTACGCCACCAGCCGCGATCCTTGATGTCGATCTCCACCTCGATGCGCGGGGTGAAGTTGAGCGTGGGTGTGATCGTCGCCGACCCACCCGTGCGACACATGATGCCTGTGCCGGGGATTTCGACGGGCGTCGCCGTAATCTCGATGGCGTCGGTGCGTCGTCCAAAACCGTCATCCGGATCGACGCTCGAGCCCGGACGATCGATGGAGGGCGTGAACACCGACCGGAAATGCACATCGTTGAACAGCTCGAGCAGCGATGCTTCAACCGTGGTGAACTCAAGCCGGTTGTCGGCAAGCTCCGTGACGGTTTCGATGCGTCGCAGGTAGCTGCCACCCATTTCACCGGCGACAACTGTGCCTGCCTCGATCGTCGGCGGCGCCGAATCGAAGTCGAAGACGAGGCGGTCTTCGGACACCTCTACATCGATGAGATGACCCGCATACAGTGTCTCGGGAAACATCGCGTCTTGCCGCAACTCGGGAGCGCGGAAAAGATCGAAGCGGTGGTCCTCGGCCAAGGGGTCGGTCGAAGTGTCAGGCGTCTCGGCGGCACAGGCCACCAACGCAACACAGAGCACAGCACGGAGAATCGAATGCATCACCTCGATTATGTGCAACCTCGGTGCCATGAGGTGTAAAAATCCACGATTTGCTGAAAGTGCCTGAGATCACAGATGAATCTACGTGTACGTTTTTGGTGAGTGTCGTTCGTGCCCTTCAAAGGAACATCGGGGAACGCGAGACCCCACTGGGGACACGTGTACCCCCAAAAGTGTGACGTCTCGTCTCAGGCGATCGCTTCGTCGTTTAGGAAGGCGCGAACAAGAGCCCAAGAACAAGGCTGTGACCGGCCACGCGAAGGTCCTCACCTTGCTGCACAACCTCGTGCGTTGTGCGCACCCCTGCGAAGGGCATGTCCCCGAAGTGACGTCGAAGGGCGCGCGCATCGACGTGAGGTCGACCGTGTAGACGCGTGCCTCGACCGACACTCTCGATCGCGATCGCAGCCACGGGGATCCCGCCGAAGAGTCCTGCATCGAGGCGCTTGAGCATTGCGCGCAGATTTTCTCGTCCCGCTGTTGCGTCGGGCGTGCAGTAGGTGAGGAAGTCGCCCTCGCGAACATCCGGACCGACGTAGATCGCTCCTGAGGCTGGATCGATGCCTCCAATCCCACGAACGATGCCAGGCCCACTGTCTTCGGCCACTCGCCAACGCACCAACACGAGGGGACGATCTTCGCGATCGCCGATCACGCGACCCAGCACCGCAAGCGGCGATCGACCATCCAACTCACGCACGTAGCCTGAGTCGGCCTTGGTCACTTCACGTTCGAGTCCGATGTCATGAACCCCAACCGAGTGATCGGTTGCCATGCGAAGTCCACCATCGATACGCGCACCGAGCAGGTTTCCACCGCGTAGTTCGCCTGTCGTGATCGCAGCGAGACTTCCGCCAGGGTCGACGGCACCGCCCACCAAACTAAATGCGCGCGACGCTCGCGCGAACTCGCCCAGGCGCTGTGGTGGCAGCGTTCGTTTACCGAAGAGCAAGAGAGGTCGCGCAGGACGGTGCAGCAGCGATTCACCGACCGCGCCCGCATCGTCGGAGCCGCCCACACTCACTTGGCTTGTGGTCTTGAGCGCGAGTGCCACCACGGCGGGCACACCTTCGACTTCGCCCTCGGGCATGAACGCGCCCGGTCCTCCGATCACGACGATCGTCGCGCCCGGACAGGTGACGCTCGCTCCTTTCGCCACGGTTTCCGCGTGCGAAGCATGGGGACCGACTGCAAACAGAAAGAGCGTTCCAACGCGATCGCGGCCCACGGGTCCCGCCGCAGATGCAGCTGCGAGTCGACCCGCCGAGCGGGCGTCCGGGCTTTGGCTGTACCCCACGCCGGCGCGCATGGCGGCAAGGATACATCACGCATCGGTGCGGAAGAACGAAACCACGACAGCTTTCTCGAACCCGTCTTCTTCCGCGGGTTCAACGTCGATTGTTCCACCATAGCGATGAACCGCAGCCGCGACGAGACCCAGTCCACGATCCACGCGTCGGTCGAAGAGCACGGACGTATCCAACGCTTCGGGGTTGGAGTCGAGCACCCGTAAGCGGACGGTCTCATCACCTGTGGGTTCGAGTTCGACGCGAACATCCACGCGCAAGAGACGAGGCGGGTCCGCACGTCCCACCGCGAGGATCGCGTTGCGCACGACGTTCTTGAGCACAAGCACCAAGTCGGCGCGAAACACCTCGAGCACGACATCCTCGTCAGGACCGGAAATCTCCACGCGATCCAACGTGACTTGGCCGGCGCTGTACTCCTCGCGAACCTCGGCGACAACTTCACGCAGGAGCGCTTCGTCGATCTCGGTTCGCACCAAACCATGGACCAAGTCGGCGAGTCGCTCGTCGAAGTGCACCAAGCGCTGATGCGCGGCGGCCAACCGGTGCAGTGCTCGTTTCCTCGAGGAGGCATCCGCGTCGGGCTTCAGCCCATCCTCCAGCTTCGCGATCTCGCGAACGGCCTGTCCTGCGGTGCGAAACGCTCGGTCGCGCGACAGGTCCACGCGTGGTCCGATCGCTCGCCGAAACGCCACCAGGTGACCTTCCCAAGCGTCGACGAGTGGGATTCCGCCGTAGAGACGTCCCCGCAGGAACGACAACTCCTCATCGTCGATGCTGTCTTTGGCGAGAGCATCGCGCGCGGCACCGATTCGATGTTTGAGCAACTCATGCCGCAACGAGCCGACGAGATACGCCACGGCCGGGTGGAACTCAGGGCTGTGCGCAACCAACCGGTCGAGCGCAATTCCGCGTCCGCGAACGAACTGAACGATCAAGAACGCCGTGACCGCGAGCACCACGCCCACAACGACGCCGCCGGCAGCGGGAATCCATGGACTGGCTGCAGGTGGTGGCGGTTGAGGCACAACCACCCCCGCGGGACCAAGCACACCGGCAAGGTCAGGGTCGAGTTCGCGCAATTCTTCGCGCGCGGTGTCCGAACGTGCGCCTTCAGGAAACACCGCGAGGAACTTGGAGTAGTACTCCGCGGCGCGCAGTGTGATGCCTTGTTCGCGACAGGCACGCGCGAGTGACAGGTAGAGCGCCGGGTCCATCGGCGCCAGTGCAGTTGCAGCTGCGAGTTCATCACGTGCAGGCCGACCCGCGCGGAGCAGCCGCACGCCTTGTCGGTAGTGGGCGTCGGCTGCTGCGAGCCGTGCGGCGGCTTGCTGGCCTTGCTCGGTGCGTGCGTCCAACTGGGTCCACAACGCGTACGCGTCGAGCTCGCCACGCTCCCACGCCACACGTGCCGCCTCCCACTCTTCAGCAGCCTCCGCTTCGCGTTCCGCGGCCGTGCTGCAACCGAGAACCACCACGAGAAGCGCTCGGAAATACGCTCGGTGGATCATTCCTCGCTCAGACTGGTTTCCGGCACGGGCTTCCCGACGAAATGCACGATCGCGAACAGCACCCCGGCGCCGATGATCAAACCGACCCACGCCGGATAGAGCCCAAGCCCAGTAGCGATCTCGCCACAGATCAGACTGACTACGCCAACCAGAAGCGCATAGGGCAATTGCGTTCGAACATGGTCGACGTGATCACAACTCGTCGCCATCGAACTCATGATCGTCGTATCGCTGATCGGTGAACAGTGGTCGCCCCAGACTGAGCCCGCGAGGATCGAGCTGACGGCGCCGAGCATGATGTTCATGTCGCCGGGAGCAAGTTCGTGCGCGAGCGGTACCACCAAGGGAAAGAGGATCGCCATCGCCCCCCAAGACGTACCCGTCGCGAAACTCACCGCCGCCGCGATGACGAACACAGCGGCCGCCAACATCCCCGGCGGCAACCAATCACCAAGCGCGGAAATGACGTAGTCCGCGGTGTGCAGGTCCTTGCAGATCGCCCCGAGCGACCACGCGAGCACGAGGATCACACACGCGGTCAGCATCGATTTGAGTCCGCTCATCCACGCGTCGACAGCACCACTTAGATCCAATGAGCGCGTCGCCAGCGAACACACAAACGCGGCGATGCCACCAAGCGCAGAGGCCCAAAGAAGTGCTTTCAGACTGCTCGCGTTTCCGAACACAGCACGAAGTGTGGGTTCGTCGCCTTCGGCCAGCACTGTCGCCCGACCGTCGAGGTACATGCCCACGAGTGCGACGAGGATGACGGTGAAGACCGGCACGATGGCGTTAATTGCGCGCGGCTTTTTTGGCTCAGATGCCTTGGCCGGATCGCGATAGCCAGGGTCGGCATGGGGTGACGCTGGGCTCGCTTCGTCGGAGAAATCCGACGCGGGTCGCGCACCATCGGCGACGAGCTTTCCTGTTTCGCGTGCGCGTATTTCAGCCGCGTACATCCGACCGAAGTCGCGTTGCTTCAGCACGAGGATGAGCCCGAAAAAGAGCATCAACCAGGGATAGAACCGGTACGGCAAGGTTTGCAGAAACGCGAGGTAGGGATCCGCTTCGATGCCTTGGTCCGCAAACTGCTCAGCGATGTATCCCACCTCGACGCCGATCCACGACGAGACCAAGGCGATGCTCGACACCGGTGCCGCCGTAGCGTCGACCAGGAACGCCAGCTTCTCTCGACTGACCCGCAGCTTGTCGGTGATCGGCCGCATCGAGGATCCCACGAGCAACGAGTTGGCGTAGTCGTCGAAGAAGATCGCAATGCCCAAGAACCAAGTTGAAAGCTGACCACTCTTGCTGGTCTTCGCGCGTTTGGTCACCCACGCGGCCAGTCCGAGACCGCCACCACTGTGGGTGATCAACCCGATCATCCCACCCAGCAAAAGGCTGAACACCAGGATCGACGCGTGGTCGTCGTCTGCAACTGCGGAAACGATGTAGTGATCGAACGAGCGAAGCAACGACGCGATTGGGTCGAATCCCGCGATCACGAGCGCGCCGGCCCACACACCTGCAAAGAGGGCGAGCACAACCTGGCGCAACACGAGCGCCAAGATGATCGCCATCAAGGGCGGAACGAGCGCCAAGAAGCCGTAGTCCAACGTCAGCCCCGCAGTTGTTCCTCGGCGTCGAAACGCGTCGAATCACGCAACGTTCGGATCGCCTCCACCGCACACGCCACCGGATCTGCCCACACTTCGGAACGTTCGTAACGCACGACGAGATAGCCTTCGGCACCAAGTTCGATGTCTCGCTGTCGGTCGGTCACCGACTCTGCGTGTGACCGGTCCGCGCGCGTAAGAAGCACCGCCATGTAGCGTTCGGCAGACGCTTCTCTCAGCTCGTCGCCAGCACTCTCGTAGCTGGTGTGCTTGTACCAAAGCCTGAAGTCACAAACGCTGCGACCCACTTCGACGTTGCACTCCAACGTCAACTCCGGCGTGAGGTTTTCCCGACCCGGGATGAACGCAAGGTCGCGGGGAAACCAGTGCTTTCCTTCGGTATCGACGACTTTGAACGCACCCACATCGCAGACGCGCACACCTGCCACAACCATCGACGGAAGAAGCGTCTTTTGTTCGGGCGTGTCCAGCAAACGCATAGCGTGGTTGAGCTTGTTTGCTTCGGCAGACGCCGCGAGCGTCACGAGGTCCCACGCGGCGTCAACCGCACGCGAATCGACCGGGTCTTCTCCCTCGCGGGCCCACCGCCAGTCCTCGAGCGCAGGACTCGGATGCGCTTCAAGCGCAGCAGCAAAACGTTCGGGCCACCCTTGGGGTCGTCGCTTCATGCTTTTTCCTTCAGCTCAGCCAAGAGCAGTCGCAGCGAGGGATACCCGAGCGTCAACGTTTGCCGGAACCAGCCACCCGCGGTTGGCAACCCAGCCTGTCGCGCGCGATGCCACGCGTAGAGCCCCTCGCCCACATGCAGAGCAATCGCGATCGCCGAAATCCAATAGAGCACGATCGGTGGGAACATCGGCGTGAGGTTCTCGGTCCACCACGCATACGCACCCGCGCTGAACGTCAGCACGAAGAGCAGCCCTAGACCTCCGAGGACTGCAATCCACCAGCCGATATGGGGACGGCGCACGAAGTGCATCATACTCGCCAGCTGCTTCACGTAGGGGATCGATCGCGTCATCGACTCAGCAGCATTGACCTTCGGAACCCAGCCTAAATCGCGTTCGGCTGCGGAGGTATCCGAGTAGTGGTCGAGGCCCAGCTTCCGCACTTCCATCTGGGTCATGAACGGAAAGGGGCCACCCACGTAGTGCACACACTCTGCGCCCCAACTCGCGACACGCATGATCGGTATGGGCACTTTCATCCACGGAAAGCTCTTCCCCAACGCCGCCACGGCAGGACGAAAGAACTCGAAGTAGTTGATCGGAGATCGATCGCCGACTTGGTAGGGCTTACCGCACGCCTTACCGCCCACATCCAAGTTGTCCGCTGCAGCCAAATGCACCGCGACAAGGTCGTCGATGTAGATGTTGTCGCCTTTGGTCCTTCCCGAACCCACGGTGGCCACGAAGCGTCCACCCATGACCTCTCGCACCAAGCGCGGAAGGTGATGCTGTTCGTCGGGTCCGAAGATCCCTCCGGGTCGCAGAGCGGTTGTTCGCAGTGTGTCGCTGTTCGCCGCAAGCACCAGCTTCTCACCTTCGATCTTGCTCGCGGTGTAGATGTCGAGCGGCTCGGTCGCGGCGTAGGGGGCATCCTCGGTGACATCCGGACAAGGATCGCGATCGACCACCACCGAAATGGAACTGGTGTAAATCAGTCGCTGCACGCCGTGGACCTGACACGCGTCCACGACGTTTCGCGTGCCCTCCACGTTCACGCCGAAAACCTGATCACGCACGGAAGCTCTCGCGATGGTGAGCGTGTTGATCACTGCAGCACAGTGGAAGACCGAATCGATCCCCTCACATGCCAGCGCGACAGCATCCGCATCCCGGATGTCTCCTTCGTGAACTTCGACTCCTTCGATCGGCGTACGCACAGCGCGGTCGAACACGCGAACGGACAGCCCGCGATCGATCAGGGCCTTGGCGAGATGCCCTCCCAAGTACCCGCCGCCACCGACAACCAAGCAGTGTCCCAGCGTCACGCCAGGGACGGTACCATCGGCACATGAAAGTGTCGGAGATCTGGATCTATCCCATCAAAGCGTGCCGTGGCATCGCCGTCACAACGGGTTCGTGCGAAGCGCGCGGGTTACGCCACGATCGACGCTGGATGCTCGTGGATCGCGAATCGGGTCGCTTTGTGTCTCAACGTGAAGACAGCCGCTTGGCGCGCGTGGACGTTTCGCTCGTGGACAACGGGTACGAGGTTCGATGTGAGGTCGGCACGCTCATCGTTCCGGAGTCGGTCGAGGGCGACGTGATCGACGCGACGATCTGGAAAGACACGATCGACTCCATCGAGTTTGCGCCTGGAAGTGCGCTCTTCTCCGAGTTGCTCTCGCGCGACGTTCAACTGGTGTACCAGTCCGGCGCCCGCGCGACTTCACGTGGCGGCTCGGTCTCGTTTGCAGACGGTTATCCCTTCCTGCTGATTTCGCAGGCGTCGCTCGACGATCTAAACACGCGCTTGGACACGCCGTTGCCGATGAGTCGGTTCCGCCCCAACTTCGTCGTCGAAGGTTGCGACGCGTACGCCGAAGATGCGTGGGAAGAGCTCTCATTGGGCGCAGCCGAGTTTCGAAACGTCAAAGGCTGCGAGCGGTGCACGGTGACCACGATCGATGCCGACGGAAACAAAGGCGTCGAACCGCTTCGCACGTTGGCAACGTACCGAAAGCGAGACGGTCAGGTGTGGTTTGGCGTCAACCTCTTGCCAGACTTCGACACCGCCACGGTGCGTGTCGGCGACGCGGTTCACGCACCGCGCGCAAAGCGTTCTGGATAGAGCAGTTGACCTGCAGTGGACACAAAGTCGTCCACACCGCACGGCTTCACCATAAAGGCATCCGCTCCAAGCTGCGTCAGCACGCGCCAGTCTGACGCCGAACCATGCCCGCTCACCACGAGAATGCGCAGTGTCGAGCCTTCCAACATGTGTCGCGCGCTCGCGGTGAGCTCGAGTCCGTTCATGCGCGGCATATGGAGGTCGGCGACCAGAAGATCGTAGTCACCGCGCGAAAGCGACTCGAGCGCGTCACGCCCGTTGTCGACTTCGGTAATCGCCTCGATGCCGAGTTCGCTCTCGAGGCAAGCTCGCATCCACACGCGGAAATCCGGATCATCGTCCGCGATCAACACGCGCCTCAACGGTCGACGACGCGTGTGGAGTTTGTCCAAACGGCTCACCACAGCACCGGCGCTTGCGAGTCGTACGGCCGGATCTCGATGCAACGCCGCGGCGAGGATCTCGTCGATCCCTTCGGGCAACTCTGCGCGCCGAGCCGTCGCTTTCGGTCGCGGCTTGTACAAGTGCTGCGCGTAGATTCGCCCGGCGTCGGGTGCATTGAACGGGACGCTCCCCGTGAAGAGCTGGAACGCCAGCACGCCAAACGCGTACACGTCGGCTCGTGAACGTAGCTCTTCGGGAACTTCTCCCTTCCGAATGCGCTCGGGTGCGACGTAGTGCGGCGTGCCCAGAATCGTCGCTGCGCTGCGTCCCGCATGAAGCGTCAGACCAAAGTCGGTGACGCGCGCTTCGAACCCCGGACCCAAGAGAATGTTCGAAGGCTTGAGGTCGCCATGCACAGTTCCACTTTCGTGAATCGCATCCACGCCGCCCGCGACCTGACGCAGGATTCCCATCACCTCATCGAAGGGCAGCACTTCATGTTGTTTGAGATGCTCGGACAAGCTCGGTCCATCGATGTGCTCCATCGTGAAGTACGGACCGCGTTCGATTTCCCCAAACGTAAAGATCTGAACCACGCTGTGATGACGCACGCGAGCCATCGCGCGCGCCTCTTCCAAGAAGCTCTCCTTCCCCAGTTCTCCTTCGATGAGTCCGGGGTGGATCAGCTTGACGGCAACATCCCGTTCAAGCGCTTCGTCGCGCGCCTGCAGCACCAGCCCCATTCCACCTTCACCAAGCACGCGCACAACGCGCAGATGCGAAGAAAGATAGGTACCGGCTTTGGGCGCGTCGGCGGCCACCTGTGAAAGATAGCGCAACGCGATCGGAAAGGCGTTCGAGAAGAGCTTGGCGAGCGTGGCTCGGCATCCTATGCCTCGCGCATGGTCTCCACGATCTTCGACCCCCAGCTCTGGGACGTTGTGCCCGGTTTCGAGTCGCTCACCGACGTGACCTACCACCGTGCACGCGACCAAGGCACTGTCCGCATCGCGTTCAACCGGCCTGAGGTTCGAAACGCATTTCGACCTCAAACGGTCGATGAGCTCTACCGAACCCTGGAGCATGCACGGCAAAGCACCGATGTCGGCTGCGTCTTGCTCACGGGCAATGGGCCGTCCCCCAAGGATGGTGGCTGGGCGTTTAGCTCAGGCGGTGATCAGCGCATTCGTGGGAAGGACGGATACAAGTACGCCGACGGAACCAACGTGGATCCGGGTCGACTTGGACGTCTGCATATCCTGGAGGTCCAACGCCTGATTCGCTTCATGCCCAAAGTCGTGATCGCGGTGGTTCCCGGGTGGGCCGTGGGCGGAGGACACAGCCTCCACGTGGTGTGCGACATGACGTTGGCCAGCAAAGAGCACGCGCGCTTCAAACAAACCGACCCCGACGTTGCGAGCTTTGATGGTGGCTACGGCTCTGCGTACCTCGCGCGCATGATCGGACAGAAGCGCGCTCGCGAAATCTTCTTCTTGGGATTGGACTACACCGCGGATGAAGCCGTGGCGATGGGCATGGCCAACGCGTCGGTGCCCCACGCAGAGCTCGAAACCAAAGCGCTGGAGTGGGGCCGCATCATCAACGGCAAGAGTCCGACCGCGATGCGAATGCTTAAGCTGGCGTTCAACATGGTCGATGACGGACTGGTCGGTCAGCAGCTCTTCGCGGGCGAAGCGACGCGTCTCGCGTACGCGTCTGCGGAGGCGCAAGAGGGTCGTGACGCGTTCCTCGAAAAGCGGGACCAGGACTACACCAAGTTCCCTTGGCACTATTGATCGAGGCGAAATCGCCCGATTGGGATCGTCGTAACGAGGGATTTCGACGATCGTGACCCCCGTGTTCGTTCATGAATTCAGTGTCTTGCACCGTCTGATTTTTGATCAGAGCGGAATTGCGTTGACCTCTGTGACAGAGGTCGCACCTTGGTGAAGTAACCGGAAAGGAAGGCCGTGAACGCACTCACACATCGCCAGAGGCTTATCCGACTCCAACCCTTGCTGGACCAAGCGCCGTTTGACGTCGAAGACCTGCAAGAGCAGCTCTCGCAAGCGCATCATCTTCCCGATTCCGATGCGAAGGAAGTCGTCCGTCAGACCCTCAACGAACTGGATCGCGTTCGCGTGGAGCTTTGTCTGGTCGACATGGATGACCTCGACGACGAAGAGAAGCAGGCCCATCGCTATGCGATGGATTGGCTCGAGGTGGCGCGAGCAGAACTCGTTCCGCACGGCGTGAACTGAACTCAGCCATCGGACGACGTCCAGTTTAAGATTCGCCAACCGCGTCTCTTGTTCGGTAGAACGAAGCGATGCGTACTTTGCTTCTCGTGCTGGCGCTCGCGGCGTGCAGCGACAACGACGGTCCTGGCGACTCCGGCTTGATGGATGCGACCTCGCCGGAACCAGACACCGGTTTGGCCGATGCCGGACTTGATGCGGATGAATCCGATGCTGCGACCGACGCGGCGGATACGGATGGCGGTGCAGACTCAGGAGCAGACTCGGGCCCCGAGGCCGACGGTGGGAACGACGCGGCGATGGACGACGTGGGAACCGACACCGGGGACCCCTGCGATGCAATCGATCTTGGCGAGCGATGTGAGAGCGACGATGAGTGCCGCGCGCCCTACCGGTGCGACGATGCGTTCGGTCGCTGCGTTCCGCCGTCCGACCGAATGATTTGCGAAGGCTTCGCGGGCGCGATGTGCTCGACGCGTACCTTTCCGGAATGCACGCTCGTCAGCGGCGCCAGTGGTGGCCCGTGCCTGAGCACCCAAGAGTCGTTGTGCGTGTGTCGCGACCACTCCGACGTTTACGCATGTCGCGCGGAGTAGTCTGTGCAGCACTCGCGCTCTTGTGCGCGTGCGGTGCGAGTACTCCCCGCGTCGACATCGCTGTGGAACGCGATGCGATTGGCTCGGTGCTCGACGACTGGCACGACGCTGCAGCACAAGCGGACGAGGAACGCTACTTCGGACACTTTGCGGCTGACGGGATCTTTCTGGGCACCGACGCGACCGAGCGTTGGAACGTCACGGAGTTCCGCGAGTACGCCCATCCCCACTTCGAACGAGGTCGCGCGTGGGTGTTTCGAGCCACGGAGCGAAACATCGACGTCGAGGGAACGCTGGCGTGGTTCGACGAAGCGCTCGACACCGAAGGGCTTGGACCCGCGCGTGGAAGCGGTGTGCTGAGGCGCGAAGAGGGCACGTGGAAAATCGTGCACTACAACCTGACGATTACCGTGCCGAACGAGCGCTTTCGTGAGGTGAAGGAACTCTTGGAATCCGCTCCTTCAGCCGACGCCGACGCCGACGCCGACGCCGACGCCGACGCCGAAGCCGAAGCCGACGCCGAAGCCGAAGCCGAAGCCGAAGCCGACTGACGATCGGTGGTGGATCGATTTATTAACCGGAAGTAGGGGAAGGCTGGAAGACGGGAAGGTTTTGGATACCAAACCTTCCCGTCTTCCGGGTAATAGGAACGCCGTGCGACGCACAGCCACGCCGATCATGGACAGTTGAACGATCCGTATCTTCGCAGTTGAGCTTCTGCTCGCGGCGTGCCGGCTTGGCGGTAAAGAGTCATCGCCTGACAAAACAAGTCCGCCGCCCTCGCTGCCAACACTTCTCGAATGCGCCCGGCCACTTCCGCTCGCAGTTGCTCCTGATCAGCTGCCGGCAAATGCTGGATCTGTCGCTCCAGGTCTTGCGGAAATGGCATCGTGATCCCCCGCACCCGCTCGCCCAACAGGTCGCGCGCATCCGCACGCAACGTCAAACACGCAGCCTGCGCGGCAACTCCCGCACATGCTTGATCCAACGCGACGATGTCGTTCACGCCCTCCTGGATCGACTGCATCATCGCTGCGGTTGCATCCTGAATCGTCGGCTGCGGTGTCTGCGTAAACGACCGTGCATGCAGTACCCGGTAGTGGGCACTCGCAGGTTCAAGCCCCGTCGCACGTGCCGCGTTTGGATCCGCAACCTGAGTCGCTCGCGGTAGTTCGCGCGCACGGTTGGTGATGAACATCGCCTGGGCCTCGTCGGGCGTCAGCCTTCGTGGAGGCGGTGGCGGCAAGGGGTCTTCCTCACCGACCGACACGACAACCGGTACGGGATCATCGGCGCGCTCGGTGGGCTCGGGCCCACACGCTGCGCCACTCGACGACGTTGCAAGCAACGCCCACACGCACAACGCATTACGCCAAGAGTCCATGATCGAGAAAGGCCATCATCTCGTCCAACAAGACATCCTCGTCCCGTTCGAGATCGCCTGACACGATATCCAACATCAGCTCTTTGAGCCCACCGACGGCCATCGCCAACATCAAGCGTCGATCCGCGCCCGCTCGCACCAAGCCGATCGACTGTCCAGTCTCGAGGGTTTCGTCCATGAACTGCCGAAGCGCCGCGTAGAAAACCCGAAGCCGCGCATCCAACCCGGGGTCGATACCCATCGCCGTACTCAACGCGATCTTCACCATGCCCGGGTCGGCGTTCGCCATTCGAATCACGCGACGAAGGTTCTCTCGAAGTTGGTCACGCGGCGACGCACTCCCCGGCTCGAGTTCGATCGGTTGAATGCTCTGTGCAGTGCGTCGGAAGAAGTCGTCGACCAACGCGGAGAACACGTCGAGCTTGTCGTCAAAGTAGAGATAGAAGGTTCCGCGCGCGACTTCGACCGCGGTCACGATGTCGTCGACCGTTGTCGCGACGTAGCCTTTGGTAGCGAACACCGTGCGTGCGGCATCCAGGATCTGTCGCCGCCGCTTTTCTCGCCGTTCGCTCAAGCCGCGACCTTAGCACGCGACGTCGCCCATTCTCGTGTTCGATCGCTGGACCGGCAGCGCGAGGTGACGTAGCGGCAGGTCACTCTGCAAGAGCATCGAGGAACGTCAGCACCTCGCGCTCGAGTTGCGCCAGACCCGGACGCTCCGTCGGCATGTGACTCGCGCCCTCCAACACAACCATCTTCTTGTCCGACGCGAGGCGATCAAAGAAGCGACGACTAAACGCGATATCGGTCATGTGATCGTCGCCCGGATGCGCCAAGAGCACAGGACAACGATCAAACTCTTCGGGCTCAATGGCGGGATCGGTCGACATGAGCGTTCGAAGGAAGCGTGCAGGCACCCAGTTTCCACCACCGCGACGGTCTTCCATCACAAGCTTTGAGATCGCGGGCGTGTTGGAAATCGCACTCATCTTGGACATCCAGGCCATTGGAAGCGGCAAGGGATCGAGCAGGAACGACAACCGGTCGAGCAGCCATAATCCGGCGGTTCCAAGCCAATCGAACTTGGCAAAACCGCGTCGCACCTCGGGCTCGCGCGTATCCGCCAACGTCGTTGCGATCACACCCGCAACCGGCACTCGCGTAGCGACTTGGTACGCCAGCAAACCACCCAAGCTCACTCCGAACAACACGATAGGGGTCGACGAGCGACGCTGCTCCTCGGCGACAAGATCACAGACGCAATCGATCCACAGGGGATAGTCCCAGCGCGAGTTCGGAACGGCGGTCATTCCGTATCCCGGCAAGTCGGGAGCAAGCGCTTCCATTCCATGTTTGCGAGCGATCACCGCAGCCGGCGCCATCACGCGGCCGTACGCCCCGGCACCGTGCAGCACCAAGACTTTGAGCCGTGGATTGGGCACTCGCATCCTGTCGATGTGCACATCTAGACCGCGCCATCGCCACGCTTCTTCGACCGGCATGATCTCCGGAGTCACACGCATGGCGGGTGGAAAGTGCGCTTGGTAGGCACGCCATTGCGGATAGTCGTCGTAGCCAGCGATCTCTTGCATGCCGTCAACCTACGAGCCTGCGCGCATCCGCCCAGTGACCTCTCGCGACACAACGCTGACTTCGCGCGACTTATCCGCGTGAGACTCGAAACTCGCGCGGCGTTACACCCGTCCAACGCTTGAACGCACGAAAGAACGCAGAGGGCTGAGAGAAGCCCAAGAGGAACGAGATTTCCGCGATGCTGAGATCACCTTCAAGATAGTGATCCGCGAGTTCGCGCCGAACCGAATCACGCAACTCTTGGAAGGATGTTCCGTCGTCGTGCAGTCGCCGTTGCAAGGTTCGACTGGTCATGCCGAGTACCGAGGCCATCTGCTCGATGGTCGTCAGGTGATCCTTGAGTCCGATCTGCAGCCGGCGGCGAACTTGGTCCGTAAAGGGCAAGTCTTCGCGCTTGTCGAGCTGCAACGCTTCGGACTCTGCCTGCCGCGAGAGAAGCGCAGCGAGATTGGGGTCGGATGTTTCGAGCACGGAGTTCATCGACGACGCATCGAACACGAGCTGCGTCGTGTGAGCGTTGAACACAACCGGTGCACCAAACCACGGCGCGTAAGGCGTCTCGTCGATCATGGGATGCGCGAACTCCACGCGAACAATGTGTGGACTCGGTTGTGCGATCGCCCGCGCATGACGCACCAAAAGAGCGAAGCAAAGCTCGTGCGATGCAGGTGTCGGAGCCTCGCTCTCGCGAACGACACGAACGGCTGCTTCATCACCGATGGCGAGTTCCACCTCAACTGCATCATCCAAGAGATTGAGAAAACGAACCCACTGCGCGAGGGATTCACCAAGCGTCGGCGCGGACCGACAGACGTACTCGACGAGACCAAACGCTCCCACTTCGGTCTGTTCTGCAATCGCCAGCGCGACGTGCGGCCCTGCAACCCGAGTAAGCTCCGCCCAGGCAATACAGAACTGTGCAGCCGACACGCGCGCGTCCGGATCGCGCACTTGCTCCAGGGAGAGATCGGTCGCGCGAAAAAACCTAGCGTGCTGTTCTGTTGGGAGCGCCGCGAGAACGGGACGAAGCAGCAGGGTACTGATCGATGGCTTCTCCACGGGTCTTCATCCTACGCCCACACTGCCCATACACCGATCCAACAAAGTCCACCGACGCATGCAAACGCCGCTGTGGTTAGCGCGCCACGGTCGATTCCCGCGCGTCGCACCACCGGAATGAACGCGGAGAAGAGATCCCCGGCGTCCATTGCCGCGTTGAAAAGCACGATCGGCGCCAGCAACTCGGGATGCTTGATGGCGTAAAAGGCCAACGCACCGAGGCCAATGTCGCGAACCCCAAACAGGCGTCCCATCAAACGTGCGGTTTGGTTGTCGTGCTCGGCGGGCAATCCCAACAAGCGCGTGGACAGTTCCACCGCGAGGAACGGCGCTAAGCCAAGAAGCACACGGCCAGTTCCGCAGACGAGCAGCGCAGTGGTGAGGGTCATGCGCAAAGCATGCGTCGAGCGCGCATCACGCTCGAGTGACCCCTCACGACAAAAAAGTCACTCGATCGTGTAGGCCGGGTTCATCGCCTCGAAAAACAGGCGCCGAAGCTCATGGTGTCCGCGCGTGTTCGGGTGGATGCAGTCCGAGAACCAGAACGTGTTGTCGTCCGCATCGAAGAAGGGGTTCTCAGGGTTGTCGTAGTTGTGACCATGTCCGTGGAAATGGCCCAATGCGTCCACAACCGAGAAGCCCATTTCGGTGCCAATCGAAACGTAGCGCTCACGCCACACGTCCAACGCGTCGACCAACTCGGGCAGCATCAGGTTGAAGAAGCAGCCGTCGATTTGTGCCTCGCCATCGCTCGGGTCGTACACGGCCGCCACGTAGAGCGAGGTCCCGTCTGGAAAATCATCCGGGTCGAGAAAGCGCGACGCCATGGTGCGCAACGCATCACCCGCCTGATCGAGAAGCGTGCCCGTGGGATTGCCACCGAGAATCGCGGACTGAAGGTCGTTACCGCCAATCGTCACGACAACGATCGTGTGGCCTTCGGCGGGTAGTCCAATCTCTTCCAACGCTCCGTCGGTTTGTCCGCGCAGGTTCCGCGTTGTCGCGCCACCCCGTGAGTAATCGACGATGTCGACCATGCCGCCCGTGAGCGCAACCAAATCGTTTTCCGAGTCGTCGGGCCACGCCGAGTCATCGTTGTCAGCAAGCAGTGCGTGGTACACGCGCGAAGCTCCACCTGCGCCCGATCCCGCACTGATCGAGTCGCCGAGGATCACCAAACGCGTTGCGGTTTCGGGAGCGAGTCCATCGGGCACGTACGACATGTGACCGGGCATGCCGCCACCACCGGTGTCAGGCCGTGGACCTGCGTCCGATTCTGGACCGCTGTCTTCCGTTGCAGGCGCGTCCAACGCCGCGTCGATCATGGGTGCATCCACACCCGCATCGCTTGTGGTGGCGTCAACGCCGCCATCGGTCATCGGGGTGGAATCGTCTCCGCACGCAACGAGGGCGAGGGCACATACAGCAAGCCAGCGCATCGACTCAGAATACCGTGGTGTCGGTGGTTCGCCGTGCGTGTGCTCAGAGATCTTCTAGCGCTGTAGCTGTGCACTCCTCCGGTGCGCTGACGGGATTGCAACGAGACGGGTTTCCGCCCGGCATTTCCACGAAAAGCGGAACGTCTTCGCGCGCGATCGGAACGTCGGTCGAGATGATGTGAGCGCCGCTCGCAAGCACCGAATCCAGCTCGTTCTGCAGCTCTTCTTCGGTCGCATCCAGCGCACCCGGCATGCTCACCGCCCTACTCCGCACGATGAATCCAGCCTCGACGGCCGCCATCGCTTCCTCTCCGCCACCGTTGAGAATGCGAATCGCTGCCCACGGATCGTCGGGTTGCGAGTCCGAAAAGATCAGTTTCCCGGCAAGTCCTTCGCCGCGGTTGGCGTAGTGCACGCACCAGTCACGACTGCAGTTGAGAAAGAAGAGAACTCGACCGCGCACTTCGCCCAACGTTGGCCACCCATCCGTCATCACCGCTTCTCGAAGATTCGCGGCATCGCCTCGCACCAGATCCGGCGTGATGATCAGTTCCTCAGGAAACACAAAACGAATCTCATCTTCCATCACTGCCATCACGTCGTCGTTGGTGGCTTCGTCGTAGAAATCCTTCGGTTCGATCTGCACAAAGATCGGATGGTGGTTCACGTTCGCATCGGACCACGTGCGAATGGTCGCCAGGCATTCCAACAACGTCGCGCACGTCGTCTCCTCGTCGAGGGTCGCGATGTGGAACACTTCCCACACGCCCAACGCCTCGTCGAAGTACGTATCGAGTTCAAACGCGCGCACTCCTTCGGACTCGAGTTGTTCGTCGAGAGGCGCGTGCGTGTACCGCCAGTCGGGGATGTCGGCGCGTGGTTGCACGTGATAGCTGTTGTGCGTGCCTTCCATCTGAAGATGGTTGAGTCGCAACACGTCATCGAGTGGAAGCGCGACGCGCGCATCGGGCCGCACGAACTCCGCGTCGAAACCTGCGTCGGTTCCAACGTCAGTTCCGAAGACGTCGGCGCCTGAATCCACCAGCGCATCGGTCGCGCCATCGGACCCAGCATCGCTGCCAGCATCAGGGGATGGGTCTGTGTCATCACCGCAACAGACCAGTGCAATCACGAGACAAAACGCGGCGTTAGCTCTCACGCAAACAGGATACGCGACGGTCGCCGAGCACAGCTAACGTTACGGAACGTAAAACGAATTTTGTTGCTGCTCCCAGGCGATTCGCTTACTGACACCGGTGTCAGTGACACGGATGTCAGTGTCTTCCGGCGTCGCAATGACCGAAGGGGCAAAACACATGGGGCGAACTTCCGACATCGTCATCGGAATGGACGTGGGATCGACCACCGTGAAAGCGGTCGTCGTCGATCCTGAGTCGCGCGAGATTCTCTGGCACGACTACCAGCGTCACCACACCAAGCAGCCGGAATGCGTGCTGGAATTCTTGGTGCGCATCGGCACCGAGTTTCCCGACGTCCCGATCGAGAAGATCCGGATGTTCGTCACGGGGTCGGGTGCAGGCCCGCTCGAAGGGCCAACCGGCGCCAAGTTCGTTCAAGAGGTGAACGCGGTGACGCTCGCCGTGGAGACGCGTCACCCCGACGCGGGCTCTGTGGTGGAGCTCGGCGGACAGGACGCCAAGATCATCATCTTCAAAGAGAACGAACAGACCGGCGAGAAGACGGCATCGTGCTCGATGAACGACAAGTGTGCGTCGGGTACCGGCGCCACGATCGACAAGTGCATGATCAAGGCGGGTATCGACCCGCGCGAAGCGGCGAAGCTGGACTTTGACGACACCAAGCTTCACCACGTTGCGGCCAAGTGTGGCGTGTTCGCCGAGACGGACATCGTCAACTTGGTCAAGACCGGCATCCCTGCCAACGAGATCATGTGCTCGTTGGCCGATGCGATCGTGATGCAGAACCTTTCGGTGCTCACGCGCGGAAACACGCTGCGCCACCAGGTGATTTTGCTTGGTGGTCCCAACACGTACCTCGAGTTCCTCAAGCAGTGCTGGCGTAAGCGCATTCCAGAGACCTGGGATCAGCGCGGCTGGGAGTACCCCAAAGACGTTCCGCTGGAAGAACTGATCCTTGTTCCGCAAAACAGTGAGCTCTACGCCGCGTTTGGCGCGGTTGTGTATGGCCTGCACGAGGAAGCTGGCATTGGTCAGTACAAGGGCATCGATGGACTCAAGGACTACATCACCAACGGTCGCAAGGCGCGGCTCGGTGAGAGCGCAGGGCCGCCCCTGATTCGCGCCGAAGGCGAACTCGAAACGTTCGAGTCGCTGTACGGCATTGCCAAGTTCGAGCCGGTGAAGTTCAAGGAAGGCGAAGTCATTCGCGCCGTGATCGGTCTCGACGGAGGCAGCACATCGTCGAAAGCGGTGTTGCTCGACGAAGAGGGACGCATCCTTCGCAAGGCGTACACGCTCTCCAAGGGCAACCCGATCCAGGACACCAAGGACTTGCTTCGCGAGTTGCGAGAAGCTGTCCACGCCGACGGAGCGACACTCGACGTTCTCGGGTTCGGCGCAACCGGATACGCCGCAGACGTACTCGAGGAGTGCGTCCGCGCGGACGTGAACATCGTCGAAACCGTGGCGCACATGATGAGCGCCACGCACTTCTTCGGTGACGTCGACGTGATCTGCGACATCGGTGGTCAGGACATCAAGGTTCTGTTCATGGAGAACGGCGACATCAAGTCGTTCAAGCTCTCCAACCAGTGCAGCGCCGGTAACGGCATGTTGCTGCAGGCGATGGCGGACCAGTTTGGTTTGCCGGTCACCAAGTACGCCGAGACCGCGTTCGAAGCCGAGCTGGCGCCCAAGTTTAGCTACGGCTGCGCGGTGTTCCTCGATACCGACCGCGTGAACTTCCAAAAAGAGGGCTTCTCCAAGGAAGAGCTTCTCGCCGGTCTCGCCCAAGTGCTTCCGAAGAACGTCTGGCAGTACGTGGTGGGTGTGCCGCGGCTTGCAGCCCTGGGACGCAAGTTCGTTCTGCAGGGCGGTACGCAATACAACCTGGCGGCCGTCAAAGCACAGGTGGACTACATCAAGGAGCGCGTGCCCGACGCTGAGGTGTTCGTGCACCCACACACCGGAGAAGCGGGCGCCATTGGTGCCGCCATGGAAACGCTTCGCGTCGTCACCCGTCGCGGTCACTCCACCTTCATCGGTCTCGATGCGGCGATCGACCTCGAATACAAGTCGACCAACGACGAGACCACCACGTGTCACTTCTGTGCGAACCATTGCTCGCGCACCTTCATCGATGCGTTCCGACCCGACGGCAGCACCAGTCGCTACATCAGCGGCTTCTCGTGCGAGAAGGGCATGGTCGAATCGAAAGAGGCGATGCAGGAGCTCGTCAAAGAGCGTCGCGCGATCATGAAGCAGTTCCCGAACCTGGTGGAGTACGAGGGCCGCAAGGCGTTCCTCCACGTCAAGGGTCAGGACCCGATGCCCGAGGCAGGCTCGCCCAAGGAAGAGCTCATTCCCAAGAAGACCTTCTGGGGCAAGCTCGAGTACACGAAGCAAACGCGAGGCTTCCGACGCAGTTCCAAGGAAGCCGCGGAGCGCCGTCGCAAGACGCGCATCGCGATGCCGCGCGTGCTCAACATGTACAGCACCGGCCCGTTCTGGCGGGCGTACTTCGAGCAAATCGGAATCGCGCGTTCGCACATCCACTTCAGCTCGCCTTCGAGCGAAGAGCTGTTCGCCGCGGGCGGTAAGTACGGCTCCGTCGACCCCTGCTACCCAGCCAAGGTCGTTCAGGCGCACATCCACGAGATGCTGTTTGAACTGCACCCGAAGAAGCCGATCGACATCATCTTCTTCCCGATCCTCACGCACGTCCCGAGCTTCATCGAAGGCGAGATGGACACCGCGAGCTGTCCGATCGTCGCGGGTACGCCGGACGTGATCAAAGCCGCGTTCACCAAGGAGAAGGACTTCTTCGCCGACCGCGACATCGAGTACCTCGCGCCCGCGTTCTCATTCGCGGAACCCACGCGCATGAAGGAGATTCTCTTCAAGACCTTCGGCGATCGGTTGGAGCTGACCGAAGACGAGAGCAATCACGCAGCGGACGAAGCGTTCAAGGCGATGACTCGATTCGACGAGGACCTTCAAGAGAAGGGTCGCGCGATTCTCGAAACCGTCGAAGAGGACGACAAGGTTGCCATCCTCGTCATCGGCCGTCCGTATCACCTCGACCCGGGTTTGCATCACGGCATTCCGGACGAGTTCCAGGTGCTCGGCTATCCGATTCTTTCGATTCGCTCGATTCCCAAGGACAAGAAGTACCTCAAACGCTTCTTCTCCGAAGAGGACGGCAACCCGTTGGACATCAACGATGTGTGGCCGGAAAACTACTCGGCCAACAGCGCGGTGAAGGTGTGGGGCGCCAAGTTCGCGGCGCGTCACCCCAACGTCGTGTTGCTCGATCTCTCGAGCTTCAAGTGCGGTCACGACGCACCCACGTACGGAATCATCGATGGAATCGTGGAGCGAAGCGCTGTGCCGCACTCGACGCTCCACGACCTGGACGCCAACAAGCCGGGTGGGTCGATCAAGATTCGCGTGAAGACCTACGCACACTCGCTTTCGCTGCACGAGGAGCGACTCGAGGACGTGTCCTCCAAGAAGCGTGAACTCGCCAAGCGGCTCGACGAAAAGCGACTCGAGCTCCTTCGCATGAAACAAGAGCAGCTGGCTAAGCGTCAGCAACGCGACCCTGCATTGGCGTCGCAAATTGAAGAGATTCGTCAGCGGCTTTCGGCTTACGCAGTTGCGCCGATGCCCGCCGAGCCGCAGCCCTCATCGGGGCTCATCCAACTGGGCAAGAAAAAGAAAGACGGAACGTTGGTCCGCGTAAAGAGCGAGACCGAAACGGGGAGCACAATCCATGGGTAAGCCGAAAGAGACAGAGATCGACATTGATGCCGAGCTCGCGAAGTTCGAGGCCGAAGAGCGCGCACGCCTGGGTCTCGACGACGAAGCGAAGGAGCACTGGACCGACGGCATGACCGCGCCGGTGTTCACGGCGAGTCAGCGTGCCAAGACCACGATTCTTCTCGGTGGTCTGACGATGGCGCACGACTACCTGATCGAAGGTGCGCTGCGCGGCATCGGTTACGAAGCACGTGCCCTCGACGTCGCGGACAACACGTCGCTGCGCTTCGGCAAGGAGTTCGGCAACCGCGGTCAGTGCAACCCCACGTACTTCACGGTTGGAAACTTGGTGAAGGAACTCTGCCGTCTGCGCGACGAAGAGGGACTGACCAGCCAAGAGGTCATCGACCGCTACGCGTTCGTCACGGCAGGTGCCTGTGGTCCGTGTCGCTTCGGCATGTACGTCACCGAGTACCGCAAGGCGCTTCGCGATGCCGGCTTTGACGGCTTCCGCGTGTTGCTCTTCCAGCAGACCGGCGGTGTGAAGCAGGCGACCGGCGAAGAGCTGGGCTTGGTGCTCAACCCCACGTTCTTCTGGGCACTCGCCCGCGCAATGTTCAGCGGCGACGTCATCAACGTCCTGCAGTACCGACTGCGACCCTTCGAGATCGAAGAGGGCAGTGTCGACCGCGCAATCGAGGCCGTGAAGAAAGAGGTCTACGACACGCTCGCGGACAACCGAAACATCCTCGGTGCACTGTGGCGCGGACGTCAGATCTTGCAGAAGGTGAAGCTCGATCGCATGCGCGCGAAGCCGAAGGTTTCGATCATCGGCGAGTTCTGGGCGATGACCACCGAGGGCGACGGCAGCTATCACATTCAGCGCTTCCTCGAGCAGGAAGGCGCCGAAGTTCAAATCCAGGTGATGGCGAACGTCCTGCTCTACAACATCTGGGAGTTCCGCCACGACACGGAAGCGCGTCTTGGACTCAAGGGCGCGGACAAGTCGAAGTTCGGTCTGGCCGACACGGACGTCGGGCTGATGCTTGCCGGTTTGTGGTTGGGCGAGTTCGCGCTTCGTTCGATCTGGCAGGCATTCGGCAAGGTGCTCGGCCTGCACTTCCACGTGCTTCCCGACATGGACGCCATCGCGAAGGTTGGACACAGCCACTACAACGTGGAGTTGCGTGGCGGTGAGGGACACCTCGAGGTCGCCAAGCTGATCCTGAATGTGGTCAAGAAGAAGGCCCACATGACGGTCAGCATCAAGCCCTTCGGATGCATGCCCTCAAGCGGTGTGTCTGACGGCGTGCAGAGCGTCATTACGGAGCTCTATCCCGACGCGATCTTCTGCCCGGTCGAGACCAACGGCGACGGTGCGGTGAACTTCTACTCGCGCGTGCAGATGTACCTCTTCAAGGCGCGACAGCGTGCTCGCGAGGAATACGAAGCCACGCTCGAGAAGTACGGCGTGACCGACGAGCAGGTTCGCGAGTTTGTCGCGAAGCACCCCTGGTACGGCCATCCGCTTTGGCTCCCGCCGCATCAGACCGCCGGCACCTCGACCGACTTGATCGAGCACGTGGCGCCGCTGATGGGCAAGGGTCCGATTGGACGCGCCAAGGTTCACGCCGGACGCTTCGTCAAGGGTGTGAAGACTGCCGTGACCAAGACCTGGCCGAAGCGATTGCACACCGCAGGTCGTGTCGCGCCGCATCTTCCTGCACTCGGGCGCTACATCGCGACCGAGCTGGCCGACTCGCTGCCCGGCCCGAAGCAAGCTTGGGTCCGACTCGTGGATCGCGTCACCGCGCTGACCGACGACGAAGAGCGCCAGGTTCGCGAGGCTGAAGCGGCGATGGAGAACGCGCCTACGCCGGCGAAGCCGATCAGCGCAGGTCTTCCCGTCGTCTGAGCACGAACTCAACACGCGAAACGCGGAGTCCCTTGGGCTCCGCGTTTTGTGTTCCGTCTGGCTAGGCGCAGAAGTAGATGCCCAGTCCCGTGCCGATAAAGCTACAACGACCGTCGTCGCCACACGTTGCCGAAGCCGGTGTGTCTGCGCCGGCTGATGTCGCTGCGTCAATGCACTCGCTGTCTTCCGCGCACGTCGTCGAGCACACGGAACCGCCGCACAACGCGTCGTAGTCCGAGAAGTCCCAGCACACCCCCGTCTCGCACGCGTCGTCGCTCATGCACCCAGGAGTTCCCAGCGGCGCAGGCGGGCCACTGTCCATCCCAGTATCGGTGCCGGCATCAGCTACGCTGGTGTCTGCACCCGCATCGTCGGGACCCGCGTCAGACTCACCGGCATCCGTGTCGCCAGCATCCGACTCGCCGGCGTCGTCACCTGCATCCGACTCGCCGGCATCGTCACCTGCATCCGATTCGCCAGCATCTGTCTCGCCTGCATCTGCGGTTCCGACATCACTCGTCATCGTGTCCGCACCCGCGTCAGTCGGACCGTCGTCATCACCACACGCGACGAACACGACGAGAACCAAGGAAAGCAAAGCCAGCTGTTTCATGACTTCAGCGTACGAACTTGCGCGTCGATGACCAAGGAACTGCAGCCGAGCGAAATTCGTCGATCGAGCGGTTCGGTCGCCGTAATCCGCAGAACAAGACAGGTCGGACTGTAAAATCGACTGAAAACACCATGTAGGTGAGAGGCGCACAACGTGCTCTATGAGGGGTGTCCCGCAAGGGACGGGTTGGGAGGTCACTTTGATTCGATGGCTCAAGCGTCGCGTGGTGGCGACGTTCGTTCCGATGCTCGCGGCGTGTTCGCAGCCGGTCACACCGCCAGGAAGCATCGACGACGCGGACGCCGATTTAGTTGTGGTGCTGCCGTACATGGACCCGGAGATCACCGAGGAACAAATGCTCGATGCGCATCCCGGTGTGCTCGACGTCCACTTCTCGGTCGACACGACGGCGTCGTTTGAAGGCGAGATTCGCGCGCTTCGTGAATCCCTCTCGACGCGGCTTGTACCGGAACTTCAAGCGCGTGTTGCAGACGTCGCGTTTGGCGTGTCGGGATTCGAAGACTTTCCCGTCGCACCGTTTGGATCTCCGCGCGACAACCCGTTCACGCTTCTGATGCCGATGACGACGAACAGCGAAGAGGCACAAATGGGTGTCGAGTCGCTGATGCTCGGCAACGGATCGGATCTTCCGGAGAGTGGATACGAAGCGCTCTACCAGATTGCCACCGGCGATGGGTTTCCGATGTACATCGATGCGTACGAAGGCGTCGGCGAAGGCGGTGTTGGATTTCGACCGGGCTCGTTTCGAGTTGTGGTTCATATCACCGATGCGGAGTCCCACACGCCAGCGAGCTACGGCTCGGCGGTGCCTGCAACCCACTCGGAAGCCGAGGTGATCGACGCCATGCGCGCACTGGGGATCTCGGTGGTGGGCGTGGCGAGCGACTCGAGTCCCATCCCCGAACTCCAGAGGCTTGCGCTTGCAACCGGCGCCACAACCGACCCGATCGATGGTCAGTGCCCGACGGGATTGTCGGGCGCCAACGTTCCGCCGGTCGACGGAACGTGCCCACTGGTGTTCACCATTGGCGCCAACGGCGCCGGGCTGAGCGACGCCATCGAAGACGGCATCGTCGGGCTGCTCGATACCCTCGTGTTTCACGAGGTGTACGGCCAAACGCTGGATGACGAACACGCGTTTGTCCAAGGCATCGACGCAACGTCGTTTCGGGCACCTCGTGACGCGGATCCGACGCTCGACGACCTCCGACCCGCCGACGGTGTTGCAGATACGTTCTCCAACGTCGCACGCGGCACCGAAGTGGGATTCTCGCTTCGCTTCCGCAACACGACCATCCCGCCGGAGCGGTTCACGCAGACCTTCCCGCTGACGATCGAGATCGTCGGCGACGACAGCGTACTGCGACGCGTTGCCGTTCAAGTTGTTGTCCCGAGCACAGAAGGATTGCCCGAGGGCGTAAGCGGCGGCGGCACGTTCTCTCAGGGAGCCTGCAGCGCGAGCGGAACACCCGCCTCGGAGTTCAGTGTGTTGGTCTTGTTGGCGTGGGTTTGGAGGCGACGATGAAACGGTTGGCACTCCTGACGCTCCTCCTTGCGTCCACAGCGTCTGCACAGCGTTTCGACGTGCAGCAGTTTCGTCCTGCGATGACGCATCGCACCGGCACCATTGGCCTCTTTGGTGGCGAAGTTCTGGAGCGCGACTCCCTCGAAGCCGGACTCGTGCTCGACTGGGCGGACTCGCCTTTGGTCGTTCGCGGCAACTCGGGCGGACGCTTCGGCGAACTTGTGTCGCAACAACTCACGGGCCACGTCGTCGGCGCGTTTGGAGTCAGCGGCATCGGCGAAGTCTTGGTCGACGTACCGTTCATCCTCCATCAACACGGAGACCTGATTCCCGTACTACCGAATCTCGACAGCAACGCGTCGGGAGCCGGGTTTGGTGTTGGTGATCTCCGTCTCGCCGCGAAGTTCGCGCTCGTCGACAACCACACAGAGTCAAGTCCGGGTGGCATCGCACTGTCGACGTACCTCCAGGCACAGCTTCCGACGGGCAAAACCCGCTATTTCCAGGGTGGCGAGCTGCGGTTCAGCCCTGGCGTTGCGCTGGATGTGATCGGCGCACGAGGTCACCGGCTCACCGTCAACCTCGGCTATACCCTGCGCCGCTCGACGACGATGCTCGATCTCGATGTCGATGACACCATCGACTTCGGTGCGGCGCTGACGTTGCAGTTTACGGACTGGATGCAGGGCATCATCGAAACGCGTGGAAGTCTGTCGGTGCTCGCAGAGGACATTGGCGTCGAAGAGCTTCCGCTTGAAGCCACGCTTGGAATCAAAATGAACAGCGAGTGGGCGAGCTTGATGGTCGCCGGTGGCATCGGCGTGACCGAAGGTTTCGGCACGCCCGACTACCGCGTGATCCTCTCTGCAAGCTACACAGCAACGTCCGAGCCACCACGCTACGACTTCGACAACGACAATATCTACGACGACGTGGACCAGTGTCCGCACGAAGCAGAGGATCGTGACGGATTCGAAGACCACGATGGTTGTCCCGAAGATGAGGGCGCGAACATCGAGGTGCAGCCGAGCACGGAACGACCGTCACAGCAACGTGCGCCAACCCTTCGCGTACCGCGCGAGCGTCGTCCAGGAGCGGGGCTGCTTCTGATGTAGGCAGACCCGCGGCAACCTAGCTATTCAACGGTGAACGGGCGGGTCCAACGAAAGAGGTCGCCCTCGAGCCCACCGATTTGCAGCTTGAGCAACGCAGACCCCTTCTTGAGGCCCTTGCCGCGCAACTCAAACTCGATGTGGCTCTTTTCCAGCAACTCGAGTCCACGAAGCTTCTGCAACTCGTTCTTGGGCTTGGGACGAATCGGGCGCACGTAGCCTTGCGGGATCTCCACCTCGGGAAGCTGCGCGCCATCGTCGCTGAACGTGGCCTTGTGCTTCCCGGACTGCGCTTCGGTGATCTCGATCAACCCGTCTTCAACAGCGGGACCGAGCACATGCATTCGCAAGCCCTTCCCGGCGACGCCCTTCGAGCGTAAGCGCATCTTCAGCGTGAAGGGTTTGCCTGCCTCGGCTTTCCACGGCGGCGTTTTCTCGGCAGCAGCTTCAACCGTGGTCGGGCCCTCTTCCGCGTCCGGCATCCAGGTCAGTGGTGGCCGCGACGCCTTGGCCTCTTCGCGAACCAAGCCTTTGGGAACGATCTTGGCGTCGAGTTTGACCTTCTTCTTCTCGAACTTCGCGGTTTGAAACATCTTCTCGCCGCTGATCGCGAAGGCACCATCCGGTCCCGCACACACATCACTCGCCACCGCAGCGCCCTTCGCCGTCGCCAACTCGTCCAACTTGTCGATGCTCAACACCGCGATGTTCTTACCGTGACAGACGACGACTTCGTCCGGTGACAGGAGCGTCGCCACGAGGAACGAACCGGCTGCAGGCGCAGCCGCCTTCTTCTTGGGCCAACGCGCCTTCACCTCGCCGTTGTTGTCGACGCGGATGATCGCACCTTTCGATCGCTTCTCGCCGTGGCTGGTGACGATCAGCAGCGCACCTTCTTCCAACGGAAGTGCAGACACATACGCACGACTCTCACCGGCGGTAGGGACCCGCACGAGTGGCTCCAGCTTCTTTGCCTTGGGTCGCAAGAGAGCCACGTGACCACTTCCGCTCGCGGTCACACCCACACCGTATTGGTTGGTCGTGATGCGCACGGAGCGAGGCTCAAAGGTCTCGCCGCAATCCGAAAACGTCCTCGCGTTGGAGAAGCGGTCGTCGAGTTCCTTCCAGATCAAACCCTTGGGCCAATCCACCGGCGGTGCATCCATCTCGAGCTTGACCTCGAACGCCGGCACATCGCCGGGCGCGCCGATCTGAAACATCGGCGGTCCGTCGCCTTCACGAATCACCTCGGCCAGCGTCTCGTTATCGAGAGCCGCGGCGTCGATCCGTCGCACGCCGTCGGGGTGAACCACATCCTTGGCGAGGTCCACGCCATCCGGGCTCGGCGCGACGACGAAGTCCGGCTGGTAATACAGCTCCTCCTCGCCACGCGCTTCCCACGTCACGCCTTCCGGTCCAGACGCGAGTACCCCCTCAACCTGCCACGCACGAACGGCAACGCCGTCGGTCCAGATTCGCATTGCCCCGACGATAGGGGCCAAGCGTTGTTCAACGCAAATCGCTTACGGCGTTTCCACCGCAACCACAGGGAATACGAATGCGATCCCTCGAGTTGAGTTGGCGAGTCGCGTTCTCGAAGCGAGCCGCGTTCTTGAAGCTAACCGCTTTCTAGCTAGCCACGTTCGACGGGACCCACGGTGGTGAGCCCGCTCGCACTGTTCGGCGAGGTGTTGGCAAAACTCTCCACCCCCAAAGGCGTGTTGATGCGGATACGACCTGCACCGCCACCGCCACCGCCACCTTCACCGTTTGCCATGCCGACACCTGCAGCCCCAGTTTCGTCGCTGCCTGCACCACCGGCGTTGTTTCCACCGGTCGCGGGCGCCGGGACGGTAAGCGGATCACCATCTGCTCCATCGACTTGCGAGTCGTCCGCGAAACTTCCCTGGCCGCCACCGCCACCATTCGCCGCGATGAGTCCGTCGACGCTCACTGCAAGTCCTTCGATCAACACCGCACCACCAGAACCGCCACCGCCGCCACCGCCGGTGAACGTCGTGATCTCGCCCGTCATCATGTCCATCTCGGTTCGCACCTGACCGCCCCTGCCGCCTTCGCCGCAAGCGTTGATCGTGCCGCCAATGCTGACACTGCCGCGTGCACTGATCTGAAGCGCACCGGCTCCTCGACCACCTGCGCCGCCGGGACTGCCGCCCCCTCCGCCGCCTGAGCCTGCGACCAGCGGAACCAAACTGATGTTGCCGACAACGGCACCACCAACGCCCGGGACCATTCCTGCACCGTCGGCGCCCGCCGATCCCAATCCACCGCCGCCACCCCCGCCGTCGGGGTTGTTGTTTCCACCCCCGGTTCCAGCGCCGGGGCCCTCGCCAGGCATCCCATCACCGCTCGGCGTGTTCGGCGCACCAGCGGCTCCACCTGGCGATGTCCGCGCGATGGCGCTGGACGCTGCGACATGGACGGTGCCCGCGACATCGACGTCACCGTTCACCAAGAGAACCAGCGAGTTTGCCCCTGTACCGGCAAGCGTACGCCCACTGGGAACCGAGAGCGAAGCCATGACGAACACACCCATGGCCGGTGCATCACCCATGGCGGGAAGTGTTTGAAACGCGATCCCCGTCGCTTCGTCCGCACCTTCACCAGCAGCACGAACTTCCGTTCCAGGGTCGTCGTTGTCCGCGAGCTCGCGAATCTCACCAGTCGCCGTGTCGAACAGCCAAATCGCTTCGCCGATGGTGACCTCTCCATCGCCCGCATCGAACGCGACAGCTTCACCAACGTTGCTCGGAATCAGCACTTGGCAATCGGCAGGCGTTCCACCACAACCGAGATCACAGGGTGTCGTTTCGACGCGACCGTCGACGCAGGTCTGCAGATCGTCACCTGCACACATTCGCAAGTCGGGATCACACGCCGCGTCGACCGGAACGTCGACGTCCATGGAAACGTCCATGCCGCCGTCGGGCATCACACCTTGGCAGGTGCCATCGACACATTCAGCAGCCGGACACAAGGCGGTGGGTGTGACCGCGCTGAGGGAGGTGACGACGTCCATCGGGTCGACGCCTTCCTCAAACGTCGCTTCCACACACCCTTCTGCGTACACCTCGCAGTTTTCGTTTCGGGCCGAAGCTCGAAATCCATAGGTGCCGGGTTCGAGCGCATCAGGTCGCATGCTCATCCCCGAACGCCCGACCGAAGCCGTGTAAACAGCTGGCTCCACAGACACGCAACCGCCGGGAACAATGCTTAGATCCACGGCCACGGCAGTGGTTCCGAGGTCACCCTCAAACACCACGGTCCAACCAAATCCTCCGCCTGCGGAATCGCATGCCACGAGGGCGAGCAAGGCAAGACGGAAGCGCATGTCCTACATCTTAGCGGATCAGGGCGTTTCTCGGGAGCTTCGTGCAGATCGCGTTGTCATCCACAATTCCCACGATCGTTGCCGTAAATGGGCGCACAACGATAAACTAATCGTCCATGTCTCTCGCGGAGGATGCGCCCGAGTCTGTGACGGTTGAACCCGTCTCCGACGATGTACCGCATCAACTCGGCCGCTACCGACTCGCGTTTGAGTTCGCCGCCGGAGGAATGGCCACCGTGTATCTCGCACGCGAGATGGGTCAGTCGGGCATGAACCGCGTCGTCGCGCTCAAGTGCATTCATCGACACTTGGCGAAACGAAAAGCGTTCGTCGACATGTTCCTCGACGAAGCGCGTGTCGCCGCGCGCATCAACCACCCCAACGTGTGCAGCGTGTACGACTTCGGCCAAGCCGAAGGCACCTACTACATCGCGATGGAGTACTTGGTCGGCGAGACCTTTGCGCGCGTTGTGCGCAGGATGTTCCACAAAGACGGGAAAAAGCTCGCACCACTGAAGGTCTCACAAGTCATTGCTGACGCCTGTGAAGGACTCCACGCCGCGCACGAGCTTCGCGGACCCGATGGCAAGCCGATGGGTGTCGTCCACCGCGACGTGAGCCCCTCCAACATTTACGTCTGCTACGACGGCACGAGTCGCATCGTTGACTTCGGCATCGCGAAAGCGGCGAACAAGCTCTACGCCACACGAACTGGCGAAGTGAAAGGCAAGCTCGCCTACCTCGCCCCCGAACAAATCGAACAAGAAGATGTCGACCGACGCGCGGACGTGTGGTCGCTCGGTGTGGTGTTGTGGGAAGCGCTGACTGGCAAGCGACTCTTTCGACGCGCCACCGACGCGAAGACGATTCTTGCCGTTGTTCAAGATCCCGTGCATCCGCCCTCGGTCTACGACGAGAACCTTCCCGACGGTTTGGACGAAGTCGTACTGCGAGCGCTGGAGCGCGACCCGAACAAACGGTTCCAAAACGCGCGCGACATGGGACGCGCTTTGCGCGAGGTATTTCTGCAACGCCGAGCCATCATCGGTGCGCCCGAGATCGCAGAATGGATGGCCGATCTCTTTCCCGAAGAGGGCAAAAAGCGCATGGCGCTGGTGGAGCAGACCCTTCGCATCGAAGCCACCGGAGTGATTGGTCGCGTCTCGGGAACCCTGACCGGAGAGACCTCCAAGACGAGCGGAATCGTCAGTGACGTCAAAGAGCGCGCGAAGAACGATGAAGTCGAAACGCGTGAGATCGGACCGAAGAAAGCGAAGGAACTCGCCGAAGAAACAATCGGTACCGTCGAGGACAAGGTCGATCGGCTGACCAAGCAAATCGAGATTCCGGATGACGATGACGATGACATCGTCGCACCCACGCAGGTGCAAGCGTCGCCGCTTTCAATCGATGACTTTCCGGCGCTGGCCGACGAAGACGACGATGGTGATCCGACCTTCGTTGCAGCACGACCTTCGATGGAAGAAGTCGCGGCATTCAAGCCGCCGGACCCTACCGATCTTCCCACGCGCGAGGTCCAGCGCCCCAAGGTCCATGACTCGATTGAGTCTCTCGATTCGCTCGATTCACTCTCCGCGTCCGATGTCGATGTCGAAGTCGAGACTTCGGAAACACCCGACACCGTTCCACCTGTTGCGGGACCCCCGGGCGCACAAATGCCGATGCCGGTTCCTTCTCCTCTCGCCGGGCTGCCCGACCTCTCGGTTGGACCGACCATGGCGGACGAGTTCAGTTCCGAGGTCACGAAGCTCGTCGACCATGAACAGCTCGAGAGCGGAGACTTTGATTCCTCGCAGTGGCAAGAACCCGATGCGACGGTCGCCGATGCACTCTCCGTCGATGGCGCCACGCTCACGCCCAGTTACGGCGGGGGCATGTCTGGCGAGTCCCATATTTCGACGCTCGAGAAGCATCTCGACTTCGAGGACTCCACAGTCGACAAGCAACAGCCGGCGACATCGTCGCTCGCCCCGTTCGAACTACCCGACGATCTGCCGCCCATCGAAGACGACGATGGGAAGAAAAAGAAGATCAAGATCGTGCTGCTTTCGGGGGCTGCACTAGGGCTCGCTGCGACGCTCGTGTGGCTCTTGATGGGCAACCGTTTCGCCGAACCCACACCGGTCGCTCAAGCCCCCACGCAAAGCGAAACCGAGGCCGCGGATCCAGAGGCACAGATCAACACACAAGAAGCGGCGACGAACGTTGACGCGGGTGCCCTGGTCGAAGCGGAGACTGAATCCCTGGAAGCGAATGCGGACGCAGGCGTCGCCGAGGCGGATGCAGGCGCCGAAGCAGAAGCTGCAACCGATGCAGGCGAAGAAGCGCTCGCCGATGCGGGCACGGAGGTCGAAGCCGATGCCGAGACTGAAGCAGAGACCGAAGTTGCGGTCGAAGTTGAGGCCGAAGCTGAAACTCCAACGCCGATGCGCCGCAACATGCGTCGCAACATGCGTCGCAACATGCGCACGCCCATGATGACCGTGATGATGGGACCCACGCGCATCGAGCGCGTCGAGAACGGTAGTGTTCTCGTGGTGACGGTTGGTGGGTGGGCAGACGTGAGCAGCCGCGGGCGTCGACTGGGGCGCGCGCCCGGTCGCTTCGATCTTCCTCCGGGACGACACACGCTCTCGATCAAGCCTTTCGGGATGAACCCAGCGGTCCGTCGCACGGTGCGTGTTCGGTCTGGTGAAACGACCCGCGTACCGGTGAGTGTGATGCGATGAGGATCGTTTTGCTCACACTGGCTCTGGGTTTGAGCAACGTCGCGTTCGCGCACGACGACATCGACGAGGCGCGACGTCTGTATCAAGAGGCGGAACTCGAACAAGCACTCGATGCACTTGCGCGCGCAGAAGACAACGGGCTGACGCGTGACGAGCTGCTTGAACTGTTGGATCTGCGACTGGTAGTCAATCTTTCCCTTGGACAAGCCGAAGACGTCACGCGCGACTTGCGCGTACTCGCAGCAATCGATCCGGACCACGAGCTTCCGCCCGAACTGCCACCCGCCGAGCAAGACGCGTTCATCGAAATCGTCGAAGGCACCGAGGAATCCATCGCCGTCCAAGTCAGCATGGAGTCCTCGCCCGCGGCCGCAGTGTTTCGTGCGTCGACCACGGGCGATTCGCAATCCTTGGTCAGCTCCATTCGCATTCGCGCGCGGACCCCGAGTGGCTTGTGGGCCGAAGACAACAACGAACTCGTGCTTCCACTCACGTCCAGTCTGGACGTGTACTACTACGCGGAAGCGCTTGGCCCAGGTGGCGCGGTGCTCGCGACTCGAGGAAGCGAAGACGACCCACTTGTCGCTCGATACTCCCCACGTGGGGAAGAGGATGACGACTCAGGCGGGGGCGGTCTCTCGAGCGGCGCGATCATTGGTATCGGCGCAGGCGTCGCGGTGGTTGTCGCTGTTGCGGTGATCGTCGCTGTGCTGGCGCGCGGAGGAAGCGGACCCAATTCGTTTCAGCCGAGCAACCCGATGATCGAATTCTAAGTCTGATACTTCTCTTTCCACTCTTCGTACGGCATGCCGTAGACGATTTCGCGCGACTGCGCCTTGTCGAGCTCGATGCCTTCGTCGGCGGCCGCTGCGGCGTACCACTTCGACAGACAGTTCCGACAAAACCCAGCGAGATTCATCAAGTCGATGTTTTGAACATCGGTGCGTTGTCGCAGGTGCTCCACCAAGCGTCGAAACGCGGCGGCTTCCAACTTCTCGCGCGTACGTTCGTCCATCCCGCTGTTCTACAGTATTCTGAAGGGGATGCGTGGCTTGCTTCTCTTGGGTTTGTTGGCTGGATGCGGGCTAACGCTGGATCTCACTCCCCCAGTCGGCGATGCCGGTGTCATCCCGGGCGAAGACACAGGGCCACGACGGGACGCCGGCATGGACGCGATTCCGCCGGATGCGCCCTCGTGTGTCAGCGACGAGGAATGCGCTGGCTTGGTTCGCGCCGAACCGCCCACGACCTGCGGAGACTTTCGCTGCCAGGACGGATTCTGTCTGGCGAATGACGTGGATGGTGATGGATTTGGTCCTGGTTGTGAGGACGAGCGCGACTGCGATGACACCAACCCTTCGGTGAACATCGACGGTGCGATTCCGTGTCCCGATGCACTGGGAATCTGCGGTGAGAGTGCCACGCTCGCGTGCGTCGACGGGATGTGGGCGGACGACTGCGAAGGCGTCCAAGAGCCCCAGATGGAGACCTGCAACAACGTCGATGACGACTGCGACGGCAGAACCGATGAGGAGATCGAAGGACGGATCGAGGGCGTCCCTCCTTGCGAGCGAACCTACAGCTGTGCGGGCGGAACGTGGGACGTCAGCATGCCCCCGGCCCGAGCAGAGGTCTGCGGCGACGAGATCGACGACGATTGCGATGGCACCGTCAACGATCCCGAATGTGCTTCGGATTGCGTGTATGTCTCGCCCGTCACCACCGGTCTGCCGGTGGGCGCGATCACGGCGACCGATCTGGATAGTGCCCTCACCTCCGGGGACGGTTCGCGTCAGTTCTGCCTGGTCAGCAACACCGAATCGGGCAACTGCGTCGACACGCCCTTCCCACTTGCGACCGACCTTCCGAGCGGCACGGTGATCATCGGTGGATTCCGTCGTGGACCTGCGGGTGGTGTCATTGAGCGGTGCACCCGACCTCACACCACGCGCATCGTTCCTCGCGAAACTCGACGCGAAACTGTGGTGGCGACGGGTGATGCTCAACTCATCGCGCTCTCGGTCTCCCACCCTGCGCGTCCCGACGGAACCGCTGTTGCGGCGACAAGCGGCACGACAACCATGGTTAGCGTTGAGGTTGTCGGCGGTGACGATGGAGCGCCCGAGCGCACGACAGGAATTCGCGTGGACCCAGCGGCGAACCTGTTCGCGTACGAAACCAACGTCGACTGGTACGGAGTGACCTCGGTCGGCATCGAGGCCTTTGGCAACGTCACCCTGTTTCAAGGATGCACAGGTGACTGTTCGTGCGACGAGACGGCGCGGTCTGGCATTTGGGGACGCGGTGGAGAGGGTGCCGGCGTCGTCGTCCGAGACGGGAACTTCGTCGCTGAGAACTACTTGGTGTGTTCCCAGAGCAGCAGCGCATTGATGCTCGATCAAGCCGGAGCATTTGTCGCGGGCTCTACGATCGAGTCTCTTGGTGGGGACCGCGCCATCTTTGCACCGTGTGAGCGTGGAGATGGAATCTGGGTGCACGACACCGTCATCACCACGCGCGACGTCAACGATGCTGCCGTCGTCACTGGGATGGAAGTACTCGGCAACTGCGGCGTCCTCCTCACCAACAACGTCATCACCGGCCTGATCGGTGGGCGTGCAGGCAACGTGGTTGGGTTCAGTTCAGACGGGGCGGAAGCCGCGTTGACCCAAAACGACATTCTCGGCTTTGCCGACGCCGAGGTCCGAGACAACGCGTTCGGTGTTTTGTGCAAGTCGAGCGCGGGACCGGGCAACTGCCGATTGATCACGAACAACTTCATCCAAGGAACTCTCGAGGGTGGCATCGCTCCACTCCTGAGTTTTGGATTGGATATCGGCGACTCGACGTTCAGCTACCTTGAACAGAACTTCATCACAGCCGGCTGCGCCACCTCCTCTGCGACCGGGCTCCTGGCCAACAGCTCCGTGTTGACCGGTCGCGCAAACCAAGTCACCGGACTCCTTTGCGACACCACAGGCGACGGCGGCGCACACTTTGGGATGAACATCACCAACGGTGGCGTGACGTGGAACGGCAATACGATGCTCGGGGGTGCCTCATCCATCGACCACGTCTGTGAAGTGTTTGGAGGAAGCATCGATGGTCGCGCCGTGTTGCGAAACAATCTCTTCGTAGGCGGCGATGGGTGTGACTACAGCGTTGGACTTGAGGCGTTCGATGTGCGCGGGCGAATCCTGATGTTCTACAACGGGTTCACGTTGGCCGACGATCTCTTGCTCCTCGAAGCAGGCGACCTTCGCGCATATGCAGACAGCGATACGCTTCTCGCAGACTTCCCACTCTTCGTCGGTCACCTCTTCGACCCATCCGTCGGCATTCGCAACTTCACCGAATACCCCGGCGTTCTCAAGCTCACGCGGAGTTCGCCGTTTGTAGGCGCAGGCGCGAGCCCAGCCGGGCCGACGATCGAGGGTTCGGCTCACGCGGTTCCACCGAGTATCGGTGCGTGGGAGCCCTAGCCCGCACACGTTTCATAGAGCCCATGCACGCAACGTCAAGAGGTTGATCGGTGATCGAGCGTTCTTAGGTTCGCTCCATGCCCAAGCACACCTTGCCTCTTTTGCCGCTGCGCAGAGGCGTGATTCTTCCCGGTCGTCTCGCAACACTTCCCGTCGGTCGTCACAAGTCGCTACGACTCGCACGGGAACTTCGAATCGGTGACGAGCTGATCATCGCGACGCAACAAGACGTCGAAAACGAAAACCCCACCAGCCTCGAAGCCATGCACACCACGGGCGTTCGAGCGCGATTGCGGGACAAGGCGGAACGAGGTCGTCGAGGATTGGTACTCGTCGTCGAAGCCGAGAGCCGAGTCCGACTGGATGCTCTGATCGAAGCCGAACCCTTGTGGCGCGTCACTGTCACCGACATTGCAGACTTCGACACCGACGAAGACGAATCCGACGCGCTTGCGCGAAGTCTACGAAAGACGCTGGGCGAGTGGGTTCCTGCAGAAACCACGCTGCTCAAAGCACTTGGCGGTGCCAACCCCGGACGCGTCGCCGACTTGATCGCGGGTTGGGTCGACGCGCCGCAAAGCGACAAGATCGAGGTGCTCGAAGAGCGAAACGTTGTATCGCGACTTCGCTTGGCGCTTCGCATGGTCAAAGAAGCCCGCGCGCGCGCAGAACTGCAGAGCAAAGTCGACTCCGAGGTTCGGCGTGATCTCAACAAGCAGCAGCGCGAGCAGATCCTACGCAAGCAGCTCGACGCGATTCGCAAAGAGCTGGGCGAGATGGGAAGTGACGCAGGCGACGACGACCCCATGCAGCGCTTGCGCGACGCATTGGACGATGCCGACCTGAGCGAGGATGCGCGCAAGGTCGTCGACCGCGAGCTACGTCGCCTTGAGTCGTTGCCGGCGCAGTCTCCTGAAGGAAACGTGATTCGTACGTACCTCGAAGTGCTCGCCGAGCTGCCCTGGGCGAAGCGTGCAGACGTCAGCACCGATCTCGAGACGATCGAAGGTAAGCTCGACGGCGACCACTACGGCTTGGACGAAGTGAAGCGCCGGATTCTCGAGCACATGGCCGTGCTCAAACTCGCTCCACAAGCACGCGGAACGCTGCTGTGTTTGGTGGGTCCTCCGGGCGTGGGCAAGACGTCGTTGGCGCAATCGATCGCAGACGCGACGGGACGACCGCTCGTGCGGGTCTCGCTCGGTGGCGTTCGTGACGAATCGGAGATTCGAGGGCACCGACGCACCTACATCGGGGCGATGCCAGGGCGAATCATGAATGCCATGCGCAAAGCCGATGTGAAGAACCCGGTGGTTGTGCTGGACGAGATCGACAAGGTCGGTGGACGAAACTGGGCCGGCGATCCCGAAGCCGCGCTACTCGAGCTCCTCGACCCGGAACAGAACGACAAGTTTGTCGACCACTACGTCGACGTTCCCTTCGATCTCTCCGAGGTGCTCTTCATCGCAACCGCAAACCAGCTCGGGACGTTGTCGACACCGCTGCGCGACCGACTCGAGGTCATCGAAGTCAGTGGCTACACGCACTCTGAAAAAGCTGCGATCGCGCAACGCCATCTGATCCCGAAAGAGATCGAGCGACACGGACTCGCCGAGCACGAGGACGCGATTCACTTTGGCGAAGGTGTGCTCGAACGCATCGTGAGCGACTACACCCGCGAAGCTGGAGTGCGGCAGCTCGGTCGGCAGGTCGCAAAGCTGCTGCGTGATGTCGCGCTCGATGTTGCGCGCGGCGGCGAACTGAACGAAATCGCGATCGACCTAGATCGGATGCGACGAGTTCTTGGCAAGCCGAGGTTCCGAACCGACGCTGTGGAGCGAGAACGCCCGGCGGGTGTCGCTGCAGGGCTGGCGTGGACGCCGGTGGGTGGAGATGTGCTGTACATCGAAACCACCTCGATGCCGGGCAAAGGCAAGGTGGAGATCACCGGTCAACTCGGCGACGTGATGAACGAGTCTGCGCGCGCTGCACTAGCGTACGTGCGGACACATGCCGAGACGCTGCAGATCGATCCGAACTTTTTGGATCGACGCGACCTGCATGTACACGTGCCCGCGGGTGGAACGCCCAAGGATGGGCCCTCCGCAGGTGTGACCATGTTCACCGCGTTTGCTTCGCTGCTGACGGGTCGGCGAGTCCGACCGGATACCGCGATGACCGGTGAGGCGACGTTGCGAGGACGGGTGCTTCCCGTGGGCGGCATCAAGTCGAAGGTTCTCGCGGCGCATCGAGCTGGGTTCACGCGGGTGTTGTTGCCGATCAAGAACGCGCCGGACCTGGAGGACATCCCCCAGTCCGTGCGAGAAGAACTCGACATCGTGCTGGTGCAAGCGATGGACGAAGTGATCGAACACGCGCTTGAGCCCGCGCAGCAGGCCACGTCAGCGAGCCCAGCAATCGCGAACCCTGCGGCCTAGCTCTATTCCGAGGGGTGGTTGAACCACCCCTCTCTGTCGAACTCGCGATCGTGATCGCGACTGCGATGGCGATCGTGATCGCGACTGCGATGGCGATCGTGATCGCGACTGCGATGGCGATCGTGATCGCGACTGCGATCGTGACCGCGACTGCGATCATGACCGCGACTGCGATCGTGACCGCGACTGCGATGGCGATCATGATCGCGATCGTGATCGCGACTGCGATGGCGATCGTGACCGCGACTGCGACTGCGATGGCGACTGCGATGTGCGACCGGCAACGCTGACCGAGGAACAAACAAGCCCGGAGCCAGGAGCGAACGAGCGTTCACGGGGAGGGAGTTACTTGGAGAAGAAAGAAAACTCTTCCCGTCTTCCCGCCTTCCCCACTTCCGGTAAAAAATACTGGCCCAAGCACCTAGCGAATCACCAACGTCGCATCGATCGCGCGTAGCAACCCCTCTTCGTCATCCTGAAAAGGAACTTCGTGCGGTAGCTCTTCCGGATCGAGATACGCACGCGGGTGACACGTGATCACCAACATCTGGGTGTCCTGCGCCGCATTCCGCAGCGTGTCGCGAAACCATCGCGCACGCAGCGGATCGGTGTGGGTCAGATGGTCGTCGAGGACCAGCGGTGCATGCAGCTGCTGCGCGATCGTCAGCCGCAACAAGGTCGCGATTTGCTCGCGCGTTCCCACACTGAGATCGCCCACCGACTGGATCGAACCATCCGCTTCTAAACCTTCGGTGCCCAACATGGCGCCGAACGCCAACGTTCCGTAGCGCTCGGCATCGCCACCTACGTCTTCGAGCAAGTCCGTGAAGCGTTGACTGACCGGACCCGCAAGTGCTTCACCCAAGTGCTTGCCTTCCGCGTTTTCGGCTTCGCGCATGGTCTCCACAAGAAGCCGCCATGCTCCGTACTCGGTTTCGACCTCTTGCTCGCGAAGTCGTGCGCGCGTCAACGCCTCTTCCGTGGCATCAAAGCGCTCCTGTGCGACTGCGCCGCCGACCAGCTCCAACCGACCTTCGTGCTTCGCGAGCGCACTGCGAGCCGCCGCGTGTCGATCCTTGGCCTCCTTGAGCGACCGCTCGGCACGCTCCAACGCCCCCTCTTCCAAATCGACTTCGGGCAACCCCTCCAGCTCAGGTTCCACGGCCGCGAGTTCGGCATGCGCCGCATCGCGATCCAGTTGCGCGACGCGCTCCGCCAACACAGCCCGACGCCCCTCGGCCACACTCTTCTTTTGGGCCACGGCTTCACGCGCCGTCTGGGCCGACCCCAGCAGCTCGGTGGCGCTCTTCGATGCCGCCTGCGCCGCAGTGAGTTCTTTCTCCGCCGCCTGGACTTCGACCGCACCGGATTCGACCAACGTCTGCAATGCGGCTTGGGCTTGTTCCAGCGTCGTGCGCGCAGCAGCCACGTCAATAGGTGCTCCCTCCGGAAGCGCGGCAAGATCCAATTCACGCTGTGCGGCCGCGACTTCGGACTCTTGATCTGCGCGAGCTTTGCGGGCCACGTCGAGTGCACTCGTTGCACCATCGAGAGCTTTGTTCGCGGCTTCACGTGCGTCCGCGATCGCCTCCTCGTCACGAAACTCGGGATCGTCACGGTTGTCTCCGAGCCGAGCTTCCAACGCGACGAGCCGACTGCGAAGAACCTCGATGTCCGAAGCCCCGTCGCGAAGTACGGCAACCTGTGCCTCGAGGCGGTCCGCCTCCGCACGACGTTCAGCAACCGAGCGACGAACGTCTTCCGCGTCCTGTGCGCGCTTGTCCAACGCATCGAGCGTTCCGCCCTCGAGACGCGGCACGGCATCGTTGTCCCAGCGATCACGTAGTGCATCGGCCGCAGCGCGTGCGTCCGAGGCTCCGGCCGACGCGACCAACTCAACGAGCTTCCCTTCATCGCCCTCGACTTCCAGCGCGATCCGGCTCTCGGCATCCAGTTCGACGTGTTCGCCCTGCGTCTCAGCGGGCTTGCCGTCGACGTGCGCACGCAGCTTTACCCATCCCGTTCGGTGGATAGCCAACGACACGCCCACCGCACATCGCGCTTCGGCAAGTTCGAGATCGCGTTGGAGCTTGCGCAGGTCCGCCACGAGTTCGAGCGAAGGTGCGTCGGCTACTTCTTTCTCCCGCAGGGTAGCGTCGCGACGGGTCTGAGTAATGCGTGCTCGCAACGATTCCGCGTCGGCAAGCGACTTCTCTTTGTCGGCGATTTGCGTTCGCAGTCGGCGCGCATCCAAGGTGTCACGTGCGCGTTCGAGCTGCTCGACGTCAGCCTTTGCCCGGGTCAGCGTCGTCTCCGCCGCCCGCTCCTCGTCCTGAGTCTTCGACAACGCGCTCTGCGTCTCGGCGTGCTTCTTCGTGGCTGCAGCGTGTCGCTCGCGCGCCGCAGCATCCGACTCCGCAGACTCGAGTGCTGCTTTCGCCGTGTCACGAGCGCGCTCGAGTTCCGCTTTGTGTAGCGCACGTTGCTGCTCTCGATCCGATGCACGCGTTTCACGAAGCGCCGCTTCGGCGGCTTTCTCGGCAGTCCGTGCATCCGCGTGCGCGGATTGAGCCTTCTTCAGCGCGTCATCCGCCTCTGTCATCTCGCCGGTCAACACCTTGAGTGTCGAATCTGCGTTCGCGAGCTCGGCAATCTCCGCGTCGATGGCGTCGAGTGCAGTCTTGGCTCGCGCATGCCGCGCGCGAATCTGCGCCACCTTCTCGGCCTCGGCGGCTTGGACCCGGAGCACACCCACCCGCTCGGTCCACTCGGCCAGTCCTTCGGACGCATCATTGAGTGCGCGAAGCAAATCGTGGCCTTCGTCTTGGACGCGGCGCGCTGTACCGAGTTCGTCTTCGGCGTTGTCACGCAGACGTCGTGCTTCGACGACGCGGTCGCGAGCGATCACAAAAGGTGCTCCGCGCGCTTTCCTCGGCTTGCCGGTCGGACTGAACGCTTCCTGCATCCGATCCGTTGCAGCCTCCAAGATCGCTTTGAACGCCGGGTCTTGGGCAAACGCTTGAAGCGCGCTGGTCAGGCGCTCGCGACCACCCGTGTCGGAATCGGTCTCGAAGCTGCGTTGCAAGATACGCAATGCCGCCTCCTGATCGCCGAGCAACGCTGTGGCGAGAAAACTATCGGGAAGACCACGCGGCGCACTCTTGCCACCTGGACCCGCGATGCCCCAGCCCAACCGGGTGCGAAGTTCGCCGTCGACCTGTCGGCCCTTCGCCTCAACACTAAACGTGTTGCCGTCGGTCGACACTTCGAGCCGTGACGCACCCGCACGCCCACGACCAAACGTCTTGTCGACGCGCCAGATGCGATCGTCGTCACCGCGAAAGGTCACCACCACACGTGGTCGTGCGTCTCGGTCCCACGGAATGTACTGACGCGAAAACGTGGAGGTGTGTGGGAGAAGCAACGCCGCACGAAGCGCGCGAACGATCGTGGTCTTGCCGAGATCATTCGGCCCGAAGAAGACGTTGAGTCCCTTCCCCAAGCTCAAGCTCGCGTGCTCGACGCGGCCAAAGTCCCAGACCTCGATGCTGCGGATCTTCACGTTTCCGAGGCCCCGCGGCTGAGTCGATACAGGTGGTACAGAGCACGCCGCGCTTCGGCCGCACGTTCGCCCACAGCTTCGATTTCTTGGAGCCGTCGTGCCGTTCGTTGCAGAACTTCCGGAAGCCCATCGAAGTAGGCGTCGATGCCATCCGTGGTCAGCTGCAGACCCTCCCGTTCGATCTGAAGCGCACCCGCGCGCCCATGCTTGACGTCGTTTCCGCGAAGCTCGACCAGCGTTTCTTCCACTTCATCGAGCCCCTCGGGATCGACCACGAGATCCAACTCAACCCGAAGCACAACGTGCGAGAGATCGCGTTTGGCCAGAGCGCGTAGCGCGTCGAGCGATTCGACACGGACGTGTTCCCACGTCCACATGCTGACGCGTTCACGCTGGACCAACGCACGACGCGAACGCGAGAACAACACCAGCGCGACGTATCCCGTATCGAGCTCGCCAAAGTTTGTGGCTTCCGGGGCGGAGGGATACACAGTCGGAACCTCAGCATCGGGTGGAACGATGCGAAACGCGTGCGTGTCGCCGATCGCCAAGTAGTCGAAACCGCGTCGGACCGCGGCATCTTGAGCGATCGGGAAGTTCTGTTGCCACCCCGGAATGTCGAAGGTCGATCCGTGAACCAGTCCGATTCGAATCCGGGTATCGCCAGGCTCACGCGCCGCAAGTGCGAGCGCGTTGTCGCCCTGCCCTGCTTTGGATCGGCACGGCCGCGCGAGAACCACGGCGTCATCACCGAGAGGCAACTCGAAGTCGTCGCGGTCCACCACGTGCACAAAGTCGGGCAGAAGCCTTCGCAGTTCGTGCTCTGGACTCCAGACACTTCCGCCCACCAAGGGATCGTGATTGCCCGGAAGCAAGACCACTGGACGCTCCGGGTTGCCGCGCTTCCGGATCACGTTGGCCAATCCCTGAAACCAATCTCGGTCCGGCATGACGTCGTCGAAGAGATCTCCTGCACAGAGAATCGCGTCCACTTGACGCTGTTCAGCCAGCGCAAAGATCCGCTCCACCACCTCGAGTCGTGCTCGCGACAAACGTGTGCGGTCCGCTTCCTCGAAACTCGGGAAACGCCGCCCCAAGTGCCAGTCCGCTGTGTGCAGAATCTTCAACGCCACGTCTTCATCTTCCGGGATCGGTGTGACTTCATCTTCAGGGATCGGTGGGGCCATCACTGCCAATCCACGGGACATCCACCAGCACCTCCACGCTTGGCGGCGCGAAGCAGCGATCCAGCAGATGTCCGCGGTGTCGTTGATAGGTTTCGTCCTGACGCGCCGTCAGTTGCGCCAAACGTTCATCGAGGTGCTCCAATCGTTCAGACGCGCGCTTGAGCTTGGCTTGCGCTTTGCTGCGCGCTTGGGCACCAATCGCTCGGTCGCGTTCGTGTTCCGCCGCAATCGCCCGTCGAGCGACCGCACTGCGGTCCCGTCGCAAGACGAGAATTCGGTCTTCCATGAACCGCTCGAGTCGGCGCATGCGGCGTTCGAAAGCTGCACTCTGGTCTGCCCCCACACGATGTTGCTCCTCGAAGAGCAAAGCCTCCACCGCATCGGTGATGGCGGCGTCAGCAGCCGGACTCGGCAGCGATGCACTGCGTTCGATTCGGGCGCGAAACGCATCCGCATCGGTCTTCACAAGTTCTTCCCCGTCGCGTTCAAACGCCAACGCGTGCACGCGCTCCTCGGTATCCAAACCATGGTGACGAATCTTCACCAACACGAACCGTCCTTCACCGGCGCCGGATACCTGGAGTCCCGTAACGCTTCCGCTCGACTCGCGTGCTTCCGCGAGCGCAGCTTGGATCAGCGCGTGCCCCAGATGGACAGGCTCTGCATCGGGACGCGGATTCCCGATCGTGAACGAGGTGCGCTGACACGAGAGCGGGAGTGCACTCGACGAGCCAAGATCGAAGCGAACGTAGCCTTCCAGCTCGTGACGTTCGTACGGGGCATCGATCGCATCGAGGTACGCCTGCACGACGCGCTCGATGTCTTGATCGAGTTCCCGTAGCGCATCGGGCAGCACCTGCTGCAACGTTCGAAGCGTCTTCTGTACGCTCGCGTCCAGACGATGCTCGATCAAACGAGTCGTTCGAGCATGCTCGTCTTCAAAACGCTGTCGGTGCTCATCGGTCGAATCGCGGAGCGCACGAAGGCGCTCCTCGATCTCGTCCATCGATCGTGCCTGCCGATAGATCTCGCTGATCTCTTTTTCGAAGTGTGCACCAAGCGCAGGCAACACCGCCGTGCCTTGGGCCTCGTGAAGGACAACATCCGAAGCGCCCAGCACCGCTCCAAAGAGCACGAGCTTCTTGCTAAGGATCTCGTACGTCAGTCGCTGCGCAGCGTTGTCCTTCGCTAGAAAGTTGATGACCGTGACATCTCGGGTCTGTCCGTAGCGGTGACAACGTCCAATCCGCTGTTCGATGCGCTGCGGGTTCCAGGGCAAGTCGTAGTTGATCAGCGTGTCGGCGAACTGAAGGTTGAGACCTTTCGCGCCTGCTTCGGTTGACACAAACACCCGTGACGAGGTCCGAAACTCGTGCACCAGACCAAGCCGAATCGCGACCTGACGACTGGGGCGTTCGCGATCCTGCATGCGGGAGCCAACATCCTTTTCCCATCGCCTCAACGCTTCGAGTGCGCGCGCGGAATCGTTGGTTCCACGGAAGAGCGTGACTTCGTGCGGCAACACAACGCCCGCATCGATGAGCGTGTCGTGGATGTACTGCTGGGTGGTGAGTGACTCCGTGAATACGACAACCTTGCTCGCGTCATCCTGGTCGAGACGCGCGCGAACCGCGTCTACCAACGCTCGCGCCTTGCCGTCTTCACTCAGTCCCTCCGCCCGCTCTCGCAGTGAGACCACAAGCGCCAGCTCTTTGCGCAACTTGGCGGTGTCGGGACTTCCCTCGTCGCGTTCTTCCCACTCGAGTTCGTCAACGTCGTCAAAGTCTTCGGCGAACTTGTGCGCAGTTTCGTCGCCAGGCTCGTCTCGACCGGCTTCCGCGGCACGAATCATCCGTTCGAGTCGGGTTTCGACGTTGCGAAGAGACGCTGCCAACGCGGCTTTGCTCGACGCCATTCGCCGGTGAAAGCCCAAGAGCAACAACGTGCGATGCGAACCCCGAAACGCGGCCACCCCCGGACTCATGAGGTAGCGGGTCACGTCGTCATACAGGGCGCGCTCCTGAGACGACATGCGGTATTCGAAGGTTCGCGCCGACCGGCCCACAAAGGGACGCCGCATGAACTCCTGCGCGTGGCGTCGCAGCGTTCGATGCAGGACCTGCTCCATGCGCTCGCGGAGTTCCTCTTCGGTCCCCACTGCAAGCTGGCGCTCACCATCGGTAAAGAGCTGGTTGAACGTGGTCAGGTCACCGAGCAGCGTGCCTTCGGGATCCACGTACTGCACCAAGCCCCACAACTCGCTCAACGAGTTTTGAATCGGCGTTGCGGTCAGCAGCAACACCGGCGCGTCGCCAATTGCTTCTTTGACTGCACCCGCAATCTTGGCGTGTTTCGACTCGGGTCGATACACCCCTTCACCGTCATAACGACGATGAAGCCCCGCGAACACTTCGTGCGCTTCGTCGATCACGACCAGGTCGAAGGGCTCGGCTGCAAGCGCCGCGGCGACATCGTCACCCCCTGCCGCTTCACGCCCGACGATGAACACCCCGTCGCCTGCAAACCCGTCACCACGAACACCACCTTCAAGCACCGGCATGTCGAAGAGGTTGTGCAGCTCTTCGCGCCACTGTCCCAACAGCGGCTTGGGCGTCACCAAGAGGATCCGCTTCGCGCCTTCCGACAGCAGTTGCGCGATCACCAGCCCAGCTTCGATCGTCTTTCCGAGACCCACCTCGTCGGCCAAGATGCATCCACCCTCGGGGATTCGAGCCAACGCAAAGATGACCGCGTCGAGCTGGTGGGGGTTGGCATCGATCCGTCCGGACCGCTGCGACGCCACAAAGCGGCGCACGTCATCCGCACGACGTCGTCGCAACAACTCTTCCACGTTCCAGCGCCGAGCGATGGCGTCCATCACTCTTCTTCCTGCGTGAGCTGGGCGATGCGTTGTTCCAACGCTCCGATTTTTGCTTCGCTCAGCTCGCGCTCCGCGACGAGTTGGCGCTCGAGAGTCGCGATTCGCTCCGCGGCATGCGCTTTGACTAACTCGGCATCTTGACGCGCTGTGGCAACCTCACGCTCGCGTTCAAGGTGGGCGATCTGCGCCGCGGCTTTGGCGTCTTGCACGGCGACTTCGAGCGCAAACGCCCGTTCGAGCGCCGCACGCGTGTCACTCGACGCGTCGCGCCGCAGTGTGTCCAACTCTTCTTGCAGCGCCTGAACCTTTTGCTGCAGCGCCGCCATCGCGTCGCGGTAGGTCATCGGGCGCGGGCTTGGAGCTCCTCAAGAGACACCGACAAATCGAGATACTCACGCACTTTGCGTTGTACGTACTTCTTCCCGCCAAGCTTCTCTGCCAGAAAGCCGGCTTTGACTTGAGCGCTCACGCTACCGGACTCGACCGCGATATCGCCCTCGAACTTCACCTTGAGGACCTTCCCCTCGATCCGCGCTTTGGTGCCGTTCCAAGTCGTCCGGATCTTGTACTTCGCTAACCAATAGTCCGCGAGCGCATGCATCCGAGCGAGCGCAACATCGTCTTCACAGCTGTACGCCTCATCGAGAGTGAGCATTGCTGCGGATGCTACCAGGATCCTTGCCGTGGAAGGACCTCGGCTCTACTTGTAGGGCATGTCGTTCGAGGCTCTGGTCGAACTGTGTCGCGGTCGTCGTCTCGCGGTATTGACGGGCGCCGGGGTCTCCACTGAAAGCGGCATTCCCGACTATCGCGGACCCGAAACGCGTCGGCGTGCACGCAACCCGATTCGCTTTCAACAGTTCATGAAGAACGAGAGCATGCGACGCCGCTACTGGGCTCGCGCGATGGTCGGTTGGGAGAAGTTCGCCAACAAAGAACCGAACCCCGCGCACTACGCGATCGCATCCATGGAACAGGATGGAATCCTGACCGGGCTGATCACGCAAAACGTGGATCGGCTTCACCATGCGGCTGGCAGTCGTTCGATTGTGGAGCTTCACGGCTCCATGCACGAGGTGGTGTGTTTGGACTGCGGCGACGTGAGTTCGCGAGCCACGCTTCAGGCACGGCTCGCGGCGAAGAACCCGGGCTGGGTCGGACGTCACGCAGAGATGGCGCCCGACGCGGATGCCGAAGTCGACGACACCGAGAGTTTCGAAGTCGTGGAGTGCGCGAAGTGCGGCGGTCCCCTCAAACCCTGGGTCGTATTCTTTGGTGAGTCGGTACCCAAACCCCGCGTCGAACAAGCGATGACGATGGTGGACGACGCGGAGATTCTGTTGGTGGTGGGATCGTCGCTCGCCGTGTTTAGCGGGTACCGTTTTGTGCGCCACGCCAGCAAGAAAGAGCAGCCCGTCGCCATCGTGAACTTGGGTGAAACTCGTGGCGATTCACATGCGTGTGTACGCGTCGAAGAGAAGGCCGGTACGCTCTTGCCGAAACTCGCCGCGGCGCTTCGCTAGGCGAAGTGCTTCTGGAGCGGCTCCCAGTACCGCGCGTGCCATCCACCGGCGATGTGCTCTGCAAAGTCGTCCGGTACACCTGCGTGATCCAAGGTGAGCTTGGTTCCTTTCGCCGTCTTCTCAAGCTCGATGCGAACCATCGTGAACAGTCCTTCGGGCCACGCAGAGACACGCCACGCCTGAACGATTCGCTTGCCAGGAACGAGTTCGACGTGACGTCCGACAATCTGTCCGTCGTGCAGTGAAAACGCTCCGCCTTCGCTGTTGTCGATCTCCGATTTGCTCTCGGTAAACGCGGCATGAACCGATGCGTCGGTGAACGCGGAGTAGAGCTGGTCTGCGGATGCGGCGAAGGAAATCTCTTGGTGAATCATGGCTTTCTCCCTGTATTCGAAAGCATTTGCGTTAATAAACCAGATGGTTTAATAAATAACTCTGCCATGAAGTCAAGCGCTGTACGCGAGGACCAACTCGACCATGTGTTTCGGGCACTGGGCGATCGAACGCGTCGTCAGATCCTGCGTCGTCTCGCGAGTGGTCCCGCCAAGATCACCGAACTCGCGGAGCCCTTCGACATGTCTCTGCCGGCGGTGTCGAAGCACGTACGTGTGTTGGAACGCGCGGGATTGATTCAACGCACGATCGACGGACGTGTTCACGAGTGTGCCATCAGCGCGGCACCCTTACAGACCGCCGCAGAGTGGGTGGAGCGGTACCGCGTGTTTTGGGAAGGCACACTGGACTCGTTGGCTGCGTACGTGGAGGACGAATGATCTCGCTTTTGGTTCGACGAACGATTCGCGCACCCATCGAACGCGTGTTCGCTGCGTGGACCCAACCGGAACACCTCAAACATTGGTGGGGTCCGCCGGGCGTGCAGTGCACGGAAGCGGTTGTCGACCTACGAGTGGGTGGTTCGATCCGTCTCGCGAATCAACTTCCCGACGGCACGACCGTGTGGATCGAAGGTACATTTGAACGCGTCGAGGTACCGCGGGAGTTGGTGTACAGCTGGAGCACGGGCGGTGAGCCTTCACGCGTCCACGTGCGGTTCGAGGACAAAGGCAGTGAGACGGAAGTCATCGTGCAGCACGACCGAATCGAGGATGAGCCGACGCGGGACGGTCACGAAGCCGGTTGGATCGGGTGTCTGGACGGCTTGGAGGCCTATTCAATCGCCCCATAAAGGACTTCGTCGTGTTCCAACACGTGACGTGGAGCACACACAACCACGCGCTCGGTTGCACGCGTCAGAGCCACGTACATGCGTTGGTCGTAGCGGTCTTCGACCAAGTCGAGATCGGTCAACACCACGATTCGTCGTTCCAAACCGGCAAAACGAAGGAACGTCTCCACGACGAGCGCCTCTTCAAAGCGTCGCGACGAACCACCGACCGCACCGCGCACCGGACGCTCACGAACGGCGCCCCGACGCTCCCCGCGTCCCCGGAGTGAGAGCACAGCAATCCGCCAAGGCTTTGTTCCCTCATCCAGTAGCTTCGCGACCACATCGTCGACTGCGCGTTCGGTTTCGATCGTAATCTCCGGCGGCAGTTCGTCTTCACCAGGATCGTCGGAGAGGTAGCGCAGCGCCGTGTCGTGGATCGACTGCGGACGATGTTGTTCGCTTAGTTCCAGCACCTCATCGAATAGATCGTCGGGCACCTGCCGATCCGGCCAAAACGTGCGATGCGGATCTTGGCACGCCCACAACATCTTGGGCGCACACGCGTCGACCAACTTCCACGCGGCGTCGCTCATGTCGGTTGCACCGTCGACGATCACGGCTTCCCACCCTTCGCCGGAAAGGCTCATTGCTTCGGCAGCCCTGCGCGGCAAGGCATCCCAGTACTCTTCGTCCCAGTCGTTGTACCGTCCCCAATCGCCTCGTTTGCGCTTGGGCTCTTCAATCTTGAGCAGCTCGCGGCACAATCGGGGAACACTCGCAACGCGAACACCGCGTGGAGCCTTGCGCTCCCACCATCGCGAAAGCGGGTCGGTTGCGGTCAGCAAGAGCACGCTCCGGCCCTGGTCCTCGGACCATCGACGGCAGACCTGACGCATCAGGTACGTCTTTCCTGTTCCCGCCGCGCCTCGAACCAACACCCGCCGCCGACGCGCCAACGCGTCGTAGTCGGGTTTACCCACCAAGATCCCAGACCTCGCGCAGCCAATCCAGCAAGGTGGTTTCGGAGGGATCGATCCCGTCGACTGCGGCGAGACCCACCAACACGCCGTACATCCATTCGCGGATGGGCCGGCTGTCGATCTCTTTGACGCGACGCGAAACTTCGTTCGACTCCAACGCCCGCGTATCGGTCATCAGCATCCACAAATTGGGAGCGCCAATGTCCTTCGCCAACGCGGAAACCGCGGTGACTTCACCAGGTGAAAGCTCGCCGTCCATCCGAATCATCAGCCGGATCAGTCCGGCAAAGGCGAGTTGCTCGTCGGGGCTCAGCTCGTCGAACTGCACGCGCCTAGAGTACCGCAGCCGAACATTTGCGTGGCTGTGGAATCACGTCGACACTGTTTTTGGGGAGGGAATTGGGATGAGGCTTGGATTGGCTTTGGCGCTGAGCTGCGGGCTCGGTATGGCGATGGCGTGTGGCGACGACGATGGCGGCGAAGACGGCGGTGTCGATGGAGGCGACGGCGGCGATGCGAGCCGGGACGCGATCGACCCCTGTATTGACGTCGAGTGTTTCGACTCGGATTTCTTCCCCGACACGGGCGGGTGCGTCGACGACGCGGAGTGTGACGACGGCAATCCCTGCAACGGCACGGAGACCTGTGACGGCGTGTGCATGAACGGGATCGTCCCCGACGAAGGCGCCGAGTGTGACGCGGATGGCGATCCCGACACGAACGACTACTGCATCGGCCTGGTGTGTAGCCCCAGTCGTTGTGGAGATGGAGTCACCGACGAAGACGCCGACGAAGACTGCGACGACGCAAACGATGTCGAAGGCGACGGGTGTGACAACGATTGCTCCTTCTCGTGTGAAGGCGACGAAGACTGCGACGACGGAGAAGAATGCAACGGTGTGGAAACGTGCTCAGACCGTGCATGTGTTGCAGGAACGCCACTCGATGAGGGAGCCGCGTGCAATGACGACTCAGGAACCTGCATGAGCCAGCGGTGCATCCAAGAGCTGTGTGGTGACGACGCCGATTGCGACGATGGTGACCCATGTAACGGAGACGAGACGTGCAGCGGTGGCGGGATGTGCGAAATCGGCGACCCGCCCGTCTGTGCGGACGAGGATGCGTGTACGGCAGAGTCGTGCGTGGCACCGGACGGATGCATGTCGGAACTCATCGATGGCGATGGGGACGGACAAGCGTCGACCGACCTCGGGGAGTGCGGAACCGATTGCGACGACACGGACCCGACAGTGTTCGAAGGCGCTGTGGATGCGTGTGATGGCAAGGACAACGATTGCGATGGCATGACCGACGAGGATGGAGCGGTGCTTTGGTACGTCGATTGTGACGCGGACACCTATGCCGCGGCGGACGCGCGAAGCGTCGAGTCGTGTGAGATGCCTTCGGCGGCAGACTCGATGTGTTTGATTTCGATGTCGGGTGGTGGCTGGACGACGCGGGAACCCGCGGACCGAGCCAGTACGGATTGTGTGGATCGCAACGCAAACGTGAATCCTGCGCAGACGATGTTCTTCTCGAGTGCGATTCTTGGTGAGCCACCGGAGTCGGACTTCGACTACAACTGCGACACTGCGGAAGAGACCGAGACCGACGAGCAGACCGCGATTTGTGAGCGGGATACGACCGGGGGTTCTCTGGGGTGCAGGTTCCGACCCGGTTGGATCGACGAAGCTCCAGGTTGCGGAATGGGCGGACGCTACGCGCCCAATGCAGCCGTCTGTCGGTTTATGCCGGGGAGCGACGGATCCCCGCCGACCTGTCGATTGGTGGGTGGGCTGCTGAGAACGCAACGCTGCCGCTGAGAGCGGCTTCGCGGACTTAGATGCCGGGATTCATTTTTGTCCCGGAACGCTGCGCGCCTTTTCCATCCTGAACCGATGCCGATGCCGATGGCGACGCCCGAAGCCGATGGCGACGCCGAAGCCGATGGCGACGCAAGCCGATGGCGACGCCGACGAAGCCGATGGCGCCGAATGCCGATACCGGGGCGGATACCGGGGCCGACGTGCCCGCCTCTAAGTGTTGGCGGGGTTGCTCGCCGCCTGCTCTCGCCGTGAGTGCCCGAAAGCTCCATCGCAGTAAACCCCGCCTTCGGCATCGCTTCGCGACTCGTCGCTTTGCTCCTCGGGGTTGACTGCTCAGTCGCTTCCGGGCGGTAGGCGGCGTGAGGCGGACTCGCTGCACTGTCGCAAGCGCGCTTCACGCGAGGAGGTCTTCATGATCGTGTACCGAAAATCCATTGAGCTGGTGTGCATTCTTCACAAGGAGGTGATGCCGAAGCTGGAGGGACGAGATCGTGAGCTGCATCAGCAGATGCATCGCGCGGTCCGGAGCGTCGTGCTCAACGCAGCAGAGGCACGGTCGCTCAAAGGCAAGCGTCGAACGCATCACTTCTCGATTGCACTCGGCAGTGCGCGTGAGGTGCACGCGTGTCTCGAGCTAGCGATGTCACTTGGTTTCGTCCCTCAGTCGGACGAGCTCGTCGACAGGTCGGACCACATCCAAGCGATGCTCTACAAACTCTCTCACTGATTTGGCATCGGTTTCGCGGGCGGTCCGCCGCTCGCGAAACCACTGCGCAATTCGATCTGATTCTCAGGATTGACAGGCCATCTTGGGCCAGGCGTTGCGTCGAGCTTCCGTACTCCTGAACTTCCAAACTTCCAGATCCGCGAAGCGGAATGCACATCAAACCGACAGTGTCGCGGACACTCACCGACCACCGAAACTGACCACGGAAACTGAGACCGAAACCGAAAGAAAGCGGTTACGCTCCCGCGCATGACCATCGGCGAAGCCATTCGCGGGAGCAGTACTGTCGCTCAATCCATCGACGCAATCGTCGCGGACATCGAGTCCAAGACAGCGGCGATCACTGACGTTCGCGGTCCGGATCCGGATAAGAAAGCAGCCTACGACGAGCTGATCAAAAACGCCGGCGACTCACGCGGTTGGCCGCTGCTCTATCCCTTCCTCGGAAGTGGCGCGGGGCGCGGCGCGCTCGTCGAACTGGCGGACGGTTCGGTCAAATGGGACTTGGTTGCAGGCATTGGCGTACACTTTTTCGGGCACAGCCACCCCGAGATCCTCAAAGCCCAGTTGCAAGGTGCGCTCGAGGACACAACCAAGCACGGCAACCTTCAATCCGGAACGATTCCCTACGAGTTTTCCAAGAAGCTCGTGGGTCTGGCTGGGCGCAACTCCAAGCTCAGCAAAGCGTTTCTGACCACCTCAGGCGCGATGGCCAACGAACTCGCGCTCAAGGTGTGCATGCAAAAGCGCGCGCCCGGAACGCGTGTTCTCGCGTTCAAACACTGCTTTATGGGTCGTAGTCTGACCATGACTTCCATTGGCGATAGCGCTGCAGCGCGGGTCGGTATTCCGGTCACGGTTCCGGTCGACTACATGCCCTTTTGGAATCCGGCCGGCGCGGAGAAGCTCGGCGGGAAAACCAAGTATATCGACTGGTCGCTGTGGCAGCTCGCGCAGTACGTGAAGCGCTACCCCAACCAACACGCGTGCTTCGTGATGGAACTGATTCAGGGCGAAGGCGGGTTCAACATTCCGGATCGCGACTGGCTGGTCGAGATGATGAAGGCCTGCAAGTCGCACGGCATCCCGGTGTGGGACGACGAGATTCAAGCGTTTGGACGCACCACGGAGATGTTTGCGTTCGAACACTTTGGCGTGGGTGAGTACGTGGACGTGTTCTGCGTAGGCAAGATGACCTTGGCTTGTGCCGCGATGTGGACCGATGAAATGCAGCCCAAACCCGGATTGCTCAGCGGCACGTTCACCGGGGGCACCGTGGACTTTGCTGCGGGTCTGCGACTTCTCGAGTTACTCGAAGGTGGCAACTACTACGGCGCGGAAGGCGAGTTCGCACAACACCAAAAGGCGTTCCGCGAACAAGCCCAAGCGTTGATCGGAAGACACCCCGAATGGTTCCCGAAGGTCGAATACGCACCGAATCTCTTTGATGGGGTCGGCGGCATGATGCGCCTGACTCCCTTTGGTGGAGAGAAACCGAAAGTCTCCGCCGCCGCGAAAGCGATCTTCGACGAAGGCGCAGTCACCTTCTGGTGCGGACACGGACCCTTCCACCTGCGTTTGCTTCCACCGATGCCCGCGATGACGGTCGACCAGTGGCCCGCCATCTTCGAGGTGTTGGAGCGCGGTATGGCAAGGGTCGCCGGCTGATGGACGTCAACGGCGCACGCTTCGATCCCACGTCCGGCGTTGGTCACTACGAGAGTTGGTTCCAACGCGCGAACCATCCTACCGAGAAGCGCGCGTTTTGGATTCGCTACACGATCTTTTCCCCAAAGGGTCGCCCCGGAGATTCGGTCGGCGAGCTGTGGGCGATCTACTTCGACAACGACACGATCGTGGCGGTCAAAGAGGTGCATCCGATCGCGGACTGCAGCTTTGCGTCGCGTGGGCTCAACGTGAAGGTCGCAAGCGCAACCCTCGACGGGGGCGGGCTTGTGGGTCGCTGCGTGCACGACAACAACATGATCGCGTGGGACCTGAAGTATCAGAGCAACTCGGCACCACTGCTCTTGTTCGCAGAGAAGCTCTACTCCGCACCCCTGCCCAAAGCGAAAGCGCTCGTCGGTTCACCGATGGCCAAGTACGAGGGGCACGTCGAGATCAACGGCGTGCGCATCAACATCGACGGCTGGATGGGCTCCCAGAACCACAACTGGGGCAGCAAGCACACCGACGAGTACGCGTGGGGCCAGGTTGCGGGGTTTGAAGAGGCGCCCGATGCGTTCCTCGAGCTCTCAACGGCGCGCATTCATCTGGGTCCGTTCAAGACTCCGTGGATGACGCCGCTCGTGTTGCGGCTGGACGGGCGCGAGATTCGGCTCAGTGCGCTTCTGCAAGCAGCCCGCAACGACGGTGAGTACACGGTGCCTGCGAGCGGCGACCTGCGCTGGACGTTCGCGGCGTCGAAGGGTGGCGAGAGTGTGCGAGGCACGATTCACGCACCGAAGAGCGACTTTGTGGGACTGCCCTACGACAATCCCCCGGGAGGTCGGAAGACGTGTCTGAACTCGAAGGTCGCTCGTTGTGAGCTGCACGTTCAGACGGGTGGCCAGCAACGAACGCTGACCTCAAAGCGGGCAGCGTTCGAGATCCTGACCGAGCAAACGGATCACGGAATTCCTGTGTTGAACGCCTAGCGCCCTGCCCACGCGCCTCCCGGATACTTCAACATGGCGACGTCTCCTGCTTCGAGCGTCAAACTGAGCGCTCCGCCGCTGAGCGTGTCGGTCACGATGCGGTCGCTGCGTGCGTCCAAGCGTTCGACAGCGGTGATTCCCTCGAAGCTCAACCGGAAGGTCGCCGTGTCGTCGCTTCCGGGCGGAAACGATGCTCCGTCGTGGTTGGGGTTCTGCACCACGAGGTAGCGCTCACCACGATCGTCCACGAAGAACCCGAGGAGGGAGTCCTGGATCACCGAGCCCGAAACCGCCTCGATCGAACGCAGGTGCGGGTCGCCTCCCATGCCGGCGCTAAACCCGCGCGTTCCATCCGGTCGACCAAGCTCCACATCGGCAACGTACGCAACCGCAGTACTCGTGAGTTGCGTCAGCGTGCGCCCATACACTTCCAGTTCGCGGTTGATCTGCGCTGCCCATCCGAACGTCTCGCGACGTGGCGCATCGAACGATCCTGGACCCGCAAAGAGCTCGGGCTGAAGCATGTGTTCCGGCGCGATTTGATAGATGAACCAACTGTGTCCGGTGTAGCCGTAGGTCACGCCAAGCATGGCGTGCCAACGCGTGTCGGACTCCGTCGCATGACGGTCGTCGTGCACGTAACTACTCAGGTAGCGCCAGACGGGTAGTCCGCTCCGAAGACCCGCGGTTCGAAAGGCTTCGAGCCAGGCATAGCCACCGCGTGAAAACGAGTAGTTGTCGTGCGAGAGAACGTCGACCAGCTCGCTGTCGACCGTGTGCTGAACCATCGTATCGAGCAGTCCGCCCGTACCCGGATCGCGACCGTCTTCCACGACTCCGAAGTTCACGATGATCAATGCGTTGGGGTCGGCGGCTCGTACCGCGCGAGCCCCTTCCAGGATGGCGTCGAGTTCCTCCATGTTCCGCGGCTCGTCGCCAATCTGGTAGCCAATGCGACCGGAGCCCGGTGCGTGTCCCCCAAGTACCCCGGCGCCCGAGCTCGTCCCGTTCGGTAGGGTCCACGTGATGTAGCGCGCGTCTGAACGGTGGGTGAGCCAACCGTTGATCGCAGCCGGTAGTGCGGCTTGCCATAAGTGGATGCTCGTCGCGCCAAAGTCGTCGAGATAGGTCGAGACCGCGCCCGCCGAAGGTGCGCCCATGCTCGGGGTCAGTCCGCTGATGAACATCGCGTTGTCGCGGGTCCAACGAAGTCCACGCGACAAAGGTGCACCAGCGTCGGGCAGCGCAGCGTCGGGTGTCGCCCCATCGGGCAACGCTGCGTCCGGTCGCGCACCATCGGGCAACGCGCTGTCCGGCGACGCGGTGTCGGAGATCGCCACGTCCACCAAGGCGTCAGCAAGCGCAGCATCCACCCGCGGGCCTGCATCCGAACCGCCGCCGGCATCTCGTGAATCCCCGGTCGCATCACACGCGACCAACAACAAACTCAGCAACATCAAGCGCATAGGCGCGCCTAGTGCAAGAAACGGCGCGCCCGAACATACAGGCGCGCCGCAAGCTGCTGTCATCCCGAACGGACGCTCGGAACAGGACGTGTTCCGCTAGGGCAAAGTCACCCGCATGATCATCTGGTCGGCAGTACCACTTCGCGTGGATTGATGGGCGCCTGGCGTGGTCATGATGTCGTTCGAGGGCGCATCACCGATTCCGTGGGCGACGTTCCCGCCCCACGCGGCTGCACGAAGACCGTCGTCGTCGCTGCCGCCGAGATAGCTCAGGTAAGTCAAACTCGAGAGATCGGAAGGAAGCACGGCGAGGAACCCATCGCGGCCACCCCCTGAGGTCGACTGGTGTGCGGTGGCCGTGGTGGGAATATCTGTGCGCGATGTGCCTCCAGTCACCAGCACGTTTCCTGCTGCGTTCACGTCGATGCCTTGCACCTCTCCGATGGGGAGGAACGTCGCTGCCACCAAACTCGACCCATCCGCACTGAACCGAGCGATGAAACCTGTGCGTGCAGGGTCAGTAGGCGCATACGTACCAGGAGTCGTCGGAAGGTTCGTCGACTGCGTGAAGGCCGCGACAAACGCCTCGCCAGCATCGTTGACGGCCAGGTTGTGCGTCTCGCCACCTTCGTTGCGCGAGCCTCCATAGAGCGTGCCGTAGATCAGCGAGCGACCGTCTGGCGCGATTTTGACCAAGATGATGTCGCTTTCACCAGCAACCGTGCGTTGGAACGCCCCCGGTGTGGTCGGGGCATCGTCGGAACGCGTGGAGACCATGAAGTACGCGTGACCGGTCGCATCCGCGCGCACCGAGGCAGCGCCTTCTTCGCGTTGCGAACCACCGACGTACGAAGCGTAGATGAGCGTTGTCGCATCAGGCGACACCTTCGCGACGGCGGACTCGCGGTTCTGATAGGTCGTGTCGAACGCAAACGACGAGATCCACGGAATGGGTCGATACACCTCAATGAAAGCCGCGTACACGTTGCCACTTGGATCGGCGTCGATGTCGCGAATGATTTCACGACCGGGGCCGCCCAAGTAGGTGCACCAAAGCAGCGACGATCCGTCGAGTGAGACCTTGGCTAAGAAACCATCTTGCGGTCCGTACGCCGAATTCACGTCCATGTCACCGGCAAACGAGGGCTGGACGACGCCTGCAGTGGTGGGCATGCCGTCTCCGGCACGTCCACCCACGTAGATCCCCGTATCGTCGACTTCCACCGCGTACGCGCGATCATGTCCGGGACCGCCAATGTACGTCGCGAAGATCAGCGTGCCTTCAGGGGTGAACGCGGCAAGGAGCACGTCCGAGCTGCCCCCGTTGTACGTGGTGTCGTACGCCCCCGTTGTCGTGATGTCCGTCGAGCGCGTTCCACCGACCACGTAGACGTTGCCTGACGCATCGACGGCGATGTCTCGACCCGACTCCCACTGCGAGCCGCCAAAGTAGCTGACCCATGACGCTGCCGGTGGCATCCCAGAGTCCGGCATTGCGGAGTCTGGATCCAGGCCGGCGTCGTCGGCGCCTGCGTCGGGGCCTCCGTCGAAGTCTGGTCCTCCGTCAAACCCCGGACCTGTGTCGAACTCCACGTCGGCGTCCATGCCGGTGCCCGTGTCAAACGAAGCGTCGATTCCTGCGTCGGTTCCATCGCCGGTATCTGTCCCGGCGTCGACAGCCATGCTGTCGTCACCGCATCCGACCCAAGCCAACAGAGCGATCCATCCAAGTGCGTGTCTCATTGTGCGGCTGGTACAGCAAGCGACGCGCCATCCGTATCCGTCAGAATTTACGAATGAATCGCACGTTTGGCTGTCTCACGAAAATGTCTCATCCAGGAATGAGACACATGTGGGACACCGACTAGCGAGCAGGCAACGCTCGACCTAGTCGCATTGAAGTCGCGGAACTCAACACGAAGTCCGGGGCAGCCACACCACCTCCACCCAGATAGACGACCACAACGCCTTCACCGCTGCGCCCCCGTGGAGCCCCTGCGACGCGGTCGAGGCGTCCATCCGCGTTGACGTCGATCAAGCTCACGGCTTCGCCCAAGTTCGCCATGGGACTGCTGTCCGCGTCTTCGAAACGGAGCATGCCGTTGTAGATCACGGCACCGGTATCGACGGCACTCCCGTCGCTGTTGGGCGCTCCCACCCACGCTTGGGCGAATCCGGTTCCCTCGACGTCGCCGAGTGCAACCGTGTCGCCGTAGTGCGAGTCGTTTTCGGGATCCGGATCCACGACGGGCATCGGCATACCGAGGCTTCCATCCACGGAGAGATACTGTGTAGCGGCACCTGGCAGAGTTTCGAGCAACGAGCTGAACTGACTCGAACCGATGAGAACGTCAGCGAGCCCGTCCGCGTTGATGTCCGCGACAGCCACCGATACACCCAAGTTCGCGGCAGTGAGAAACTCGTCGCCCGAGAGCATGTCGTCGACCACACCATCGATACCCATCGGCGGCGCTCCGAACATCACGTAGGCAGCCCCGGAGTCTTCGGCGGGACTGTCCTGAAGAGGCGCGCCAACCACGAGATCGACCATTCCGTCTCCGTTGACGTCACCTCGCACACTCAGCGCGTCACCAAACTGCGCTCCGGGCTGGTTGGCTGGGCTGTCGACTGTCCCAACTGCAAGAAACTCGGTGGCATCTCGCAAAAACACGAACACCGTGCCTTCTGCAGGCGCTCCGCGATCGTGTTGCGGTGCACCGATGATCACGTCTGCGTACCCGTTTCCATCGACGTCGCCGACGGTGAGCGCACCGGCGAAGAAGTTGAGCTGCTGATCGGTGGGGTTGGAAAGCGTGGCATCGGGACTCGCTCCCACGCCGCTCATGCTTCCGAAGTACACGTAGGCTGCACCGAGATCGGACATCGCCCCATCGCCAAGAGGATCACCGATGACCAGATCCGAGAAACCATCTGCGTTGATATCGCCACTCGCCATGGCCTGCCCGAACAGGTCGCCTGCGCCACCCCCTCCGCCAGGACTCGCGATGGTTTGCGCAGCGCTCTCAGGCGCTCCGCTTCCGTCTCCGTAGAACACAAAGGCGCTGTTGAACCCACCCGTTGCGACGTCGGGCCACCCGTCTCCGTCGTAGTCGTGCGGAGATCGGCCCACATCCATGTAGCGATCCGCGCTCCACGCACCACATCCAACCGCATCGCAAGCGCGGATTCGCCAGCCATAGCGCGCGCCCACAGGTGGCGTGGTCGAGACCGGCAGGACAGTCGGCCGAAATGTCAGCGTGTCCCCGTCCACTTCGCCGGCGACGACTTCGGCAACCTCCGGACTCGGGAACGCGCATTCGGGCTCCACACACGAATCATCGAGTTCGATTTCGTACTCGGTCGCCCCCGACACAGGGAGCCAACGCAGCAGCGGACGCAAGGGGTGGTTCGTGACCGCGGCGTCTTCGGGCACGTGAATACTGCCGCTCGTCCATCCGTTGTGGGGAGATCGCAGGACGGGCGGGTCGATCATCGATCCGGGTACATCGCGGCGTGGAACGTCGCTCGTCGGTACGTCTGCGCGTGCATCAACGCCTCCGTCGAAGTCCATTCCGACGCATCCAACGCTGAAATCGCAACGTTCACCAACCGCGCAAACGCCCGGAATCTCGGCGAAACCACAGCTCGCACTGCACACGCTCATCGCGCACGCGACAGTCGGCACAGGACACTCTGACGCGTCACGACATGACGCGTCGTCGTCTCCGCATGCAACGAGTCCAACAACACACAGCACAGCCACCCCAATGCGCATGTGCAGATCATACTGCGCTTCGGCAAAGATCCATTACTCTATCGCTATGCGGATTCGACGAGCGACCCGGCGCGATGCAAACGGCATCGCTCGAGTGCACGCCGAGAGTTGGCGAAGCGCGTACGTCACGATGCTTCCCGACACCTACTTGGATCAGCTTCGCATTCGTCCGCTCGCCAAAGAGTGGCGACGCACGATCGAGACCCGCCACACCATCGTCGCGGTGGAGAAGGACGGAGCGCGCGACGAGGTCATCGGGTTTGCACAGCTCGGTCGGGGTCGATCCCAGAACCCCACCTGGCGTGGACTACTCGGCGAAGTGCACATGCTCTACGTCAAACCCGAACGACAGAGCGAGGGTGTGGGCAGCTTCCTCCTCCAGTCATCGATGCGCGCACTGGAACGCAGCAACATGTTCTGGATGCACGTGTGGGTTCTCGAGGACAACCTCGGCGCACGGCGTTTCTATGAAAGTCACGGATTGCGTCCCGACGGTCGTACACGCATCGACCGATTCCACGGACAGAAGGTTCGAGTGATTCGCTATGCGCGCGCACTCAACAGTTTGTGGGAAGCCGTCGTGCGATGAACGTCCGGCTCGCTTTGATCGTCGCGCTGATCGCGTGCGGCGACGACGCGAGCCCGCCGGATGCGGGAACTGACGCAACGGCAGATTCCGCTTCTGACACAGGCGATTCCGGCGCAGACGCGAACGACGCGAGCACACCGAATCTCGACTGCGATCCACTGGTTCCCACATCGTGCACGCTGCCCTTCCCTTCGACGTTCTATGAAGTCGACGACAGCTCAACCGTCAGTGGACGTCGCATTGAGTTTGGCGAAACGTCTCTCCCTGCAAGCGTACGCGGGATCCGACCCGATCGTGCAGCACTTGCGAACCTCGACGGTTGGTCGCCTTCGACAGCCATCATGGCGCACTTTCCCGGAATCGACCTGGAGGGCTTTCCTCGCCCAGACTCGATTGACCATTCGCTCGATGCTGCTTCGCACTCGTTGGTGATCCACGCCGAGAGCGGCGAGCTCGTTCCGCACTTTACCGAGGTCGATCAGGGTACGCGCAACGACGACGCACGGGCCCTGATCATCCGACCGGTTCAGCCCCTGCTCCACGACGCGCACTACATCGTGGGCATCCGGCTTTCCAACGACGAGTCCGGCACGCCGCTGCCGGTGTCCGAAGCCTTCGCCGCGTTGCGTGATGGGGGTGAGCATCCCCATCCTTCGATCAACGCACGGCGCGATGCATACGACGACATCTTTGATGCCCTGCAGACCGCCGGCATGCCTCGCGATGAAGTTCAGCTCGCCTGGTCGTTTCACACGCGCAGTCTCGACAACACCACCGGCGAGATGCTTCACATGCGCGACGAGACCTTCGCAGCCCTTGGGGACGACCGACCCTCGTATCGAATCACTTCGATGGTGGAAGACCCCTCCGAAAACGTGCGTCTGCGCATCGAAGGCATGCTCGAAGTCCCGCTTTTTCTGGACGATCCGGGTCCTGGCGGCGAGATGACGCGCGGCGCGGACGGCATGCCGGAAGCGATGACGACTACCGAGTATCCATTCTTGGTCCTGGTTCCGCCCAGCGCCACGCCGGAGAACCCAGCCGCGATGACCCAGTTTGGACATGGGCTCTTCGGCACGCGAGACCAGGCCAATGGCCACACCACGTTCGCCAACACCTACAACCATGTGCTTTTCAGTATGGATTGGGTGGGTATGGCGTCAGATGACGTCGAGTACATCGCCGCGTTGATCAACGAGCAGCAGCCCGAACGCTTTGCGCGGGTGGTCGACCGCCTGCGCCAAGGGATGATCAACAAGCTTCTCGTGGCGCGGCTGATGCTGGCGATGGCCGATGACCCCGCGATGCTCGTCGGTGGCGAACCCATCGTCGATACGGACCAGCGCTACTACTTCGGCGAAAGTCAGGGCGGCATCTTTGGCGCCACGCTCATGGCCCTGAGTCTCGATATCGAGCGGGGTGGGCTTCGTGTGCCCGGCCAGCCCTACAGCCTCTTGTTACCGCGCAGCGTGGATTTCGATCCCTACTTTCTGCTGCTGCGCTTTCACTACGACGACGGGATCGACACACAGATCCTTCTCGCACTTGCGCAACTCTTCTGGGATGTCGTCGAACCGGGAACCTACGCGAGCTTTATTCGCGATCCGCTTCCTGGAACCGAAGCGCACGAAGTTGTGATGCACATCGCACTTGGCGACCATCAAGTGCACGAACTCGGAGCGCATCACATGGCGCGGGCTGTTGGAGCGGGCGTGCTGCAGCCCGCACCTCGCGACGTTTGGGGTCTCGAAAACGTGGATTCAGGGCACACGGGGTCTGCGTACGTCGAGTTCGACTTCGGTTTACCGCCGGTGCCGATCGAGAACATTCCGCCCACCGCAGGTGACGATCCACATGGGGCCGTCAAAGGACTCGACGCCGCACAACGCCAGCTGGATGTGTTCTTCCGGACCGGCGAAGTCGTTGTGACGTGCGATGGAGTGTGTGACCCGGAGTAGGAGTACAGACGTCCTACGAGGCCTAAACGCGCCAGCGCTACGCCGGGCCTAAACGCATCAGCGTCGAGTTCACGAGTCCGGTCAGTTCTTCGCGCCGAAACGGCTTGGTGAGCAACGGACGCCGCGTCCGCCGAAAAAACTCCTCCGTCGCATCCGAGAACAAGCCGCCGCTCATGAACATGAACCGGTCGGCCAACTCAGGCTTCTGTGCACACGCTTTCTCGAACACTTCGATACCGGAGAGCGTCGGCATGATCACGTCACACAAAATCACGTCGTACACCTGGCTCTCCAATCGAACGAGCGCCTCTTCGCTATCGGTCATCGTGTCGACGCGATGGCGCTTCAGGTTCCGACTGACGGTACGCAAGATCAACGGGTCATCATCGACGACCAAAATACGCCCTGGCGGAGTCGGCGGGGTGGTTGATGGGATCGGGGTCGCGTCGCGAATCGTCGTGGGAAGGCGCACGACAAACTCGGTGCCGCCGCCCTCGCGATCACGCACCTCGATCGCACCGCCGAGGGTTCGAATGATCGAATAACAAATCGAGAGCCCGAGACCGGTTCCGACACCCGCGGGCTTCGTCGTGAAGAAGGGCTCGAAAATACGGTCGCGAATGGCCGGATCGATCCCGCATCCGGTGTCTGCAAAACGCGCGACGACTTGCCCCTCTTCTTCCGCAAGACTGACGCGAATCTCGTTGTCACGATCGTGCTGCAGACTCTGCACTGCGTTGACGAGCAGATTCAGAAACACCTGTCCCAACTTGCGCTGGTTGGCGTGGACAAAGCTGACCGGTGCGATCTCGGTCTTGAGTCGAGCCAGGTGTCGAATCTGGTTCGCCGCCATGCTGATCGACGACTCGAGCACGGCGCGCACGTCGACGGGGCCTTCGTCCTCGTCGTTTCGTGAGAACACCAGGAGGTCGCGAACGGTGCCTTGAACCCGCTCTGCGCCTTCCCGAATCTCGGCCAAGAGCTGCTGAACGAGCGAGAGATCAAACCCCGGACCCTTGAACGCTTCGGCCTCAAGTAGCTCTGTATTCGCCAACACGTAGGTCAGCGGGTTGTTGATCTCATGGGCGACCCCCGCGGCAAGCGCGCCCACACTCGCCATGCGCTCGGTAAACATGAGCTGCGTTTGCATGGCCTTTTGTGCACGTTGATCGGTGATGCACACAGCGCCCGCGGCGCCTTCAGGCAAGGGCATCTCGAAGGGCTGTGCTTCCACCGGGATCACGCTGCCATCGCGATGGACCAGTCGACGCGCGGTGGACCCTGCCGGGAAGGGAAGCGTTCGCTCACTCACGACAAAGAGCTCGGCGACCTGACGGCCGACGAGCTCTTCTGCAGAAAATCCGACGAGTTCGCACATGGCTCTGTTGGCGAAACGAATCACGCCGTCGAGATGGACGAGCACGCAGGTAGGCAGGCTGTCGAGGATCTCCAAGAAGGTGAAGGATACTGTGGTTTTGCAGTGGAACGACAGGGGGGACGACGTGTGAAAATCTCCTATGCGGCTTCTGCGCTCGGAGCCTCGACACTCGGAGCTTCCACGGTCGGCGCCGCACCCACGCGAATGATGCGCGGTGCCGAGCGGTAGCGACGACGAAACACTTCGCGCGTTCCATCTTCGGCGGTGCGCGTGATGCGAATCACCGAACCCGCGCGACCTTGGCTGTCGACAACCCGCTCGCCGGGAGCCAACGACTCGTCCACGACGACGCGGTCGCGAATCGGAAGGTCGCGCAGCTTCTGCGTGGCAACCTCCAACTCGGGAAGGTCGACACCTTCCAACTCGACGCGCATCACACCCTCACCCGTGGCGAACGAACGCACGGTGACGGGGAAGTCGTAGGGGTTGCGAATCTTGTAGTCGATGGTGCCCCACGCGACCGTCGCGTCGAGACCTGCAGCGGCGTAGCTCGACGTACGGCTGTGCGTGCGGTGCTCCACGATCTCGAGACCGGCGCTGAGCGAAGCGAGGTGAAGCGTGGTGCTGACCTGACAGACACCACCGCCGAGACCCTGACGAATGCGACCGTTCGCGATGACCGGCGCGTTGCGGAAACCGCGCTCCGCCGAGCGCTCGCCCACGGTGTCGTTGAACGAGAGAACCTCGCCGGGCTGAATCACCGCGCCGTTGAGCGCCTTGGCTGCCAGCGCCACGTTGTGCGCGCGGTTGGTGTAGCGACCACCCGTACGAAACTCGGTCGACTCGCCGATGACCGTCAGGTCCGCCGCGGTCGGGGTGTCGCCACCCATGATGCTGGCCGCTGCCGCCGTGACATCCGAGGCCATCGCCACGCTGGTACCAATGCTCAGGAACAAAACCGTAAGTGCTGCTTGTTTCATCATCGTCCTCCCGCCTCATTCCTTTTTCACGACGCGCGCCAACGTATTCCCGCGCGTAATCACTGCGTTTTTCGGCAAAAGGAGCGTGTCGATTGCGGACGATCGCCGTGTCTCGCGTGTGGAGACGGACACGTGGATTCGCTGCCGCACGCGTGTGGACGCGCTGCCACATTCCTGAAATTTCCGGGCATTTCGGCAGTTTTTCGCTACAACCACCCGGCTGAGCCCGTGGGAACGAATCCCGCGCTCAGACGTCTTTCCCGTCACATGCCGATTCAGATCGAAGCGCTGGAAGTGACCTTCACCGACCTGCAGGGAAAGCGGGTCCCGGTGCTGGACATCGCGGAGCTCGCCATCGAGGACGGAGAACAGGTCTGTTTGGTGGGTGGCTCAGGGTCTGGAAAGACCACCCTACTCAACGTGCTGGCGGGCATCTCCCAGCCCACCAAGGGCAAGGTGCTCTACGACGGCCGAGATATCGCCGCGATGAGCGAAGCCGAACGAGACACCTTTCGCGCGGAGAACATCGGCTACGTCTTCCAGAGCTTCAATCTGCTGCAGAGCCTCTCCTCGTTGGAGAACGTGGCGATCGCGGGAACGTTTGGCGGTCTGAGCAAAGCGGAGTCGCGGAAGCGCGCCACCGAGCTGCTTCAACGGGTGGATCTCGGGCATCGACTCGATGCGCGGCCCGGAACGCTGAGTGTGGGTGAACAGCAACGGGTGGGTATTGCGCGCGCTCTGATCAACCAGCCCAAGGTGGTGCTCGCGGACGAGCCCACAGCCAACCTGGACGAAGAACGCGCCGACGAGGTGCTCGACCTGCTCGCCGAGATCGTCGACGAAGAAGAAGCGACGCTGATTCTGGTCACCCACGAAGCGCGAGTCCGCGAACGCTTTGCGGACGGCGACGAAGATCAGCGCGTGGTCGATCTCAAGCAGATCAGCAAGAAGGCCAAGTCATGACGCTGTGGCAGCTGATCGTCCGTCAGATTCGACTGCGTGGTCTTTCGTCCACGCTCACCGCACTCAGCGTTTCGCTGGGCGTCATGCTCGTCACCAGCATCCTGCTCTTGCAGCACCAGATGGAAGAGCACTTCCTCAAGCCAGGACGCGGTTACCACGTCGTGGTCGGTGCACCGGGCTCCGCGCTGCAGTTGGTGCTCAACGCCGTCTACCACATGGACAAGAGTCCTGGTCTGATGCCGATGCGGTGGTGGCCGGTTCTCGAAGAGAACGATTCGGTCGCACTCGCGGTGCCTTACTGCTTGGGCGATTCGTTCCGTGGCTACCGCGTGGTCGGTACAACCGACGCGCTCTTCGATCGCCGCTTTCCGCATCCCGAGGGCGAGGGTGAGGAGAAACTCGCCGACGGGCGCATGTTCAACTTTGACCGCGAAGCGCTGTACCGACGCCTTCGTGGACTCGGCAGCACAGGGTTTGACCCCACGCAGCCCGAAGTCGAAGAGATCGCTGAAGTCGCAATTTCGATCAACGACCAAGGACAGCTTCAACTCAACGGCGAAGCAGTCGCACTGGAGTCGCTAAGTCCTGAGAGCCGAGACACCGTTGTCGTCACAGCGTCGGAGGCTGCGGATCTCGGCCCCCTCGTCAACCATCTCCGCGGCGAAGTTGTTCGCATTCACATCGGGGAAGCGTCTGAAGGACCCTCGTTGGCGCTTCGCATCGGCGAGACCGAGGCACGTCTCTACGGCGACCCCATGAACGCGGCCGCGATTCGCACCGAACTCGAGTCATTGGGCGAAGGCGCACGCGCAAGCTTGACGACTGGGGACGACACCGGCGATGAAGCGGTCGCAAACACGCTCCGCACCCTTCGCGAAGCCGGTGTCGCCAGCATCGAAGTCCACGGCCAAGTCCAAGAGACCGAAGTGGAGATCGCCGAACCGCCGCCGCTTAGCCACGGCGTGTTTGAAGCGGTGCTGGGATGGGAAGTCGCGACTGAGCTCGGCGTTCGTGTGGGCGACGAAATCGAACCCACGCATGGTGTGGAAGGCGGTGTCGTCCACGACCACGTTCATCTCTGGCAGGTGGTCGGAATCCTCAAACGTACCGACACACCGGTCGACAAAGTTGTCTGGATCAACATGGACAGCTTCTTCGGAATCGAAGAGCACCTCGAAGGCGCGTTGATTCCTGGGACGCGTGACGCGGGTTTGAGTTCGATCTTGCTCTTCCCGCGCCCGGGCGTTCACAAAGCCATGCTGCTCTCCAGCTTGAACCGCGAGCCCGAGCTGAGCGTGGCCGACGTGAGCGAACAGATTCGAAACTTGTTTTCGATCGTCGGCAGCGTTGACACGATCTTCATGATCGTCAGCGTGATGGTGGTGATCCTGGGCGTACTTTCGATCCTGGTCGCCATCTACAACACGATGAGTGAACGACGCCGTGAAGTGGCGATCCTCCGCGCGATCGGTGCACGACGCATGACCGTCTTTGGCGCGATCGTCGGGGAGGCCGCGGCCCTAACTTTGTTAGGCGCCATAGCGGGTGTCGCCCTCGGACATGTCTTGGTGCTGGTTTCGGCCGGACGTGTCGAAGAAGCTGCTGGCTTCGTGCCCGAAGCCTTTGTTTTCCTTCCAATCGAAGCTCTTGTCGCGGCAATTGTGGTCGCTGGCGGAGCGCTGGCCGGGTTGGTCCCGGCGTGGAAGGCTTACCGCACCGACGTGGCCCAGAACCTAAGGCCGCTCGCGTAACCCTCCCCCCTCGCTTGACGACTGAATCACGATGAGCTCGGAAGTGAACTCCGATACCAGCACCGAGGCCGAAGCCGAGGCCGAAGCCGAGGCCGAAACCGAGGCCGAAGCCGAGGCCGAAACCGAGGCCGAAGCCGAAGCCGAGGCCGAAGCCGAAGCCGAGTCTGCGCCGAAGCCCAAAAAGAAAAAGAAGCGCAAGAAGAAGAAGGCTGCGGCTGCCGCGCCTGAACCTCCTCCGCAAGCTCCCAAGAAGGGACCGATCGACGCCATCATGCGTGGTGTGGTCATGGTCGCACTGGGCGCGTTCGTCACAACGCCCCTCTGGTGCCAAGACCAGCAAACGCAGAACTTTCGACCCACTCAGTTTCGCGCCGACCGTTCCGACGAAAACTCGATGGAGGGACAGCTCTCCTCGATCATTCGCGACGTCATCGAGAAGGCCGTACGCGACGAAGAGGTCGACGAAGTCGCGTCGATGCGTGAGCTGTCGACAATCCTCGCCGACGGAAACCTGGGCACGCCCGAATCGCGCGCTGACGCTGTCGATGACATGATCGGAGATATCGTCGCGCAAGCTGCTGAGACTTCCGGCATGGGCTTCAACCAAATGCAAGACCAAGCCATCCGTGGACAAGCCCGCGTCATGGCGCGCAGTTTGATCACCCAGCTTGGCGGCAGTCTCGGCGATGGCGATGAAGACGCACCCGAAGGCGAGTGGGAACCCGCCGCATGGCCCATCCTGAGCAACTTCGAATACGAAGAGGGCATGCAGCTGCCGGCGCGTGTCTCCGCCATGGACGAGAAGAACGTGATGGCGTGGGGCTATCTGCTCTACCTCGAAGACGACCAGTTCTTGCTCGTGCAATCTCTGTGGAGCTGCTGCTTCGGTCGTCCGCCCGATCTGCACGAGGCCGTCGTGGTACGCGCAGATCCAAGCATTCGGCGATTGGAAGGCCGCGGTGTGCGCGTGTACGGTCGATTCGAAGCGGGTGAGATGCGCGAAGACGGCTACGTGACCAGTCTGTACCGACTCGACTCGGTCGCCGTCCGCCCGATGTAAGCTCCCCTCTGTGGGGTTTCGGGACGACAACGAGGCGCTCCGCCAGAAGGTGCGCGCACTCGAAGAGCAGGTCGAAACGCTCACCGAAGAACTCGAGGAAGTGCGCACACCCAAAGTGCGTGTTCCCGAACCGCTGCCTGATGCTCCTGCCGGTGATCTCGATGCGCGGATCGCTGCGCGCGAAGCGCTACGTGCCCAACAAGCGGTCGATGAAGAAGCCAAAGCTCGGAAACAACTTCTCAAGAACCAACAAGGTCCTCGCGAAGTTCGCGTTCAGGGCGACCCGACCAACGCACTGATCACGATTCATCGCCCCCTGACCCGACAGCTGCGTTTGGTTGGACATATCGCAGCGGCCGGTGCTGTTCCCGGCTCGCTCTTCATGGTCGGCATCGTGGCAGTGCTGAGCGAGACACTGTCGTTGGGCACGGCAATTGGAGTGGTGGCAACGATCTACTTTGCGATCGTCATGGCGATTACGATTCTGGCGGCGCAGCTCTCGCGACCGCGGATTGAGTTGCGCGTGACAAAGGACAACTTCGAGCTGAAACAGGCAGGGCAAACGAAGATGTTTGGCCGTCGCGCAGATCTGCAGATGCGCGTGTACGAGCCGACTTCAAAGAGACGCGGACACGTGTACTTTCGCCACGAGAGCGAGCGCGTCACCATCCGCGAGTTGGGCCTGGCCGACACAATGGTTCTGCAGCCGTTCGCTCCAGACTAACGATGCGAGTTGTCGGGGTGAGTGCACTCCGGCGGCGGATCGTAGCCACCTCCACCCAGAGGTTGGCATCGACTGATGCGCTTCATGCCCAACCACGAGCCCTTGATGACGCCAAAGCGCTCGATGCAGACCGCTGTGTAGCGTGAGCACGAGGGCTCAAAGCGGCACACGCCCCCCAAGAGTGGGGAGAGGGTCCACCAGTACAGGCGGATCATTCCAAGGGCGAGCCACTTGAACACGGAGTGGTTGTGCGGCGCGACGAGTCGAGCGTCAAACCTGTCTCCAGCATTTCCCATCCAGCAAAGGGGAATCCGAGCAGCAAGAAATTCGTCCGCCGACCAAAATTTCAGGGAATAAGTTGGAGCATCACGGGGTATGGGTTCTCAGCAGGTCTGCGTCTTGCGCATGCCTGGTCGGGGAAGATGCGCGGAAGGCCAACACTGACGGGATCGGCGTCATACACGCCACTGACGGGATCGGCGTCATACACGCCGGGAGCAACAGTCCTGGGCGCCATCATGGTGCTCGTAGGGTGCTTGAGCGCGTCGGCCGTCGAAGCTCAGACCCGTCAGGATTCCGCGCGGACCCGCATCAGCGCGATGGGCGGTCCTCGTCTCGTGGGCGTCGACTTCGAACTGAAGCTGACCGATCGACTTGTGCTCAACGGCGGCCCCTCGGTCCACACGCACCACACCCAGGTGGGTCTCTCCAATCGTATTGGCCTAGACACCTACCTCGCAGGAACGGCCTTCAATGGTCTTTTCGTGCGGATGGAAACGGCAGCGGTACTCACGATCGAAAGCGACACGTCGATCCGTGACATCGGGTTTACCGGTTCGATTCTGCTTGGCTCCACGTGGACCGCGCCTGCTGGCGTGAGTACCGGCATCACGATCGGTGGCCAAACTTACATCGTTCCCGGGCGTGTTCAGCGCGTCCAACTCGATGTCTCGATACGCCTATCGTTCGGCTGGGCGTTTTAGTTTTCGCGCACGCGTGTCGCATCGAAGAGTTCGATGCGTTGATCGCCGACAAGCGCGAGCTGCGTGTCGTGGATTGCGAAGTCATGAACCGCCGCACGTGGCTCAAAGAACTCGATCCATTGCCTTCCTGGCAGGGTCCAATCGATGCGTCCCGAACGCGGGCGATACCGAATGCGCTCGGTCGAGCGACTCCGAACCTGGTTGTCGATCACCAGTTCGCCGTCGAAGAACTCCAACGATCGCGGCGTCGAACCTAGCGTTGCGTGACGATGGATGCCCTGCCGGTCGACACGGAAAAGCGTGGTGTCTGCAACGACCCACGCCTCTTGACCACCCGCAAGCACCACACGGCCAGCGTTGAAGTTGGTCTTGTGTGCGTCAACGACTCTAAAACTCGCGTCCAGCCGGACAAAGCCAAGCGCACGTGTGTCCGTCCGCAGAACTTCTTGGCCGAGATGGACGTCGTCTTCAAACGTGAACGCGAAAAGCGTCTCGCCGTCCTCGGTCACGTAGGTTGCACCAGTACCTGCGGTGGCTGCGCTCCACGAACCGACAACTCGACCTTCGCGGTTCATGCGCAACGCACCCATACGCCCATGAAAGACGTGGCCATCGAGCTCGAACTCTCGCAGCGCGAACAAGCCAACGATGATCTGATCACCGGCCCAGCCCACACCCGCAGCACGCACCGGCAGTTCGCGCGACCACTGGCGCATTGTGCGACCAGTCTGGATGTCTGCACGCAACGAGACGGCGCTCGGTCCTTCGAACGAGCAGCGAGCACCCTCGCAGCGTTCGTCGGAGTAACCGGCGAATCGAGCAGGCGATTGAACAGTCGTGCGTAGCGTCATGGAGGCACAAGGCAGCCGATCAAACTCGCACGTCGAGTGCAGCGCACAGCTCTCGTCGCCGCCTTCGACCGTCGCGATCGGATCGCCGTACTCCATCGCGCCGAAGTAGCGTGGGTACACTCGAATCGGGGCGGGCAACGGACATTCGTGTTGAGTGCAATCGTGGGTTTCACAGCGACTGGGCTGCCCCTCGCATCGCCACTGGCGGCGACCCTCGTCCGCGCAAATCGGCGCTTCGAGTGAGCAGTAGGCACAGCCGTCCGCGTGTTCGTCGTTGCCGTCGTCGCAGGCTTCGCGACCTTCGACAAAGCCGTTTCCACAAACAGGTGCAACGGCGCGCAGCGACCAGCGTCGATCGCGTCCCGGCGCACGCAGCACGACCCTCAGGGGAGTGTTTCGAGAACGGCGAACGAGGTAGAGGGGTGTTTCGGGACGAGTGCGCAGTCCACTGCGTGCATCGCCGTGGATCATCAAGTCTTGGCCAACGAGTTCAGGTTGAAGACGAAGCGAGCGCGGGTTCGAAGTGGAGATGACAGAGGCGTCACTCGTCACTTCGAGCCAATCCCCGTAGGGACCGCGGAGCTCGATGATCGGCTGTTCTCCGGACCAAGACAGCTCGACCACGGTTGAGGGATCCGCGCCCGAGGGCATCGGCGGCAAGTGTGAACTCGGACAACCAAGAAGGAGAACCAAACCCAAGTGTCGAAGCATGCAGAAGAAACGCCTAAGCGTGGTGCTGCTTACACGTTCGTGCCGATCGGGAGCCAAAGACTCAAGGTAGAAGTCTTGGGCTGGGCCAGTATTTTTTTACCGGAAGATGGGAAGACTGGAAGTCGGGAAGGTCTGGTTTTTTCCCGCACAAATATGTCCTTCATCGCGCAAAACGCAGTCGACGTGACACCAACGGAAATCGTCCGCGGACGCGTTTTGATCTCATGCGTGTTGCTCAGAGGAAGGAAACTCGAGCGGGACACGAGGCAGTGAGCAGCGCAAAACGCCCCGGAGCCAGGAGCGAACGAGCGCTCAGGAGGAGGGACGCTGGCCGGCAGGAGAAAAGAAGACTCTTCCCGTCTTCCCCCCTTCCCCCCTTCCGGTTAAAAAAATGTTGCCCCAAACGCGCCGAACTCTTCGCACGTCTTGGAGTCACCGACATGTGAGCCGCTATCTCGCGCTAATAACTCGCGCGATAGAGTGCGAGCATATCCTCCGCCGTCACCGGCCTTGGATTGAGCTGGTGACACACGTCTTCAAACGCCAGACCCGCCAACTTCTCCAACGCGTCTTCCGGAATCTCTTCGGCGCCCAAGCCATCCGGCAGCCCGATCTTCTTGCGAAGCGACCGAACGGCACCAGCGCATTCGAAGGCGAGCGTTTCGGTGTCTTCGCCACGCGCGTCGAGCAGCTTCGCGATTCGGGCAATCTTGTCCGGCACGGCACTGCGGTTGAAGTCCAACACCGCGGGCAGGCACAACGCGTTCGCCAACCCATGGTGCATGCTGTGCTCTGCGCTGAGCGGATGAGCCAGCGAATGACAGGCACCAAGTCCCTTTTGGAACGCAACAGCACCCATCATCGATGCTTTGAGCATCGCACCCCGGGCGAGGAGGTCCTTCCCGTCGTGCACCGCAGTCGCAAGGTGCTCTGCGATCAACGCAATGCCCTCAAGCGCGATGGCATCCGCCATCGGATGGTCGCCCTTGGCGCAGTAGGTCTCGATGCAGTGCGTCAGGGCGTCGATTCCCGTCGCCGCGGTCATGCGAGGCGGCATCGTCTCTGTCAAACGCGGATCCAAGATAGCCACGTTGGGCATGAGCCGAGGCGCGAAGATCACCGTCTTTCGGTTGGTGGCCTGGATCGTCACCACACCGCTCCGGCCGACTTCGCTGCCCGTACCCGCGGTGGTGGGAATCGCGATCATCGGCGGGACCTCGTTGACGACCTTCGCATCACCACCGATCAAGTCATCGTACTGCGCCAACGGAAGCGGGTGCGTTGCTGCGAGACGAACGAGCTTTCCGACATCCAGTGGGCTGCCACCACCGATGGCAATGACAACATCCGCCCCTGCGGTCTTGTAGGCGTCGGTGGCAGCAAGCACCTCGGTCTCCAGCGGGTTGGACGAGATGCCATCGAACACACTCGACGCCACGCCTGCAGCCTCGAGCTGTTCCAACAAGGGATCGATCAAACCCGCAGCGCGGATTCCTGCGTCGGTCACCACAAATGCGCTCTTGCAGCCGAGCGCCTTGATCTCATCCGCAGTCTTGGTGGCTGCACCGACGCCGAAGAGCACGCGCGTCGGAAAGCTCCACGCGACGACGTCGACCTGGTTTTCGGTTTGTTCGTCCATGTTTTCTTGCCTGAGGCTTACTCCGAACCCACCCGTCGCGCCATGAGCGCCGCGAAGGCTTGCTGGGGGCTGCCACCCTCCAAAACCCCTACAATTGCTCGGGTAATTGGCGCTTCGAGCTGCAGTCGCTCTGCATGTGCCGCCAATCGCGCAGCAATCGAAACGCCCTCGATGTGGGCACCTGCCAGCTGGCCAGCCTCCCGAAGGCTCTTGCCGCCTCCAAGCGCACGACCCAACGAAACCTCGGGTCGATCCTGTCGCGCGACCACCGCAATGAGATCCCCAAATCCAGCGAGCCCATAGAGCGTGTTCGGGTCTGCACCCAACGACGGCACGATGCGCGCGGCTTCCGCCATCGCGCGCGTCAGGAACACCGCAAGCGTTGCTCCGTCGACCTCAAGGGCTTGTGCATATCCGATCGTCAGTGCGAACAAACCCACCATCGCGGAAGCAACTTCAACACCGACGACATCCGGTGTGTCGTACACGCGCAACGTTTGGCTGCCCAACGCTTCACGCAACGCATCCGCCACTTCAGGGAAACGCGTCCCGACAATTGCGCCGGACGCACGGCCCTCGGCCAGGGCTTCGGCGATCAACGGTCCCGCGAGCGCTCCAACTCGGTGCGCAGGTGTGCGCGCGCGCAACACTCGGGAAATCGGTTCTAGGTCGTCACCGATCAGACCACGGCTGATGTGCACCAAGTAGTGACGTCCATCGAGATGGGGCGCGAGTTGATCCGCAATATCTGGAACCCACGGCGAGGGCACCGCCAACAACACCAACTCGCAATCTGCTGCGTCGGAAATCGCTGACGTGGGCCGAACCCCGTCCAAATCCCGGGCGGTCCGACTCCACAAGCTGACGTCGTGACCTTGGCGTGCCGCCGCCAACGAAAGCCCACGGCCAAACGCACCGCCACCCAGGACTGCAATTTTCATTGTCGTCCTCCGATCAGGCCGATTTCTCGAGCAGCAGGAGCGTCAGCGTCCGAACACACGTCGGTCGCGAAGGGAACCAGTCGGTTCTGGTAGTAGAGCAAGAGCGTCGGATCCTCTGCCGTGATCTCCGTGCCGAGGTCCTTCGCAGCCGTGCGTGTGTGGTAGCCGCTCCACACTTCGAGCGCGCGCTCGATAATCGCCATCGGCTCAGCATCGATCAGCGACGCGTTGAGTCGAACTTCGCCACGTTGTTGGAGCGTCACCAAACGATCGCGAAGCTCACCGACTTCACGCGCCAACTCTTCCCGACTGAAACTGACCTCACCGCGCGAGCGCAGCCGCGCGAAGAAGTCGACACCCGGAGTGCTTCGCACCACGCGCCGATACAGCACGTGTGCCACGAGCGATGTCGCCATCAGCACCGTTTCTTCGCGATAGCGGCGCACCAGCACTTCACCCAGGTCGCGCGTGTAGGCCGCATCGCGTTTGGGATCGGGAACCGCTTTGCCACGACGCATCACGTACGTACCGGGGTCGATGCTCTTGCCCGCGGGCGTCACCGATTGGCCTTCCGGATCGACCGGGTTGCCGAAGCAGTCGACCGGGCTACCGAATCGAATCACGCAGCCGGCGTCGAGGCCCATGATCTTGCGGAAGAACGCAACCCAGCGATCCACGCGCGAGAACTCGTCATCCTCAATGATGTAGCGCGCTTTACCTTCGGCTTTGAGCCAGTCCTCGATGAGCGTTTCGCCCTCCAAAACAAGCTCATAGTTGATCGTCGTAGGAACGAAGTAGACGTTGCGAATCACGCCGTGAACACGGTTGTTCGAAAACGCGCTCACTGCTGAACCCGCCAACCCCAACTTCAGTCGCTGCTCGATCAAGTTGCTTCGACTGCGTGTACCACCCGGAAAAAAGAGTGAGTGGTATCCGCGCTCGATCATCACCTGCGAGTAGATCTTCAGCACTTCTTTGTACGCCTTCGCGCGAATGCGTCGATCCACACGGTACGCACCCAGGTTGTGCATGAAGAAACTGATGATCGGGTTGGTGAAGAGATTCTTGCCAGCGCCGTAAATCACCGGTGAAAGACCGGCCACTTCCAACGCACGACCCAACACGATCGAGTCCAGGTTTGACGAGTGCGTCGGCACGTACACCAACGTGCCTGTCTTCGACAGGTTCTTGAGCTGCTGTACGTCACCTTCGATGCGCAACAGCTGTTCAAGCACCGTCGTACCCTCTCCTTTCGGCAACACCGAAGGCAGGCTCGAGGGTCGCATGATGCCTGTCAGCAACCGCGGCACGGCATGTGTCGACAACTCGTACACGCGCGGATCGAAGTTACCCGCGACGTCCTTTGAGTAGCGCATGGTCAGGTCTTCGACCGCGCGTCGCTTTTCGTCGTCCGTCATCTTCGCGATGCGCTTAACCAGGCCCCTCCAATACGGGAGCTCCTCGCGCGTCTCGGTATTTCGCTGCTGTTCAAGCCGGCGAATCTCATGAAACGCCGCGTCGTTCAGCATCAGCTCCATGTCTCGGCGCGACGCTGTGTGGAAACCCGCAACGCGCGACGCGACCTCCCGCACGATGTCTTTGCGCTCGCTGTTGAACCAGAAGATCGCCGGATCGTCGGGCTTGGGAACATAGGGACGGAGACGCGGAAGCCGAAGCGGACGCTCCGACAGCCGACGGCGAATCTTGAAGGGTGATCGCATTAGACGGACTCGAAGTAGCGTTGAAGTTGCCAGGAACTGACCGAGCGGCGGTGCTCTCGCACTTCCCACTCGCGGGTTCGAACGTAGTGATCCACGAAGGGCTCACCGAGAATCTCACGAGCCTTGTCGGATTCGCGAAGTCGTTGCACGGCGGCATCCAACGTGACCGGCAGTGCAGCACCTTGCGCACTGGCATCGCCTTTGGTTTCCGGCGGGAGCTTGAGCGCATTGTCGATCCCACGTAACCCGGACCCAAGCGACGCGGCCATCGCGATGTAAGGGTTCAAGTCGGCTGCGGTCTGGCGCAACTCGATTCGCGCGGCGGCGCCTTTTCCGCCGATCACCCGCAGCGCACACGTTCGGTTCTCCACGCCCCACGAAGCGGTCAGCGGTGCCCACAGTCCCGGCACGTACCGACTAAACGAGTTGATGAAGGGCGAGTAGCAAGCCGTGAGGTCCGGCAGCGTATCGATCACCCCGGCGAGGTAGCGCCGTCCGAGTTCACTGAGGTCGCCTTTGTCGGTAGCGAACAGGTTCTTCGTTCCTTCTCCGTCCCAGAGCGATTGGTGCATGTGACCGCTTGAACCAGGCAAATCCGCGTTCCACTTCGCCATGAAGGTCGGAACCAAGCCATGCCGGTGACAGATTTGTTTGACGGTGGTCTTGAAGAGCGCGGCTTTGTCCGCAGCGCGAATCACGTCGTCGTAACGAATCGCAGCTTCCCAGACACCCGGTCCGGTCTCGGTGTGAAACCCCTCCACCTCGATGTCGAAGGCTTGCAACGTTTCGAGCAGGTCATGCACCCAGTCTTGGTACTGACCTTCGCGCAGCCACGAGTAGCCGAACATCCCCGGACTGAGCGGCGTGAGGTTCGCAAAGCCCTTTTCGTGGAGTGACTCGGGCGACTCCTTAAACACCCAGAACTCCAACTCGGCAGAAAACGTGGCGCTGTAGCCCGCGCTCTCGGCACGTGCGGCAACACGCTTGAGCAAGTTGCGCGGACACGCCGGATGCGGCTTGCCCTGTTGGGTGTAGAAGTCGACCAGAAAGCACGCAGTGTCTGGTTCGTAAGGCAAGACACGAAACGTGCTCAGATCGATCTTGGCGAGCGCGTCGGGGTAGCCGGAGTCCCAGCCCGTGACGGCAACGTTATCGTAGAGCTGGTCGGCGATGTCCCACCCGAAGATGACGTCACAAAAGCCAAAGCCCTTTTCGACGGAGCCCCAGAACTTCTCCAGACTGATGAGTTTTCCACGGAGGAGCCCGTCTACATCGAAGCCCCCGACCTTAACCTTGCGGATTCCGCGCTCCTCGAAGAGCGCTCGTACCTGCTGGGCATCCATAGGCCGGCGAGGATATACGCGATTGACCCACTCCCGAAACGCCCAGGGCTAACCATTGCAGTCGAGATGCATACGGCTCCTCATGCAGGTTTGGTACGCTCTCGCCCCATGTCGGAGCGCAGCGACGAGGAGCTCATGCGCGCGTACGTCGGAGGCGACGAAGCCGCGTTTCGCGCCCTCTTCGAGCGCTATGGGCCGATCATCTACGGGATGGTCAAGCGGCGCCTGCGCGACGACGAGTTGGCGCGCGAACTCACCCAACAAACCTTCTTTCGACTCCACGGCGCGCGGAACGATTTTCGGGAAGGGTCGCGTCTCCGACCCTGGCTTCTCACCATCGCTATGAATTTGGTGCGCGAGCATTGGCGGAAGAAAAAGCGCCGCAAGCACGTCGATGTCGATGTGGATACGCGTGAAGCACCCAGCGAAGAACGGTCTCGGCTGGAACTTCAACAACGCCGCCAAATGTTAATGGCCGCGCTCGACACTTTACCTCCAGGACAACGCGACGTGATCGAGTTGCACTGGTTTCAAGAACGCCCCTATCGCGAGATTGCTGAGATCGTCGGCAGCTCGGAGGGTGCCGTGCGCGTGCGAGCACACCGCGCGTACGCCAAGCTCAAAGAGATTCTGGGCGGAAAGCTGGCCGAAGGATGAACGCCAGCGAACGCGACCCCGAACTCGAGTCGTTGCTGGGTGGTTCCGGCGATGAACTCCCTGACGTGAGCGCACTCTTCGACGGCGTCAAAGCGCAGATCGATGCGGCCGAAAAGAAGCCTGCGTACCGACTTCAGACACAAGCCACGCCGCGCAAGCGACTCATGAGCTTCATCGCGTTTGCGATGGTAATTCTCGTGACGCTGCTGACCGGGCGACGTCCCGATCTGAACGCGTATCCGCCTGCCATGTTGGCGTTGGTGCTGGGTTCGCTCGGCACGTTGTTCGCGATTTCGGCGTGGACCGCGCTGCGTCCGGTGCACAAGCCTGCATTGACGCCAGCCAAGCTTGGACTGATGACGGCGGTGGCGGTTGGTGCAACGCTGCTGCTCGCACTCGCCCCCGGTGTGCACGACCACATCGAACTTCGCCCAGATGCGCCTCTGCTACGTCACGCGTCGCCGTGCATGATTTACGGGTTCATCTTTGGGCTTCCGGTGTACGGCGCGTTGCGCTTCTTGGATCCAGGGTCGAGCTACGGCGCACGCATCGTGGCCGCATGTGCGGCGGGTTTGGCCGGCAACATGGTGCTGGAGCTGCACTGCCCGATGGGCGGATCGACCCACTTGATGGCGGGACACGCGAGCGTGATCGTCGCGTACGTGGCTGGAGTGTTTGTGATCGAGGCGATCCTTCGAGCGCGCTCAAAGTCCTCCGCCGAGTCTTAGCTGAAGGCCAGCGCCAAAAGCGCGATCACCACGCCGAACACTCCGAACCCTACGCCGAGCAGAATGCTGGGATTCAGTTCGCCCGGAACCACGGTCGTCAGAGCCGCGTGTTCGGCGCGCCGTTGCTGTGTGGGTGTGGCGCTGCGTCGGACCAACTGCCACGACGGCAGCGAAGAACGACCCGGCGGAAGATTGTGTGCGCGCTGCGTTCCAAAGACTCGACGCGGACGAAGCGGTTCAGCCTCTGGTTGCCCCACCAACGTGCGCTGTCGCGACAACTTGAGCGGCGCCTGAGCCGGAGACTGAGACTGAGACTGAGACTGAGACCGAGACTGAAGCTGACGTGGCGCAGGTGGCAAGCGCGGCTTCGAAACACGCGGCTTCTTGCCTCGTGAAAGCCGAACCAAGGGCGGTGGCGGCGGTGGCGGTCGATACCCCTTCGGCCGGGGCGGCTTCATCCCATCCACCGTTTGGTCCGCCATCTCCGCCAATGCGGCACGCAGTTCCGCCACGCGAGGCCGCGCATGAGGGTCAACGCACATTGCGCGCGCGACCAAGACGCTGAGTTCACGCGGCAACTCCGGACGTTTGGTGTGAGGCGCCGCGTGATTGGTTTTTACGATCGCGTTCACCAAGCGCGAGGTCTTTTCAATCTTCGGAAACGGACGCACACCGGTGAGCGCGACCCACATGATGCAGCCCCACCCGTAAACATCCGTAGCCGGTCCAATCGCATGTCGACGAACGATCTGCTCGGGCGCCATGTAGCGAAGCGTCCCGATCGGTCGCGCAGGATCTGTGAGCGGCGATCCCAGCGGACTCGCACCGGGAATCGCGCACACTCCAAAGTCGAATAGCACCACACGCAAGGAGCCATTCTCATCGTCACCGACGTGCACGTTGCTGGGTTTCAGATCGCGGTGCACGACACCGGCGGCGTGGATCACCATCAGCGCGTCGAGCAGCTGAAGACCGACGTCGATGGCGACGGGCACCTTCATGGGTCCCTTGCTCATCAACCGGCTGGTGAGGGTCTCGCCCGTAAGCAACTCCATCGCGAGATAGGTTCCGTGGATCGGACACTCGCCGGTCTCCAGAGCGCGCGCGACGTGGCGCGACCGAACGCGGCGTGCGGCCTCACATTCCCGCGCGAACCGGTGGCGGTGGATCGGGTCCTCGAGATCTTCTCGAATCACTTTGACCGCGACCTCCGTCCCGGTGCGCTCATCGATACAGCGGAGGACTTTGCCCATTCCGCCTCGCGCGATCTCACGAACAGCTCGGTAGCGACCGGCGATTCGGGGCTGAAGCGATCGAATCCGACGTGGACCCGATCCCTCACCACGAGGCGGATCGGGCTGAGTGGCATCGCCAAGCGAGAACGCAGAGGAATCAGTCACACCCCTGGTTTTGCAAAGCGTGTTCCGACCGAATGCTCGGAAAAACCGAGGTCGACCGTCGACTGCCGCCCTACACCGGGTGGGGGTCGTGTGACCCCGGGAGGTTGGGAGTATGCTGCGGGCTGTGAACGAGCTCGTTGGAACGACCATCGGCGGGAAGTACCGCTTGGACCGCCAGCTTGGCGCCGGTGGGATGGGCATGGTCTTCGCGGCGACACAAGTCGGTCTGAATCGAAAGTGTGCTGTGAAGCTGCTGCACGAGTCGCTGTCCCAAGACGGGCAGCTGGTGGCGCGCTTCAAACGCGAAGCTGAAGTCGCTGCGTCGATGGGGCATCCGAACATCGTGCAGGTCACCGACTTTGGCTTTGAAGACGGCAAAGTCTTCCTGGTGATGGACCTCTTGCAGGGTCTGCCTCTCGCCGATGCGATCGAGCAAGGCGCGCCGCTTCAAGCAGAGCGCGTTCGATTCATTGCAGCACAGGTTCTCAGCGCCCTCGATGCGGCGCACAAACGCGACATCGTTCATCGCGATCTGAAACCCGACAACATCTTCCTGACCAGTCTCTCGGGCGTCGCCGACGTGGTGAAGCTGCTCGATTTTGGCATCGCGCGAATCACTGGCGAGAAAAGCCAGAAGATGACCACCACGGGCCAGGTGCTCGGCACGCCTGCGTACATGTCGCCGGAACAGGCTCGCGGAAAGAAAGTCGATCATCGTACCGACCTCTACTCGCTGGGCGTCGTCATGTACGAAGCGCTGAGTGGTCGGATGCCGGTGGAGGGTTCGAACTACCACGAGTTGATGTTCAACATTGTGGGCGAAGACCCGCTTCCGCTTCAGGAGTACCGACCCGACCTTCCCAAAGCGCTCTTGGACATCGTCGCCAAGTCGATGGCGAAGAAGGTGGAGGAACGCTATCAGAGCGCGGTCGAAATGCGCCGGGAGCTCGAAGCACTCGGGCCCATCGAGGCGTCCTCGCCTCCGGCCGTCATGATCCCGTCGACGCGGCCTGGTGGAGCGACCACGGATGCGGATGCGTTCGCCAAGACTGTGACGCCTGAGCATGTGTTGCCGGTCGACACGCAACGCCCTGGAACGACGAAGGACACCGCAGATGCTGTGGCTCCGGTCGACACTCAACGAGGCGTCGACGGGGTCCGGGAACGCAGTCCGCTGCCGATGATCATCGGTGCCGTGGGTGCCGTGCTGGTTGCCGTAGTCATCGGCGTGGTGATGTTCACGCAGCCTGATGACGAAGTCGTCGCCGTGAACGCACCTCCGACGCAGACACCGGCCGAGCAGGACGAAGAGCAAGACACCGTGCGCGAGTTGGCCAAAGTGGTTGAACAGCTGCAAGAGAACCAACGCCGGCTCGATGAAGAACGCGCGCAGATGGGCGAAAACGCCATGGAAGAAGCGCCCGCTCCCGATATGGCGAGTGAACCCACTGAAGTCAGCATGTCATCAATGAGCGAGATGAGTTCCATGAGCGCCATGAGCTCGATGAGTTCGATGCGTGGTGGCGGACGGCCGTCCCATGCTCGCTTCACACTTATCGACGCTCCTCCAGAAGGTGATTGGCGTCGTCGGCAGTGCTGCCCTGATGCGTGGCACGACGGGTACAACAACCCGATCGTGTGGGCGACGTGCGGAGGAAATGCGCACGAAGTGTATCCAGTGCTTCCGAACACGCGTATTTCGGTGAGCAGCTGGAACTCGGGACGCGTCGTCGCGATGGACCAGTTCCGGCCTTGGACGCTTAGTCACGCGGATGCCATCACCAGCTGCTATCGCGGCAAGGTCGTCGCAAACGGCCAGAACATTCGGCTCGACATCGACGCCGACGGCAAAGTCACGGGCGTCCGTTTTCACCAGTACTGTCCCGTTCCCTCGTCGGTGCGGTCGTGCGTCAGCAACCTGCTGATGGGTGCACAACTACCGCCGGACGAGCGCGCACCCGGCGAAGCATCGTTCAGTCTGCACGTCGACGGCAGCTGATGCGCCTCGGCATCCTGCTCGTGCTCGCGATGGCGTGTTCGGAGGATCCGCTCGAGCTACGCGTCGTCACGTTCAACACCGGTGGCGGCGCAGGCGGCGAAGCCGATCACCCAGACGGGTTCACCGAAGTCGAAGCCGACTTCTCCGACGAGCACTACGGCAACGGCCTAGCGTGGCTTCCCGCCATCGAAGCAACCCGCGCGTTCTTCGCCGCGACCGCGCCGGACATCGTCGCGTTCCAGGAGATCTTCCATCCCGAAGAGTGCGAACTTGTTCCCGAGGCAGCACGCGCTGGGTTCGTCTGCGAAACGTGGGCAGCGGGCGATCCCTTCGTCACGCAGATGGTTTTAGGGGACGCGTATCAAGTCGCCTGCAACTTGGAGAAGAGCGACAAGTGCATCGCGGTGCGCCGCGCGTTCGGTCGCATCGTGGGCTGCGACGCAGACGTGTGCATGGATTTCCTCGGCGGCGGACGCGTCGACGGGTGCGGCGGTGGTTCGCGAATCGGCCAAGCGAACATCGAGCTTCTCAAGCAGGGCGAACCCACCGGCCAAACCATCACCGTAGTCAGCGTGCACGGCTCGTCTGGCTTCACGATCGACGACATGGCATGTCGCGAACGTCAGTTTGATCAGGTGTGGATCGATCTGCTGGATGGAACCGGTACGCCTGCAGCACGCGGCTCGCTGAACGTGGTGCTCGGGGACTTCAACACGGATCCCGCACGAGCGAGGCGCATCGACAGCAGCGCACGACGGCTCCTCGAGCTGGTCGAGATGTTTGGCTATGAGTTCATCTCGGAGGTTGGGTTGGACGCACCCGGTTCATACGGCGGAGCGGTCGATATCGACCACGTACTCAGCGACGCCTTTGAAGGAACGTGCACGATTCCGGGAGTGACCGAAGGCGCGCGAGTGTACGAACCACGCTATTTCGACCACGCCCCGATCGTGTGCGACCTCGTCGGTCGCTAGCAAGTTTGCTTTTTCAGTACGTGGTCTAACGCGGCGTCGAGCTTCTTGAAACTGCGCACCACGCCGTACCCGCCGTAGCCGGGCGCACCGTGAAGCAAAGGCGCGCCCTTGTCGGTGATGAAGACGACTTTGTCGTGGCCGGTTCGGGCGATCGGCACGTAGCTATCGTGTGCTGCGGCAAACGCGGTGAGCTCGTCCTCCCCACAGGCACCGCTTGCCTCAGTACCGAGGATGACCACGTCTCCAATCACGCCGCCGTCGAATGCACTCAAGAGCGCACGAGCATCGTCGCCGAGCTTTTTCCCCATCGCACGTTCGGCTTTGGACAGCGCGGACTTGGACGCACCGGGTCGTAGCTGTCGCTCTTCCGGACTGAGCCGCTTCAATCGTTTTGCCGTCTTGGGCAAGTGCTTCGCGAGCTTGTCCAGCGCTCGAAGCAACTTGGCTTCGTCGGCCCTCGCAAGCTCATGGACATCGTAACCCTTGGGCGCACGCAGCAAGCGTGTCGCATTCGCCACTCGTTCTTCGAGCGCGGCTTCCTCTTCCGCGAGCTTCGCTTCCTCCGCCGCATTCGCTTTGAGTTTCAAAACACGCGGGACGGTCTTCTTGACACGTACATCTTCTTCGACCGCCCATGCGATCAGACGCTCAACCAATGCCGCGTCGCTGCCGGTCGGCTCTGCCGCCATGGCATCGATCGCTTCTTGCACATGTCGAATACTGGAGTGGTGCCAGTGGGACAGCTTCGTTCCGCCGGCTTCCCAATCCTGTCGGCGGTACGCGACGAGAACCGGACATCGTCGATGCGCGTCGCGTAGCCATGCCTCAATGTGCGCGTTGAACATGGCATCAGCCTTGGCACCCTTCGTGAGCGAAGTGAGTGCCGCAACTCCTGCTCCTTTCTTCTTGCCGTACGCGTTCTTGATGTAGCGCCCCACGCCTTGGTCACTGGCAACCCAAAGCATGGCTTCGTCCCACTCCACCGTGTCTTGAAGCGGTGGCGGAACGCGTTCTCCGATGGCTTTCTTCTCGCTCTTGGAGGGTTCAGCGACAAAGCGCACAAAGAGTTCGGCCCACTCGAAGTAGCTCGCTTCGCCCGCGCCGATGAAAGGAAAGCGATCGGCGGGTGCCGGCTTCTCTTCGGCGGGCTTGGCTTTCTTCTTCTTCTTTTTGGCGGCCATACCTACTCAGGTCGGCGCGCGATCAGCCTCGAAAGATGCCGGTCGCCCACCCACGACTCACGATAATAGACGACCTGAAGATCACGCGAAGCAGAGAGCAGTTCGTTGCTTTCGCACAGCCACTTCCGTGAAGGCTTCTTTTGTCGTTCGAGGTTTTTCATCGTGGCGAGTTCGGCAACAACAATGCCGCCAGGTGCAACCTGCGTCGCGATCAGCGGAAAGAGAGTGGGCTGCCGGTAGTGAAAGCAAACGATGAGATCGAAGGGGCCCTCCGGAAAGGGCTCACGTTCGAGGTCCATCGCGCGCGTTTCAATTTTCACGCCTTCGTCGGCAGCCATCTCGCGCGCGAGCGCCAATCCAACCGGTGAGATGTCGACGGAGAGGACGTCGAATCCACGGCGCGCCAACCAAACGCTCGTTCGTCCGGCGCCCGCAGCGATGTCGAGCGCCTTGCCCTCGGTCGGCAACTCCTCCGCAAAGGGATCGAGCCACGCCGGATCCCCCGGTCCGTAATCGCCCGTTCGGTATTTCGCATCCCACTTCTCGCGGTCGGCTTCAGCCACGGCGGGATTCTGTCAGAAAAATTGGAACTGGCAGCGATCCGGGGTGTCGATATGTGCAGAACGGAGGCGATGCCCGGCAAAAACGCCGCGAGCACCCTCGTTTTCTCAAAGGAATTAGGGACCGTTGCGTGCGTGTCCCACGGGCGAAGTGCGCCCTGAGGAGGACTGATGGACATCGTGGAGGAAGAATTGGTGTACGGGATCGCGCCGAGCGGACCGCCGGTCGATGCGGACGAGGTTGAGGCGCCCGATCACGCCATGGAAGTGATCTTGATGTGGGGCGGCAACGTGCTGCACGTCGCACACATCCCCGAGCACGGGAGCTTTACCGTCGGTGAAGCCGACGACGTCGACTACCTGATGGGTGCAGACGTACTGGGCACTTCGCGTCTTGCGATCGTCGAGGGCGGTACGGTGACCGACGGCGAAGTCGAGGGTGACGACACGATCGTCGAGCGCGGTGAGATGCGCTTCATCGTTCGTCGAGTTCGCGCCGGGAAGCGCATTGCGGGTGGCACGTCGATCGACCGTCGCCCCTTCGCGTACGTGGGTGGCGCGCTGGGACTCGCAGGCATCTTGCTCATCATGACGTCCTTGGTTCCGCCTTCAACTTCGGCACTCTCGATCTCGCACGTCGACCAGAGCTCACGCCTGATCTCTGCGTTCACGCAGCCGGAGCTGCTGGAAGTCGAAGAGATCGAGCTTGAGGTTGCAGACAACGCGGGTGCCGAAAGCGGTGAACGCCACGCCGGCGAGACGGGTGAAATGGGCGAAGTTGATGCGCCTGAAACGAACAACCGATACGGCGTCGAAGGCCCGCCCGACAACCAAGACGAGCACCTGGCGATCGAAAACTCGCCCGAAATGGTGCGGAACGCGGGTGTTCTCGGAACGCTGCGCAACCTGGCCGGTTCGTGGGATGCACCGACTTCCCCGTTTGGTCGTGAAACCGCGTTGGGCAGCGATCCGATGAACGCACTCGGCGCGCTCATGGGCGACACGCTCGGCACCAACGGTGGCTTCGGTGGCCTTGGCCCGAACGGAACCGGACGCGGCGCAGGCGGCAACGGCTTGGGCACGATCGGACTCGACGACATCGGCACGCTCGGTCGCGGCACCTGTCGCGGTGAGAACTGCACCTACGGACAAGCTACAGGAACGCTCCGGACTCACACGTCGCGCGTTCCACGACTTCGTATCACCGGTGGGAACACCATCACCAACGGTGGTCTCTCGCGCGAGGTCATCCGACGTGTTGTGCGTCGCCATCACAACGAGGTGAAGTTCTGCTACGAGCAGGGACTTGCGCAGCGCGGCGATCTCGAGGGTCGTGTAACCACGCGCTTCCTCATCTCGCCCACGGGTGCGGTCACCACGTCGTTCGTTCAGTCGAGTTCTGTCAACCACGCACAAACCGAGCAGTGCATCAGCCAGGCGGTGCAGCGCTGGGCCTTCCCCGCTCCGGACAACGGCGGTGTCGTTTCGGTGACCTACCCGTTCATGCTCCGCTCGCGCTAGTGAGTTGACTGAGTTCCCAACCCGGAATCGAAACGATTCCACTGACGAGGGTCGTCTCCTAGACGGCCCTCGTCGCCCTTTGTGGGGAGAGCAACTCGTCGTCTGGTGGGGCGACGAGTTGCTCGATGTTCAACACGGTCGTCGTCCCCGAAGCCCCTGGACCGTGTTCGCAGATGTCGACATTCGTCGGAGCAAAGCGCAACTCGAAGTTGGCGCGCCTCGGTCTGCGTTGTTTGCTCCTGTCCTTGTCTTGGCGTTGGGATCCGTGAGCACATTGGGGTGGGGAGCGTGGAAGCACGACGTGCATGCCGCACAGCTCTTGGAGTCCGCGCAACACCACGCGGATTCGCACAGCGTGGAGAACCAAATCGAACGCGCAACCCCCTCCTGGATCCCACCGGAAGAATGCGTTCCACCCTCGAAATCGAACCAAAGCGACGAACGACCGCCGACCTACCACAACGAGCGAGCTGAACACATTGCGTGGGAGCCCGATGCTGATCTCGGCTCATCCAACGGCGCCAGTCCGCGTGCCCAACGCGCGCGTGGTGGAATCGTTGGTGTGCTGAATCGAGTCGCGTGGGACCGCCCAAGCACGCCCTACCAGAATGCTCTCACCGAAGGTGCAGGAGCCGCATGGTGGAACGCCGGCGGCGACCCCGGCGAAGAACGGATCCGGATCGTCGGAACGGGTCGTGGAGGAGGCGGCACCGGTATCGGCACCATCGCACTTTCGGAAACGCTTCCCTACGAAGGCGGGCGTCTGCACGGACAGCGCGGCTGTTCGCACATGTGCTGCTTCGCGTTTTGTGGCCAGCGCGCACGTCCGCCGCGTATTCACATCGGAGAGGCGATCGTGAGCGGCGGGTTAGCCGTTCCGCAAGTTCGCCGCATCGCGCGCAGACATAGCCGAGCATTGCTGCACTGCTACGAACAAGGCCGTCTGCGAAACGCCATGCTCAAAGGTGAAGTCACTATTCACTTCTTTGTTTCGCCGAACGGACGGGTCCTCACCTCAGTCGTCGCCGAATCAAACGTTGGAGACGCGCCCACAGCCGAGTGCATCGCGTCGGATGTTGAGCGCTGGTCGTTTCCCCAAACCGACGACGGAAGCATCGCAAGCATCAGCCTCGACGTGCATCTGCTCCCACCCGTCCCGCGTCTGACACGAGCGCAGTTGCGTGAGCGCGAGTTCGCACGACGCTTCGACGAGTAGTACCTGGAGCATCGACAGCTCCCGCGCGAACTACCGATCGATCATCGCGCGAAACGTGTTGCCGAAGATCCCATCCTTCTTCTTCGAGGGGACAGCCAGCCGTTCGATCCAACGCTTGATCTCGCCGTAGTCGTACCCGTCACCGTGACTGAATCCGTACGGCGCGTCGGTCCCGTACAGACAGCGTTCCGGTCCCATCGCCGCAACCGTGTCGCGCACCAGAGCTTCGTCCAAATACGGACTCGAGAGATCGACGTAGAGGTTGCGGTACGCGTTCTTGTAACGCCACAGGTCGTCGTAGAAAGGAATGCCGGCATGCGCCGCAATGATCGTGAGCTTGGGGTGACGCGCAGCCATCGTTCGAAAGTCACCGTGTGAGCCGAAACCCAGATGAACCAACACCGGCAGCCCAAGATCTTCGCAACGCGCGAGAATCGGATCGAGCATCTTCGTCGCGTAGTCGTGCCAGTGCGGGTGTAGCTTCACCCCGATAAAGCCCGGCACTTCCAACCATCGATGCAGCGTCTCCACCGGTTTGGGATCCGCTTTGGGGTTCAGAAAGATCCAGCCGAGGAAACGATCGGGCTTCGCGCGCAGCACCTCGGCGACCGAACCGTTGTCCGGCTGCGGGTAAATACGAATCGTTTCTCCTTTGAGCCGCAAATGGCCGTCTGGCGTCATCGTTTGGCGGTGGATCGCTTCTGCCAGGGGCCGCGTGACGGGCGAACGCATCAACTTGCGCACCACGGTAAGCAAGAGTTCGGGTGTGTGCGGCAACGTATCGTTCATCGCGGGAATCAACGCCACTTTGTCGACTCCAGCCGCATCCATCTTGGCAATGGATTCGTCTACACCGAGCATGCGCGGCTCAAAGTGCGCGTGCGAATCAATGATCACGGCGCACCGTCTGCATCACAGCGCACCGTCCCGCAGCCACTCTCCAAAACGCTCGCCAAACATGATGGTCGTCAGGTTGGTGTTTGCAGAGGGCACCGTCGGAAACAAACTCGCGTCCGCGACGATCAGGTTGTCCACGCCATAGACGCGCCCCCTCGAGTCCGTCGCACCACGACTTGCGTCGGCTCCCATCGGGACCGTTCCACAAGGATGGTAGCCGCTGCCGGTCTGACCCAAGATCCACGTCTTCATCGCACGACGACTGGTCATCATCCGTTCGCCCGGCACGGTGAAGCTCGCGAGGCCACTCATCGCCGTTGACGTCGCGAGTAACCAGGCGATCTCCATCGCCTCCATCGCCATTTCCAAGTCGTCCGGGTCGACGAGAAACCGTGAATCAATACGCGGCTTGCTGTGCGGATCTGCTTTGTACTGAATCGTCCCCGCCCCGCGCGGTTTCCCGATCGCCGCCATGAGCGTCACCATCGGTGTGTCGCCAAAAGGCAAAGGCGCAAACGAACCAGGCTGCAGGATCATGTCGGCCTGCCGGCCTCCGCGCGCACGATAGCGCAGCACCGTTTGAATCAGATGGGTGTTTTGCGAGACGCCCTCGTGCTTTGGCGTCAAAAAGATCGCGCAGCCAGGGTGGTCAAGCAATCGTTTCGCCACCCAGGGATTGTCCGCGGTCAGCGACACGCCAAGTCGGGCGACTTCGTCTCGCGGGCCGATTCCGCTACGCAACAGAATCCCTGGCGTGTGGACCGCACCTGCACTCAGCACCACCCGCTTCGCAGAGATGCGCTCCACCCGGCCCTTGCGCTCTACTTCGACGCCAACCGCGCGACCACCCTCGACAACTACGCGTCGGACGAGCGTGTCGCCCTCAATGCGTAGGTTGCTGCGTGCACGAACGCGCTCATCGAGATATCCGAGCGCAACACTTTGGCGCACGCCCTCGATCTTGTTCATCGCGTGCGGACCGTACCCCTCCGTCTGGGGTTCGTTCGAGTCGTCGCAGGACTCGAAACCTAAGCTTGCACACCCCTCGAGGAACGCGGCCTGCCAGGGCGTCAGCTCGTCGTAGCTGTGCCGACGGATTCGAATCGGTCCGGTGCTTCCGTGATGCGGGGAGTCCGGGTAGTCGAGGTCGTTTTCGAGTCGCTTGAAAGCGTCGAAGCAAGCTTCCCATGTCCAGTCCGCGAGTTCCCACTCGTCGTAGTCGTAGGGCTGACCGCGAAGGGCAATGCAGGTGTTCACCGACGTTGAGCCACCGATCACCCGGCCTCGCGGATACACGAAGCTGCCCTTGGAGGGCGTGGGTCGATGTCGGTAGTGCCAATCGTGGCGTGACATCGAGTTGCGCGTGCCGTCGCGCACGTCTTCCGGGAAGTCGACGTAGTCCGGGCCCGCTTCAAGCAAGAGCACATCGTGCTCGGAGCGTTCGCTCATCCGCGCCGCGATCACAGCACCGGCAGCGCCAGCACCTACGATCACGGTGTCCGCGTGCAACTCAGCCAGCGCTTTGTTCAGCGGACTCGGCGGGCTGCTCGCCTTCCGGCGTTTCCGGTGCGGCTTCCGGCTCGGTCTCGTTGCCGTCACCCATCTCGAGATCCTCGTCGCTCAAGCCGTCATCCCACTCTTCATCTTCTTCGGCGTCAAGATCGTCGCCGCCGACGTACTGAGCGAGGTCGGTCTCTTCGAGCGGAGTCTGTTCGGGGAAGGGGTACTCCGGAACGGGAGTGTCCTTGCCGCAGGCGAAGCACGCGAGTGCGAACACGACGAGAAAGAGACGCATACGCGGATTCAGCCACGGGGTGGGTTTCGGTGCAAGGGATGGGTTTTTGGGGTCTTTCGATTGGGGAATTGGAGTGTTCAAACGTTGAGGTCTGCCAAGGTCTCGCCGCAGGCGGTGTCTCAGTGCGGTGGATGGGCGGTGGATTGTGATCGTCGCGGTGCTGGGTTGTGGGACTTCATCGACAGTGGAGCCACCGCCGCCGGTCATGAACACCGAGCCTGCATCGACTGTCGTTCCAGCTCGTTGGGTCGACGTCGCCGTTGGACGACACTTCTCATGCGCCGTTCGCGACGACGGTGAGGTTTGGTGCTGGGGGACAAACGCCGATGGTCGCGCTGGGTTGAACGTCGACTACAGCGCGGTTCCGGTTCGCGTCGCTGGCGTGGACAACGCAACCCAAATCACTGCCGGTGAAGCGCACGCGTGTGTGGTGCGAGACGACCGCAGCGTGATGTGCTGGGGACGCAACGAATACGGTCAGCTTGGCGACGGCACAACCACGAGCCGCGCGCGTCCCGCTGCAGTCGTCATTCGTGATGTCCTGCAGATCGAAGCGTCGCGTGACCATACCTGTGCCCGCGTCGTAGAGGGCGATATGTACTGCTGGGGGCGCCCCTACCTCATCGGCGATGGGACAACTGAACAACGCACCACTCCTGTCCGTGTTCGCGACGTCCACAACATGGTGGGACTCGCGACGGGCCCAGGCACGTCGTGTGCGTGGACTGCGTCGGGCGAAGCGCAATGCTGGGGGTTCAACACTGCAGGGATCTTTGGACGACGTCCGGGGCCCGAACGACGACCGCGAAGAGTCTTAGAAGACGATCCAGTCGACTCGATCACCATCGGTCGCGCGCACCTGTGTTTCCGACGCAAGTCCGACCAGGCCACCTTTTGCGCCGGCAACAACTTTCACAACGCACTCGGCACACTCAACATCCCCGATGATGCGATGTGTGTGCGCGACGGAACCGACGACGCCGTGTGCACGATTCGGCATCGTCCCGAACCGGAGTCCATGGATCCTCACCGTCCGCGTTGTTGTCGTGGTCGCCGCAGGCCCGTTCCACCCCCAGAAGAGCGTCGGTACCCGCAACGAAGCGGTTGGGTCTTTTCAAGCGTGCGTGACGACGCGCGTGCAAGTCAGGATCGAACCTGTTTTCTGAACCACGAACGAGCCGTGACCTGCGTCGGTCAGCTCTCGTATGCCAACGATTGGGGGCACCGACGGATCGCACCGATCACAGGCACCGAGGGCACAACAACGTTTGACGTGGACAACACGCATGGCTGCGCGATCGTCGACGCCGCGGTGAAGTGTTGGGGAGACGGACGCTCGGGATCGTTGGGTGATGGGTCACTGGAACTCCGACTTGAGCCCGCCCCGATCAGCACTCACTGAATGGGAACAAGCAGCGCCGTCAGCAGTTCTGCCTCGGGTGTCTCGGCGGGATTGTTCAGGTAGATCTCCAGACACGGTTCATCTCGGAGTTCGTGTTCGGACTCGTGCGCGAGCCGCAATACGCGGTGGAACGCCGGCCAGATGTTCTTGTAGGCGCCCTTGAGCGTCCATTGGAGATAGCGGCCGCCGGGGACAGTCACAGCGACACAACCGTCGAGTTCGATAGCGTCCGTCGTGGTGAATGCTGCGTGATAGATGTTCCGCGGGGGTTGACCGTCTCGTGCTTCAACCCAACTCAAACCGAGAAACTCTGTTTGCTCTGTGACGTGTGACGCGAAGTCCACGCGGGCGAAGAGTTGGTCCCAGACCCCAGGCGCGGTTTCGGCGAAAGGCCCTTCGCCAACCACGGAAATCGCGTGACATACCTGGCGCTCAACCAGTTCGGGTTGGTCGTTCATTTCGAGATTCATCGACTCTGTCTCCGTGTTCGGGTTCATGGCGAGACGATGAATCAGCGCTTGAGCGTCGGCTTTGCCGAGATTGCGAAAGTGGGTCGGCGTCATTCCGCTGACCGACGAAAATGCTTTCGAGAAGGCAGCCGAAGAGCCGAAACCGATGTCGTGGGCGATGCGGGTGAGAGAGCTCTCATCGGTACGGATTCGTTCCATCGCACCGAGAACGCGGATGCGGCGGATGAACGAGAACGGTGTCTCGCCGGTGTACGCAGCGAAGATCCGCCCGAAGTGAAAGCGAGACGTGCCGGCGAGTTTGGCGAGTTCGTCGAGCTTGAATTCCGCGGAGGGATCGGCACGAACGAGCGCCTGAGCGCGAGCAAGTTGAGACCGGTGATCACGGTTCATTCGTTCACAGCGCCTCGAGTTGGCGAATCCGTCGCGAACTCGCAGCCCAACCATAGATGTCGTAGCCGAGAAGAAACCCGCCTTGGGTGATCATGGCCCAACCTGCGCCCTCGGATCCGCGCTTCGATCCTGTTCGATCCGCGAGTCCGATCATCAGGACGCCTGCCACGATGTAGAGAACATCCAGAAACGTGTTCACCGCGAAACTGATCCGCTTTCCGCGTTGGCCGCGAATCGCTTCACAGCGTACAGAATCAAACCCTATCGCCGCTCCGGCAACGTCGTTTTCGATCTCAAGAAGCGACCCTCCGCCTAGGTCCATCAGCGCGATACCCAGCGGAAGGTTGATCGCACCAAAACTCAGCGCCGTGAGTCCATGTGCCAAATAGAACGAGTCGTCTCGTCCAGCGATCGCCATCACGCTTCCGCCCACAACGCCAAGCGCTCCGATGATCGCCAAACTCCATCCTTCGCGACGTCGCTGCACGCGATGCTGAAGGCGAAGTTCGCGCAGTTCATCGAGCTCGAATTCCGCTCCAAACCCTGAGGCAACGTGCTCCGGTGCGACGTCCACGTCTGCTTGAGGCTGCTCTTGTGGCTCTTGTGGCTCTTGTGCGTGCGCCGTCGTTGCATGAAGAACGACCACGATCGCTGCGATGCGCATAGCGAAGATGTAACACGTTCTGTGATTCGCTATGCTGCGCTCGTGGCTCGGATCGCTGCGCTGATGCTGGTCGTGCTTGTGGGGTGCACCGACGATCCGCCTCCCTTTCTGATCCCGGATGCGGGCATGATCGAACGTTGCACCGGCACGGGACTCGAGTGCGTCGGTGATATCGAACTCGAGTGTGCAACTGGCGAGACACAGTCGATGCGCGATTGCCGGGACGAGGGATTGTCCTGCATTACCGGCCGTGGGTGCTCGTTGTGTTTGCCGGGTTCGATCTCGTGTGATTCCGGGATTCCGATTTTTTGCAACGCTGCCGGAGATGGCTGGGAGATCGGCGACGCGTGCGAGCCCGGTTTGCAGTGCAGTCCGCGTGGCTGTTTGGACCTGTGTGCGGATGCCGAGTCGAGCGAGAGCTATATCGGCTGCGAGTATTGGCCGACCCCCGCGATCAACTCCCAGTTGGAGCCAGACTTCGATTTTGCTGTGGTCATTGCAAACCCGCAGCTTGTACCCGCCAGGGTCGTCGTCGAGCGCAACGGAGCCGAAGTGGATTCGGTCTCTATCGCGCCGGGCGAACTTGAGACCATCCGTTTGCCTTGGGTCGATGAACTCAAGGGTGGCGAGATTGGGACCGAGGCTTCTGCATTCGTCGAAAATGGTGCGTACCGGTTGCAGTCGGACGTTCCGGTCACCGTGTATCAGTTCAATCCGCTTCAGTACCGGCTGGATCGCGACTGTGCAGATGATGACGACATCGATGGGCTCTGCTTTTCGTTTACAAACGACGCGTCCCTGCTCTTGCCGACGCATGTTTTGACCGGCTCCTACATCGGACTCGCGCGGCCTTCGATGGCGATCAATGTGCCGGACTTGGAGACGACTGTCGGCAGCCCGGGGTTCTTGACCGTGACCGCCGTGGAGGACGACACCGAACTTGAAGTCACCGCGCGAGCGTTTGTGTCGGCGTCGCCCGATACCGTTGTTCCGGAGATGGAGCCGGGTGACACCGCGACCATCACCATGAACCAGGGTGATGTCGTGCAACTCTTGTCGGCCATTCCGACGACTGATTGTCCGAACTGGGTCGACGATCCTGAAGCGCCTCCCGGATCGTTTCAGTATTGTGATTCGGGACCGACGTTTGATCTGACCGGGACAGAGTTGCGCGCGACCAGACCCATCGCTGTGTTGGGAGGTCACAACTGTACCTTCGTCCCCTTCAATCGTTGGGCGTGTGACCACCTCGAGGAAGCGCTGTTTCCGGTGGAGGCGTGGGGTCGAAGTGTGTTGGTGGGGACGACGCATTCGATTCGTGGAGAGCCGAACTTGATGCGCGTGGTGTCTGCGGCGGATGGAAACTTGATCACTGTGGATCCGATTTCCACCGGACCCATTGCGCTCAACCGCGGTGCGTTTTTCGAGACACCGTTGACCCAGCACGTGCACATTACCGGGACGGAGCCTTTTGCCGTGGTGCAGTTTCTGGTGGGCCAGGACTACGCTGGACTTGGCGCGTCGGGAGTGCGAGCGATTGGGGATCCCAGTATGTCGTTGGCAATTCCGAATGAGCAGTTTCGAAGCGAGTACACGTTTCTTGCGCCGACGACGGATTCGACCAGCTACATCAACGTGACCGCGACGTTGGGTTCGAGCATTTTTCTGAATGGGCGATTGTTGGGGGAGCTAGCGCCGATCGGCGATAGCGGAGCGGGAGTGCTGACGTTGGAAGTCGGGAGCGGAGTTCACAACCTGCAGAGCACAAGCACGTTTGGCGTCGTGGTGTACGGGTTCGGGAACTACACGAGCTACATGTACCCAGCTGGGTTGGATCTGCGACTCATCGCACCACCCATCTGATCCGCCCACGTCCAACCCACCTGTCGGAAAGTCCCACCCACCTGTCGCCAATAGCCCGTCAGATTCGGTCACCGTCCCATCCAACCGTCGAGTCCCACCCACCTGTCGCGGATCAGCGTGCACCTGTCCCACGCAGCTGTCGGATCATCGTGCGCCTGCAGCGGATCAACGTGCCCAACTGCGGTTTGCCTGTGCATCGATGGGTTGAGGAACGTCTGACCCCGACACCACTCGCGCACGACGCAACTCGTCACCACGACTTTGTCGTTCGGGGCGTTGACGTTGTTTGGTCTGCTCCTCTACGCGGCTGTCGCAGATGGCGCGAACCCCAACACTTGCGCTCCGAACAACACGCGCATCTTCCACGTACCTTCAGGGAATACGCAGGTTTCGCCTCGACAATACTGCTCCAACGCGCACTTGTACGCTTCGCGAAATGACTTCAAAAGTGCAAACATTGCCTTTCGTCGCCGCGCTCGCCCCGCCACTCGAGGGTTCAACGCACTCCGCTTAGCCTTCGTGCTCGGTCGATCCCAGATCGATTGTTGACGAATCACCTTCATGCCCACGGGTCGCTTCGGGCGCGGTATCGCGCGCAGCTCACTGTGTAGCATCGTCATTAATTCCTGCCGCCGCCAATCCCGCAGGCTGGGTGGCAGTTCAACCTTCGTCTGCACCTCGGCTGGCAACACAGTTCGTGCCGACGCACAGCTTGGTCGCGTAACCCGGACGACACGGCGCCCCATATCCTCGGGTTTACTCATGCTGCCTTCCCACTGCGTCCACTTCGAAACAAGTCCCGAAGTCTTCGCGTTGCCAAGCGTGTACACAAGCTTTTCGATCACGGTCACATCACACGGCATCTCCGCGTTACTCAGGTCCACTGCGGATGCCTGCGACTTGTTCCAAATTTCGCCTTCCAAGTCTGGAAAATGACGCTTCAACAAGTTGGCAATCGTCTGGTCCAACAGCTGAAAGAAGAGCGGAGCGTTCCCCTTCACATCCGTTGCAACCAGATGAAAGTGATTCGACATGAGAATCCACCCGTGCACCTGAAAACCGGTGGATGACGCTGCATACGCCAGCGCGTATTCGAAAATCTGTCGAACCACCGGATCTGCGGGCGGGAAACGAAAAAAGCGCTGCGACGTTCGACGCGTGATCAGATAGGTCACAAGGGGCAACACCATACGAGCCTTCGACATGCCCATTCATCGGTCTGAAGCAACACCAGTTGCGCAAGACCGACCCACCTGCGTCGCAGACGCAACCACCGAGCACGCACCTGTTGCCAGAACCGACCCATCTGCGTCCAGAACCGACCCATCTGATCGGTCTGAAGCAACGCCAGTTGCGCAAGACCGACCCACCTGCGTCCAGAACCGACCCATCTGCGTCCAGAATCGACCCAAACCGACCTATCTGTCATCTGCGTCCACAACCAACCCATCTGTCCTCCAACCCATCGGTAGGTAGTCACGACCCACCGGTTACGACGCGAAACGCACACACCCCTTCCCCGCCCGCTTCGCTTCGTACATGGCTGCATCCGCTTTCTCGATAAACGCATCTCGCTCGGTCGCATGGTCTGGATACAACGCCACGCCCATGCTCGCTCCAAACGGAACACTCCGACCTTCGTGGGTCCACGAATCACCCAACGCCGCCACGATTCGCTCACCGATCGAACCCACAACCGGATGACCAGCTTCGCTCCTCAACAACACCGCAAACTCATCCCCGCCCAACCGCGCAATCACATCCCGATCCCGCACCTGATCACGCAATGTCGACGCCACATGCTTGAGCAAGTCGTCGCCAACCTGGTGCCCCAACGTGTCGTTGACTCCCTTGAACCCATCCAGGTCCACAAACAGCAACGCAAACTCCGGCTCGGTCGCAAACGCTTCGTCAAGCGCAGCTTCAAACGCCTTCCGGTTCGCCAACCCTGTCAACGGGTCATGCAACGCCAGATACCGAAGCCGCTCTTCGTCCTTCTTACGCTGCGTCACATCCTTGTGCACCGACACCACACCACCGGCAGGAATCGGATGGTTGTGCACTTCAATCCACCGCCCATCCGACAGTCGCTCCATGTAAGGCTTCGTCTGACGATGACGCGCAAGATGCAGACGTAACCAGTCCTCCAGCTGATCCTCAGGCGGACGGCTCGCCACACTCCGCCTCTCCGAAAAGAAGGTCTGAAGCTCACGCGAACGAATCAAAAGATCCCGAAGCGAGACCGGCAACTCGAACGTCGCGACAGCGGGATACAACTCGGCAAACTTCTGGTTGCAACGGCTCAGTCGTTCCTGTCCATCAAACACGGCAAACCCGTCTTCCATGGCCTCGATCGCACTCTCCAACTCCTGACGAGCTGCGTCGAGGGCAGCGAGATGACGCTCTTCAAGGTCGCGCATGATCTTCTTGCTAAGACACGCCTTGATTCGTGCATGCAGCAAGATCGGGTTGAACGGCGTGGACAGAAAATCTTCGGCGCCCGTGAGACCAGGGCGAGTCCGTCGGCTCCGCCACGCAAGAAGACGACGACGATCATGAGAGTTGAAACTCGGGTGACGCCAACGCGAGAGCGAGCGAGTCCGCTCCGCTTAGGTTGCGTTCCGGGCCGCGCGGAGTTCGGCCGGTCAACACTTCCCACGCTGCGTTCGTGCCACCGGCGCGTTCGATCCACGAATCGAGCATGAGCGAGCTATCGGCAACGTTGCCGTGTGTCAGTTCCCAGGCGTAGCGCCAGCGTGCATTGAGTGCACCCAACCACGCACGGCCTTGGTGTGGGTATCCGTCTGGTGTTGGGTACCCGAACGGCGTTTGCCCCATCGCGCGCAAATGGCGCAGCGTGCCTTCGCGAGCAAATGAGCAGTCCGCGTCCAAGGCGCGAAGTGCCGACACGACGTACCGAAATGGCCGCTTCACTTTGGCGTTGGTGTGAAGCTCGTCGGAACGCAGCAAGACACGCAGTGCTGCCCGCGTGTCGCCCTGCGAACCAAAAGCGGCCGCCGCTTCTTCCACCAGTGACTCGCGCGGTTCATCCGAGACGAAGAAGGTAGCGAGCTTTCGCGCGATGAAACGCGCGCAGCTGGGTTGCGCGACGATGGCTGCAAGCAACGCATCCACTTCGTCACGTTGCGCGTGAACGATCCGTCGACCGAGCACGTTCTTGGATCCACGCGCGTGCTCATCGTCATCAAACGCGAGTTGACCAGGCGCCAAGTTTGTCCGAACGCGCCAACCGGTCAGGCAACGCGCCGCTTCCATCACGTCCTTTTGCGTGTAGCCGCCGTGCACGCCCAGCGTGTGCAGCTCCAGCAGTTCCCGTGCGTGGTTCTCGTTGGGTGCAGACGCCGTGTTGTCGCGGCCATCGAGGTACACGAGCATCGCCGGAGACAACGTCGCCGCACGCAGCAAGTCGCGAAACGGTGCAAACACGTGCGGTCGAATCGCATCGCGAACGTGAAGCAACGCCAAGTGCTTGCACTCGTTCTTGGCAATGGAGACGTGAAAGTGGTCGCTCCAAAACGCGACCATGACTTCATAAAGTTGGCGCGCGGAATACACGGCACGCGTGAGCGTGTACGCCGCGAGTTGGCGCTCGACATACTCGGGGCGCAGTTCGAACGCGAGATCCGAGGGTGCGTTCCACGCATCGATGAAAGCCGTTCGGAGGTCGCAGTCGAAGTCGTCGATTTGATCCGGAGCAAGCTGTTGTTCGAGCCACGCTTGTTCACCGAGTGCGTTCAGTGTTCGTACGTCGCCTGGACGCGGGCCCCAGGCGGCACGATTCAACAGCCGTCGAGCGCGCGAACTGGGCACGTCTACAGGTGCGCGAGTACACGCGGCGAGTGCAGCGAGCCCGCCCACCTTGAGCAGGTCACGCCGATGCATCCGCCGCAACCGGGGCGCGAAGTCGACGGAGAAGACTTGCAGCTGCAACACCGCAACCGCCGGCGAGAGCGAGTGGTAGCGCCACAAACCAACCGACTAGCGGCAACACAAAGGCGAGCTCCAACACGATCGCACCCACGGTGTGCTGTCGAAGCAACGTGCCTTGCGGGCTAAGTCGTTCGCCGAGAAGGCTCGCGAGCCCGGCCATCCCCGAAAGGGAAAACGCGGCAAGCCCGGTGAGGAGCAAGAGCCCGGCGAGTTTGGCCGGAGGAAATGGAACGGCGAACGCGCCGAGCACCAGCGTCAGCCAGCCTGTGAAGACCACCGCGCCAAGTAGGATGTGCCGACCCGGTCGGCTCCAACGTTCGCGACTTGCCGACACAAGGCGCGGAGCCAGGGCGCGAGCGAGGAGCATCCACGCGGTGAGAGAAACAACCATCGCAAGCGCGAGGGCGACGAAGAACAACGTGCTGCCGAGATAAGGCATCGCACCTCCTCATCCCTCCTACGGATGGTGGCGACGCGTATTTCGCGAGGGTGAAGATTCACATGTGGCGGCGCATGTTCAGCCACACGAACACACCCACCACGACGACCATCAACAACATGAACACGCGGCTTCGCACTCGCTGAGCAGACGGCCCTCGCCTGCGCTTACGCGTCGCAGGGCCAACGAAACCCACCAACGCAATCGTTCCCAGCGCACCCCCGATCACTGCCGTCAGCACACCGGCCTCGATCGACGATGAGCCCCACGCGGTCCGCAGCGCACGCTCACCACCCAACGTTGGAGCCAAACTCGCGAGCACCAACGACCCCAACCCCGTGATGGTGAGCATCACGCGTCGTACTCGCGCTCGCCGACGCCCTTCAGGGTCTTCGGCTGCACCCTCCAGCGGCTTGGCCTTCACCTCGCTGAACGTCGGACGGGTCACAGCTTGTCCAACCACGGCGCCGTAAGCGAGCACACTGAGCGCCCCAATCAGCATCGCGAGGGGCGGATATGCGGGTCCAGCTGCCAGCGAGGGCATGAATCCGACGACAAGAGCCACGGTCAGCGGATACGCGATCAGCAGCATCCAAGGGGCCAGCCACACCAACATTGGAGGGAGCAACGCCAGCGGAACCCCGCAAACCACGGCCTGAAACCCCGCTGGACGCCCCATCCAAAGCGGGATCATCACCCAAACGAGCCATAGATTCAGCGCCACCGCCCCAACCGTGATCCGGTCGGATCCAAGGTCTACTGAAGTGCTTCTTGCAGCGGGCTGGCCTGCGTTACCATCCACGGGCCGTGCGAGTGTGCCACCAGTGTGGGTCTGCGGCTAGAGTCGACGATCGCTTCTGTGCGACCTGCGGTGCGTCGCTCGTGCAAGAAGGATCGTCGGGCAATAGCGACCCGCTGATCGGTCGAACGATCGGTTCCTACGTGATCCAAGAGATCGTCGGTGTCGGCGGGATGGGTCGCGTGTACCGTGCGGAGCAAACCACGCTCGGTCGAACCGTCGGCATCAAAGTCATTCACCCTCACCTACTCGGGGACGAACAAACGGTGGCTCGCTTCTATACGGAAGCGCGCGCGGCAAGCCGACTGAACCACCCCAACAGCGTCAGTATCATCGACTTCGGTCGAACCGACGACGGCATCCTCTACCTCGCGATGGAGTTCCTGAAAGGGAAGGACCTCGCGATGGTGATGCAGGACGAGGGTCCGCTGCCCTTCAAACGCATCTGCGACATCTTGGTCGGGGTGCTGGATGCGCTCGGCGAAGCCCACGCACTCGACATCGTTCACCGCGATCTCAAACCCGAGAACGTCATCCTGCGCAAAATGCGCGCGGGCGAAGAGCTCGTGAAGGTTGTGGACTTCGGTCTCGCCACCATCGTCGGGGGTGGTGCCACGTCGATCACGCGTCCGGGTTTGGTGTGTGGCACGCCGGACTACATGTCGCCCGAACAGGGTCGTGGCGAAGACGTTGACGGGCGCGGCGATTTGTACGCAGCAGGCGTGGTGCTCTTCGAGCTGCTGACGGACCAGCTGCCTTTCGACGACGAAACACCGACCAAAGTCGTCCTTCGACACATCAACGATCCAGTTCCCGATCCCCGTGAGACGGCACCGCATCGCAAGATTCCCGACGCGCTTGCCGAAGTCGCGATCAAAGCGCTCGAGAAGCGACGCGACGACCGCTTTCAGTCCGCAGCCGAAATGGCCAATGCGCTCAAGCGCGCGCGCGATGGGTTGTCGAGCAACCGGGCCGCGATCATCACCTGCCCGCACTGCGGTGCACAGAACCCCGGCAACATGCGGTTCTGTGGAAACTGCGGAAAGCGTCTCTCGCAGCAGATGCCCGCGGCGACTCCTGCGTGGACGGCGCGCACGCGAGTCTCGTTCTATCCCACCCTCGCAAGTCAGCGACAGTTCATCGGTCGTCGGCACCAACTCGACGCGATGGAAGGACTCCGGGCAGAAGCCACCGATCGATTGGTGCGCGTCACCGTCGAAGGCGAAGCCGGAGTTGGCAAGACCCGCTTCCTCAACGAGATCGCCACGCGTTTTGCCGATGCCGGAGACATTGTTGCAGGCGCGCACTCGCAACCCTTCGGTGTTCCGATTCCCTACAGCTCGGTGCGCGCGATCGTGTCCGCACTCACCGAAGTTGAGCCCGAGCAGCTAGGACGTCTCGCCCGCGATAGTTCGTTCGGAAATCCCCTCGCGCGTGCAGGCATCGACGAACTCTCAGAGCCACGCGGTCTGGCCGGCATGGAGCGACCGCGCGTGGGGGCTGTTGCCGCTGGACTCGCCGAGGCGATCCGCGCGGCGAAAACCAAGACCGGTGCAAACCGTGCCGTGATCGTCATCGACGACGCGCATCGCTGCGACAGCCTTTCGCTCCACGCCATTCGTGCCGCGTCGAACCTGATGGCGAACGAGTCCACCCTGCTCATCACCGCCACGACGAACGGCTATCAAGTCCTCGACGGAGAAACGATCGAGCTTCAGGGCCTAACGCTCGAAGAAGCGGGTGAGTTCCTTCGCGAAGACGACGAGGAGGCACCGAGCGCAGACGACGTGAAAGCGACGCTGCCCGCACCCGGCCGACTTCTCCTGCCGCTGTACCTGGAACAGATTCACGCGCTTGGCGCGAGCTCGGTCGGCGACGAAAGTTTGCCCCCACGACTCGCAGACGCTGTGGCGCAGCGCATTGAACGACTCGAGGTTCGGGCACGCCGCGCGCTGCAGGCCATCGCTGCCTTCGGTGGTGAAGTCGACCTGGGCGAACTGCGTGAGGTCGTCGACCGACAGGACATCGACGGTCTGGATCAACTCGCGAACGGTGGCCTGGTGGTGGTTACGGGAACGCGATGTCAGATCGCACACCCGTTCATCTCCGACTTGGTCGAAGCGTTCATCCCGGCTTCCGCACGTAAGGAACTGCACGCTCGAATCTTGGATCTCAAGACCAAGGCGAGTGCACCGCTCGAGCTTCGCGCCGAACACGCGTATCGAGGCGGCGAAGTTCTTCCGACGCTGATGACGCTGGAGCGCATGGGAGACGTTGCACTCAACCGCGGTGACGCACGAGCGGCTGTGCTTGCGTTCCGACGCGCGCTGGAAATCGCGCGGCGTGAGATGTTGGAGACCGGCGAAGCGGTGCTCGACACCGCAATCATCACGTTCAGTCGAAAGCTCGGTTGGGCATTGGCGCGCGAGGGTGATCTCGCAGGCGCGGACGGCGTGGTCCGAGAGGTTTTGGATCTGACCAACCGCAACGACTCGAACCGCGCTCGAATGCACCTGGTGCTCGGTCGCGTGGCGGTATTGCGAGATCGACGTCGCGACGCGATGCGGCACTTCGGACAGGCTCTGGAGATCGTGGCTGGAGTCGACGCCGAGGTCGAAAGCGAGGTCCAAGTCGAGCTTGGGCGACTGCGTCGAGACGCCGGCGACCCAGGGGCCGCCAACGCGTACCGAAGAGCTCTTGAACTCTACGGAGATTTGGCGAAGCCCGTTCACGAAGCGCTCGCGACGCTCGAGCTCGCCGAAGTGTTGTTCGCTGCGGGAGAACGCGAAAACTGCATCAAGCGAGCAAACGACGCGGAACGGAAAGCCAAGAACGCGCATGCACCTGCGCTCGAAGCACGTGCGATTGGCCTGCTTGGTCGCGTCCACGAACTCGACGGCCAAATTCCAGACGCGGTGCGACGCTACGAGCAAGCTGCAATTCGAGCGGCCGAAGCTGGCGACGCAACCGAGGCTCGCCGATGGCTCGAAGCGCGTGATCTGCTCAAAGGGTAACGATCCGTAAAACTGAACCCTGAGCGGAACAACTGTGTGTTCATTGCACATCAGTCCCGCGTTGCTAGTCTCACCAGCCTGGTGGTGGTTGTCCTCGGATAGCCGGGTGTCCTTAACGAATTCGTGACCGTCGGCCGCGCGATGCATACGCAGCCGAGTGGGAGGTCTAATGCATCGGTTGTTGTTGCTCATCTGCGTGGGATTGGCGTGTAGCGCTCCCAACGCCGAAGTTGCGGTGGACGCAGAAGCAGATGTTGTCGAGTCCCGAAGCGACTCCATCGTCGACGGTGAACGAACCAACAACAACGAGAACTCGATCGTCGCTGTGCTCAACCGGGCAGGCGGTTTGTGCACCGGCACGTTGATCGCACCACGCGTCGTTCTTACTGCGCGTCACTGTGTGCAGTTCGAAGGCACGTCCGGACCGAGTTTGCCGAGTCAGTTCGTCATCGGTGTGGGCGACCAGATCAACCGACTGAGTCAAACCTACGGTGCTTCGGAAATCGTGACGACCGAAGGTCCCTACCGTCGTCTGCAGGACATCATCGGTCGCGACATCGCAGTGATCACGTTGACCACGCAGCCTCCGCTCGAACCGATTCCGGTGTCGCGTGAAAGCGCGATGTCCGGTCAGATGATGCGCGCCGTGGGATTCGGCGAGATTCCCGATGGCTCCGCCGGCGTGAAGTACCGAACGACGACGCGCGTGTCGTTCACCGATGGCGGCGTGATCTACACACCGCCTGCCATCTGCCAGGGTGACTCGGGCGGACCCCTTCTCACCACAGGTGAAGAAGAGCTGGTCATCGGCGTCGCCTCCTTCGGAAGCGGTGGATGTGGCTTCGGCACCAACGGCTACAACCGCATCGACATCTGGTTGGACCTGATCGACGAAGCGATTCGTGCCAGCGGTGTTTGTGTTGGCGACGGCACCGAGGTCTGCGACGGCGAAGACAACGACTGCGACGAACTCTTCGACGAAGACTGCACCGCAGTTGGCGATCCCTGCACCGCGGACGACGAGTGCATCAGCCTGACGTGTCGCAACGTCGGAACCGGTGGCTCGATCTGCACGCAGGGTTGTGACCCGCAGCGTCCGATGACCGGATGTCCGCCCGGCATGTACTGCGGAAACGCCGAAGGATGCGAAGGCTTCTGTACGCCGGGTGAGATGGGCACGCTTCCCAACGACGCGGATTGCACCGCTGACACCGACTGTGCCTCTCTCTACTGCCAGGATCCCGGCGACGGTCGTCAGCGATGTCTCAACCCGTGTCGTGGCGACGAAGGCATGTGCCTCGAGGGCGAAGCCTGTGCCGCAGGTGCGGGTTCCTGTTCGGGCTGTGTTCCTGCGGAAATCGTGGTGGGGTCTCGCGGAATCGGCGAGCCCTGCGAGACGGCTGAAGATTGTGTGAGCGGCTTCTGCTTTGAGGAAGCCGGCACCGCGTACTGCTCGCGCGAATGCACGGAGGGCTTGGACTGTCCGGCTGCGTACCACTGTCGTTTCGACGGCGAAGCCGGCGTGTGTGTTCGAGGTGAAGCCGGTGGTGTGGGCTCAACCTGCATCGCCAACGGGGACTGTGAAGAAGGTCTGTTCTGCGCGACGCGTGGTGACGAATCGTGGTGCAGCGCGTTCTGCGAAGACGCTATGGATTGTCCCGAGAGCTTCAGCTGTGTGATGGCAGGGGATGTCAGCGTCTGTGCACCGGATTCCGGAATCAACGGCGCCGAATGCGAAAGCGGCGACGACTGCATCAGTGGGAACTGCCAGCCGGTTGGCCCGGGTGGGTCACTGCTGTGCACGCGATTCTGCGGACCCGAGTCGCAGTGTTCGCCTGGATTTACCTGCATCCGCTCGGCGGATGGAATCACGAACGTCTGTGTTCCCACAGAAGAGACAGCAAGCGGAGGCGGGGGCTGCGCTGCAGGGGGGAGTTCTGGAGGCGAGAGTTTCGCCCTCCTCTTGTTTGGCCTGCTGGCGTTCCGTCGCCGGCGCTTGGAGTGTGACCGATGAAGCGTGCGCTGATGTTCCTGCTGCTTTCCGCCTGTGCGGTGGAGGATCCCTACGGCGTATCCAGTTTGCCGATTGTCGACGGCGTTCTTGAACCCGGTCGACCGGAAGTCATCTTTCTCTACAACCTTCGCGGCTCGGCGTGCACCGGCACGATCATCGCGCCGCGCGTGGTGTTGACGGCGAAGCACTGCGTGGACGCGGGTGGCGGACGTGCAGCGGCAGCGAGCAGTCTTCGTGTGCTCGTGGGTGCCAACACCAACCGAATCTCCGCGCAGTACTTCGTCAGCGAAGTTCGTCCTGTGCCGGGTCGCTGGGACCTTCGCGATGGAAGCGACGTCGCGGTTCTGATCCTGTCGAGTGACGCGCGCGAGACACCTGCAGAGCTGTCGTGGGATTCACCGCGCAGCCTGTCCGGTCAGATGTTTACGGCTGTCGGTTACGGCCAGACACCCTCGGGTGGAAGTGGCACCAAGTTCGCGACCGAAAAGCGAGTCGACGGCACGATGGGCAACTTCATCTACGTGCGTCCTTCCGTGTGTTCCGGTGACTCGGGTGGACCGCTGCTCGGACCTGAAGGCCGAATCTGGGGTGTCGCTTCGTTCATCTACAGCGAGACACGTGGTGAGCCGCGATGCGGAAGTGCACCGGGCGCCTACAACTCCATTCAACCCTTCCGCGCGTTCATCGAGCAGGCCATCGAAGACTCGGGTGCCTGCGTTCCGCGCGAAGAGGTGTGCAACAGCATCGACGACAACTGCGACGGAGAGGTCGACGAGGGTTGCACCCCGATCGGCGAGCCGTGCGTCGACGACAGCGAGTGCGCAGGTGAGACTTGCCGTGTCGTGGAAGAAGGCGGCGGTCGTATCTGCACCCTGCCCTGCGATCCGCTTCGCCCCTTCATCGGTTGTCCGATGGGGATGTTCTGCGTGAACCCGGGTATCGGCTCGGGCAGCTGCGATGGACTCTGCGCACCCGGTATGCAGGGCGACGCCCTGCTGGAAGAAGACTGCACCAGCAACGCCGACTGCTTCACCGGGTTGTGCACAGATCCAGGTGACGGTCGTCGCCGCTGTCTGCCGCCATGTCGCGGTGGCGCGGGAGCGTGTCTGAGCGGTGAGGTCTGCGCAGCAGGTGCGGATACGTGTGGTGCCTGCGTTGACGAAGGCTTGGTCGCTGGAGCGCGCGGTATCGGCGAGGCGTGCACACTCGGTGAAGAGTGCGCGAGCGGCGTCTGCTTCGAGGACGAGTCGGTGAGCTACTGCTCCGTGAACTGCACCGACGACGAAGGCTGCATCGAGGGCTTCCACTGTCGCGCCGATCACTGTGTGCGTGGACCACGGGAAGACATCGGCGGTGGCTGTGTCGCCAATGAGGACTGCGGCAGCGGCATCTGTGCAACTCAGGGTGACCGTCGCTGGTGCACCGGATTCTGCGAAGACGACGAGGGTTGTCCCGATGGATTCGCGTGTGTGCCCAACGGCGACTCTAGCGTGTGTGCGCCCGAGCTCAACCTCGTGGGTGAAGAGTGCGAAGCAAACGAGATGTGCGCGTCGGGACTCTGCGCGTTCGGAACGCCCGCAGGTGACGTGTGCACGCGCCTGTGTGGACCCGACAGCTTCTGCTCGCCTGGGTTCGAATGTGTTCGGATTGAAGGTGGTCGCAACGCGATTTGCACTCCCGCAGAAACCAGCAGTGGTGGTGGTGGTGGTGGCTGCTCGGCCAGTGGCGGTTCGAGTGGTGTGATCGCGCTGATGCTCTTGCCGCTGTTTTTTCGACGTCGCCGAGTGGTGTGACGCTGTCGGTTTGGTGCATTCCGCTTCGCGGATCTGGAAGCGTGAAAGCATGGGAGCACGGAAGATCGGCCACTATTTTTTAGTGGGAGACGCGAGGCTAGGAGACCGGAGAGACTAATTTTTCTCTGCGGTGTCCGAGCCTCACGCCTCCCACTACAGTTCGGATCCAGCTCTGCGCCTCGGGTCGGCGAAGCTGTTCCGGGATTTGGGCGAATGATTTTACCGGGAGGAGTCGAGTAGAGGAGTAGAAGAGTTCTCTCCTCTACTTCTCTACTCCACTCCTCTCGGTAAAATTAGATGCCCCGAACTAGCGCTCGGAAACTCGCAGCAGCCCCGCTGCTTCCACGAACGTTTCGAACGCGGCGACCCAGGCGTCGGAGGGTCGGTCGGAACTGGACGGCCACTCCAACGAGCACGCGATTCGCCACTGTTTGCCTAGCCACAACCACCACGCACACGAACCGTAGATCGTAGGAGACGGTTCGAACGCGTGGGGAGGCACATCGAAGCGCAACGCGACACCGCACCACGGACCAAGCGTGAGCGCGTCGAGTGAAGTCGCTTTCGCGACTTGGACGAGCGAGTCTTCAGTCAATCCGATGTCGACCGGAGACACACCAAACGACTCCCACTCCGCAGACGTGTTGCCGTGATGAACCTCAGGCCACCGCAATCGATGCACGCCTCTCGCGTCGAAGCGGGTCGATGCGGCTTGGATGCTCGTGACGATTTGATCCGGATCGTGAGCCGAAGCCGAGAAGTTCAAGCGCCGGTACCAGCCAGCCATCGTCGACGTACAGACCACAACACGAGTACGAATGCGAACACGAAGCCGGAGTTGGCGGACTTGCCGGACGCCGAGCATCCTCCACCGGAACCACCACCACCTGCGTCACTGGTATCTGCGTCCTCCAGTCCCACGTCCATGCCCTCGCTTCCCGCGTCCATCATGCAGTCGGAAATGTCCGGGGGACACGAGAGAGCAACTCCGTCGCATTCTTCCACCGGGTCGCACGCGCTCGTCGAGTCTCGACACACGAATGCGTCATTGCGCGCGCCGCACGTCCCGTCGGCAGGCGCGCCCAGTGACTCCAAACAAGTACCGCACGCCTCCGCACATTCGGTGTCACAGCATACGCCGTCGACACACTGGCTAGTTTCACAATCACCGGGAGCGGCGCATGCATCTCCCTGCGCGAGGCCAGAGTCCACGTAAGCAAGCGCCACACGCCGAGCGGCAACCCCGATGGTTGGGTCGATGCGCACATAGGACACAATCACCCCGTTTCCGTTGGCCGCCTTCGTCGCCGTCAGACCTGTCGTGCGGTGGTACCCCGGCCACCGATCGACGACGCTATCTGCCTCCGCATCGACCGCTGATAGCTCCTCGTCCAGACGTGCCACGACCAGTCGTCCCTCGCCTACCTCCGGAAACGTCCCGACATCCCGCACCCCTGCCACCCAGAAGAACGCGTCGTCGCTACCGACGGCGAACTCGTTCCATTGAACGTCGGAGAGCAAGGTCACCGGCACGAGTTCATCGACGGAACCATCGGTCACCCGAACTCCCACCACTCCGTCGTCGGACGGCCATGCGACGAGGTAGTGATCCGCGAGCCAAGCCACTCGCCCTCGCTCGAGAGACGGAGAAATCGAAATCGGCGTCGAATCGATGAGTGATCCGTCGAGGCCAACACGCGCGGCTAGAATCGATCCACTCGCGCTCCAGACCACCAACGCATCGGAGTTCCCTACTGCAACCTCATACTCCATGCCCGAGCCACGCCCGACCGTTGTCGGCGACGATGCTGTACCCGTTGCCGATACGATGGACGCACGAACGTCTCTCAAAGAGTCTTCGTCCAACAACACGTGCTCCCGCGCGCCTGCCGCCAGGCTCGGTACCGATCGAGGGAATATAGGAAGAACCTCGGTGGTGCTGGCATCCGGAGACACCAAGCTTGCCCGTCCATCCCACGCCACCAGGAAGTCTGGTGTGCCTGGGATGCGCGAGATTGCCCCACCTTCGGTGCCATCGCTCAGCTCAAGCGCGGATGCGGTGACATCCAAGTCGACGAGTGGCTGCACCCAAAGCGCGTCGTTTGTCCCTTGTTCTTCAGTCCAAACGACCATTCCTTCCGCGCCATCCACGGCGGTTCCGATGCCTCGCGGCACTTGAAACCCACTATGCACGGACGGCTGGGTGAGCATTTCGGTCCTTGCGCCGGAAAGGAAGTACGCGCTTTGGTCGCGGGTACCGACACAGCTCGACGAGAGACACGCGACGTAGTCGAACTCGCCCAGCGACCCAGCCGAAACGGTTCCGTCGGAGCCAATGAAGACACTCCCGCCGCTTCTGAGAGTTCCTCCGCAGCCCCCCGAGATACACCACAACGATGTCGAGGCGCGTCGAGCGGCGAGCTGCCCACCCAAACTAAGGTTGTCGCGCTCCGAGAGGTCGGGGTTGAGCCGCGACGCGAAATCACCCGCCCAAGAAACGATGAACTGTGACCCATCCCATCCGACGGAGTTGTAGATGTGCGTGGGATGCGTTTCTGTCGCGACGACCCCTGTTCGATCGATCAGGATCAGCTCCCCTCCAGCGCCCTGCCTCGCACTCAGTAAGCAGCCAGAGGTGCCGCACGCCACTGTCACGCCGGTGAAGAAGGGCGTCAACGACGCCACGTACTCGTCGTCCACAGTCCCGTCCGCGCCAACCCAACGCGCAATGGTTCCTCGATCGGAATCGAACCAGACGATGACGAATGCATCTGCCGCGGAATGGTAGGCAATGAGGACATCGCTGAACTCGATCGATCCGAGCGGCAAGTAGCCGGAATCCAACAGTCCGCTCCCGCCGAGACGAAACGCGTAAGCCTCAGGACCAGGTTGCACAACGAGACACGTATCTCCGCCGCACGCGAGCTCGGTTCCTCGGGGAATGATGGTGGGATGCGTTCTCGCCGTGCCGTCCGATGCAAAGCCGCGTGCGTGTACAAAACCGCCACGAACCTCGTACAGAGCGAGGTACCCGTCCGACAGACTGCCCAGGCCGAACTGGTTGCGAATGTCGACGTCGGGATCCGGATGCGGCGGATTTACAAATCTTGCTGCGAATACCGTGCGTGGTTGCGCACTCGCTGCCGGCACCATGGCCACGACAGCGAAAGAAAAAACAATCAGTACGCGGGTACACATCCACCCAGAGTGTCGCGTGGTGCGACCACGATCAACCTGCTCTGTCGCGGCTGAGACGCTCGAAAGCCATTCGAACCTAGTGCGCGATTCGCTCTTCTTCTGCTGCTTCGCCGCGGTGATCAACAAGGAACGCGAGGTTGGCTCGTGCAGCGAGTGCAATGACGAGCGCCTCGGTGAAGACATAGCTGGACTCTACAGGGGATCTCGGCGGCACGTGAGAATCGCCTTCTCTAGCAGGGTGCAGAGTGGTCATTAGTGACCAAAAACGAAACCGCGATTCGCGTAGGCTCGTTGCAGGGGGAACATCGATGAGCTTCGTCGAACGAATCAAGCAACTCGCAGAGCGCGCACCAACTTTGGCACCTGCTCTCGAAACCGAAGAGGCAACCAAGAACGCACTCGTCATGCCGTTTATCTCGGCGCTCGGCTACGACGTGTTCAATCCAGTTGAGGTGATTCCGGAGTTCACTGCCGACGTCGGCGTGAAAAAGGGCGAGAAGGTCGACTACGCCATTCAGGTCGAGAACAAGGTCGTCATGCTCTGGGAGTGCAAGAGCGTCACCGCAAAGTTGGATCTCAAACACACGAGCCAGCTGTTTCGTTATTTCTCCGTGACGCAGGCGCGAATCGGCGTGCTGACGAACGGACTCGTGTATCGGTTCTTTTCCGACCTCGAAGCGCCCAACAGAATGGACACCAAGGCGTTCCTGGAACTCGACCTTAGGGATGTCCGCGAGAACCGCCTGAAGGAACTCGAGAGACTAACCAAAGGCGCGTTCGATCTAGAAAGCATGCTGGAGAGCGCGTCAGACCTGAAGTACATGCGCGAAGTACGTCGGTTCTTGGAGACGCAGTTCGAAGAGCCGAGCGAGTCATTCGTGAAGGTGTGCTTCCAAGAAGCACACCCGCAGGGCCGATTCACCAAGAGCGCGCGGGAGCAGTTTGAACGCATCACCAAGCGCGTATTGCATCAGACCGTGACAGATCGCGTGAACGAACGCCTTCGAAACGCGCTGGCGCGGGAAGAAGAGCCACCCGAAGCGGTACCCGCCGAAGAAGCGCCCGCGGACGACGAGGAAGAAGAGAAGCGAGATGGCATCGAAACGACCGAGGAAGAGCTCCTCGCGTTCCGGATCGTACGCGCGATCGTGTGCTCAGTCGTCGATGTGAACCGAGTCACGATGCGCGACACGAAGAGCTACTGCGGAGTGCTGCTCGACGACAACAACCGAAAGCCGATCTGCCGACTGCGCTTCAACAGAAAGCAAAAGTACATCGGGATTTTCGACTCCGAAAAGAAAGAAGAGCGAGTGAAGCTCGAGAACGTAGAAGCGATCTACGAACTGGGCGAGAAACTTCGCGCAGCAGTAACTGGATACCTGGCTCCTGAGACTGTCGAGCCGACGACGTGACAGTTGCTATGAGTTGCTGAACAACCACTCCTCCACATCCTCAGGTAGTCTCTCAGCGACGCTCAATGAGCGAGGGGGCTCTGTGCAATCGCGCATTCGGATAGCTATCGGTCCGGCTTCTACTGCACCGGCGAAGACGTTGCGGGGGTTCAACGTCGAGTCCGTCCGGGTTGAAGGTGAGCGTGTCGTTGCTGGGCGCGTCGCAGCGCATCCGCTCTACCGCCGGCTTGAGGCCACGGTCGTGCCCTCGGATCCTGGCCGAGTTCGGAGACAACTTCTGGCGAACGCCCTCCGTCTCACCGACACGATGGCGCCTGACGCCTATCGCGCTGCTCGTCTCGCTCAGCGCACACTCGCGATCTCAGGCGACCTCGAGATCTTCCAGCGAGGCGGCGGTGAGAACGCCTGCATCCATCTCGTCGAGGCGCCCATCCTGCTCGAGATTCAAGGGCACCTTCTTCCTCTGCTCGACGAGGCGGCTCTCATCGGTGTCTTTGGTCATGAGCTTGGGCACTTTTTGGCCCACGGGCCAACCAGTCCCCTCGCGCGTCCCCACGCGGTAACTGCCGCAGTTGGTCAGCCTGGCGTCGACGCCGCGCTCGAGCGCGACTTGCTCTCACTCAGCATGTTCGCCGAGCTCACTGCTGACCGAGTCGGACTGCTCGCCTGCCAAGACCTCCACGCGATGTTGCGCTTGGAGATGATCACTCTGACGGGTCTCTCGGGCGAGGTGCTGACGTGGGATACGCAGGCGTATCTGGCTCAGTGTCGCGAGCTAATGGAGTCCGTCGTCAACGGATCCGAGTCTGCGTACGGCGGCACGCATCCTGAGCACAGTCTTCGCGCCTACGCGCTCTGGCTGTTCAGCGAGACCAAGATCTATCGCCAACTGACAGGTCGCGGTCCGGGCACTCGCACTCTTCAAGACGTCGATGCGACGTTGGCAAAGGCGCTTCAATGTGGTGGTGGTGCGGATCCGGGCTACCACATGCTCGACGAGCCGCCCCGCGACCTACACGAGTGTGCTCTCGCGGCCTCGGTCATCGTCGCCTATGCGGATGACCTGCTCGCCGACGAAGAAGCCGAGGCCATCGAACGCATCTTCGCGCCGCTGGTGGGCGACTGGCGTGAGTATCTCAACTACGACTTTGCACTGACGCGCTTTCGCCAGACGGCCCAAGTCGTGGGTGCTGCTGGCGGCGACTTGATTCGCGCGCTCTTCAATCTGCTGGTCCACGTCATGGGCGCAGACGGCATCGTCGATCGTGACGAGGTTCGTGCGATCGTGGCCATCGGGCAAGAGCTCGGGCGCGGTCCAGAGTTTCGCAAGCTGCTCACGTCGACACTCTCCGCCCTTCAGGTCGACATCGATGCGGAGAAAGCCGACCCGATTCCGCTGCCGCTACCCCCTGGCAAAGCCGAGGTAACCGACGCGCTCGACTGCTTCTTGGACGGAACGGTTCGTCGTGGCGAGTCGGTCATCACCCTGCGTCGCCTTCTCCGTTTGCTCGGCAAGCAGCGGCCCGATCCACAAGCGATTCAGACGCTCGAAGCGAGCATGACGCGGCGAATGATCCACGCCGACCACAACCTGGCGCAGGTCGAGCTAGACCAGCGACTGCATCTGATCGCTCCGGTGGAGGTCGACGACGAGCCCGAGCAAGTCGAGTTGCCTCCGGATGCCGAGACACGTACGGGACTCATCCGTGCGCTCACCCGGCTCCGTGATCTGCTGGTGTCGGGCGATGGCCGTAGCCCTTCGGTTCGACTGAGGCGTATGCGGCGCGGGCGCACGTTCGACTTGTTTCGACTCGACGCGGTGACGGTGGGTCGCGCGGAACGCTGCTTGGCACAGGTCAGTGGCAGCAAGGCCACGACTTTCATCCGCACGGCGGAGTCGGGGACACACGACCGAGCGCTTTCGTGCACCAAGGATCTGGTGGCGCTCGCTCGCGAGAACCGGTCGCGCATCGAAGAGAAGGGTACGAACGACCTTTACCTCGGCTACCCGCTCCTAACCGGCAACATTGGAGTGGACGGGAAGAGCACGACATATCTGGTCCGTGCACCGCTCGTTCTCTTCCCAGTGGATCTAGTGGAGATCGCGAAAGGCGCCCGTGGATTCGATGGGGTGCCACGGAAGGACGAAACACCCATCGTCAACCAATCGCTGCTGCGTCTCGTGTTCAACAAGAAGGGGCTCGCCTTCTCCGACGAGCTGTCCGACGAACTGGATGCGCTGGCCGGTGATCCAGCCGGAGGTGTGCCCGCAGTCCTTCGCAAAATTGCCGAGGTCGGGCTCAAGGTGAGTCACCAACCGGGCACACTGCATGTCTTCAAGGACCGCAACGAGGAGTTCGATGGACGCGGGACGTTCCTCGAGATCGAGGAGTCGGCTGTTCTCGGCATTTTCCCGCAGTCCAACTCCGACCTTCTGCAGGACTACAACGGGCTGATCAGCGATCTGTCCAAGAACCTCGACCTCGAGAAAGCACTCGCGGCAGCTCAGGTTCTGCTACCCGACTCGCTTCAGACGCGTTCCGCTCGCGCACGTGGGCCGGCCAAGCCCGCCGCTCCGCCTGTTGTGTCCGCCGACCCCTCTCAGCGAGCGGTCGTCGATGAATGTCGCGCCAACGAGGCTACGGTCGTCGACGGGCCACCCGGGACTGGAAAAAGCCAGGTCATCGTCAATCTCGTGGCCGACGCCCTGCGCCGTGGTGAACGGGTCGCTGTGGTGTGCGAGAAGCGAGCTGCGCTGGACGTTGTGTCGCAGCGCCTCGAAGTACTGGGCCTTCGCAAACTCCTCGGCGTAGTGCACGACGTCCACGAAGACCGTCGCGATCTGTTCGACCAAATCGACAAGCGCATTTCGCAGTACTCCCCTGCGCCCTTCGATCGTGGCGAATACGACCAGACGGCGCTTGCCCACAAGCAGACCGATGGTGCGCTTCGGAAACGGTCGCAGCTTCTACAGGACACAAACGGTGGCCAACTCACCGTGGGTGAGCTCGCGAGCCTCGCCGCGGGGATCGACGTCGCCCCACCGGACGCCGACCTCACATCGCTCTCCCTGGCGCAGATACGCGAGCTCTCGGACTCGCTCATCGCCCTCCACTCTCTCCAGGACGTCTGGGCTCCAGGCACGTACTGGCGTCCGAAAGGCAGCGAGCGCGCAACCTTCGAGAAGTGGTCCGAAGATGAACTGGCACACGCAGACGCACAGCTTGCCAACGCGATTGCTGCGGCGGAGGCATACGCCGCCGAGACGGCTCAATGCGATGCGAGCGGAGAGCTCGTTGAGCAGGCCGAGCAAGCGCTACGTGCTGCCCAACAGCTGCGCACCCGCCCCGACGAAGAAGTGTTTCGAACCCTGGTTGACGTCTCGGCGGCCGATGCATCGAAGCTCGCACTGGCTCCAGAAGCGGCGGCAGAGTGGGCGAAATCGAGCGAAGCGCTCATCGCGTTGGACACGCGCGTCGATCTCGAGGCCGACGCACCAACAATTGCGGCGGTTTCGATTGTTGAGCGATGGACGGGTCGTTTTCTTCGCTTCTTCGTTTGGGCGTGGTGGAAGAGCCGGGGCGTCGTTCGGCGTTTTCTCGCGGCGAAGTGGCCCCAGAAAGCGGGAACACCATTCTCGAAGGAGTTCTTACGCGACATCTCCAACCGGATCGCCGCAACTGCCGCGTGGACGCGTGCCACCGATGCGATGCAGCAGCTCCGGCTCGGCGATCGTCTCCCCGCAAAGGCAACTGAGGCGGAGGCGTTTATTCAGCAGACGGGCGAGATGGCTTCAGCGGTTCAACAGCTCGCCGGATTGCGTGAGTCGCTCACTGAAGCGGACGCTTGGGTCGGTGATGACCTCGCCGAGTGGGACCGGCGCGTCGATCAACGGCTGCGGCTGATCGAACGTCGCCGTGCGCTGAGCACGGCCATGAAGCCGTTGCGCGCGTCGTTTCCGTGGCTGGCGGAGTATCCCAACAGCACCGACCTCGAGAGCTTTCGCGCGCAGTTTTCGGCTGCCGGAACTCAGCTCATTGAGGCCGATGTGCTACGGGCGCGCGCCGCTTCGAGCTTGCCGACCGCCCCCAACATCTTCGACGCGGTTGCCGCCGGGCTTCCGGAATCACCAGCGGATGACTGGAGCGCATCGTTAGCGCGTGGCTGGGCCGAAGGACTACTCCGAAAGGTCGAGGCACAGCAGCCGGACCTGAAACGCGTTGGCACCCACCGCGACGACGAGGACCGAAAGAAGGAATCCGCTCGCCTTGCGGAGCTGGATGTCGAGATCGGTGAGCTCGAAGTCGAGTGGGTGCTCCGGCGAGCCGACGAAGCGGGTTTGCTGCGGATTCCCGACGCCGAGAAGCGGAAGAGACGCACCCCAGAGCAGAAGCTCAAGGAAGAGATTCTCAAAGAGGTGCGCAAGAAGCGGCGTGTGATGCCGCTTCGGTCGTTTGTGCGGCGTTATGCAAGCAGGGGTCTCCTCGATGTCGTGCCGGTGTGGCTGCTCTCGCCGGAAACGATGGCGATCCTCTTCCCGCGCGAGCCACTCTTCGATTTGGTCGTGTTCGATGAGGCTTCCCAGTGCACGGTCGAGTCCGGCTTTCCGGTTCTGCTTCGAGCAAAGCGGGTGGTAATCGCGGGCGACGAGAAGCAGATGCCACCTTCGTCGTATTTTTCGCTCAGCTCATCCGATGACGACGCGCCGCCGCCAGAGACAGAGGAGGAGCGACAGCTACGGGACGTGCTGACGGCGGAGTCGTTGCTCACACTTGCTCGAAGCCGCGTCGAGCACACCGGGTTGAACTGGCACTACCGCTGTCGCCATGAACCGCTCATCGCGTTCTCGAACCACGCGATGTACCACGGACGGCTTCTGACGATTCCTTCGACTGCCGGTCCGTCTGCGCCAAGCGCGATTCAGTGGGTGGCGGTCGGAAACGGCGAGTACAACAAGGGCGAAAATCGGCCAGAGGCGGAGAAGGTTGTCGATGTTCTGATCGAACTGCTTCAACGCGAATCGTCCCCGAGTGTCGGAGTGATCACGTTCAACTTGCGACAACGCAAGGCCATCATGGATGTGATCGATACTCGTTGTGGAGCGGATGAGGCCTTCGCACGGCTCTGGGACGAGGCAAACTCGCGCTCGGTCGACGAACGACCGTTCATCAAAAATTTGGAGTCGGTTCAGGGCGACGAGCGCGACGTGATTATCTTCTCGTTGGGGCACGCACCCCGCCAGAGGAAGAGCGGCGAGCTGTACGTACCCGCCCGGTTCGGGCCTTTAGGTCAACGTGGTGGAGAGAGGCGTCTAAACGTCGCCATCTCACGAGCGAAGCAAGAGTGCATCATCGTCGCATCGTTCAAGCCCGATCAGCTGAGCGTGGCCACAACGAAGAACGAGGGGCCCAAGCTGTTTAAGCAGTTCCTCGAGTTCGCATGGAACATGAGCCACGGGCTGCGCGCGCAGGCCGACCACGTGCTCGATCTCGTCCGCGAAGCGCGACAGTCACCACACCACCAGCGCAAGAAGTCCCCGCTCCCTCACGCGCTTCCGCTTCCCGCGCAGATTGCTCTGGCGCTCGAGCAGGAACGCGTTCCGTTTGAGATGGACGTAGGCACCTCCGAGCTTCGCGTTCCTCTGGGAATACTCGACCCCAAGGATCCGAGTCGCTTTCGTGCCGCCATTCTGACGGACGAGGGAACGGAAGAGATGACTCCGTTCGAGCGGCATGTGCATCGACCGGCAGTTCTCAAACTCCGTGGCTGGGCAACCATGTACGTCTCGTCACTGAGCTGGCTGCGTCGACGAGACGAGATCTTGAACAACATCTTCGAGCTCGTGCCTGGATGTCGGGGCGCACTCGATACCGAGGTTTGGAAGATCCACCTCGACCAAGCCAAAGCAAAATCACTCGAACATCGGCCTGCGAAGCCCCGCCCGAAACCTATCGCCGCCAGCACTGCTCGAGCACCCCAGCCGACGGCCGAGATCGACTGGACTCAGTGCATCCCCGACCCGCAATTCCGAGCTGCGTTCATCAAGCTCGACGAGCAGGGAGCTCTGACTCATGTCGAACTCGCGAACTTGGTTGGCGGGCCCCGACGTGCTCGGAAGTTTGCTGCTGCAATCGCCGAGTACCTAAAGCTCTTGCCCTTCGATGTGAAGACCAAGGGCTCTGGAACCGACGCACGGTACGAGAAGGTCTAACAAAGTCGCAGGTCGACGAGGAGTGTGGGCTCCTCCAGCCCCTGACGGAGGACGGCGCGAAGCGTGTCGCGCAACACGCCCTCGGCTTTGGCCATCGAGCCTAGGGCGGTGAATTCCTTTCCGTTGAAGTCCGGGCGACCGCCGTGCGCTACCTGGCTTCGTAATCCGTAGAGGCGTTTCCAGACCTTGTCGCGCGACATACCGCCGAAGTCTGGGTACTGAAACGGACGTTCGTACCGTTTCTCCAGGAGAGCTGTCTTGGTAGTGACTTGGCGCGTGATCGAGTCGTATGGATCGCCTGGCTTTGGTTTGTGCGTCAGCAGCGCTTCCAAAATCGCGAAGTATCCGAGAAACCGAAGGTTGTGACGTTCGGGAATTTCGCGAAGACCAAGGTAGTCCGCCACGGCTCCGCCCAAGTCGAGTGTGTCGTTATCGTGTGCCATCCATTTCGCGTACATCTCAACCAGATCCGCTGCATCGCTGACATCGAGTTGGTCAAAGGCAGCGTCGTCGAACATCGTTCGCTTGCGAACGCGTCTCAGGCCTGATCGGGCACTTCCACCACCGAACATACTTCCTGTGAGAAGAATCAGGCCGAGTTCCAGTTCCGGGCCCTTCGCGAGAACACTCGCCTCGAGCAGCTGGTAGACTTCGTTTCCCATGCTGTTCTCAAACGCAGCCACGTGATACCGGGTCTCACCGCTCGCAAGCACTTGCGCGTGTCCTTTGCCGACCTCTCGATCCCACTCGAGCGACGTATCCCACGGATTTCGAAACTCGTTCGGAGCGGCTGCGATCCCTACTAGGTAGCCAAGCTCCTCGGCCTCCTTCTGATTAGCGCTCCGCAGAACGAGCCGTTCGCAGACTTGCAATGGATCCGGCTCTAGACGAATCACGTTGGGGACGAAGGCGAAACCACGATCTGGTTCAGACTCATGCCCCGGATAGCGTTCACGAATCCATTCGAGAACTGACTTCATTTCGCCTCGCGGCTCGGAGCGAGCTTCATCAGTCCTCCAGCATCCGATCCACCGCAGCGTCCAACGCGCTCACTGCGATCTTCAGCGTGGCCAGCTCGCCTTCGCTAAACGCTCCGGCATGGGCGTCTTCGCGGTGGGTGTTTATGTAGTCGAGCAGTACCTTCACTTGATCCCGCGTCAGTCTGGTCTTCGGCGGGCCGCTTTCGAAGGCTTTGAAGAAGTCGTTCCACCGGGTGTGGATGATCTGGATCAGATCCAGCAAGTACATCCGCTCTCTCAGGATTATGTCGGCATCCACGCCCTGGCACTGCTTTCGCCGGGTCTCGTTGAATACCTTCAGCACTTCGCGGATCCACGTGTCGCCCTTGTGCATCTTGATGCTGCGCTTCACCAGTCTGCGCAGCTTCGGCTCCAGTCGGTTTCTCAGCATGCCGATGTCGGCGAGTAGCTTCGGGTCGATGCCCTTCTCGGCCGCGATCCGCTCGCGGACTCGCCGGTAGACTTCCTTCAGCACTCCATCCATCACGATCGACTTGATGCCCTCTTCGTCGTTCACGAACGCTTCGACGAAATCCTTGTTCTCGCCGTGGTGCTTCACGAACGTCTGCACGACTTCCTTCTGCACATCCGACGCGACGCGAAAATCCTCGTACTTGTTCGCCGTCGCGCGCTGCTCCATCGTCGGCTCGTAAGTCAGCCCCTCGATCACGCCTTCGATCAGGTGTTCGGGTGCACCGCCAAACCGGCTTTTGATCCGCTCGTTGATCTTGTCGATCATCTCGCTCAGCGGGCTCTTCTTCCTTGGCTTCGCCGCGGTCGGAGCGGCCCCACCTGGCGCCGACACCACGCCGGGCTTGCTCTTCACGAGCTCGATCGCGCCCGAGTGCTTGGTCTCGAACACGAGGCTCTCCAGGTCGACCATGCCCTTCAGGTCCACGCCCTCGGTCTCCTCGCGCGGCAGCACCAACGCCAAGAACCGCCCGTAGCTGTAGAGCATCTCGAGGTCCCGCGCGGCGAACCCCATCAGCTGCGAGAGATACGAGTAGAGCCGCACGTACGCGCCGAGCTGACTCCGAAACAGCTCCTTGCTCTCGTCCTTCTCGATCTCGGCGAACCGTTCCACCGCTCCCTCGAGGTGCCGCAACCACTTGCCGTGCTGCTCCTTGCTCACCTTCTCCCGCGGCACGTAGAAGTCCTTCGCGAACGCCTCGACGTCGTCCCAGTGGATGATCTGCCAAGCCAGCAGCTCGTTCTTCAGCTTGTAGAGCTCGGTGTGATCCGCGCCCTCGCCGACCGTCGTCACCTCGTAGAAGGGCTGAAACGACTCTTTGATCTCCTTGGCCTTGTTCACGAAGTCCAACACGAACGTGTCTTGCTTCAGGTTCTTGTAGCGCCGGTTGAGCCGCGACAGCGTCTGCACTGCCGCCACGCCGTGCAGCTTCTTGTCCACGTACATCGTGTGCAGCAACGGCTCGTCGTAGCCCGTCTGGTATTTGTCGGCGACGATCAGCACGCGCACCGTCTCACTCTTGCGAAACGCATCGCGAAGCTCGGTCTCCGTGATGCCGTTCATCGAGTACTCGGTGTGCTCGCCGCCGGTATCCAGCTTCACGGTCCCCGAGAACGCGACGTACGCGTCCATCCCCTCGTAGCCCTGCTGCTGCACGTACTTGTCGTATGCCAGCCGGTACTTCACCGCGGCCTCGCGCGACGAGGTCACGATCATCGCCTTGGCCAGCCCGTCGATCTTGTGCCGCACGCTCGTGTGAAAGTGGTCGGCGATCACCGACATCTTCTTCGCGATCATGTCCGAGTGCGTGCGATGAAAGCGGCTCAGCGCCTTCGCCGCGCTCTGCTCGTCGACCTGCGGGTCCTCGTCGACCTTCTTGAGCAGCTTGAAGTACGTCGCTTCTGTCGTGTAGCTCTGCAGCACGTCGAGGATGAACCCCTCCTCGATCGCCTGCCGCATCGAGTAGAGGTGCGCTGGCTCGTGCTTGCCGTCCTCGGTCGGCGTGCCGAAGAACTTCAGCGTCTTGCCCTTCGGCGTCGCCGTGAACGCGAAGAAGCTGAGGTTCTTCTGCTTTTGCCGCGACTCCATCACCTTACGCATCTCGTCTTCGACATCTGCGATGGGACCGTCGTCTTCGTCGAGCGAGACCGTCTTCGCGTATTCGGGCGATCCGTCTTTCAACACGCCCGAGCCCAACGTCCGCCGGAGCTCGCGCGCCGTCTCACCGGTCTGCGAGCTGTGCGCCTCGTCGGCGATCACCGCGTAGCGACGCTCGGGTAGCTCGTCGAGCGCGCCCGTGATTCGCGCGAACGGAAACTTCTGCAGCGTCGTGATGATCACCGGCACCGAGTCCTTGATCGCCTTGGCGAGCTGCTTCGCGTTCTTGTCGATGCGCTTTACCAGCCCGGGCGTGTGGTCGATCTGCCAGATCGTCTCCTGAAGCTGCCGGTCGAGAATCCGCCGATCCGTCACCACCACGATGCTGTCGAAGAGCTTCTTCTCCTCGCCGCCTTCCTCGCGGTGCAGCGACTGCAGCCGGTGCGCCAGCCAAGCGATTGAGTTGCTCTTCCCGCTGCCGGTCGAGTGCTGAACCAGATACGACTCGCCCGGCCCATCATGCAGCGCAGCGGCCGTCAGCTTCCGCACGCAGTCCAGCTGGTGATAGCGCGGGAAGATCATGATCTCGCTGCCGCTCTCTTCGTCGCGCTCGAGGTGCAGAAAGCGCGCGAGGATGTCGAGGAAGCTCTCGCGCTCGAAGATCTCTTCCCACAGGTACGCCGTGCGATGCCCGTTCGGGTTCGGCGGGTTGCCTTCGCCGTTGTTGTGTCCCTTGTTGAAGGGCAGGAACACCGTGTCTTCGCCACGTAAGCGCGTCGTCATGTACGCGTTGAACGGATCGACCGCGAAGTGCACCAGCGCACCCGTCTTGAACTTGAACAGCGGGTGATGCGTCTCGCGCTTTCGGTACTGCTTGATCGCGTTGTCGACGCTTTGACCAGTTGCCTGGTTCTTCAGCTCGATCGTCGCGATCGGAATGCCGTTGAGCGCCAGCATCATGTCGACGCTCTGCGGCAGGTCGATGTCGTCGCGGTTCGGCTGAAACCGAACCTGCCGATACACCAGCAGCCGGTTCTTCTCGTAGCGCTCGATTAGATCGGGGTTGAGCCCAAACGCCGGCTTGAACGTCGCCAATCGAATCGTGCGCCCGCGAAACTCGAGCCCGTGCCGGAGGATCCCGAGCATTCCCTCCTTGCCCGAGCTCATCGCCGCCAAGTCCTTCAGAACCTGGTCGCCCGCCTTGACGCCGTACTGCTGCTCCAGCTTCTCCCAGAGCTCCGGCTGCGTGTCCGCGATGAACCCGACCAAGTGCTTCCGATCGATCGCACGTTTGGGATCGAAGTCCGCGTCAGACCCCTGAATCCAACCGTGCGCCAAGAGATGCGCATCGATCTGATCCTCGAAGGCCTTCTCCGTGTGATGCCCCGTCACGCGACCTCCAGCTGCCCCGTGACCGCGGCCGTAATGAGCGCGGAGCGATATTCGCGCAGCTTGCTCAACTGCGACTGGAGGAGCGCCCGGCACTCGTCACTACGTCTGTGCATTTCTGCAAGACGCTCGGCGATCAAGACCTGTTCAGAGTGTGGAGGCAAAGGAAGAACCAGGTCCTTCGCGGCTCCTACATTGAAGTGCTGTTGAATCGCGCCACCCGAGCCTTGGGAATATTGGCTGTGCGCGAACTCGCTGTTCATGAACTCGCAAACGAATTCGGACGAGAACCGACCAGCCTGGCGCACGATGATGAGGTCAATGCAGTTGCAGCGGTCCAGGTGTTTGGGGATCACGGCCGCTGTCCCGGGTTGACCCGTTCGAACAGCCACGATGTCCCCCGCTCGCAGCATCGACTTCGAGTGGAGCAAGTTGCTCGCTTCCGAGATACGCACGAGTTCCGACTCCACGATCTCTCGAGCACGCACGTTGAGAGACCGAAGGGTAGGAACTGAGCCCGAGTCGTCATAGTACTTCGCTGGTGTAACAACGATTCCGACCGACAGTCGGTCGGCGACGTGCTTCAGACGCTTCACCTCCCAGTACGCAGGAATCTGACCAAGCCATTCGATGCCGGAGTCCTTCATGGGGACGTTGGGTTCCAAGCCCTTGGTCACCGCCCGGGTGATGAGCGCCTGCCGCTTCTCCTCCAGCAGCTCGATCAGCCGCTCCTTCTTGGCAATCAGCTCGTCAATCACCCCAGTCTTCCGGTCGAGAAAGTCCGCAATCCGCCTCTGGGCCTGAAGCGGCGCCAGGGGGATTGCCACCTGACGCAAAGCTCCCTCGTTGACAGAAGGGACAGGGCCCGGGTTGCTCAGTTGTCCGAAGTCGACCAGCTGAAGCCAGTACCAGACGAAGCGCGGCTCTGCGGAGCGCGCAAGGAAGGCCATCATGTTGTTGTCGAACAAGCATGGAGTCTCGACAATACGACGACGGTTAAGCTGCAAGGCCGCGCCGACCTTCGCGAACGCCACCCCGCCAGCCGGGCAAAGCCGCGCTCTGAGGGCTCGGACATCAGCCTCGGTTACGGTATTTTCGGTGACGGAGAGGAACCGCTCATTACCGGGGGCGTTCATATCGCCAACCTTGAAGAACTTCACGGGTTGGCCATCCCGGCCCTGATAAGCATGAGGAAAACCGGTGCCCGCGATGAAGCGCCCTTCGCGACCTAGACGACCGATCGGCCAAGGACAGTCCTTGAGAGTCAAAGAGCCGGGACGCGGCGTTGTCATGCCAGCTCCAACCGGCCAGTGACCGCGGCCGTGATGAGAGCGGAACGGTACTCGCGTAGCTTCTCGCAACTACTTGGCACTGCGGCGAGTGCAGCTCGGAACGGTTCGAGGTCCGCGCGGAGCTTCGAGACAATCCTGAGCTGTTCCGAAGGCGGCGGAAACGGGAAGCGTTGTGCCTTCAGTTTCTCCGCGGTGAGGTGAAAGACCGTGTTTGGATTCGCTTGTGCGATGAACACGCCGAGCACATGGGCAACACGCAGCAGTTGTAGAAGGAACTCAGGATGGTCTTCGCCGCGCGATCGGATCCGATGAAGCGCCTTTTGGTAGTAGCACTCGGCGATTTCGCCGTTCCAGATTGCGGCCTTGCCAACGACGTTGATATTCGCACCGCCTTCGCAGACAAGTAGGTCACCTTTTCGAAGCAAGAACCTCTCCCGTTCGGTCGGTGCAAAGTCCATTTCGCGCACGTCGCTCAGGTCAATGCCGTCCCACTGGATATTGGCGTTCCGCAAGTACGGCCGGAGATGCATCCCCGTGCGTTTCCCGGCGTCGAGCATTTTCCCCAACTGCACGGAGAACTTCGAGTAGACGGGTGCGCAGGTCCAGTGCGCGGGGATCTGGCCAAGCCATTCGATGCCGGAGTCCTTCATGGGGACGTTGGGGTCGAGGCCCTTGGTCACGGCCTGGGTGATGAGCGCCTGCCGCTTCTCCTCCAGCAGCTCGATCAGCCGCTCCTTCTTGGCAATCAGCTCGTCAATCGCCCCAGTCTTCCGATCCAGAAAGTCCGCAATCCGCCGCTGCTCGCTGACTTCGGGCACCGGCAGCACGAACTCCTTGAGCGTTGCGAAACGGAAGTCGGTAGAGCGTTCACGGATACCTCGCGAGAGCGATGCGACGAATCCGTTCGTTGCCAGATCCCGAAGCAGGTACGCGTAGAAGCGCGGTTCTGCGGGCCCACTTGGCGCGAGAACTGTGCAGACGGGACTGCACTTTCCGTCGGCTTCTGAGACCCCGATGGCACCGGCAAAACCGTCCATCGCATGAACGACGAGATCGCCTCGCCGAACGCCGTGGTACCCGATCTCCTTCAAGGCGAAGGTGAACCCCTCTTCGCGGCGCCGGGTTCGCGCGGTGACCTGCCCGTCGCGGAACGCCGTGACTACCTCGTCATTCAGTCGAGCAGGTCGCCTCATTCGGCGAAAGAGGAACTTGGCTCGCTGCTTTCCCCAACGACTTGGGTGAAAGTCACGTGGCAGTGAGATCACTCCATGACCCCCGCTAGTAACGACTGAATCTGCGTTTCCAGTCCGCTGATCTCTTTCTGAATCTCCTCCAACGGCCGCGGCGGCACGTACTTGTAGAAGAACCGCGTGAACGGGATCTCGTACCCCACCTTCGTCTTGCTCTCGTCGATCCACGCGTCGGGAACGTGCGGCTTCACTTCGCGCGCGAAGTAGTCCGCGATGCTCTCCTTCAGCGGCACGTGCTCGTAGTCGCGCAGGTCCGAGTCCGGCTCGATCTCGTCCTTCTTCTTGCACACCACCGCGGTCTCATCCTGCTCGCCGAACGTCTTGAGGATCACCTTCTCGATCGACGCCGCGAGCTTGATGTCCGCCTTCTTGATCGCGGCCTTCAGGTCCTTCCGAAACACCGCGCGGTCCTTCCACACTTGGGTGCCGTCCATCCCACGCAGCACCTCGACGATGGCTTCCTGCAGCTTCTTTCCCGCCTCGATCTCCTTCGTCTTCTCGGCGGGCTTCTTCTTCTTGCTCGTCGCGAGCTTCTGAAATGCCTTCTGCTCGACGAGCTGTTCGATGCGTTCGGGCGTCACGACAAAAGCCAACTTCAACGGCCGCTCGACCGTGATGCGATGGAACCCGAAATCCTCCGTGTCGAAGATCTTGCTCTTGTCGTTCTCCACGAAGTCCAAGTAGAGCCGCACGATCTCTTTGCGCTGCGCGTCCGAGATCTCCTTGCGTTTGTCGCCCAGGCTCTTGCGCATCTTCTCGAAGAGCTCGGTGCCGTCGATCAGCTGCACCTTGTTCTTGCGCGCGGGCCGCTTGCGGTTGTTCACGATCCACACGTACGTGCTGATGCCCGTGTTGAAGAACAGCTGGTCCGGCAGCCCGATGATCGCCTCGAGCAGGTCGTTCTCCAGCAACCAGCGCCGAATCTCGCTCTCCCCCGAACCTGCCGCGCCTGTGAACAGCGGCGAGCCGTTGAACACGATCGCGAAACGCGCACCCTCACCGCTCTCGGCGTCCTTCATCTTGGACACCATGTGCATCAAGAAGAGCAGCGACCCATCGCTGATGCGCGGCAACCCTGGAGCGAAGCGCCCGCTCTTCCCCTTCTCGTGCTCGTCGCGAACCTTGCGCTCGATCTTCTTCCACTCCACCCCGAAGGGTGGATTGCTCAGCATGTAGTGGAACTCGCCGTCCGAGTGCCCGTCCTCCGTGAAGCTGTTCCCCGGCGCGATGTTCTTGGGCTCCTGCCCTTTGATCATCATGTCGGCCTTGCAGATCGCGTACGACTCGTCGTTGAGCTCCTGCCCGAACACCTCGAGCTTGGCGCGTGGGTTCATGTCGGCCAGCGCCTCTTCTGCAACCGAGAGCATGCCGCCCGTACCGCAAGCCGGATCGTAGAGCGTGCGCACGATGTGCCCGCCCGTGAGCAGCGGCTCGTCCTCCGAAAAGAGCAAGTCCACCATCAGGCGAATAACGTCGCGAGGCGTGAAGTGCTCACCAGCCGTCTCGTTGCTCGCTTCCGCGAACTTCCGAATGAGCTCCTCGAAGATCGAGCCCATCATGTGGTTGTCGACCGAGTTCGGATGCAGATCGACGTTCACGAACTTCTGCAAAACCAACAGCAGAATCCCGCCGCGCTCCAACCGATCGATCGCTTCCTGGATACGAAAGCGCTTCTGAAAGATGTCGCGAACGTCTTCGTCGAACCCATCGATGTAAGCGTTCAGGTTCTCCGCAAAGTCCTGCCCCGTGTTCGCGATCGTCTCGAGATCGAGCTTCGAAGTATTGAAGAACCGAACCCCCGTGACCGCTTCGAAGAAAGGCCGACGGACCGTGCCTTCTTTCAACGACGCGTCCTTCTTCAAGACCTCCTTCTTCGTCGGAGCCAGCACGCAATCGAGGCGACGAAGCAGCGTGAAAGGCAGCACCACCTGCCCATACTCATGCCGCTTGAAATCTCCGCGCATGAGATCGGCGATGGACCAAATGAAAGCGGAGATCTCCGAGAAAGACCCGAACTGCTGTGGCGCCTTCGACCTCTCATCCTTCGCGCTCGACTCGCTCCCGAATGCCAACTCTTCTTGCATCGCCATCGCGGGTGAGCCTACCTCGGTCTCGGCTTCGTTGGCTCCGCGGTCACTTTTGACCACTCGAGCCCTTGCTTTCGCCGGGTGATTCCGTCGCAACGCGTGTCAGCTGTGCGAATGCGGTCGCAATCCGCGGCTTTCGCCACCGATATATCCAGTCTGGAACCGGATCTGCGGTTGCGAGCGCTCGGCTGTATCGATCCATGAGCAGCAACGCCTGCTCGCGCGACGTCTCACCAACCTCGAGCCGTTGGGTCGCCTGCGTCACAACGTCGCGTGCCGCAAATTGTACCGCGCCAAACGTTCGCCAGGCGGACACGACGGTTCCCGTGGAGGTGGAGACGAGGCAAATGCCCGCGACCGTGGCCAACCAGGTTCCGGTCTGCGCGTCCAACCGAACCTGCACACTCACCCACAGCGCGATTCCGATTGCCGCCACAACCGTGATGAGCAGTGCCCCTGCACATGCCTTGCACGTACGCGCAAGCCGTTCGGTGTAGAACGCCGACTCACGAATGCAGCTGGTGAGCTTTCGACCACCCGGGGGCTCCGTTGTCGCAAATGCGTCGTCCTTGGGTGCGCCGACCCGGACACCCGTTCCGTACGCCAGCTCCGAGAGCTCTAGCTCACTCGGGTTCGTACCGAGCCCGACCTGCACGAGCTCGAGCACTCGCAATCGTTCCGCCCGACCATAGGCTGCGCGCCCTCGAGAGCGGACGAGCGAGGCCGCGATGGGGAGAACGACTACGAACACTCGAGACACCCACCCACCGAGCGATTCGGAGGCGATTCCCCGCGCCGAAAGCACAGCGAGCACCGCCGCAACGAGCGGTAGGCCGTAAGCCCAACCGACCAGCTTCTTCGACGCGGCGAACTCTGATTCGCGCAACTCCGACAGACTGCGGATCATCGTTGAGGGAAGTTCCCGTTGAAGACCGTCGTCCATCGGGCGTACGCGCCGCTCAAGTTTCGCCCCTGCTCGGCATTGACGGCCGCACGCGCTTGGTGTGCAGATGCTGCAAGCGCGCGGGCAACGGTTCCACGCTGGGTTGTTGTGTTGGTGGCGTGGACCAGCCCCGAAATGCCGCACGGATCCTGGTAGCCAGCTCCCGCTCGACGAGCCAGCTCCTCGAGGGCTCGCGCCACGCTCTCCGCATGGGATTGCACGCCCGCGCAAACGTCGTTCCCTGCCAAGACGAGCTCGACGTGGAAACCGGAGAGGTGGATCTGTGTCCGCGAGGCCTTCCAGAACTTGATGAGTTGAGCAACTCGTGTGAGTTGGTAGCCCGATCGAACGCTCGCCGCGCGGATGTAGACCGCGTGACTGGCAGGGCTCGACCGAAGCCATCCGCCTGACCCGTCTGGAATGTCGTAGATGGGACGACGCTGGCTCGAGAATGAATGAAAGAGAGCTGGCACCACGTCAACCGAGTACGACTTGGCTCCAAACCCCACGACCAGCGCCTGCTGATCGGTTCGAATACTCGTAAGCGGATACTTCGTGGCAAGCGCATCCCGGAGCTTCTTGAGCAGCGTGCGCGAGTTGGCTCGCCCAAGGAACGCGCGAGGGACCTTCACGAGCATGTCGATGTCGCTGGCCATGTGAATCGCCGTGCCGCGTGCATGACTGCCGATGAACCGGTGTTCGGTCGTCGCTCCGTGCGATTTCAGGCATTGCGCAATCCCGTCCGCGTGCCGCGAGTACTTGTCGAGCTCTGCTTGCGACGGTTGAATCCGCCGCAGCAGCTTCTGGAAGCGGTCCGCGACGGTCACGCTGCCTTCCCCTTGCCCAACGCTGCACCCAATCGCTGCGCGATCAACGAGTCTTCGCTGTATAGGCCCAGCGCTGCCATGGTCAGCGCTTCCGGAGAACGGAGTTCGGTTTCGACTCGTTCTCGGCCCCAGTTTGGGTCCTTACACAAGGTCTCGCTGTGCGCGATTCGCGCGACCATGGTTTGGCCGTACACGCTCTCGATGACTTCGCGCACTCGCTCCGACATGACGTCGGGGTAGTGGCTTTGCCAGTGCTTCACGATCTCGACGAACGCGGGAAACTGACGGTTCAACAACACGACACCATTGGGGTGCGCGGGGCTGGTCTTCATCCACACGGCAGCGAGCCCGGCTCCGACGTCCTCTTCGTTGACCCAGTCGTAGTCGGGTAAACCGGCTTGCACGCGCTTCTTGCTGGCTTTCTTCTTCCCAGGCTTCTTGCCGCGCGCAAGTTCGCCTGCTGCGGCTCCTTCACCACCCGGGTTGCTGCTCTTCTTCTTGGGTTTGGGCGTAGCGTGTCCCCGGCTCTCGCCAGGTTGATCGACATCCACCGTCGTATTGCCGTTTGGGTTGAGTACGCGTTTCAGTTCCTTCCACCGTTTTCCGAAACGATTGATGAAACGTTTGCGCCACTTCTTGTCGTCTAAACTTCCGGCGTTGCTGGTGGTCGACTCGATGATCGCGCGCTTGAGTGCATCGGGCATGTTGTAGGCAAACTCTTCGCCCCACTGTGCCCAGGGCAGAGAACTCCCCGCATCTTTGCTGCCCATGATCTTTAGCGATGAACGCGCGGTGTCGGGATACACACCGACTCCTTGCTTCAACGCTGGCGGGCAGATGATCAAGGTGACATTCGCGCGCAGCGCAGCTTGCGTGATTCCAAAGCGACGCATCTCCGACGCATGTTTCTGCACGTCGTAGAGCTCGCCACCGTAGAGCGCTGCGATGTACCCGTTCATCTGCGCATACGAGTGAACCTTGGGTCGTTGCCCTTCCCAGAGGTAGCAGTCGACGGTGGTTCCATCGGAGAGCGTTACGGACTCGACCGAATCGAACTTTCCGTCCTGCAAGGGTTTGGGGTACTGCACGAAGTAGCGCGCGCCGCGAATGCGACGCCGGTTCCACCGCCGGTCGATTTCGCCCTTCGGCGAGCCTGAAGATGCTTCGTCGTACGAACGCGGCCAGTGGTCTCGTTTGCTGGAACGAAGTTCTTGGACATGGACGCGGACGCCTTCGGGAAACTCCCAGAAGCGCTTGTTCAGATACGCAGAGATGCCTTTGACGTCGTCGCAACCATCCTTGCCCAGAAACGTGTCTTCCTTGCCCGTGTTACCCAAGAAGACGAGCACCGTTCCGTGGTTCGTGATCCATTCAGGTTTGACTTGGGCCCAGTCGACGCCTTCGGTCGTGTCGTTGAACGGAGCGACAACCGTGGTGAACTCGCCGTCGGCGGTCTCGAATTTGCGCGCTCCGTACTCGCCCGTTTGGGGATCGCGGCGCAGCCACACCATCACGCCTTCGGGGTCCTCGACGGTGTAGGAGATGACGACCAGGCCGTAGTGGTTCCAGGGCAGGCTGGATGTTTTGACCCCCACACCAAAGTTCTCGTGGGCATCGCCGATGGGTTTGCCTCCACCCCCGAACGTGTTGAGGAACTCGATGACGTGTTCCGCGTCCATCCCGCAGCCGTCGTCGGCGATCATGAGCCGGTACAGCCCTTTGGATTGAACGGCTTGCCATTCAGGCCCGAGTTCGACGCGTTTGGCCCCGGCCTCGAGAGCGTTCCGAACCGCTTCGCGGATGTATTGGCGCATTCCACTTTCGCGGTACGCGCGTTCAACCAGGTATTGGACTCCAGCAGCCTTCATCGGTTCGACCGCGGAGCGCTTTGTGAAAGTACGTTCCATGCCTCGTAGAGAGGCGACGGCGAATCTTCTGACGCGTTAGTTGCACCGATCGCGACGAGTATCGAAATCGGCCGGCGAATAAGGAAGCAACTCGTACCGACGCGCTCCGATAAGGGGGCATGCGTTACACGATTTGCCTCGCCGTTCTTGCGCTCGCGTCGACCGCGGCTGCTCAGAACAATCAGTTTTCAGTCTCCGGGGTCGCCCTCTTGCCGGGTGCAGAAGAGACCTACGATATCTTTGATGAGCAGAGCCGCACGACAGGTTCCGAGCCCGGTTTCGGCGTCATGCTTCGCTATGAACGCTTCGTCGGCCCGTGGTCTATCGGAGTCATGTACGAGCACCATCGCCAAAAGGAGCATTGGGGTGAGTCATCGGCGATGCACATGCCGGCGCTTTGGATGCGGTTGCGAGCAGGAAACAAAGTGGGCTTTTCGTGGGGGCTTCAGTTCGGCGCTGTCAAAGGGACGCGCCAAGGCTTCTACGAGGACGGTCTCACAGGTATGCATGCCGGAAGCGTGTTTGGTATCGATGCGCGCTTCGGACACGTCGGACTCATGATCGAAGCTGGTTACCAGTTCGCACTGCTCAAGAGCACGGACTACCTTGGCAACGAGGCCGACGGACATACCCACACTCCCATCATCCGCGTCGGTCTGACGTTCCACATCTGACCGATCGTCCCAAGCAAGAAGGAGAGAGGCCTCAGGCTTCTCTCCTTCTTCTTGTTTGGCTCGGCTCATCAGCGCAATCCGTAGAAACGAGCAATCTCGTTGGTGTGATGGTGGCTCAGTCGGCGACGCACGAACTCTTTTTCGGCTCTGGGTAGAACGGGATCTCCGATGTTCAGTTCGCGTGTTTCGGCGGCCTGCTTGCTGCACTTCACCACAACCGCACCGCTCACTTCGATGTCTCGACACTCCTTCAACAAGAGTGAGTACGCGGCGATTTGCAGCGGCATGTCGACGTAAAAACGCTTCGAGGTCTTCCACTCTCCAATGACGAACTCGCCGGTTTCGGTATCGAGCATCAGGGCGTCGATGGTTCCGCCAAAGCGGTACTTCTCGCTCACAAAGGGTAGTTCGGTACCGATGAAGCGGAAGCGACTACCGTCGTTCGCACGCCATTTCTTCCACCCGGCGAACGCACACCGCGCTTGAAACTTGAGTGCGTGGGCGAGCTTTTGTTGCGCGATAAACGTCTCGCCGCTGCCTCCGTGAATATGAGTCTCAATGGCGTCGTGCGTCGCTGAACCCACGTCACCGGCTTCGCGACCCATGCGCTTGCAGTCGAACCCGTGCTTCATGTGCCAGTGTTCGAGTCCGGGATGGCTCCCGCCGGTACTCTTGAGGATCTCGGTGACGCTGGGCACTTTGGTTCCGTCCTGCAGGAAGTAGCCTTTCGGGCGGCCGCCACCGTTTTCGATGGGATGTTGTTTGAGAGCGGTCATGCTGCCCTCCGTTGCGAAACCAGCTGCGGTTCGGTGCCGGTGGGATCCCAGGTACATCCGCAGAACTCAGCGAATATGCGCGCGTCGATTCGGTGAACACGACGCTCGCGCACGAGCCGGCGTAGCGCTTTGACCAATGCACGACGCGCGAGTCGACGACGGTTGTCGAGAAGGTTCCGAATTTGCGCCCACTCAACGTCCGGAAGGTCGGTTGGAAATCCGTGGCGCTGTGCCTGCTCTCGAGTTGTTAGTCCTAGAAAGGCGGTTTCCAACACAAGCGCGAGATTCCATTCTCCCGACGGGACGTCGCGCATCGCGGTGCGGAGTTCGTGCATGATGCGCTGCCCTGCGACACACGCGAGGTCGAAGTCAGGCTTCGATTGGGCGAGTGTGCGACTGCCATGAACCGCCCGCAGCTGGGAGCGGCGAAGCAACGCGAGAAGCTGGTTTCGTGCGACGGTCTTGACCAAACGTCGAGCGCTGGGGTCGCCGTGTTTGCCGCGATACTCACACCGACGAAACACGAACACGTGGTCTAAGTGATCACGGACCTGCTCGACGAGTGGGAGCGTGGTGTCGGACGAGAGCGCGTACAGAAACGCCGGAACAAATGAGGTGGCCTGGCGAAAGGTCGGGAGGAGTTGGATCCGCGCCTCGGTTGAGGCTGCGTCCAGCGAACGAAGAACGTCGTGGAGCGTGACGTTGAGTTCTTGATGTTGGGTCATGCCCATCTTCATTGCGAAGCGGGTGCCACTTGATACCTATTCGATTTTATTGGGTTATTTGGTCGCCGAGTCCGATACCCATAGTTTTAAAACTAGCAGTGCTAGTCTTGTGTTGTGGCTCTTCTGCTTCAGCTGGTGGGCACCTCGCTCAACCGACGCGGCAAGACCCGACCCGCGCTGAAGATTGGAAAGGGGTTTCGAGGGGACTCCTGGCTGGTGGGGTCTGGAGATGAAGACCAGCGCGATATTGGCTGGGAGCTACGCGAGGACCTGGGAACACGAACCCGCTTTTACGAGGTGGAGCCTCTCAGCAGTGTCGATGCAAGTGACGTCGGTGGCGCCTACAGCGTGTTTGTCGAAGCGGCGGCTCGAAGCGTCAAGACGCGCCACACCACGAAAGTCAGCAAGCACTCGTTACGTTGGCGCCTCGAAGACTACTTTCGCAGTCGAAACGATCCGCAGCTGGTCATCTCGGCGGAATCTGGATCTGCGGCGCACATCGCAGCGTTGCTTCGCATCGCGGACGACATTGGTGTGGGCGTTCGCCTCGCGATGCTCGGTGCCGGGAATCGCAGTGATGACGTCGAACTCGTATCGGTCTCTGAACAGCGTGACGAACCCTTCGGTCGTGGTCGCCAGGCTCGGCTCGAGCATCTGAGTCGTGTACCTGGCGGTTCGACCTTGCTTCTCTTAGGCGAGACCGGTGTGGGAAAGACCTTTACGGCGGCGGAGCTACATCGTCGTTGGCGAGAGCGCGGTGACCGCAGCGGAGCACTCGGTGTGTTGAACTGTGCGGCCATTCCCAAAGACCTGCTCGAGTCGGAACTGTTTGGCCACGTGAAAGGTGCGTTCACTGGCGCGGACAAAACCAAGAAGGGTTTTCTCGAAGCCTACGAAGGTGGAACGGTCTTACTGGACGAGATTGGGGAATTGCCCGCCAACGCGCAGGCAAAGCTGCTGACGGTGCTGCAAGGTCACGAGAGGAAATACCGGGTGCGTCGCGTGGGAGAAACGACACGCGGGAGGCTGGTGGATCTTCGATTTCTCTTTGCGACGAACGTCGATCTCTTCGAGAAAGCAGCGAAGGGTGAGTTTCGACAAGACCTTCTCGCACGCATTGCGACTCACGTGGTGCGGCTGCATCCGCTGCGCGAACGTCCAGACCTCGCGCTGATTGCGTACATACACCAAATCCAACGCGAGGCGCGGCGCTACCAGCTCAGCGTGGAGATCCTTCGCAGTACCTTGCGTTCGTTGATTCGTTTTGCGAGTTCGGGTGGAGCGAAGTGGACGTGGAACTATCGCGACGTGGTTCAGTCCGCAGAGCGTGTCGTGTTCAACGCGTTTTCGAAGCGCGAAGCAAAGCTCGAGGCGAGACGGCGACGTGACCCCGACGCACCGAAGAAGACGACGAGTGTGCTGACCATCGACGACGACGCGTTGGGTTTGGAAATCGCAACGCTCACGCGACGATGGGGAGGCGGCGCGGACGACCAATGGGACGTGGTTCGGAAGGCTTTGGGCGAAGACGTGTTTGCGAAAACCTCGCAACTGAAGCGTTGGGAAGCACGTTTCATGATCGAAGCGCTTGAACGAGCAGAAGGAAACCGAGCTGCAGCGTGGAAGCTCTTGATTGAAGAGGGGTATCTCCCTGACAAGCTGGGTAACAACCCGAGTGGTTCGTACCAACAGAAATGGAAGCGGCTGATTTCGATTTGACGCTGCTCGGATGGTCTTCGTCCCGCTGTCGTTTCTGCCCTCCATCTCGTAGGCGTTCTTCTTCAAATCGAATTAGACCGATTTTGAGCGGGTTCGGTGGTCGTGCTGCCACCGTTCTGCCTGTCTCCGCGAGCGTCTTCTTCACACTCGCAAATGGCTGCTGGACGCTCCTCGGGGGTGCTGGCGTCGTTTCTGCCCTCCGCCTCGCGGGTGTTCTTCTCCAAATCGAACTAAACAATTAAACCGATTTGAAGAAGAACGTCTCAGCGAAGAGGCAGAGAGATCACCGCAACGATGAGCAATCCAGCTGCGTCAAATCGGTTGTCGTCAAATCGGTTAGTTTGCGCGCGAGTTTGGGCCCAATGCCTTCCACTTCGGTGAGTTGGTCGGCGCTCGCGCTGAACACGGCGCGCAAGGTGCCGAAGTGGCTCAGGAGCGCTTTTGCTTTGGCCGGTCCCACTCCTGGCAGTTGGCCGAGGACGTTCTGCATGTGTGCGTGCGAGTTCCTCCGGCGCCCGAGTTTGGCGATATGTGCCCTAGCATCGCGTCGCCTCACGTGACGGCCGATCTGCTTGATCAGCCACACCAGTTGTTCGGGGCCATGCACGACGATCACGGGGATGCCATAGCTCAGTGCAAGCGTCAGCTGTGCGCCCAAGCCTTGCGGGGTGATGAGGTCGCACCTGTGGCTTGGCTGCCCGAAGTTCTCAACGACAACGAGAGGCAGGATGTCTCGGCGAGCCTTCAGTCGATAGGCCTGCTTGAAAAGGCGCCCACTTCGGACGCTCATTGAGAAGTCGTTCAAGGTCTTGCGCTCGACAAGCACCCGGTTCGCGATGAGGTAGTCCCCTTCCAGCAATCGTTTCGACTCGAGCCGAACGTCTGGGGCGGCATCGAGGAGGCGAAACGCCTTTGAACCGCGCTCGTGAGAGTCGGCGCACACATGAAGCATGATGTGTGTATCGGCCCGGTCTTGGCCGAGTTGCGTCAGATTCTTGGTTGGTGCGACTCACAGAAATGTGAGGTACCGCGTGACCATCTACTATCGAGAGCCCACGTATGCAGCCACGCGTGGTGTTGACGCTCGCACGCATCGTGGGACGTTTCGGGTTCGTGCAGTCAGTCGTGATGACGCGGTTGCTCAGGCACGCACGCTCTTCCAGCAAAGAGCGCGCGACTCTGGTGTGGGGTGGGTTCGCGAAGTGGTTCGGGTCGAGTGTCGTCGCATCACGGAGACTTGCTTCACGAAACGCATTGGTCGTGCGGTTGGTCGACTGAAGCAAGCCCGGGTACACGCGACGCAAGACGAGTGGGGTGATGTGTACGAGATGCTGAGCCGCGCTGTTGACGAGGTGGACCGGCTTCTCGACGCGCTAGAGATGTCGGACGACGAACTTCGAGAACCCGAAATCAGTACGCATGAGGAACGACGAGGACAATCGGACATGCGCGATCGCATCGTGGAGGCGCTACGCGATGCAGGCTACGAAGAAGCCGCCGATGTTGCGCACGAAGTGCAGGTGCTAGCGCTCACGATCCGCGGATGATTGTTCACGATGCCTCTGGAGAAATGCTCTTTCGTCAGCGCTGAGCGGCGCCGTCTTCGCCGCGACAAAGTCGGCGAGCGAGTCGAGAAGTCGACCCAGAGCAGGAAACGCAATGAACACTTCATCGCAATTTGTGCACGTGTGTGTTTCGAGTTCGCGCAACACGACGCTCTTCGGCGCCAACAGCGGCTGATCCTGGGTTCCGACGACGAACGTGCGGCTTCCGCACATGGGGCACGTCTTCATTCTTCTTCGATGGCTTCGGGAAGTTCTTCGACGATGTGCACAGTGCTGGCATCGATGTCCCACGCACTCATCGCGTCAACGAGAGCTGTGCGTGCATCTGCCAACGTCGCACCGAAGCTGTGACATCCGGGAACTTCGACGAGTTGCACAAGCCAGTATCTTTCGCTGCGTTTGAACCGTGCCGTGTACGCCGTCGTCATCGCGCCGCAACTTGCGTTCAAAGAACAACAACGCAAGTTGCGTCGATGCGGAAGCCACGGAATCGCGCTGCGACGAGCGTCTGCGAGATGCTCGTCGAGGAGTTTCTCCCTCATACGAACATGTCTCTTGAAGATTTGGCAGTCCGACTCGATGTTCCGGTCGCACGTCTTCGTGACGGGGACGTCGACTCGGGTCTGGCGACGCGCTTGGGAGAGTTTTTCGGGACGAGTGCGCAGGTTTGGCTCAACGTCGCGGCTTGCGCCCGCTGAAAACAGTACGTCGTTCGCCCCTATGACTGGTTGGGACACAGTCGCGTAGCCTAGCCAGATGCGAACACTTGCGGTCGTGGTTCTGCTGATTGCCGGTCTTCCACGAAGCGGCAACGTTGGTGCACAGAGTCAGTCGATGTCGATGCGTGCGCTTCATGCACGCGTTGTTCACAATCTTGTTCAGATTCGAACTGCTCACGGCGCTGGAAGCGGATGGTTGCTTCAACAGTCGGGGCGACCAGTCGTTGTCACGAACAAGCACGTCGTACGTGGAGTGCGTCGGGCCGAAGTTCTGTTCTACCGCGGAACCGAGAATGCTCCTTCGGTAGTCCGTGCCCAGGTGTTTGGGCGCTCGAACAATGTTGACCTCGCGGTGTTGCGGTTGGATGCGGATCCACCGAACTCGGCACAGCCTCATCGCATGAACACGACGACGACTGTGTATCGTGGCGAACGGATCGTTCTAGGTGGCAACCCGGGAACTGCCGACGGTATTCAGCTGCCGTTTCAGACCACGTTCGGTGTGGTCACCGGGCACGTGTCTGGCAACCGGTACGAGCAATGCGGTCGGGGTCGTAACTGCGTTGTCGTGGATGCCGCTTCGCTCGGCGGGAGTTCCGGAGGCCCGGCGTTCAATCTCCGTGGCGAGCTGGTCGGAATGCTCTGGGGAGGACCAGCTCAGCTCGGAGATGTGATGACAACTCGTGGGCCCGTGCGAGATAGCGCAATCGTGCAGAACCCCAGCTTTGCCTACCTCATTCACACGCGAACGTTGGCGGACGAGCTTCGACGCTTCGAACGGGCAACCGACTAGTCATCAGCGGAGTTACTTTCTCGTTCGTGCGCTACTGGGGGTACACCGCGGCAAACCAGGTTGCCACGCACACACCACGGCCCTGCGCGCAAGGCAACGTGAGGCAGTCTCGGAGGGTCTCGCGGACGTCGGGTCGTAGCCAGCCGAACTGGTCTGCCAATAGGTCAACGTCATCGACACAGCCCCATTCGCATGCTGTGAGTGCGTCGCACGTGGCGGTGGCGAGTTCAGTGTCGGCGACAGGATACGGGCAGCCTTCTCGCGAACACGAATTCGCGGTCATGCACTCATAGACGTCGGTGGTCGCGATACCTTCGACATGGCTGAACTGAGTGCAAACCTCTGGGTCGGTGCCGTTTCCACAAGCTGCGAAGTGCTCGCGGCATGCTTCTTCGATCTCAGGAACGGCACTTCCGAGCCGCGCTCCGAAGGTGTGTTCAGCACAGCCGGGGTTGTTGCTGCCACACACTCCTTCGATCTCTGCAAGGCACTCGTCCTCTTTCTGATCACCGGCGCCCTCGCAGACGTTGTAGCACCAGTGCTCGAAACAAGTTGCGTAACATCGGTTCGCGGCCCTAGCTCCTCGGCCCTCACAGTCTAAACGCGCAGCGGAGCAGGTCTTGGTGCACTCGCCCTCCATGACGAAGGGATGGACGGTGTTGGCGGTGCAGGCAGAGAGCAGAACAAAGGCAGTGACGAGCGGGCGATACATGGGGTCCTCCGGGGTATGCGCCCTTATCGACCTCTGTCCGCGTGAGTTGCTGAATTAGGTGTCGAACCGTGCCCGCGACATCGTGGCGCTCGACGAGCCGCGTTTGTGATCCGCGAGAACGTGGTGGCGAGTGCCGTTGTCCAGACCCGGACCTCGGCATTCGCGTGTGCGATGGGAACGGTCGATGGTTCTGCGACTGCACGCAGAGCCACGACGCAGGAGTCTTCGACTCGGGGCTGCACGACGCGGGTTAGAGCCTCGCTTTGACGCCAACGGCTACTCAAGCAGCTCGTCTAGATCGATTTCTATCCGCAGTTTTCGGGTCTTCAGATCCAGGTCAAAGTCTGCCTCCAGGTCGAAGGCTTCGGCCCAGTCTTGTTTCATTTCCTTTAGGGCCTGTCGCTCTGCGGTCGTTGCTTTGGGGCGCTGTTTCTTCGCCTTCTGCAGGAGTGCGGCTTGAGTAAGTCTTTGGAGTTCCGCCGCGCTTGTTTCTCTCGCTCTTCGGGTTGGGTTCTTGGCGAGGACTGCGTTTGTCTTCCACAGCGTTTCTGGGTTTCCGAGTTGCTTGATCTTCGCGAGTCGCTTCAGTTGCACTCCGCGCTCTAGGCCGATCTTGGTGGCTGTCGGCTTTGTGTAGGTTTCGGCAAACGCGATCAGGCGCGCTGCCGTGCTGTAGGGCATGACCTGCTGCTGGATGAATCCCTTGAACGTGGTCTCTGCATAGAGCTGCCAGATCTCGGGTTTGCGCAATTGGATGAGTGCTTGGCCGAGTTCGTACGCTGTGGTCTGGGTCTGGGCGAGCTGCGCTTGGATCTGCTTGATGATGGTGTCGGTGCGCTGCTTGGTGGTCTGTGCACGCGCGACTGTCGGTCGCTTCTTGGTGACGCGGGTCTTCTTGGTGACGCGGGTCTTGTCGCGCAGTCGGTTGCGGGCTGCCTTGGGAATGCGAAGGGTGGCCATGTGCTATTGTATCGCTGGGCGGAGGGGATGCCGGTCTAGGTGCTAGACCGGTCGCTGGCGTGTATCCGGGTGTATACAAGACGAAAATGGCTTACATCCATGATATTTATGCCAATAGTGCGCCTGGCGGAGATTGGGCCAGCATTTTTAGTGGGAAACTCTGAAATACCAAATTGCCCAATTTCGGCTTTCTGAATTTCCCACTTAAATCATTCGCGGCCACCGTCGACAACGGCTCCGGCGGGCGCTGTCCGCTTCGCGGATCTGGAAGCTTGGAAGCTCGGGAGGACGGAAACTCATCGCATTGGCCGAGAAAAAAATCGGCTTCTCTTCCCAGCTTTCCCGCTCTCAATCTTCCCGGATAAAAAAGACAGCGACCCGCTTGGCGTCCTTGGCACGTCTTTGAGTCTTCCAAAAAATAATTGGTCTCCCACCCAGCCACCCAGACCGGCAGAAATCCGGGCTGCCTGACGTACACCGAGATCCCATCGACCCCGCCCACGCTTCCGTGCGATTCTCCGCGTCCTTTCGAAGAGGTACTCATGGCTGACAGCAAGCTCCTCAAGCCCCCCGCCGAAATCGTTTACGAGAAAGAGCTCAAGATGCTCGAGGAGTCGGACGAGGGTCCGCGTCCTCCGGGATGGCGCATGTCGCCCAAAGCGGTTCGCAGCTTCATCCTCGGCGACAAGAAACGCGGCATCCGAAAGAAGTTCGTCGCTCACGCGTCGCTGGTCGACCGAGCCATGGTCGCGCTCGCCACCAACCGCGGTCTGATGCTGGTCGGCGAACCAGGCACAGCAAAGTCGATGCTCTCCGAGTTGCTCGCCGCTGCGATTTGCGGCGACTCGACACTCACGATCCAGGGCGGCGCGGCAACAACCGAAGACCAGATCAAATACTCGTGGAACTACGCGCTGCTGATCTCCGAAGGTCCGAGCAAGCGCTCGCTCGTTCCTGCACCGCTCTTTCGCGCGATGGAGCAAGGCAAGATCGTGCGCTTCGAGGAGATCACGCGGTGTCCGCCGGAGGTCCAGGACAGCCTGCTTTCGATTCTGAGCGACAAGGTGATGGCCGTGGGCGAACTCGAAGGCGACGAGTCCATGCTCTTTGCCCGCGAGGGATTCAACATGATCGCCACGGCCAACACCCGTGACCGAGGCGTCAACGAGATGTCGGCTGCGCTCAAACGTCGTTTGAACTTCGAGACCGTGTTCCCGATTCCGGACTTCAAGACCGAGCTTGCTCTCGTGAAAAGTCAGTCGTCGAAAATGCTGGAAGAAGCGGGCGTTCCGATGCTTCCGCCCGACCCTGTGCTCGAGGTTTTGGTTCGCGCATTCCGCGAACTGCGCACGGGCGAAAGCGAAGACGGCGCAACGATGGATCGACTCTCCAGCGTGATGTCGACCGCCGAAGCGGTGTCGGTCGCATTCTCGATGGGTGTGCGCAGTCATTACATTCGCGACGGCAAGTGCACAGGCGAAGACTTGGTGCACTGCCTGGCGGGCGCCGCGGTCAAAGACAACTTGGAAGACCTGAAAAAGCTCCGTCGCTACATCGATCAGCGTGCCGGCAAACGTACCGAAGCGGCGTGGCAAGAGGTGTACGAAGCGCGAATGATTCTGCCTGAGTGACGCACGATGGCTGACTTGCATGTTGTCGGCGTCCGGCACCACAGCCCGGCCTGCGCGCGACTGACCGAAGCACGAATTCGCTCGCTCAAGCCCGCCTACGTGTTGATCGAAGGCCCGGTCGACATGAACGAGCGTTTGGACGAGCTGATGCTCGGCCACCAACTGCCTGTAGCGATCTTCAGCTACTACACCAGCAAAGAGCGCACGCACGCTTTGTGGTCGCCCTTTTGCGCGTACTCGCCAGAGTGGGTCGCGATCGAAGTGGGGCAAGAACTCGGTGCGGAGGTTCGCTTCTGTGATCTGCCCGCATGGGCTGCGTCGTTCGACGGAGTGCAGAACCGGTACCGCGACGAAGTCGATGGAAGTGGCGCACGCATGCTCGCGCTCTGCGACGACCTGGGTGTCGATGGAACCGACGAAGCCTGGGATCACATGTTCGAGCAGCCGATGGAGATCGACGAGCTTGAGAAGCGGCTCGAGGTGTACTTCAAACAGCTGCGCGCGGACGATCCTGCGGGTCGCGACACCCTGCGTGAAGCGCATATGGCGCAGTGCATTCGATGGGCGCTTGCGCAGGACAAAGGACCCGTCGTCGTCGTCTGTGGTGGGTGGCACAAGCCCGCGTTGGAAACGATGCTCGAAGGCGACGCCGAGTGGCCCGAAGCCGTTTCCGCTGGCGAAGGACGTCACGGCAGTTTCCTGGTCCCCTACAGCTTTCATCGCCTCGACAGTTTCGTTGGTTACCAGTCGGGCATGCCCTCCCCTGCTTGGTACCAAGTGCTGTGGGAGCACGGTGCGGAAGAAGCGTCGGACACCATGCTCGAACGCGCGATCAAACGACTGCGTGAGAAGAAGCAACAGGTCTCTCCCGCCGACGTCATCGCGGTTCAGCTCCTTGCCGAAGGCTTGCAGCGTCTTCGCGGACACAGCGCGATGGCGCGCACCGATTTGTTGGATGGACTGGCGGGCGCGCTGGTCAAGGAAGCACTTGCAGCTCCGTTGCCGTGGAGCGGTCGTGGGCGACTGGTCGCCGGAACCGATCCTCGCTTGGTGGAAGTTGTCGCCGCGTTTTCAGGGGACACCAAAGGCGCGCTGCATGCGGACACACCCCGCCCGCCGATCATTCACGACGTGCGACAACAGCTCAAAGAGCTGGACCTCGAACCACCCAAAGACGTTGAGCTCTCACTCGACCAACCCGAAGACTTGCAACGAAGCCGCGTGTTGCACCGATTGCGAATCCTCGGCGTGGCCGGGTTCGATCGCACCGCCGGTCCCAAGTGGGCACACGACGCGGTGTACAAAGAAAAGTGGCGCGTCCGCGAGCGCTTCGAAACCGAGTCGAGTCTGATCGAAGCCGGTGCGTACGGCGCCACACTCGAAACCGCAGCCGCTGCACACCTCGAAGAGCGCATGCTTGCCGCGCGTGGTTCGTTGGCGAAACTCACCGATCTGATCGGCGAGGCCAGCTTCATCGGCATCGAAAGCCTGGCCGAGCGCATTCTCGACCAGGTCGCCGAAGCGGTGCAGTCAGAGAGCTCGTTGGAAGTTCTCGGCGACGCACTGGGCAAGATGCTTTCGCTTTGGCGTGACGACACGCTCTTAGGCACCACGGGAAGCGCACACATTCTGCGCATCGTCGAAGCCGCATTTGCGCAAGGGCTGTGGCTTGCCGAGGGCATGCAGGGTCCGAACGCACCTGTGGATTCAAAACGACTTCGCGCGTTCATCGCGATTCGCGACACGCTCATCGTGGACCAGACACCAGGCCAGACCGCTCTCGATGTGGACGAACACGAAGCCTGGTCGGTGATGAAACGCATCAGCCTCAACCGCGACGCTCCACCTGGAATGCGCGGTGCTGCACTCGGCGTGCTTTGGTCGACCGGCTACTGGACAACGGCGGGTGAAGCGGAAGACGAAGCGCGCGAGCGATTGCAGCGTTCGTCACACCCCTCGATCTTTGGAGACTTTCTCGCAGGACTCTTCGCCGTGGCACGAGAGCAAGCGGTCGCGACCGAAGGTTTGATTCGAAGCGTGGACGAAACGATCGGTAGTTTGGGCGACCACGAATTCGTGCAAAGCCTTCCCTCGTTGCGATTGGGTTTCGACTACTTTCCGCCACGCGAACGCGAAGCGTTGGCGCGACGCATCTTGGGATTGCACGGCGTTGAGCACTCCGATGCCAAGCAGCTCACATCCAAACTGGAAGTCTCACCCGAAGTGATCGCGCAGGGTGCAACGCTGGACGCGCGACTCTTTGCGTTGATCGACGACTACAACCTCGGAGGCACCCATGGCGGATGACGACAACCCGGAGGTGATCGACGGTCTCAAAGGACTGCCTCCACTGATTCGGTGGCGCCTCGTGCTTGGCGAAGCGGGTGACGCGTGTGCGGGTGGCGGCTCGCTCGACGGAGATGCTGCAGCCGCCGATGCCGCGTTGGGTTGGCTCTACGGACGCGAGGAAGCTGGCGAACAAGACCGTGAAATCAGTCGCGGTGCGGGTAGCGGCGAATCGCAGATGACCGTGCCTGACTGGATCTCGGAGGTGCACCGACTCTTTCCGAAGGAGACGATCGAACGCCTCGAACAAGACGCAGTCGATCGCTACCAGATCCACGACGTGGTCACGAACCCTGAGGTGCTCAAGCGAATCGAGCCCAACCAAACGCTGCTCAAGGCGGTGCTCAAGACCAAGCACTTGATGAACCCGCAGGTTTTGGAACTCGCGCGTGAACTGGTTCGCAAGGTGGTTGAGAAGCTGATGAAGGAGCTTGCCGACGAGGTGAAGCAAGCCTTCAGCGGAGCGATCAACCGACAACGTCGCACCATGTTCAAGTACAGCCGCAACCTTGACGCGAAGCGCACGATCGCGGCGAACCTGGGCAACTACGACCGGGAACGAAAGCGGCTCTACGTCGACAAGGTGTTCTTCTTTCAACGCGCACGGAAGCACAACACCAAGTGGCAGATCATTCTCTTGGTGGACCAGAGCGGTTCCATGCTCGACTCGGCGATTCACGCGGCGGTCACGGCTGCGTGTTTGTACGGGATTCCAAGTGTCAAAACGCATCTGGTGCTCTTCGATACGAACGTCGTCGATTTGAGCGATGAGTTGGTCGACCCGGTCGAAGCACTGATGAAGGTGCAGCTGGGCGGCGGTACCGACATCGCCAAAGCGGTGGGCTACGCGCAACAACTGGTCGAAGTTCCGTCGCGGACGATCTTGGCGTGCATCAGCGATTTCTACGAAGGCGGAAGCCAAGCGGACTTGCTGCGTCGGGTGAAGAATCTGTGTGACGAAGGCACGCACTTTCTGGGACTGGCAGCGCTGGACAGCGAAGCGAACCCGAACTTCGATCGCGAGTTGGGCGAGAAGCTGGTGCAGTGCGGCGCACACGTGGGTGCAATGACGCCCGGCGAGCTCGCGGCGTTTGTGGCGGAAAAGGTGCGCCGATGATGTGCGCGCAACAGGGCCATGAATTTTCCCGGAAGGAGAGAAGGAACGAAGGAGAGAAGGCGTTCTCTTCTCTTCGATCTCTCATGCGCAAGCGTCCATCCAAGACAGAACGTCTTCTCTCCTTCTTTCCTTCTCTCCTTCCGGTAAAAAAAGAATCCCACCATCCCGGGGAGATGATGTGCAGGTGCCAGCGAGGATCCGATGCCGAGTGGCGGGGTTGCTCGCCGCCTGCTCTGACACGAATGGCTTCGCGGGATTTGAATTTTAGTGGGAGGCGTGAGGCTCGGAGGCCGCAGAGAAAATTTATCTCTCAGGTGTCTCCCACGAGCCTGCATCGACCCGTAAAAGCAGAATCCCACCCGGCAAAGGAAGCACGATGAGAGACGATCTCGCCGCACTTACGCCGGACGCGCTCAGTTCGTTGTCGAGTATCGGCCTGCTTAAACGGGCCCAACGTATGATGGCGACCGGACTGGGTCCGCGCAGTATCGAAGAAGACGACGACGGCATCGTCACTGCGACGTTCGACGATGGCACCACGACCTCGCTTCCACCCAAAGCAACGCTCGCCCAGGCGCGCTGCAGCTGCGGTGCGGTGTTTGTTTGCCGACATGGACTCTCGTTGGTCCTCGCGTACCAAAAGCAACAAGGCGGTGGTGTCGCGGAACTCGACGATTGGGAGCCCGGCGAAGTCACTGACAAGGAAGTGATCAAACTGATCGGGTCGCTGGGCCGAGCACGCGCCAACCGGCTCATGCGCGGTGGCATCGTGGTTCACCTCAGTCACGATCCCCATCCCACCGCGCGACTTCCAACGTGCACGCTCCAGTTCCTGGTACCGAACGACCTCACGCACGCTCGCTGCGATTGCGAACTGGGCACCGCGTGCGAGCACTTGCTGATCGCGGTTCGCGCGTTTCGTCAGGCACAAGGACAACAGCAAGCGACCGTGGAGCTTGCGGGCACCGAGGAACTCGACCTCGCCGCGACGCGAGACGCAACAGAACTCGCTCGCGAAGTTCTGTGGCACGGACTCTCGCACGCGCCCGAGGCGCTCGACGCACGTTTCGAACGCATTCGAACGAAGCTCAATGCCGACGGTCAGGTCTGGCCGGTGGCTGTGCTGAACGACCTGCACGACGCCCTGCACTGGTATCGCGCGCGTAGTGCACGCTACAGCCCAGCACTTGCGGCTGCGGCGGCTGAACTCGAAGCACGGTGCAGAGCGGTCTCGCACGACAAACCGCGCATACCAGTCAGCATGGTGCTTGGCACCGCCGTGGCCGCAGAGACCAAGCTGGCCGACCTGCGGCTAACGTCGCTTGGTGCTCGCGTTCGTACCTCTGGCGCGATGAGTACCGCCGACATCTACCTCGTCGATTCCGATACGGGCAACGTGCTGGTGCTGCGTACTCATCAGCGCGGCGTGACCCGACGTCACCAAAAGACACCCCCAACGGCACCGACCGGACCTGAAATGGCAGCGCGCCAAGTCGTCAAGAACGTGCGTTTGGGGGACCTGGCGACCGGGCAGTTGCTCACGCAAACCGCACGTCGTCGACCGAACCGTGAGTTGGTGTTGTCGTGGAAGTCCGGCACGCAGGTTGTGCGTGCTCCGGGGGACTGGAGCACACTGGGTGCGCCGATCGTCATTTCGAAACTCAGCGAACTGATCGAGCGCAACGCGAAGCGGCCTCCTTCGATTCTGCGACCTCGTGTGCTCGCGGAGAACCTGCACGTCATGCAGATTCAGGAAGTTCGGTCGGTGCTTTGGTCGCCTGGTGAACAGTCGCTGGTGGGCGAAGTCGTTCTCGCATCGGGCGAGTCGGTTCGTATCGAACGCCAACACCGATCGGCAGCACCCAACGCCATCGCCGTCTTGGCCAGGGCGCTGCAAGAAGGTCCGCAGTGGATGAGTGGAGAGGTGCGCCAAACCGAGTTTGGCGTGATCGTGTCACCCACAGCGCTGCGAACCGACTCGACGTTTATCGTGCCCGACCTGGAGCCTGATGCTGCGACGGAGATCGAGCTGGGCGCCGTCGGTTCCCCCAGTTCTCCGATTGGAGCCGCGCTCGATGACGCAGTGGTTCAACTGGACGAGGGAGCCCACTCTGGATTGGCGGCTGCAACTCAGGCGTGGTGCGACCGCACGGATCTCGCTGCCAGTCGGCTCGAAGGCTTGGGCTTGAAGCGCGTCGCCGACTCGATTCGCGCTGCGACGGCAAGCGCCAAGAAGGCGCGTGTGGGCGGGCGCAAAGCCGCGCCCGAAGCGCCGACGCGTTGGCTCGATGCACGGATCACCTTGGTGTTGGCGCGCGAGATGTTGCTCTCGCAAGCGGGAGCCGTCTGATGCGTGCCGACTTGCCCAAGCTCAAGTGGTCGCCGGAGATTTCTGAACGTGTCGACCTGAAGCCTTCGAAGGATCCGAACCACAATCGAAGCCACGCCTTTCCCAAGAAGGGCAAAGACAACTTCGACGTCGACAAGGCGTGCGAACAACTACGCAAGCAGCGCAACGCCGTCCCGATCACCGAGACCATGAGCGATGCAGCGGTGCGCTTCTGGTTCTACGCAGGCACCGATACCGCAGTGAACGTGGACGATGCGGTCGACAACGCGTCGAAGGTGGACCTCAAGAAGAAGCCGACGCTGAAGAAGGTGGAAGAAGCGTTTCGCAATCGCATTGCGGCAAACCGTTGGGACATTGCCCAGCCTCAGGTGCTTATTCCGCTACTTCCACGCTTGGTGTCCTGGGACGACACCATCCGTCTCGCACTGGAGCACCCGCAGCCCTACACGGTCTCCGCAATGTTGTGGGCATTGCCGACGCCTGAAGAGTGCGGCGCGTCCGAAGAGGTCATCAAGCGAGGTCAGGCGCGACTTTGCGAGTTCATCGATTCGAAAGACAGCGCTGGGGGCAACGAGGTTGGTGCCGCGCTGCAGTTCGTGCACTACCCCAGTGGCGTTCAGCGCTTCTTCAAAGAGTGCAAGGGCTACACGAAGCGCTATGCCGCGAGCTACGCCGGCCCGCTCTTGACCCAGCTTGAAGACGCGAAAACTGCCTACAAGACGGCGAAGAGCTTCAAAGTACCGATGACAGCCACGCGCATCCTCGCGCTGATCGATCACTTTGGATACGAGAACGCCGACTTGCTGGTCGACGTGTGCGCGAAGAACAACGAAGAGCTCAAGCGCATCATGCGGCTGCACACACCCCACGCTGTGGCGGGGTGGCTTCGACTGCTCAAGAAGGCTGCGCTCGTCGACTTCGCAGATCACTACTTGATGCATGAAGGTGCCAACGCGATCGAAGGGCTCATCAAGACCGTGGCGCGGCGAGGCCAGATGCGCGACCGCGCTCTGGAGTACTTGAACCGCCACGTCGCGGAAGGGCGCAAGGAGCTTGTTCAAAAGCTCGCTTCGGATGAGACCAAGAAGATCCGCGACCTGATCGACGCGCACGTGCTTGCGGACAAGGAGGACTCAACTCCGGAGCTACCGGACGCGGATTGGCCGAAGTGGATGACGACGTTGATGAAGTCGCCGAAGCCCGTCCCCGCATCGCTGAAGAAGTTGATGCCTTCCCAACTGCCAACGGTGCGAACCGCGGATGGTGCGTACCGAATCCCCACCAAGGTTCTGAATGCGCTCTTGGCGAACGTGGCCACGGCGCAGAATCCTCCCGCGTCACTCAAAAGCGCCAAGGCGTCGATGCACGAGGAAGACGCCGGACCATTTGCGTGGCTTTTCTTCGAGCGCTGGTTTGCCGCGAAGAGCAAAGCGAGCGTGGACGGTGCCTGGGTGCTTCATCTCGTGGAGTGGCTCGGATCCGATGCGGAAGCGGCCGCACTCGGTGGCAAACTCGTGAGTTCGAAGTGGGGTCGCACGCTTCGACCAAAAGCGATGAGCGCCTTGCGACGAATGGAAACGCCCTCAGCGCTGATGGCTCTCTCGCGTGTGCGAGGCCGGTATTCCAAAGCGCGTTCGCTCTTGGAAGAGGTCCGTACCAAGTGGGGCTGCAGCGAAGAGGAGTTCCTCGACCGGATCGTTCCGACGTGTGGGCTGAACGACCTGCATTGTCTCGAACTCGACTTTGGGAAGCGCAAACCCATCGCCGCTGTGGTTCCGCCCGCTCGAATTGTGATCGTGGACCGCGATAGCGGAGACGTGTTTCAGAAAATCCCACCGCGCCGCAAGGTCGACGACAACGACCTGTATGCGATTGCCCGCGAGAAATACAAGCTGCTGCGCAAGTCGTTGGGCACCGTCGCGGAAGAACAGATCCCGCGACTCGAACACGCGATGGTGAGCGACCGCCGGTTTACCCAAGACCACTGGCGTGGCCGCCTCTCACTGCACCCTGTGTTGGGTCCGATCGTGTGTACGTTGGTGTGGAAAACCAAGCGTGACGACGACTGGGTGCTCTTCATGCCCACTCATCCGGACGATACGTGCATCGACACGAACTACGATGAAGTCCAGTTGGGCGATGAGGTTGCACTCGCGCACCCCGCAGACATGACCGACGCAGAGCGCAACGAGTGGGCGACCTTGATCGCCGACAGCGAAATCGTCCAACCCTTTGACCAACTCGCGCGCTTGGCGTTCCGTATCGGCTCCGCGGATGTGGACAAAGAACTGACCCGGATCAAAAGCCAGAAGAAAACTGGCTACGACTTGAACCAGTGGATGGCGCAGCGCGGTTTCTACCAGGGTCCGCAAAAGGACCAAAAGGTGCCCTTCTACTGGTCGCAACTCGGCGAATGGAAAGTGGAAGTGACCGTCGATCCGCTTCCGCCCACCTGGAACTGGCCACCGTCTGGCGAACACAGCGTGACCGGCATTCGATTCAAGAAGGGCGACAAAGTCGTTTCAGAGTCGGAGATCCCACCGGTGATCTATAGCGAACGACTGCGCGCGCTCTTCAAGTAGTGCGCTTCAAGTAGTGCGTTTCAAGTCGTTCGTTTCACCAGCGAACCGTCGCGCCGAAACTTGCCGCGACGACGCTGTGGATCCCGCGAGTACACCTCGAGGTCCTCCATGAAGCGACCATCGTTGGCGTAAAGCGCGCCGACGTACGCAATCATTGCCGCGTTGTCGGTGCACGCACGAACCGGCGGAACAAAGAGCTCCACGCCCGCTTTGTCTGCGAACTGTTTGGCTCGCGCGCGCAGCCCCTTGTTTGCAGCCACACCGCCGCACAACACCAGGCGCGACAAGCCTTCTCGTTCACACGCGATCACAGACTTGCGCGCCAACACGTGCACCACAGAGCGCTGAAACCCGGCACACAGCGCAGGCAACTCGTCTTCGCTCGGCGCATGTTTCTCGACGTATCGAGCCACCGATGTCTTGAGACCCGAGAAGCTGAAGTCCAGCGTGGCTTTCGACGCCATGGGCATCGGAAACTCCACCATCGACGTCGCTTCACCGGCCAAGCGATCGATAACGGGCCCGCCGGGGTATCCCAAGCCGAGCAATTTCGCGGCCTTGTCGAATGCCTCTCCCGCTGCATCGTCGCGCGTTTGGCCGAGCATGGTCACGTCGTCGTACGCGTCCACGCGATAGAGCGCGGTGTGTCCGCCACTCGCGAGCAACGCGACGTATGGAAGCTCGGGTCGCTCGCCGTTCTGTAACCGTGCCGCAAGTAGATGTCCGTCCAGGTGATTGACGCCCACCAAGGGCAGCCCTTCACTCCACGCCAACGTCTTGGCCAACTGTGCACCCACGATCAACGCGCCGACCAATCCTGGCCCGTGCGTGACTGCAATCGCGTCGACACCCTTGAGGCCCCCTTCAATGGGTGCCAGTGCCTGCTCGACGACTGGAACCACCGCACGCAGATGAGCACGGGCCGCAAGTTCCGGAACGACACCGCCGTAGGGCGCGTGCTCGGCGATCTGGCTCGCGACGATGTCGCTGTACACAACACCATCACTGTCGACGACCGCCGCCGCGGTTTCGTCACACGACGTTTCGATTCCAAGAACCTTCATCGGGAGCGACGTCGCGTCCGAAACACCCCAAAGAAGTCACACGTCCCCGCCGCAATGGCAGCGCAGTCGTTTGGATCGCACTGCCGAGCTCCGGAACCGGCGATAAACCGAACCTCGATTCCACCCCCGCGAATCAACGACACGAACGCCATCGCATCGCGGCCTGCAAGCGGCCCGGCTGTGGGAGTTACGACGTACATGTAGTTTCGGAGTCGCGCTTCTCCCGGAAAATCAAAGTCCGCAAGCTGATCGTGCTCGAGCGGTGCGATCGATTGCAACGTCGCACCGTCCAGCGTGGGACCACAGGGCTCGTTGATCGTCGTGAGCGTGCCGGGTGTGTCCAACATGGCGGGATCGAAGTCGAGCTCAAGCTCGGTGTCGACCGCAAACCCGCGTCGGATAAACGAACACGCCGTGCCCGGCAGACAGTCGGGGTCGTCCGTTCCGACAACACCACCGCGGTACACCGAGTCCGCATCGGTCGCGAACTCGCCTAGTTCGGTGCACGCCATCAAAAGCGTGAGAAGGAAGGCGATGCGCATGGGTTAGGGCGCGGTGACGAATTCTGCGTGCGCAGCTCGCAGAAGATCGGGATTGCTAGGTTTTCGAGGGTGAAGAGTCATAGTGTACCTATGGCGATGAGGCATCGGGAAGATGAGCGATGTCGAGGGCTTCGAGATGCGTGCGCAGAATTCGTCAGCGCGCACTGTAAGCACGTTAGGTGGGCACTGCCAAAGGCGGGACGGCCGGAGGAATCGTGGGCTTCTTCGGCAGGAAGGCCAGCCCCTCAAACAGCGTCTTCGCCTCGTCTGGAAGGTCGGCGACCATGTCGATCAATTCCTGTTTGCGCAGGTAGATCTCTTCGCGACGACCATCGTCTTGTTCCAGCTTGAGCGAAAGTTCGCTGGGGTTGGGCGAATGCGCGCTGACCTGCTGAGCGATGGGCGCAAGTCGCACGGCGATGCGTTCGAACACTGCGCGAACCAGCCCCCGCTCCAGAACATCGTGCTCATCGAGTTGCGCAAACACCAAACGCTGTCGTCGTTGAAGCAACGGCTTGCACTGGCGTCGCAAGCTCTCGGCAAGCGCGCGGATCTTGGAAAGGTCTTCGCCCTGAGACGTAAACGGCGCGGCACTCTCGCCACCACGCTTGTCGTCGCGGTGAATCACTTTGGCCACCGAACGACCATGCTCGTCCAGATCGAGATCGATCACGAACGCGTCACGCGGTGCGTCGGGTTTCTTGCGCAGGTGAAGCTCCATCGAGTCGGGCCCGATCTCGATGTCACCGAGATAGAAGTCGTCCAGTGTCTGAACATCGGGATGCAGCGAGCTACGCAAGAACGCTTTTCGAAAGCCCACTTGAAGCGACATCCCTGTCTGCAGCTCGCCCACCTTACGCGGACGACCCCACGTGTCGTCCGAGCGAACATCCACCGTGAAACTCGTCGTCAGATCGCCGGGATGCGTAAGCATGACCTGACCCTGCGGCGAGGTTCCTCCGAGATTGAGCGAGAGCGCCCATCCCAACGTCGGAAGCGGATCGGCCAGGAGGTATCGCGCGAGTGTGTCCTTGAGCTCTTGCCGAAGTGCGCGAATTTGGTTGGTCACGTCGACCGAGTCCGTGTCCAAGTTCTGTGCGCGCGATTGCTTTGCGGCAGCACCAACCTGGTCGACGTACTCCAGGATCGCGCCGGCGTGCGGACCCACGAGTTGGGGTGCACCAGAACGCGCCGCACGATCCGCAATGAGCGCCGAAAGTCCGTCGAAGAAGGTTTGGAGCGCCTCGATCGCGTGCAGGTGTTCCTGAGCCCGCTCGCCGAGGTTTTGCTCGAGCTGGTCAGCTTGGTGAGCCAAGAGGCTGACGCGACTGGCCGCCTGCACGAATGCCTTCAGATCGGCGAGAAAATCATAGCCGTCAGGAAACGGGGACGAATCGCCATAGAGATAAGTCGGCACGCGCGAAGTTTACCTTTGCACGCAACTGAGGTCACGGCCGACTGATAAGGTAACGAGCCCCGCCAATGGCCAGCGAGAAGACTGAACAAGCGACTCCAAAGAAGCTGCGCGATGCCCGCAAACGCGGGGAAGTCGCGCGCAGCCGAGACCTGGCGTCCGCGGGGATTTTCCTGGCCGTCGGAGGCGCGCTCATCGCTGCCGGTGCCAACTCACTCCAGTCCTTGCGCACGATGACGCTGACCACGTTCCGCGCGGTGGAACGGTTGGAGCACGAGGGCATGCTTCAGGTTGCGGCGAAGTTGGGCGTGGATGCTGCCCTGCCCATTGTGCTCGCTGCGCTTCTGGCCGGCACCCTCGCGTCGTTTCTTCAGGTCGGTGGGTTGCTCACCTTCGATCCGATCAAGCCCAAGCTCGAGCGGCTCGATCCGGTGAAGGGTTTCAAGAACCTCTTCTCACAAAAGCAGCTCGTCGAGCTCGTCAAAACGATTCTCAAGATCCTGATCGTCGGCTTCGTCGTGTGGCAGGTCTTGCGTGATGGCGTGCGCGGGATTGCCAGCTTGGCGGGCCGCGATGCGAGCTCCACGTTGGCTGTGGCTGGAACGCTCGTCACCACCCTCTTGGTGCGTGTGGGCGGCGCCATGCTCGCCGTTGCCGTGATCGACATCTTCTATCAGCGCTGGCGGTTTCGGCAGGACCAGAAGATGACCAAAGACGAGGTGAAGCGTGAGTACAAGGAATCCGAAGGCGACCCCCACGCCAAACAACAACGGGAACGGCTTCACCGTGAAATCATCGAGCACAACACGGTCGAAAGTGTGCGCAACGCGGATGTGTTGGTCGTGAACCCGACGCATGTGGCTGTGGCGCTCCGCTACGACGCAGAGGAGCACGATGCACCCGAAGTGGTGGCGCGCGGACAGGAACATCTCGCGCGTCGAATGATCGAAGCTGCGCACCAGGCTGGTGTGCCGGTGATGCGCGACGTTCCCTTGGCGCGTTCACTCTTCGCACTCGAAGTGGGCGAGACGATTCCGGAGCCCTTGTTTGAAGCGGTTGCGGCTGTGCTCAAGGCTGCATGGGAAGAGAGTGGCAAGTGAAGGTTCGGTCCCTCGCGCAACTGCCTTCGGTGGCCGAAGTTCGAAACGATGCACCCATCGAACGCGTCGAGGCGCGCGAACTCGCGTTGCGTGCTCCGTCGACATCCATGGACTCGGCGAGTGGTGCGCTGGGTCTTGAAGCACCCGCACCGCCCAGCGAGCACGCGATGGATGCACTCGCCGCAGCCACGCAGCGGGAGTACGCCGACGCACGCCTTGCCACGATGTTTCGTCGCGCAGGCTCCATGCTCGACCTTCGGGACACGGTGCGACATCTGCGCCGAGGAGTACACCGAGCATGATTCCGCGCGAAGCCCTGGATGCCGTGCGTTGGCTGGCGTACCAAGCGCTCCGCCAGCGTAGCTACCGCGTTGCGCTCGAGTTGCTCGAGGGCTGTCACGCACTCGATCCGAGTCACGCCTGGACGGCACAAGCTCTGGCGCGTACGAGGTCCGTGCTGCAGCGCTGATGAGCACGTACGTCGACATCGCAATTCCGGTTCCCTTGCGTCGGACGTTCTCGTATCGAACGCGCGACGACGATCCGGATCTGCCGCTAGGCACGCGCGTCGCGGTTCCCTTTCACGGACGCAAGCTCGCGGGCTTCGTAGTCGGGCACTCCGAAGAACCGCCCGAGGGTGTGAAGCGAATCCTGCGTGTCGCCGGTCGGCTTGAGCACGATCCCGTATTTCCGGCGGAGCTGCTCTCGTTCTTGGTCGAAGCCGCGCGCTACTACTTCCACCCCATTGGCGACGTGCTGAAGTCCGCGGCTCCCGCATTGCCGAGCGGTGCGTTCAAGCGGCTTCGCGACGACGGGTTCTTGGAGAAAGGCGAGACGCTGCCGGGTCGGCGGGTGGGAACTCGCTTGGAGCTCTTTGCGCGACGCACCAAGGCGCCACTGGAGCGCAAGCTCGGCAAGCGCCAAGCCGAAGTGTTGGAACGCATCGAAGCGGCCGGTGAGATTGCGCTGAGCGTGCTGCGCCCCGAAACGGGAAGCGCTACGCGCGCGACACTTCGACGCCTGCACGAACTGGGCTTGGTCGAACTTGACGAGCGCGAGGTCTTCGTCGATCCGTTCTTTTCCACCGCGGTGGAACGCGACGAACCACCCACGCTCAATCCCGCACAGCAAGGTGCGGTCGATGCCATTCGCGAACGAGGCGAAGGTGCCTTTCTCCTGCACGGCGTGACGGGGTCGGGCAAGACCGAGGTGTACTTGCACGTGATCGAACACGCGCGAGAACAAGGCAAAGGCGCGCTCTTGCTGGTACCTGAGATCGCGTTGACGCCGCAGCTCGTTGCGCGCTTTCGTGCACGCTTCGGTGACGGCATTGCGGTCTTGCACAGCGCGTTGACCGAGCGAGAACGCGATGATGCGTGGCGTGCGCTTCGACGCGGTGAAATCACCCTGGCGGTCGGCGCGCGAAGTGCGTTGTTTGCTCCGGTTGCGGACCTCGGTGTGATCGTCGTGGACGAAGAACACGACCCCTCGTTCAAGCAGGAGGAGGGCTTTCGCTACCATGCGCGTGACATGGCCCTGCTGCGCGCACATCGAGCAGGGGCGATCTGCATTCTTGGTAGCGCCACGCCATCGATCGAGTCGTTCACGTTGGCGCAAAAAGGTGACCGGCTGCGTCTGCTCTCGCTTCCGGAACGCGCGACCGCGCATGAGCTGCCCAAAGTCGAGCGGATCGATCTGAAGCGACACCGAAGTGGTCCCACCCGACATCCGCTACTGAGCGGGACGCTGTGTCGCGCGATCGACGAGTGTCTGGACGAAGAGGGACAAGCGATTCTCTTCCTCAATCGACGCGGGTACTCGGCAGCTGTGCGTTGCTTGGATTGTGGCGCGATGGTGGAGTGCCCTGCGTGCAGCGTCACGCTGACCGAGCATCGCTCTGCAAAGCGGCTTCGCTGCCACTACTGCGACTTTCAGATGCCGATTCCTCAGCGCTGTCCGACGTGCGCAAGTTCGCAGCTCGACTCCAAGGGACTCGGCACCCAGCAACTTGAAGAGGCCCTGATCGAGACGTTTGCACCAGCTCGCGTCGCACGTTTGGACCGCGACACCGCCAGCGGCAAGGGTGTCGAAGCGGTACTCGACAAGCTGCGCAACCGGGAGATCGATCTACTGGTCGGTACGCAGATGGTGACGAAGGGACATGACCTACCGGGCGTGACTCTTGTTGGAGTCGTATTGGCGGATCAGTCGTTGGGGTTTCCCGACTTCCGCGCAGGAGAACGTACGTTTCAGTTGTTGGCGCAGGTCGCAGGACGTGCGGGGCGCGGAGAGAAGAAGGGCCGCGTGATCTTTCAAACCTTCTTGCCCGACAACTCCGCCATCGTTGCAGCGGCCAATCACGACTACGAATCGTTTTACGCAGCCGAGCGAGCCGAACGCGCGGAGCTCGGGTATCCGCCCTACGGTCGAATGGTGGCGTTTCGGGTCGATGCTGGAGACCAAGCCGTTGCCCAGCGTGTGGCCGAAGAGTTCGGACGGATTGCACGCGCACATCCAGCGGTTCGCGAGGGAGTGATTACCGTGATGGGCCCAGCGCCTGCACCGATTGCGAGATTGCGTGGTCGGTGGCGGTTTCGGGTGTTGGTGCGTGGGGAGCGGAATGCGCTGAGGCAGGTTGCGGCGGCGGTCGCGGCGCGGATCGACGACGGTGTGGCGCCGGCGAGGGCGCACGTGGATGTGGATCCGGTGTCGATGTTGTAAGGGGTTCGGGTTCGGGTTCGGGTTCGGGTTCGGGTTCGGGTTCGGGTTCGGGTTCGGGTTCGGGTTCGGGTTCGGTTTCGGGTTCGGGTTCGGGTTCGGGTTCGGGTTCGGGTTCGGGTTCGGGTTCGGTTTCGGGTTCGGGTTTGGGTTCGGTATCGGGAATTGGGGCCCTCGGTCGAGCGCAGGAAGGGGGGCGCTCCTCCTCTCACCGTCGCTGTGTTGCCGGCGTCCGCCTTCTGTAAGCGTTGCGTTTCTCGTAACGCCTGAGAGTCGTCAACCCCCGCATCCTACGCTTCCCTCGGGGGCTGTTGGTTCCAACGCACTGCGTAGCGGCTCCGGATCGCTGCCGGGATCACCCAACGCCGCTTCTGTGATCAATGCGCGCGTCGTCCACAGCTTCGCAGTGTCGCCGCCGCGTGAATTCGTTCGCCGCCCCGCAGGGCGTCGGTCCCGTCATTTTCGATCTCATTCCGAGTTCCGCACTCCGCATTGATGTGCGCGGGGGCGGCTCAATGCCTACGCCGCTGGGCGGCAGCGACCTCAGGTGCACGTGATCTCAAACTGATGGGCGACTTCGAACACTCTCCAGCGAAGCGAACGAAATCTTCAATCAAGTTCGAGTTCATCATTACGCGTTCCTAGTTACTGAGCGGTGGATCGAGAGCGAAGGCAGAATTTGAGCGCTAAACGTCATTTCAGCCATCCGGCTGAACCGCTACGTTCGCATCATGGCTCGTCGCATCGTCGTGGTTGGCTTCGAAGGGATCACAGCCCTCGACTTGGTCGGACCCATGGACGTGTTCGACACCGCCGGACGCGTGGCGACAAACAGTGCCTCTCGCAACGACGCGTACGAGCTGATCGTCGCCGCTCCCAAGAAGACACCATTCCGCACAACCAGCGGACTCCGCATCCAACCCGACCGTGCTCTTGAACGATTGCGAGGTCCGATCGACACATTGCTGATCGCTGGTGGGTTCGGTTCCCGCCAAGCCGCTCAAAACACGACGCTCGTACGCTCCGTTCGTCGGCTCGCCAAACAAGCGCGCCGTGTTGGCTCTGTTTGTACTGGCGCGTTCGTCCTCGCTGCAGCGGGGCTTCTCAACGGCAGACGCGCGGCCACGCATTGGATGGCATGCGACGAGCTCGCTCAACGCTTCCCGAACGTTCAGGTCGACCCCGATCCGATCTTCGTGCGTGCCGGAAAGTACTGGACCTCTGCCGGTGTCACTGCCGGGATGGATCTCAGTCTCGCCATGGTCGAAGACGATCTCGGGCGCGATGTCGCGTTGCGTGCCGCGCGCTATCTCGTCCTCTTCATCCGTCGGGGTGGGGGCCAGCACCAGTTTTCTGAACTTCTGCAGCACCAGCTCGCCGACCGCGAACCCTTGCGGGATCTGCAGGCCTGGATCCTCGAACACGCAGACCAAGATCTCTCTGTGCCCACTCTGGCGCGACGCGTTGCGATGTCACCGCGCCATTTCGCTCGCGTGTTTCGACAGGAAGTGGGCGAAACACCCGCGGCGTACGTCGAACGCGCACGCATCGAGATTGCGCGCCGCCTCCTCGAAACGACGCGCTTGCCCGTCGACCGCGTCGCCGAAGCATCCGGCTTCGGATCCACACCTACGTTTCGACGCGTCTTTCGGCGACGCATCGGCGTGCCACCACGCACCTACCGCACTCGCTTCGCCGCCTCCTAAAGGAAGGAACCACTATGAACATCGTCTTCTTGCTCTTTGATCGCGTCACCGCGCTCGACGCCATCGGTCCCTACGAAGTGCTTTCACGCCTCATCGGTGCTGATGTGAAGTTTGTCGCCAAGTCCGCTGGGCCGGTTCGCACCGACAACGGATTCCTCGGACTGCACGCAGATCACGCGTACGCCGACGTGACCCAAGCGGACGTCCTCTTGGTTCCCGGCGGCTGGGGCACCCGCGCTCTCGAAGAAGACCAAGACACACTCGCGTGGATCCGAGCCATACACGAGACCACAACGTGGACCACATCGGTGTGCACCGGTTCGATCGTCCTTGCCGCTGCAGGTCTTCTCGAAGGACTCGCGGCCACAACCCACTGGTCGCGCATGGATCGGCTCGCCACCTACGGCGCGGTGCCCACCAAAGAACGATACGTGTTCGCGAACGACAAGATCGCCACCGCAGCAGGGGTCTCGGCCGGAATCGACCTTGGACTCGCATTGGTGGCCCGGATTGCAGGAGATGGTTTTGCCCAGGCGATTCAGCTCGGAATTGAGTACGACCCTGCACCGCCCTTCGACGCCGGCAGCCTCGACAAAGCCCCCGCACCCGTCGTTCAAATGGTGCGCTCGGCGATGAAGTAAGCGTAAGCCGAAGGCGGGTCGAAGCCGAAGGCGGAGACCTAGGGCGCGGCGACTCCGATAAATAGAGCAGCTCAGAACGCGAAGCGTTCGTTCGAGCGACGCCAGCCGTCGGGCAACGTCGAGGCTCCCCGAGCCGAGACGCGCGCGAAGCGCGTGCTTGGAGGGGGGTCCCGAACGGAGTTCGGAGGGAGGTTTTGCGAAAACCTCCCAAAGGAGGAGCCGTGCCCGTAAGCCGAAGGCGGGTTGGAGCCGAAGGCGGAGACCTAGGGCGCGGCGACTCAGAACGCGCAGCGTTCGTTCGAGCGAGGTTGGCCGTCGGACAACGTCGAGGCTCCACGAGCCGAGACGCGCGCGAAGCGCGGGCTTGGTGGGGGGTCCCGAACGGAGTTCGGGGGGAGGTTTGCCAAAACCTCCCAAAGGAGGAGCCGTGGCCGTTTAAGTCGGAGGCCGAAGGCCGGAGACGTAGGCCGCGGCGACTCCGATAAATAGAGCTCCGATAAGTAAAGTTGCGAGCGCGCCCAAACTGATTGACTCTCCGTCGGATGACGACGCGCGTCGATGTCGTGGTGCCGGGTGCCGAGGGCGGGTGGATCGCCCGTGCACTTCGCGACGCGGGATACGATGTCCGCGAAGCCGACGACGCTCGTGGAAGTGACGACGCGGATGCGGTCATCGTGGCCCGCTCGCTTCCTGATTTTGAAGAGTCGTTGGAAGCGCTTGCGGACACCCGCGTACTCGTCGTCAGCTGGGAACCGATCACAGACGAGCAGGCCGAAAGCTGGGGCGTGTTCGCCGTCCTCAGTCGACCCGTTCCCGTCTCAAGGCTCTTGGCAGCGATTGCGCGCGAGTTTCCTGGGGTGTCGTCCTCGGTTCTTCAGCGCGCGACACTTCCGGCGCCGCCAGAACGCGGAACCGGTGTGGAGCAAAGCGACGAGCCGCCGGTTCTGATTCGTGAGCCCACCGTTCATCTCGAGCCGTCGGAGCCGCCCCCACGCGTCCCCACCGTGCATCTCGACGACGCGCCCCCGATGCCACCGACCACCGGTGTCTCCGTCCGCGCTGAGACCGCGCGCGACTCGCAGGTCATCCCTTCCACCACCGCATCCGGGACCGGCCCCGGACGCATCTTCACCGATGCGAGCGCGCAGTTCTCGCCGCAACTCTCCCAGATGCTTCGTGATGCCGATCGACGCATCTTTCCCAACGAAGCACCGCTCGACGTTCGCTTTCCAGGCGGCGATGAATCCGCCGATGAACTGGTGCCTGACGCGTTGCTGGCCGAAGTCGCGATCCCCCTGGACCTCGTCGACGCCGACCCGCTCGAAGCGTTCACCTTTGTCGGCACGCCGGACTTGGTCCACGCAGGCGTTGCCACCACGGGCGCAGCGTCTTCGGTAGGGGGCGACGACGAAGGGACGCCACGCACGGTGCCTGAACGCGTCGGTTCCTCCGCGCGAAGCACGGTGACAGGCTCCGACTTGGCGCGGGAGGGCATGTTGCCTCCGGCCGGTGCGATTCGCGTGTTGTGGCAGGCGTACGACGCGCAAGAACCCCAGCGGCTTCGCTTCGATGTTGCCGGCGGTGAGCGGGTCGAGATGGTCATTGCCCAGGGTCAGGTCGTTTCGATGGATGCACCTGTGCACTCCGAAGTGACTCGACAACTGCGCGAAGACGGTGTTGTTCGCCGTGCCCCTGGCAACGAAGACGAAGCGCGTCACGCATTGGAGCAAGACGTACGTCAGGGCCGGATGACGCGCTTCGAACTCGAGCGCCGTCTGCGGCGTGCTCGCGAGCAGCTGATCGCGAACCTGATCGTCGCGCCGGAACTCCGTTTCATGGCTCATCCCGCGACATCCGCGCCAACGCGTCGTCTGCTTTCGATGCCGTTGATGGCGTTTGTGTGCGAGCGCGCGCGACGTGCTGTGCGCGTGGAAGACTGCCTGCGATGGCTAACGCTCGACGCAACGGCGAAGCTGGAACTCGAGTCGGTGTTTGAACGTCGCGCCGATGAAGCGGGGTTGGAGCCCGAAGTTGTTCGCCTTTTTGAAGATGCGTCACAGCGGGCGATCGGAACCCTGTTCCGCGGGGCTCAGGGCGCTGCGGGACTCGCGGGGGTGGTTCTCACGCTCGCCTCTGGAGATGCCCTTCGCTTCGATGGCCAAGCCGACGACTTTGACCTGCAGGCCGAGCAAGCCCGCTCGCGAATTCAACGGGCGCACGAGCGCGCGGAAGAGGGAACGTACTTCGAGGTTTTGGGGATCGCGCCGAACGCCACCGCGCGAGATATCGAGCATGCTCACCAGCGACGCACCCAAGAACTGGCTGGACTGGACCTCGCGTTTCTCGGATTGGATGACTTGGAAGACCTGCGTCGTGAGGCCCTCATCGCTCTGGACGAGGCCGCGGCGATTCTGGGGAACGCTCGGTTGCGTCAGGCGTACGCCGACGCAGTGACCGGGAATGCCGCAGCTCCCACGCGCTGAAGGCGTGCAGACGTCTCGACACGGACCATCACACGCACTAGATCAAAGGGGAAATGGCCGTTCGCCCCATCCTCCACTACCCGGATAAGCGCTTGCGTGAGCCCGGTAAGCCCGTGACCGAGTTCGGTGAGGAGCTCGGGCAACTGATCGACGACATGGCGGAGACCATGTACGCCGCGCCCGGTGTTGGACTTGCGGCTCCACAGATCGGAGTTGCGCTCCGACTCTTCATCGTGGACGTCGCGACCGACGACGACGAGCCGAGTGACCTCCGGGTGTTTGCAAACCCAGAGATTCTGGAGCTGATCGGCTCAACGACATTCGACGAAGGGTGTCTGTCGTTTCCCGGTGCCCGCGAAGAGATCGATCGTGCGGAACGAGTTCGCGTTCGCGCGCAAGACCGACACGGAAACACGTTCGAGCTGGAAGCCGAAGGGTTGCTCGCCATTGCGATTCAACACGAGAACGACCACCTCGACGGCAAGCTCATGATCGACAAACTGGGCGTTCTGCGAAAGCGCATGCTTCACCGCACCATGCTCAAGCGCGCCGCGTCCGAAGCACGCGCCTGAATCGAGTCCTCCATGCGGGCCATCTTTTTCGGCAGCCCTCCCTTCGCCGTTCCTTGTCTCGACGCGCTCCACGAACTCGCCGAAGTGGTCATGGTGATTTCTCAGCCCGATCGGCCGGCCGGTCGCGGCATGTCGTTGAAGCCTCCTGCAGTCAAAAGTCGAGCGCTGGAGTTAGGGTTGCCGGTTATGCAGCCCAAGAAAGTGCGGACGCAAGCATTTGCCGACACGTTGCGTGAACTTAACGCCGACGTCGGTGTGGTGGTGGCGTACGGCCGCATCCTCCCCTTACGTGTTCTCGATGCACCCAAACACCGGTGCGTCAACGTGCATGCGTCGTTGCTTCCTCGGTGGCGCGGCGCTGCTCCGATCCAGTGGGCGATTGCTGAAGGCGATGCTGAGACAGGTGTGACCCTGATGCAGATGGACGAGGGAATGGACACTGGGCCCATGCTTGCGACCAAGACCACAGCCATCGGGCCGTCGGAAACAGGTGGTTCACTGAGCGTTCGACTCGCGAGTCTTGGCGCCGAGCTGCTGCGCGAACAACTCGTCAACTACGCAGAGGGCAACCTTCCGCCGCAAGCGCAACCGGAAGATGGGGTCACCATGGCGCGGATTCTGACGAAGGACGACGGACGTATTCGTTGGAATGAGAGCGCGCAAAAAATTCAGGATCGCATGCGCGCGATGATGCCCTGGCCCGGTGCGTTTACCGACGCGCCTGGCAAGAAGGGACCGCGTCGTCTCAAAGTTCACCACGCGGAAGTTCGCGATGAATCCGGGTCGCAAGGCAGCGCAGGCGAGGTGCTTGGGCTGCAGGATGACGGGATTGTCATTGCAACCGGCGAAGGAAGTATCGCTCTTCTGGAGCTTCAGGAAGCAGGTCGAAAGCGTTTGGACGCACGCACTTTTCAGGCGGGGCGAGCGCTCGAGCCGGGCACAATCTTGGGGGCGTCGTGAAGATCTACACAAAGACCGGCGACGAAGGTCAGACGGGTCTGTTCGGAGGCGCACGCGTCGCCAAGAGTGACTCGCGTGTCCGTGCGTACGGCGACGTGGACGAACTCAACTCGACGATTGGCTTGGCGCGAGCCACCGGCGGGTTGGAGGCTGACGTCGACACCTTGCTCCAGCGAATCCAAGGCGAACTCTTCTGCCTCGGTGCGGAACTCGCAACCGCTCCAGGACGTGAACTTAAAGGGTTTGAGCCCTTGAGCGACGCGCACGTAGAGGGGCTTGAGAAAGCAATTGATGAGACTGAGTTGCGGCTGCAACCCCTCAAGACGTTTGTGCTTCCGGGTGGTTCGGTTGGCGCAGCGCAACTGCATATCGCGCGAACGGTATGTCGGCGTGCCGAGCGCTCTGTCGTCGGATCCGAAAGTGAGATCCGCGCCGTGTTGTTGCGTTACTTAAATCGGCTGAGCGACCTGCTTTTTACGTTGGCACGCGACGCAAACCGCGCCGCAGGCGTGCAAGATGTCCCGTGGGATCCGTAAGCAGAGTTGGCACGCAAAAAATCTTTTTGCGATTTTCGTGTTGGCATGGGGTGCATGCGTTGACACGAGGACGCGTATCCTTACGCTCGAATTATGTCTCTCTGTTGGACAGGTGAGGAGATGAATCGGATCCCTGACTAAGTCGACTCGGGAACTACTCTCGCGCATGGTGTGCAGGCCTGGCGAGCTTCATCAGGAAGCCTGAAGTACGCGACACCGGTTCCCACCTACAAACTTGTAGGGGTCCGACTCGATAGAATCCCACGGTCACAACGGTAAAGACATGAGCCGGCCGCACCTCGCGCGCCGGCTCTCGTTATTTAAGTCTTCTAAGCGGGATTCAGGTCTTTACGGGCGTTGCCTTCAGCGCGGCCTTGCCGTTCTTTTCGTAGACCGTGAACCGGACGCTCTTCGCGCCGTGCTTGCTCACAATCGCCTGCTTGTTCTTCCGCAGGGTCTGCGAGAAGCGCTCAAACGTCAGTCCCGCGGTCGGTTCGCCGCACTGCCTCTTCATCGCCACGAACTGATCGAACACGTCGTGGAAATGCCGCTCCTCTTCGCTCTGCTGTTCCGCCGCGGCGGCGAGCAACTCTTCAGGAACCTGAGCGACCATCGTCTGGCCCTCGTCCTCGTCGAAATCGTCATGGATGGGCCCAGGACCACCAAGCGCGAACCCACCCGGTGTGACCGGCGCAGGAGGAGGCGGCGCAGGCGCAGGTGCTGGCGGCGCGAACGGAGCCGGCGGAGGCGGTGCAGGAGCTGCTGCAGCAGGCGGCGGCGGGGCCGGTGCAGGCGCAGGAGCCGCCGGGACCGCAGCGGGCGCGGGAGGTCCTGGTTTGGGCAGAGGCGCCGACTCGGTCTCGTCTTCGTTGCCGGCGAAGCCGAAGAAAGGCGTCGACGCGCGATCGCCCGGCGAAGAATCGCCCAAGAGCTGATCAAGGTCCGCGGACTTCGGAGGTGCCGCCGCACTCGACCCCGCTATCCGATCGATCCCCTGGTTGATGTCGTGACCGATCTGACGGTAGCGCCGCACCAACTTGGCTTCATCCAATCGCTGCAGCTGGCCCGAACCAAGTGCTTTGGCCACCTGGCGGAACGCGTTGAGCGGACGTGTGACCTCGAGCCACATGAACAGAACACCCAGCAACCCGAAGATGAGGATCAGGCCAGCCACGAGAATCCAGTTGATGCTTCCGATCGACTCCTCGTATCGGAACAGGTCCAAGGGCGAACCCAACATCTTCACTGGACGCGTGATGACGTAACCGACCTGCGCATGCGCGGCGGTACCCGTGACGAGCGCGAACACACCCTTGCCTTCGCCCACGTCCACCGAGCCGGTATGTCGATCGGAATCCAGTGCAGGGTTCTCCAACGCCGTCGCTAACGCGGCCGTAATCTGCGGTGCCTGCGGCGTTCCTTCGCCGGGTTCGACGTGACTTGCGACCAAGCGTTCGCGCATGAAGAAGCTCAAACTCGCGCCAGGAACACGGGACGCCAAGCGCGACACGAGTGCTGCGCTGATCTCGGTGCAATGCACCACCGCGCCCACGTACTGACCACGATCGATCACGGGTCGTGCTGCGACGCGGTAGAGCGTGTCGTTGTACACCCAGACGTCGTCACCCACGTACCCGTGGATGGCGCGACCCACGACCGGGAACTGGGACAGCCCTGCCCCTGCCGGCGGAGTGCTGCCGCCGAGCTGAGCGATGATCTCGCCCTGCTTATCGACAGCGAAGAGAAGTTGCGCGGCGCCTTCTTGAAGCTGGTTGTTCAGCTCGGCGAGCTTTCGACCCAGCGAGTCGCGAAGCGAGGTCTCGAGTTGCGTCCGATCGCGACGCCCACTCGCTTGCAGCAGTGCGCTGCGAACATCCGTATTTGCCGCCATCGGAGCGATATCGTCCAAACGGGCGCGCGCGTCGTAGCGAAGCCAAAGCTCCAACTCAATGCGGTCACGGCGAAGTTGTTCTTCAAGCCGGATGCTCGAGTTTCGATTGATTTGGTCCTGCGCGATGAACGCACCGGCCACGCCAACACCCGCAGCGACCGCAACCAAGAAGTACCAAAACCGCGAAAGCATCAGCTTCCTCCCAAGCCAATCGGCTCGACGGTGATCGGGGCGTCTTCGACAACAACCGGTGCTTCGTGCACCACCTCAGCGCCACGGAAAATCTTGAGCGTGTAGCTACCGTTCGGAATTCCTTCGAATACGAACGCGCCATCTGCACCCACCTGGGCACACGCAGCGAGGTCGGTCAGCGGATGCACGATGCCGTGAACGTGCGCGTACAAACGATCGGTGATCTCGTAGGGACCACCCGCAGGTACGTTGATCGCTCGCGCGTTTCCGGGCGCTGTTGCGAGCGGTGCGAAATCCGGAATGGCTTCGCTTTGGAGTTCGTGCGAACAGCCATCTCGGTTCTCGATGCGCAGAGCCGAACCCGCCTTCACCACCAGCGTGGCCGGCTGAAGTCCGCCACCCCGAATCGCGTAGCTGCAGCCAATCGGCTCCTCGACGCCTTCGCCCGTCAATACGACAGCGAGTTCACGACTGGGATCAAGTCTGGGCGTACGCGGATCGACCACGCCATTCCAGACCTTCCAGTAGAACTGGTTTTCCTCTGCTGCGGGAGGCGGACTCCCTGAAGGCATGCGAACCGCTCCACGAATCGGAGCAGCCAGCGCCGTCGCAGCTGCCAATCCAGCCGCGAGGATCATCCAGGTGAGGGTAGTTCTCATTCGCTGAAACCCCATCGTTCGCCCATTAGGTGGAACCGTGCCCATCGAACGGATTGCCTTGTTTGCTCGGGCACTTAGGCGGATGCGATGGTACGCGGCCGCGCCTGAGAAGGTCAATGCGCAGTTTCGTCCGGAGACACCGGTGGAGGAGCGTAGTAGTCGACCACGCGAATCCTGCGGGAGAGCTCGACCTCGAACTCTCGCCGGTCGCCGTGGGCGTCCCCTCCGATTTGAAAGGGCAAGGGATTCGGGAGTTCCACTCGGATCTTCTCGACCAGGAAATCGATGAGATGGTCATCGCGGTACGTACCGCGCCAGATGGACCGGATGTTCCATGCGACGTCAAAACTGGTCAGATCCACGATGCGTAGATTGAACCGGTCCTCGCGGTCTTCCGCGAAGGGAAAGATGCGAGAGCCAAATCCCCAGTACGGGATGGTGGACACCCACACACCTCGCATCGGGCCGTCGTAGAGGACCTCTCCGGCTTCGACGGGCTCCCCGACCGGTTGGCCATCGACCCCGAGTCGCACCGCGGGCTCACCGAGGTTGATCACCTTCACTGTAGGATGCGGCCACACCACAATACGCGGGAGCGAGAGACCCACGATGCTGACCGCGTACGCCAGACCTCCCGTTCCATAGCGACGAAGCACGGGAACGCGACGCATCGCATCGCGGACGGTGCCGAAGTCTTTGAGCGCAAGCGCGTCGACCCCAACGCCCGCGAAGGGAGCCATCATGCCCTCGACTTCGACCAGACGAAGTTCGCGGCTGCCCCCTTCGCTTCGCAGTCGACCGAGATCCGCAACGACTCCGTTTTGCGCGCCGAGCACCCAAGCCAGAGCGTTGCCGGTTCCGAGTTTGAGCAAACCAAAGCGGGGCGCCTCGACACCCTGCTCGTCGGCGTGTCGACAAATCCACGTGACCATCTGCGTAAAGGTGCCGTCGCCACCACCGGTCAGAACCGTGTGGTAGCCGCGCCCAACGATGCGACGCGCGATGTCTTTGCCTTCGTCCAGGTCGCGCGAGACAAAGAGGTCGCCGCTTTGAACAATCTGGTCGAGAACATCGACGATCTCGTCTGAAACACCTTTGGCGTTCCCGTTGACGACGACCGCGACGCGGTTGAGACCGGTCACTCGAGTACGTCGTCGATGCACCCCGCGAGATGCGTGTCTCGCGAAGTGATTCCGCCTGCATCGTGGGTCTGCAACCGAATGGTCAGCCGGTTGTAGACCCACTCCAGGTTCGGGTGATGGTTCGCGCCCTCTGCCAGATCACCGATGCGTTGGATCAAAGCCAGCGCCGCACGTGCGTCGCTCGCGGTGAACTCGCGCAACAGAAAATCTCCGTCACGCGTCCAACTGGAATGCGTCGCGAGAAAGCTCGCAATCGCCTCATCGTCTAGCTTCGGGCGCGCCATCTCAGAAGAGGTCAGCGGCCGTGACGGCGTCGGCCTTCTTCTGGGTGAGGATGTGGTTCACCGCACGAAGCACACGACCACGCGACTTGGCCGTAAGCGTCTCGCCGGCAAGCGCGCGGCCAAGCAAGGGCTTGGTCACGGGACGACCGCTACGGCTCTTCTTCGCAGCCGTTTCCTTCTCGGCGTCGGTGGGCTTGCCACCCTTGACGCGCTTCTTCGCGAGCTGAATCGCACGGTCCTCAGGGCGGAACGCTTCCACCTGCTTGGACGCGATCAGAACGCGACGGGGGTCGATCTTTTGCTTCTCAAGAAAATCGCTGAGCTTGCTCAATGTCATCTCCATTAGAGGCGCACGAGGGAGGCGCCCCAGGTAAAGCCCGAACCAAACGCAGCCATGAGGATGAGGTCGCCCTTCTTTGCGCGACCTTCTTGGATGGCTTCGCTCAGTGCGAGCGGAATCGATGCGGCTGTGGTGTTGCCGTACTTCTGAATGTTGTGAACCACTTTGTCGCCCGGCATTTCGAGCTTCTGGGCCACGAACTCGTTGATGCGACGGTTGGCCTGGTGTGGGACCAGCAGGTCGATGTCGGCGACCGTCTTGTTGTTGCGTGCGAGCACAGAGCGAGCGACCTCGGGCATCTTGCTCGTGGCCCAGCGGAACACTTGCTTGCCGTTCATCGCCGGCCAGATCGAGCGGTTGTCGATCATCTCGTGCGTGATGCGCGGCATGTGTGCGCTGGTCGGGGACTCGATCCAAAGTTCTTTGGCGCCACGTCCGTCGGCGTGAACCTCGACGTCGATCACGCCTTCCTGGTCATCGTCTGCAGGTCCGAGGATGGCGCATGCGGCACCGTCTCCGAACAGGACTGCGACATCGCGACCTTCGTCGGTGAGATCGATACCGGTGGAGTGGACTTCACCGCCGACCAAGGCGACGCGCTTGTACATGCCGCAGCGGATCCAGGCGTCGGCGATTTGGAGACCGTAGAGGAAGCCGCTGCACTGGTTGCGGATGTCGAGCGCGGGAACACCGGGGAGACCGAGTTTTTCTTGGAGGAAGCAGCCCGAGCCGGGGAACGTGAAGTCGGGCGAAAGCGTGGCGAAGATGATCGCGTCGATGTCTTCGACTTGGATGTTGGCGTTCTCGCACGCCATCTTGACCGCGGGAACCGCGAGGTCCGCCGGACCGATGCCGGAGTGTTCGATGAAGCGACGTTCTTTGATGCCGGTGCGTTGTTGGATCCACTCGTCGCTCGTGTCGAACATCTGAGCGAGGTCGTCGTTGGTGACCACTTTCGTGGGGACGTAGTGGCCCAATCCCAGGAACGCAGTGCGCGGCATAAATCCTCCAGCCGGCCGAAACCGGAACGCGCACGCTAGCCTGCACCCTCACCCTCCTCAACCAGGGGTGTTAACTCTGGGGACAGGTTAACTATTTAACCCACCCCCGATCTGCAAACCCTCGGAATCACTCAATTCCGTATATCGAAGGTACGACTCCAGAAGCTCCAGGTTCGTCGTCGGTTCCAAACCAGCACGAGCGACCAAGCGAGTCAGCAGGGGTTTCGAAACACCCAACACAGCAGCCAGGTGCGAGTTGCTCAGTGCGAAGACTTCTTTCGCGACGCGGATGAAGTCCAAGCGCAGTTCACGATTCGCCTTGGTCGTCGGTCGAGCAAGCTCGCCTGACTCAATCCCGAAGTGCGCGGCCGTTGCGCGGAGCAAGCGTTGAGCAGTGGCAATGTCCGAACGTGCGGGACCGGAAAGTGAAGGGTCACGTGGATATCCCGCACGCGACACCACGTACTCGTGAAAGGAGACTCGACCTGACGGCGAAGACGAAAAGCCCATCGCAGCGAGTGCCCATTCGACAGCAACGAAAGGCGGCGCGCTCACCTCTCCAATGAACGCGCGATGACTCGTCCATGTTGATTGCGCTGGGCAAAGTACGACTCCTGCCCGAACCGGATTGTTGTGGATGTACGCGATGAGTCGAGCCAAACCCTCTTCGGTTGAGACAACAATCGAGCGCGGTCGCTCAGCGAACACTTTGCCGAGACCACCTTCGTGCCGGTTCAACCAGAAACCAAACGTGCCGTTGAGAGCATGGAGGAAGCTACCCAGCGGCTGGTCGTTGCCAAACGCAGCCTTGTGCACGTGCGAACTCATCAGCCCGTACGAACACAGGGTTACGTCCGGATGTGACTTGCATGCACGCCGAAGGCAGTCGAGGTAACCATCTCGTTCGGGTGGTCCCATCAGTCGAAAGCGACGGTCGAGGAAGCGGGAAATTAGGTGATGGGGAAAACCAGGTGTGTGGGGTCGAGCAACTCGCGGCATGCAGAGTCATCGGACTACGGGCGGTAGAGTTGCGTGCGGGATTGAGGAATTTCGGGCGGTTGGAGATGGAGGGTGGGTTAAATAGTTAACCTGTCCCCAAAGTTAACACCCGGTTCCGGTTACACCCCGCACCCGGTTTCGCCGGTTGGTTCTTCGCAAGTGCAGGTGCCGCAGGCTCCGCGGGTTTGCCAGGTTCCGTCGCAACACTGGAAGCTCGGTGAACAACCTTGGTCCACGTACTCGCCTCCGAAGCTATGCGTGCACGATCGACCGGTTGGATCCGGATCGGGGTCTGGATCCGGTTCGGTTCCCGTCGTCTCCACAACAACGCCTCGGCTCTCCAACCCGTTTCGGCCAATCGCCGAAATCGCGTATCGACCGGCAGGTAATGCAAGGCGCGGTTGTCCGCTTGGCTGCAGGTGCTCCAACGTCCACGCGCCGCCTTCTTCGCGATACGCAGCCCAGTAGCGCACCCGCTCCGCAGGCGTCACGTCGATCGCTCCGTCGTCCGCCACGACCACAGCTGGCAAGGCGGGAACGTCCACTGCGTCCACAAGCGGTGGGCTCGCCGCCGGTCGCGCGTAGTACTCGGTCGCCAACACATCCGCGAGTCCGTCGGTGTTCGCCAGAATCGGTGCCACCGACCACCACACAGCTCCGTCTGCATGTCCGTCGGCGCGAATCGCATCAAGCTCCGCACGGTACTCGTCGACTCCGTACGCACGCGACGCGGAGTTTCCGATCCACAAGGTGCGACCTGACTCTTCGGCCCGCGCACTCCACCACGCCAACAAGTCCCGGTACGGCTGACCGCTCGACGTTGTTGGCCAATAGAGCTGCGGCGCGACGTAGTCCAACCACCCACCGTTCATCCACGCCAACACATCGGCGTACAAGGTGGCGTACTGGTCGAGTCCCACGACACCTTCCGGCATCCCGGGTCGATAGATCCCGAACGGCGAGATCCCCCAACGCACATCGGCATTCTCTTCAGCAACAGCTTCGCCCACCGAACGCACCATTCGGTTCACGTTGTCGCGGCGCCAATCCGGTCGCGACATCCCCGCTCCATACGCAGCAAACGTGTCGTCGTCGTCGAACACAGCGCCGCTCTCCGGATAGGGATAGAAGTAGTCGTCCATGTGAATACCGTCGACGTCGTATCGCTGCACGATGTCGCGAACCACAGCAAGCGTGTGGTCGAACGCATCCGGGTTGCCGGGGTCCATCCATAAAAACGATCCGTAGGTCACCACGGCATCCGGCATCGTCTGGCTAACGTGATCCGCAGATGTCGCGCCCACCGCCCCTGCTCGCGCTCGATAGGGATTGAGCCACGCGTGTAACTCCAGTCCACGTTCGTGAGCTTGCTCGATCGCAAACGCCAGCGGGTCGTAGCCCGGATCCACACCTTGAGTTCCAGTCAGATACCGACTCCAGGGTTCAAGCTCCGACGCGTAGAGCGCATCGGCTTCGGGACGTACCTGAAAGAAGATCGTGTTGAGTCCTGTCGCGACGGCCGTATCGAGGATCGCTTCCAAGTCCGCGCGCTGTCGCACGGGATCATCGCTCGACGGCCAGTTGATGCGCGACACGGTCGCGATCCAGGTTCCGCGCAACTCACGCTGGTGGCCGACGTCAACGGTCTCGACCATCGGAACATCCACTGGAACGTCCCGCTCGGGTGCATCTTCACGCGCGTCTTCGGCACCCGCGTCACGCGAAGCATCCATCCCCGAATCGGGCGTCGCATCGTCACCACACGCGATCACAAGCAGGAGACACCACAAAACGCGCGACATGGCTCGCTAGAGTACAGCGACTGTCCGATCGGTGCACGATTGCTCGCGTCGCGGCCAGACGCGAATTGTGCGAAACTCCACGCATGAAATGGCTTTGCTGCGCATTCGTCGCGCTGCTCACCTTGGCCTCGTCCGTCGAAGCTCAAGGGTACGGAGCTCGCGTGACGCCGGAGGGGTTTGACGCACTCAGCAGGGAGGCACTCGCACGTGCACCCGAGCAGTTCATCACCCCGGTGTTCGACACGATGCTTTTCGACTGCCCGTTGTCTGAGCGCAACGTGACCGGAAACATTCCTCCGACAAGCGTCAACTTGGCGTTTCACGAGATCGAACTGCGCGCCGAAGACGGTCGGTTCATCGCCGGTGTGAACTTTGACATCGACGTTGCCACGGATGTGTTTCTGGACAACCCCTACGCGTGCTTCGGCGATGCGGAGTGCGAGGTGACGGCATCGATTCAAAACTTCGGCATCGAGGTTGAGCTTGCTGCTGGAACCAGTGCCGAAGGCGGCATCGAGTTTCACGGCGCCACGGTCGACCTGGAGCTGACCGCCGAGGACATGAACCTCGAGTCTGAAGGATGCGCGGTGGGTGAAGTTGTCGACTGGCTCTTCAACACGTTCGACAACTGGTTGATCGAACTCGGCGTCCCGCTGCTCGAGGATGCACTCTCCGAACGCATCACCATGGCGCTCAACGAGCTGATGAGTGAGACCATCGAGCTGGAGGTTCAACGCGATGACCTGCTCATCCGAGCCTCCCTCGACTCCATCGACCTCAGCTCGGCGCGTGGCCTGACCGCAGGCGGTGACCTCGCACTTCAGTGGACCGGCGAGACCGTGTGGGACGTTCCGATTCCCTCGCTGCAAAGCCCGTCTGGCCCGGCGCTTCCGGACGATTTTGGCCCTGGCATGTTCCAGTTGGCGGTGTCGGACGAGATGGTGACCTCGGCACTCTACGAAGCCTGGCGCGGCGGCATGATCCAAAGTCTGCTCGCCGATCAGACGACAACCATCGAACTCGGTGGTGATGGTGTGGTTCAGCAGCTCGGACTCGAAGCGGGCACTGCACTCGAGATCTTCGTCGATATCGAACAACCACTCGAGGTCGAGTTCGGTCGCGAAGCACCGGACGTCGCCACAGTCGGATTGCGCGGGCTCTTCGTGCGCGTGGAAGTTCTTCCACCTTCGGGCCCGTCGAATTCGATCGAAGTTCGCGTCAACGGTTCGGCTGCGGTCGGTCTTGGGGTGAACGACAACTTGGGTGGACTGGTGCTGGGCATCGAGCGCTTGGACATCGACACGCTGACGATCGAAGCCGGCGAAACGTTGATCGAAGCCGACCGCGCGCGCTTGGGTGGCTTCGTTCGTGAAACGGTCACGCCGATGTTGGCCGAGCGTCTCGCCGGCGTCCCGGTTGCTCCTGGACTGCACTCGATCGCGGGCACGTTCATCCACGTTCGCAACGTGAGCAGCGATGGCGGTTGGCAGCGCGTGGGCATCGACATGATCACGCCCAACCCCGATGACTCCACCGCTCCCGACACCTCGATCGAGTCTGCGCTCGACCGCATTCCGGCAGGCACCGCGCGCTTTGCTCTGTCCGGTTCGGACGACGACACGCCGCTTCAGCTCCTGCGTTATCAGGCCACCTTGGATGGCGTTTCACTCGATATGGGAACGCCTTCAGGGCTTCGCGCACTCTTCTTCGACGTGACCGAGGGCAACCATGTGCTTGAGGTTGCCGCGGTAGACCTTGCGGACAACGTCGATGCAACACCGGCGCGCCACGAGTTCTACGCGGATGGAACGCCGCCGAACCTGACCGTGACGGAGTCGCCCTTGAACTTCATCGACGGTCGCACTGTCAACGCGAGTTGGATCGCTGACGACGATGATGGTCAGCCTGTGTGGAGCGCATGGGAGGTTCGTGAGATCCGTGGCGACGGAACCGTCGAAGTGGTCGGCAGTGCACCCTTCACGCCGGAACGCTGGACGATGGAACTCGATGGGCTGGATCGCAGCGAGCTGCACGAACTCGAGATCATGGTTCGCGACACCGCGGGTAACATCAGTTCGCAAACGTTTGGTTTCGCCATCAACCCTGGCGGCGGTGGATGCTCCGCGGGTGGATCGAGCTCGAGCTTCCTCGGACTGCTGGGGCTTCTCTTCTGGGTTCGTCGTCGCAACTAAAGTGACTACGCGACTTCTTTGTTCGTTCGTGCTGTGTGCCATGGCGCTCGTGGCGTCACCAGCATTCGCACAGAACGTCGGCACGGGATTTAGCGGCGCCACCACAGGCGACGGCTCCGCGCCCTACTACAACCCTGCGGCAATGGCGCTCGGGCAAACTCACATTCAGCTCGACCTCGGTGCCGCGTTCGCGAACCTCAAGTACGAGCCGGACAACGGTCTCGGTGCATCGAGCGCCAATCCGATTCGGCCCTTTGTCACCGCAGGTGGGTTCACCCACGCACTTCACGACGATGTGCGCTTGGGCATTGCGGTGACGATTCCTCAAGCCACCGGTGGAACGTGGGGCATCGACGACGGAGCCGGCGACATCACGCGCTACTACCTCAAAGACGCCACGGTGTTTCATCTGAGCACCGTGCCGGCGATCAGTTGGGCTCCGGTCGGTCAGTTCAGCATGGGCATCGCGGCGCAGCTCACCTACGGCAGCGTCGACTCGACGCTAGACAAAGACTTCGGTGCGCAGCTCAACCAGACCGCGATGAGCACCGATCTCAACAGTCCCTTTCCTTACGCGGACCCACGCTTTGCTGCACCGGTGGAACTCAACAGCAGCGGGTTTGGCGTGGGTGCGATTATCGGTTTTCTTGCACGACCGGTTCCCAAACTTGCCATCGGCGTCTCGCTGCACACGCCCGTCACGATCAACACGAGTGGCCGACTCGAAGTCGAGTACCCCGATTCTTTGCGTTCCGCAGTCGCGGACATTCTGCCCTCCGCAACGCTTCCCGATCTGAACGGTTCGTATGAAGCAGACCTAGACCTGCCGTGGATGGTGAACGTCGGATTGTCGGTGTGGCCGATCGAGACGTTGGAAATCGCGGCGCTCTACCGCTGGGAAAACACCTCGTCGCAACCGTTCTGGAACGTGCGCATCATCGAAGCGACGTCGCCCAACATCGTGGATACCGCACGATTGCAGGCCTATGAGGACCGGCACTTCGTGCAACTGCGCGTGGCGTATCGCCCGGTCGAAGCACTTTGGGCCGCTCTCTTTGTGAGCTTCCAGACCAACACGGTTCCGGACCTGACGCTCTCGCCGAACAACATCGACTTCAACCGAATCGAGATCGGTCTTGCAGCGCGCATCCGGATCGTCGAGCGCTTTGGTTTGATCGTTCAGGTGGCGCAACTGATCCTGCCCTCGCGAACGATCGACGAGTCGTTGCATCGTCCGCTGACGGAGCCCTCGTTGGCGAACTACAACCATCCGAGCCCAACAGGGACGTACTCGGGTCGAGCAACCGGCGTTCGCTTGGGCATCTTCGTGCCGATTGGAGATCGCGCTCCGTGATCGGAATCGCGGTCGCCGGCTTCATCGTCGGTTTGATCTTTGGGTTCTTCGCGTCGGTGATGGTTCTGCTGATGCGGCAAAGCCGAAACGAAACTCTGATCAAGGCAGGCAAGCCGCCGTACAAAGACGCGATTCGGCCTCCCTTCGCGTTGGTCAGCGGTGCGATCGGTGCAGGCGTAACCTTGCTCGCAAGCCTGTGGATTCCGCCTTCGTTCGCCGCACTCTTTGCGGTCGTGGTGCCACTGCTCTTGCTGATCGTTTCGGCCCTCACGATCCGACGTCAAGCGAGCGCGTAGGTTAAACCGCCTTAGCCGCCGGCAAAGGGCGCCAGCAGATAGACCTGGTCGCCGTCGCTCAACACGCGTTCGCGGTTGGCTTCGACGGGACAACGTTCACCGTTGTGCATCAAGGTGTCGCGCAGGTGCGGGCTGTTATCCAGCGCGTGCAGCAGGGGAATTCCCACTCGCTCGGCATGGTCGATCAGGTCGCCCAGAGTTGCGCCTTCGGGCAGTTTCAGCCGTCGATCCACATCCTGCCAACCCTCACCGATGCGACCTTTGATCAGCAGGTGCACCTTGATCGTGGGCTTGCCACCAAGCGCTTGGCGCAGTGAATCGAAGACGCCCACTCAACCCTCAGCGACAAAGCTACCAAGCAGCCCATCGATACCAAGTTGCTTGGCGCGCGACTTCTTGAGCAAGCCCGTCTCCGGATCCCAGCGCATCGACTTGTGATAGTCGGTGCGCAACTGAATCAACTTCGGCGACTCGCCGCGTAGTGGACCCTCGGTCAACAGACCATCGCCCTGCCCCATCATGCGTGGGTGCGGCTTGAAGTCGTCGGGCTTGATGCCCTCGCGCCAGTTGAACGCAGCACGCAAGCACTGAATGCGCTCGCCGGATTCGAGCAAGTCCTTCTCGCCGAATCCCCAGCCGGTCACCGCTTCAACGAGATCGACCCAAGGAAGCCCACCGGTCAGCGACGTGAACATGCACAACCCAAGTCCATTCATGACCTGGTGCGCGTTGCTGAAGTGCGCTTGGGAACGACCCTTGTTGTCGTCGGACTTCCACTTCACTTTGGTTTCCTTCGGACCGGCAGCCTTGGGCAATGGGAAGTCCACGCCAAAGGTCTCGTGCCAACTCGCCGACCCCGCAGTGTGTCGCCCTGGGGTGGGATCGGCGATGTAGGTCACGCCCATCAAGGGCGTAAAACGCGGGTCGTGGTAGGCCGGTTCCTGGCCGTGCACGTGCACCGCAAAGTCCTCGCTACCCTTCCCTACGTGGGCTGCGGCGTGTGCGACGCCATGACGCAACCACTCTCCACAACCCTCGCCGGTTCCAATTTTGATGGTGAGTTCGAACGCAGCTTCACCGTTGCCCCAGCGCATATCGATGCCGTCGAGGTCTTCTTTGGAGAGAATGCCCTTCTCCATCGCCTCACAAACCCAGCCCAACGTTTGGCTGGAACTGACCGCATCAAAACCAAATCGGTTGCACGCATCGTGACACGCCGTGACGAGATCAAGATCGTCGTTCAGTAGATTCGCGCCGAAACCACAAATCGTTTCGTAGTCCGGCCGACGCACGTCTTCGAGCTTGCGCTTCTTCGAGCGCACGATGCCTTTGCAGGGTGCCGGACAATCGCCACAGCTGAGCTTCTTGACGATCATCTTGTCCACTTCGCCGCCGTCGAGCTTCATGCTCTTGGTGGCGAGGGGAAACTCCTTCGAGGCAACACCCACCCAGTTCTTGATGGGCGAGTCACCGTTTTCGATGCTCAGTGCAACCGCGCCCGTCGTTCCTCGGTCGCTCCATAGCTGACGCATCGCCGCTTGTGGCGCTTCGATCTTCATGCCGAGGCGGACGAAGAGTCGGTACAGCCAACCGAGGTAGGGCTTGGGCGTGGTGAACCAAACCAGCACCCGCATGAACCAACTCAGGTCCTTTTGGTACTGCTTCTGAATCGCCTTGGTGATCGTTTTGAACCGCTTTTTGTCGGCGATCGGTACTTTTCCGCTCCCACGTACGACGATGGCTTTGAGGTTCTTGCTGCCGTAGACAGCCCCGAAACCTTGGCGACCAAACGCGTGGTAGCGGTCGTTCATGACCGACGCGATCTTCGACACCATCTCACCTGCGGGTCCGATCGCGGACACCCCGACTTCGCTCTTTCCGCCGTAGCGCTTCTTCAACTCGGTAAACGTCTCGGGGATTTCTTCGCCCCAGAGATCGCTGGCGTCTTCGAACTGCACGTCGTCATCGCGAATCACCAAGAGCGTGGGTCGTGACGCGCGGCCTTTAACCACCAACGCGTCGAACCCAGCACTACGCAAATGGCTGGCGACGGACCCACCGCTGTTGGAATCTGCCCAGCTGTTGGTCAGCGGTGACTTGCCTACGATCTGGATGCGACCGGAAAAGGGGGTTCGCGTTCCGGTCAACAGTCCGCTGACGATGGCGAAGCACGAAGCCGGATCCGTTGCATCCGTGCCGGGCGGAAAGTGCTTCCACATCAGGTAGGCGCCGAGGCCGTACCCGCCGAGAAACTGTTTGTAGACCGACTCGTCGATCTCTTCGATTTCGCGGGTTCCGTCGGTCAGGTCGACGATCAACACGCGTCCGTGGGTTCCGTAGCGTTCGCCCATAGGCGAAACGCTATCGTGCTTTGCCTATCAGTAGCAGCGCTGAATGTGGTGGCCTGCTTCGGACGCGTACAAGACGAAGATGACCCGCACAATCCAGGGCAGCGCGATTAGGAACGTCGTCGCGATCACCATGTGAATCCGCAGCTTTCGCTGCTCCGCCTCGTACTCGGGATCGAAGCCTTCGACGGGCAGCGGAAAGGGCGGAATCTGCTGAACGGGCTCGGACATGTCGATTGAGGAAATGCAATCCCGACACCGAGCGAAACCCTCATGATCTCAATAGTTTTCCAAGCTTCGACGCTCGCTGCGGTACGATTTGCCGATGCGAATTGCGCTGCTGTGCTTGGTGCTGGCCTTCGGTTGTGGGGACGACGATGGGGGCGCAGACGCCGCTGCGGGGTTGGACGCGCCGACGATCGATGCACCAGGTACCGACGCGCCTGGCGAAGACGCGGAGACCCCTGACTCTGGCGACGACGCAGGATCCGATGCCGGCCCGATGGGTCCAAACGTGGATCGCAGCGACCCGATGCTCTGGGAACATGAGCTTGAGCCCGATGCGCTGGATGACAGCGTCGTCGACAACATCGAAACGCAGTACGCCCAGCTCGACACGCGCGTCGACCCGATCGGCAAGCCTGGTGTTCTTTCTGCCCGGAGCCAACAACATCCCGCGCAACTGGCGAGACCACGGGCGAATGTTGGCGAGCTTTGGATTCCACGTGGTGATCCCGCACTACAACAACCGGTGGGGATCGGCGTGCTCCGGTATGGGCGGCGAGTGCAACGAGAACACGCGGTGGGAAGCTCTGACGGGAGAAGACCTGTCGTCGGTGATCGAAGCGAGTCGCGCGGACAGTGCCGAAGGTCGAGTCATCGTGATGCTTGAACACTTGGCAACCGAACATCCGGGTGGTGATTGGGGCTACTACCTTCAGGATGGCGCACTGCGCGATGAGCACGTGATCATCGCCGGCATCTCACACGGAGCGTCGTCCACAGGACTCTTTGCATCGCGTCGAAACTTCCATCGCGCTGTGATGCACTCGGGTGGCTGGTGGCGCGTGCCCGACGATCCCGCAACACCGATCGACCGCTTCTATGGTCTGTCCCACACCGACGACGAACAGCACTCCGGTCATCTCGATACGTGGGCCGGCGCAAACATGCTCGGTTCGCCCACGAGCATCGACGATGCGTCGCCTCCCTACGGGGATGCGAGGCAGCTCATCACGTCCATCACGAACGGTTATCCGCACTGCAGCGTCGTTGTCCATCCGGATTCGCCTATGGAAGGCGAGGGATACATGTACGAGCCGGCGTGGCGCTACATGTACGGCGTCGATTGATACCCTCCGCGCATGCGCCTTCTTGTTCTCGTTCTTGCGCTTGCTGCATGTGATGACACACCCGAGCAACCGGCCGAGCCCGAGCCGGTTGCAAACGATTTCTCCATCCACGAGTGGGGCTTCATCGCGCACCACTTCGCGGACGCTGACGACACATCGCGTTTTGTCGCCACCAGTCCGGGTTCATTCGCACCGCCACAAATCGGACTGCATGGGTTGAGCGGAATCGGCCGCGCGGGCGGCAAACCAATCCTCTACGTGCACCTTCCGGACGGCACAGAAAGCGCACAGTTCACCGCATCGCTGGTCCTCGGTCAGGGCGGTGAGTTCGTCGAGCACTGGCCCGAAGGAGAGATCCAAGGAACGCGTTTGATGTGGAACGTGTCGGCACGACGCGGAACCTGTAGTGCGCAAGGTCGTTACGCCACGCGCGACCATGAACGCTGCAATGGAATCCGGGACGGCTACTGCGAGGCGGCAGAACTCGGCGCGTACGAAACCACGGACGGGGCGTGCTTGACCGTCGCAGGAGCCGATTGGAACCACCTGTTCTATCGCGCGCAAGCGCCTGGCCCGGTCCCACTCCGATTCGAACCGACGGAAGCCGGCAATCGGATTCACAACAACGCGTCGGATCCAATCCCTTCGAAACTAATTCGAATTCGACGGCACGACTCTCGCGCGGAAACCCGCGTACACATCTTCGACGCTCCTGCACCAGGGGAATCGCTCGTTCTGCCCGACGAGACAGAGACCGCCGCGAGTTTCGCGTCGACGCAACTCCGCGCCGCACTGGCCGGCTTGGGCATGACCGACGACGAGGCGTCGGCCTTTATGGTGGCCTGGGAGAGTGAATTGCTGGGCAAGACTGGCGACGAGCCCGACGCAGCCCCGTTCCAGTTCGGCGTTCCTCCGTCCGCACTTCGGTCGAAGTCGGACTCGCTGATCTACTTCATGCCGGAGAGCAGCGTGAACCGTTTGCTGCGTCTCGAGGTCACCCCGGCTCCGCAGGAAGTACGACGAGCGATCTTGGTCCGTGTGGATCTCAACCCGCACCCAGGCGGAACGATCGGTCTGGGAAATCTCGGCACGATCGGACACTCGTACGGACGAGCGAGCAGCTCGGTCCAGGTTCGCACTGCGGCCCTCGATGTGCAGGGCCCGTTACCTGAGGAAGTTGTCCGGCGAGTACTCCGCCGGCACATGAACCAAGTCCGCGTCTGTCACACATCTGCAAGAGACGAAGATGCGGTCGACGGCACGTTGGCACTGCGATTTTCGATCTCGCGAACGGGCGCCCTTCGCCGTCCTTCGATCGACAGTGAACTTGCAGACTCGATCACGCAGTGCGTTCTGCGAGCTGCACAAGGATGGACATTTCCGAGTGTGGACGCGCCCGTCCAGGTCGCACACACGTACTCGTTCAGGCGGAACGAGTAAGTTTCTTCAGATAGCGCCGCAGATCTGGTTCGGCCGTGAGTTCGGCGACCTCGCGCACGCGCTCTGCCTCGCCAGCTTTCATTGCCAGCTCGGCCGCAAACGCCCGGATTTCAACATCTGCCGTCGGTTCCTCGATCACGCGAACCAAGATTTGCGGCGGCACGCTCACATCCCGATAGCCGCCTTCGGAAATCGCTTCTTCGAGGAGCACCGCCGGGACGTCCATCGGTCCGCGTTTCTCGTACCTCGCCAAGTGCTCTTTGGCGTCGCGAAGCAGACTTAGTGAGTCGGCCAATCGCTCGATCTGGAGAGCCGCGCCCTTCGTGCGCTCGATGATCACCGAGTCCTCGTGGCGTTCGATCGACTTCACGTTGCTCCACGGCACAAAGCGCGGGAACGCGTTGTGACGCGATCCTTCGAACGTCATCCCATCGTTGCCGACGACGACCGAAGCGCGCGCCAGCAACAGCCGCGCCGACCAGTAGGCCAGCATTCCGAAGCCTGCCAAGTACCCCATGGCGAGAAGCGGATGCGCGAGCACAGCACGCGAGGTGTAAAGCGCGAGGCCGAGAAGAAAGATCACCAGAGGAACGCCAGTCATCACACTGGTTCCGACCGAATACGCGCGGAAGGGATGACGCCCGAGAGACTTCACCACGTTGTTCCGGAGTGAAGTCTTCCACAGGAAGACTTTCGGCGAGGCTCTCCGAGTCTCGGCGCGAACGCAAAGCGTTCGGACTCGGAGGGGGGACCCAGAGGGCTCTGCCCGATGGGGGGAGGTTTTGGAGAAAACCTCCAAGGAAGAAGACCTCTCAAGTGTCGTCCTCTTTCGATCGATCTGGATTGCGCACGGCACCAATTCGAAGCACCTGCGCGTCCGCCCCCTCAAGCACTCCCGGATCGGGTGCGCGTAGCTCCATCACCACCATCACGGTGTCGACCGGCAAGTGAAGGATCCCCGTGCCGTTTCGGAAGCTCGGATGACGACCCACAACCACCGGCGCATTGCGTCCGGTCTCCGGGTCCTCTTCGATCCAATACGCGTTGCGGAGCGTAAGTGCGCCGCGAAGTTCTCCGCGTGCCCACGCGTCCAACTCGTCGCGTCGCAACGTTCCACGATACGAAAACACTTGGCCCACGCCTTTGTGGGTCTCGACGATCACCCAGGTTTCTTCGTCGCTCACGCAACCACTCTACAGGGTCAAGATGACGATGTGCGTGCGGTCCGATCCCTCAAGACCCGCTGAGCCGGATGCACCGGGAGAAAAGCCTCCGATTCCACCGCGACCCGCAACACCGATCTCGTCGACGGAGATCGTTCCCACCAACGAATCAAAGTAGACGCTGAACTCTCCAGCGCGCGGAATCAGCGCGACTCCGTGGGTGCCACCTCCGCAACCTCCCCCGCCGCCGCCACCTGCGCCGCCGCGGCCTCCATCGCCGCCACGTCCACCCGTACGTGCACACCAGAAGCCGGCAGGACCTCCGTTGCCACCGGACCCAGGTGCACCTCCGGCGGCGCCTTGACCACCAGGAGCTCCGTCTCCGGCGCTTGCGGTGACGACGTTGACCTCTTCGAACGTCGGTCCCTCGTCGTCGCTCATTCCAAGCCGCACCAACACTCCGATCGAGTGTCCGCCGCCTGTCCCGCCGGTGGCTGCAGGTGCACCACACCCACCCCCTCCACCGCCTCCGCCGCCACCGCCTGCGCGATCGCTGCATCCCGACGAAGTGCCACCGATCACGGCGTAACCAGCTCCAGCAGTGCCACCACCGCCTCCGCTTCCATCCGTGCCCGCGGTACCGTTGCGTCCATCACCCCCGCGAAGTCGCCCCGTCGCGAGGTCGAGCAAGGGTGCGCTCGCGCAGCCCTCACCGCCGACTCCGTCGGTACCCAATCCACCATCGCCACCACGCGCCCCGTTTCGCTGAAGCGTGGGGTTGTCATCGCAGAAGTTGCAGGCGGTTCGGTTGGTCGGTGCGTTGTACGTCAGTTCGCCCGCTGCACCTGGACTCACGCCGCGACCGGAACTTGCCGGAGGATTCGCGACCGCAGCGGCAAGTACCGCATCGAAGTCGCACACGCCGCCGACGGTGAAGTCCGTGCAGCCCGCGTTTCCACACGGAGAACCGTTGAAACAACCCGTCGGCAAGCACGCACCAGCACCACCACCGCCGCCGCTGTTGTCCACGCCGTTGGGACACGCGTGACGACCACCATCCCCGCCTGCGACCGGTGGACACGCACCGGCGGGAGCAGGCTGCCCGTCGGTGCCGCGCGTTCCATCCAGGTCCTCGAGGGTGAATCCTGAGGGCAACGCGTCACTTGAACTCGTACCGCGCACGCCTTCGGCACCGCGACCTGCACGAACTTCCAACGCGGCAAAGCGAACATTCGGACCACAATCGTCGATGTAGATTGCGGTGCTTCCGGTGCCTGGCTGCGTGGCATCCGTCGCTTGAATCACGAAGCCTTCAACCGACGTCACAGCATTGACGTTCGAGCAGCGCAGGACGGGGGTGCCCGCATCCGCGGTTCGGTTTTCCAACACGACGGGGAAGAGCGCGAGGTCTCGGTCGCGAAAGTCTGGACGGTACCCGCCGAAAAGCGACACGCCCCCGATCAGATCAACCCCACCCTCGTACACGCCACGCGCGACCAAGACGTCTTTGTCTTCCCGGTCCGCACGCTCGAGCGCCGCCTGAACCGTCCGCATCGGGCGTTCAAGCGTACCCGGGTTGCCGTCGCTTCCTGTCGTGGTGACGTACACGAAGTCGTTGGTTTCGTCGGGAACACCATCGCAGTCCGCATCGCCACCAATCGCCGGCGGCGGACCCATCCCGTCAAAGCGTTCGCACTCGCAGCCGTTCGCGAGGATCCCGTCCACATCGACAAAGCCTTCCAAGCACTCCACCACGCATTCAACGCTGGCGGGTCCACGCGGCTCGCATACGGCTTCCATGTTAGGGCCCGGCTCCACGCACGGCATCGCACATCCGCCGCAGTGCAGTCGGTCGACGTAACGTCCAGCGTCGTCGCGAAAGGTCTCGTCAACTGCGCCGTCGCAGTCGTCGTCACGCTCGTTGCACGACTCATCGAGTGCCGCCGTGCACGCACCCAACCCGTCGACGTCACAGATTTGCACACCTGCACACCGATACTCTGGATCGCGTTCGACCAAACACGCGAACTCAACGCCAAGTGTCTCTTCGGTGCACCCGCAGATTCCGGTCACTGGAACGCACGCACCCGCCTCACACGCAAAGCCGGGTGCACAGCCAAGTTCACAACCCGACAGACAACGCAGGTCACCCGCGGCGAGCTCAACGCACCGAGACCCAGGTTCCCGCAACGTGCAGTCTTCGTCGCTTGAGCAGGTCAGACACAACGCCGGTACGTCGGGTGCGCACGCGCCTTCACCCGCGCGGTGCCAACCGACGGGGCACGCAACCAATACGCACTCGGCAACACTCGTGATCGGGTCGACCTGGCACGCCGTTTCGGATGCTGTGGGAAAGACATCCGCGCAGCTGACGCCACACGCGCCGCAGTGCTCGGTGGTGAAATACACCCCGTCGTCGTCGACGAACGCCTCGTCGACGATGAAGTCGCAGTCGTCATCGGCGTAGTTGCACAGCTCGGGTGACCCACAGAGATGGTGCTCGTAACAGCCCGTGAAGAGCAGCGCGGCAACGAGACCGATGCACGCGTGCGCCCTAGAAGAGAAGAACATCATTTGCTCCTCCCGCGGAACCGTCTCCGCCCGGTGCGCCACCTGCACCACCGCGACCCGACATCCCGCCGATGCCGAGTTGGTAGTTGTTGTTCGCGCGCCACGCACTCACGTCGATCAACAGATTGCCAGTCACCCAGACTCCGATCGAACCGCCGCCGCAACCACCGCCGCCGCCACCACCCGGGCCGCCTGTTCCGCCGCGGCCGCCTCGACCGCCTGGAAACGGTCCAGCCAACGTGGGGATTGAGCGTTCGTCGCGCGGAACTTCACCGCCGAGCGCGCCCACACCACCACGACCGCCATCGCCGCCTGCGCCTCCGTCGCCACCGCGACCTCCATCCGCAGGTCGGAGAACGACATCTCGCATCTCAAACGCTTCGATCGGACCGTCGTCGGTGATCATCACCACAACCCCAACGCTGGGTCCTCCGGACATTCCCGCGCCACCTTGGTTTCCACCACAGCCACCGGCGCCACCACCGCCGCCACCGCCGCCAAGTCCGTCGACGAACTCGCACACGCTCGTCATGAAAACCATCTCGGTGCCGCCCCCTGCACCGCCACCGCCACCACCGCTCCCGGGTGTTCCACCGGTGCCGTTGCTCGCGTTCCCAGGTGTCCACGCGTCGCCCACAAAACGACCCAACGCATCGGAGCAACCCATGCCGCCCGATCCCGCGGATCCGTCGCCGCCCGTGGTACCGCTTTGCGGTCCTTCGAACGCCGTGGGGACGCTGAAGTCAGCCAAGCCACAACACACCGCGGTCGGGCACGGAAAGCCGGTGATCGGTCCTTGCGAGTCTTGGCCGCCGTTGCCGCCACTGCCTCCCGCAGGTCCTTGTCCGCGTGTTCCGTTGGGCTGTCGATTCGCAAACTCCGGACAACTCGGCGAACCTCCCCGGCCGCCGCTCACATCGGTCCCACCGCACAAGTTCGCACCGCCACCACCACCATCGACGACGTTCGCGGCTCCGGGGATGCACTCGTTCGCCCCATCCTCTTCGGCACCGCGCGGTTCTTCACCCACGGCGGCTTCCGATGTCGGACTGGCACCCGCGGCACCGTCGAGACCGTTCATGCCTGCGCCTGGTGCACCTGCACGAATCTCCGCTTCGGAAATTCGAAGTCGCGGTCCGGGATCGGTCAACACCACCCCGAACGCTGCGCTCGAAGGCAATGCCGAATCGCGACCGATCAGGGTGATCCATTCCACGACGGTTTCGGTAGCACCGATCTCAAAGCCTCTCAGCGCTGCTCCGCCAAGCGCTTCACTGTCTGCAGGAGCGCGCACCTCAACTCGGAAACCGTTGGGATCGAGCGCCAGAAAGTCTCGTCGATAGCCTCCGTGCAGCTTCACACCCTCGGGCAGGTCGAGACTCTCCGCGTAGCTACCCGACGCGACGAACACGTGCGTGCGTGCGTCCGGCATGCCGACCGATTCTCCCGCTCGTCGGAGTCCTTCGGAAATGGTTCGCAAAGGTCGCGTGGGTGAACCTGGCCCCTCATCATCGCCGTCGGGCGCGACGTAGTAGCTCTCCACAACGATGCCGTCCGCACCATCGCAGTTGACGTCGAGGTCTTCACCTTCGGCCAACACCGGACCCGGGATATCGGTCAACGATCCAACGGTGCACTCACAACCGTTGGCGATGTCCAAGTCTGCATCGATGCGATCGCCCGGCATGATTCCGTCTGCGGCGTCAGGACATGCCAACACACACGTCGGTGCGAAAGGATCACCTCCGCAGATCAAGTCACCTTCGGGGATCATGCTGAGTGTGCAATCCACTCCGCACTCCCCACAGTTGCGGATGTCCACGCTGTAGGCCCCACGCCGATCACGAAACGCCTCGTCGACCGTGCCATCGCAGTCGTTGTCGAGTTCGTCGCACACATCGTCGGGAGCCGCACACATCGAAAGCTCGCCAAACACACAACTCGCCGAGCCCGGACAAATGTTGCCCTCCGGATCCTCCAACGCACACGCGAGGTCGAAGCGATCCATGGGCCCGCAGTTGCAGCTTCCACCGTCGGGAATGCAGCGGTCTTCCGCGCACGCATAGCCCTCCGGACATCCGAGCGCGCAACCGATCACACATCGACGTTCGCCACCGACCACATCACACGCAGCAAGTTCAAAGTCGCCACATTCGCCATCGTCCACGCACGGCAAGCAGAGGTGTTCGTAAATGGGCACACAACGGCCCGTGGTCGAAGGCGTGTAGCCCGCCTCGCAACTCGTTGCCGCACACACGGCGGTCTCTTCGAGAACCGCGCAGTCCACACTGAGTTCGAAGGGTCGTCCGACTCGACACGGCAAGTCGCAGCCCGCGCAGTGGTCGATGTGGACATAGCGTCCGACCTCATCACGAAAGTCCTCGTCGACGTTTCCGTCGCCGTCTTCGTCCAGGCCGTTGCAAACCTCAGGTCCGCCAACAAACCCGTCGCGTGCCTCGGCATCCAACCCATAAAGACCGGTCTTGCCGCCGCATGCGGTCAATGCAAGCGCCACTACCCAGCCGAAGTTGCGAAAAGAAAGAAGCACGAGTCAGGACGCCGGAAGCATAGTAGGAGAATCTACGAGCGGCGAAGATGAGCAGTTTTCCTGAGATCGTGACCCCACGCCTGAAGCTTTGGATGCCGCCCGGCCTCCAGGGAGACAAGGCACTGGAATATTTCACGGTCAACAGAGCGCATCTCGAGCCGTGGGAACCAGCACGTCCAGAAGGCTTTTACACCCGTGCCTTCTGGGAGATTCGTTTGGAGCAAAACCGTGACGAGTACGTGGCGGGGACCAGCATGCGTTTGTTTGGCCAGCTCCACGCGACCGGCGAGTTTGTGGTGACGTGTAACTTCAGCAACATCGTTCGTGGTGCATTCCAGGCTGCGCACCTCGGTTACGCGGTTGCGGCGAAGCACCAAGGTGGCGGTTTGATGTTTGAAGCACTCAGCGCCGCCCTGCCGTACACGTTTGAGCACTTGGCGCTCCACCGCATCATGGCGAACTACCAGCCGCACAACGAACGAAGCGGGCGACTACTTCGGCGATTGGGATTTGTCGTGGAGGGATACGCGCGCGACTACCTCTACATCAACGGCGCGTGGCGCGACCACGTCCTGACGGCGCTGATGCGCTAGTACCGTCGACGGGAATCTGGCGGAAGACGTGAGGTCGGTGATGGTGTCGTCGTCGTCGTCGTGGTGGTTCGTACTCGGAACACTGAAAACTCATCAGCGGTCGGATATTCGCCGCGCGCCAGAACGGAAACGCAGAGACCGACGCATGAAACGTCACCCGATCACCGTTGGTGGACTCCATACGGATACCTAGACGCTGAACGTTCGGCGACTCTTGCTGACAGTTGTTGTACGCACGTTGGGCGATCAGCGCAGCGAAGCCTCTCTGCAAGTAACGCGTGCGGATTTCAGCTTGGAGGTCTTCGACAAAAAGCATTCGGTCATTTTCGAAGGCTTCCATCGTGTCCTCGTACGCCGGCATCAGCGGCCCCGTGTAGAGCGCCGGCGTAATCGGCAGCGGCTGCACGTCGAGGCGAGCCAGACGCATCATGGTCGCCACCGCTGCGATGTCGTTGCGGTCATCGATCCCACTGGGCAACTCACGCACCACCTTCTCATGAAAATCGCGCACGAGGAGTCGCCACACTTCGGGACTCGGCTGCGATTCGGCCATGCGGAGTTGGGCGCGCGCATCTCCCAAGAACGTTTGGTTGAGCGGAGACTCGTCAACGAGCAAGCGGGTCTGTTCAACAAGCCGACCGAACTCGTAGGCCTCATACGGACGCATTTGTTCGACCACCGCGATCGCCGTCGCGACGAGCAACTCATGCGACTCTCTCGCCACCGTCCGCCACTCGCGATCGGCGTGACCCGTCCGCAGGTCGCGCGTGAGCCGCATCGCGTTCACAAGCGTTCGCAATGCTTGCATCGGCTCGTGACGAGACTGCTCACGAGCGATCAAGATGATGGCTGCAACGAGAAGACGGGTCTGCTGCAGGTCGACGTTCTTTGAAGTCGCAGACGACGAGGGTGAGCACGTTCTCTGGAATCGCACTTGGTCGGCCAGAAAACGCTCCACGTTGGAGCACGCTTCGAGAACCGAAGGGGTGACGTTGGTGGCAATGGGGAGTGCAACCACGTCCATCAGGTGAGCAGTCGGTGCCTCCGCAAAACCCGGAGCACGAACGTTGGGTTTTCCCCCGAGAGCCTCCTCGGTCTGCGCAAGACACTCCGCCGCATCTCGCCGGATCAGCGTGTGGAACCGCGCTGTCCCATCTTCGTCCCGCTTGGACTCCACGAACTGCGGACCCGAACACGTGACTTCGATTTCGTGGAGCCATGCCTCGGGGTCATCGAACGCCCAGTCCGCTCGATGATCGATGGCAAGCCATTCGCCCGTGACCGGCGCCGCCGGAAGCAGAAGCAAGCACAAGCCGACGACCACGGTACGCATCACACTTCGAACACTCTTTGCGCGTTTCCACCCAAGAACAACGCGCGTGCCTCATCGTCGAGCTCAAGTCGGTCCAGTTGGTCCAGACACGCCTTTGGCATAAGCATCGGAAAGTTGCTCCCAAACAACACCTTCGACTTACCGCGTGAGCGCATAAAGGTCACAAGTGCCTCGGGGTAGCGACTCGGTTTGTACGCGCTGGTGTCGATGTAAACGTTCTCGTACTTCGTCGCGAGCGCGATCATTTCATCGGTCCACGGATATCCGATGTGCCCGCCCACGATCACGAGCTCCGGAAAATCGAGCGCAACGCGATCGAGATAGGGAATCGGTCGTCCAGGGTCGCTGGGATAGAGCGGTCCCGCGTGACCCACCTGAAGACAAAAAGGAACGCCAAGCTCGATGCACTCTGCGTAGAGCGGGTAGTAGCGACGATCATCCGGCGGGGCTTCCCAAAGCCAGGGCAAGATCCGGAGTCCTTTGAACCCGAGTTCGCGCACACATCGACGTAACTCGCGGACGGCCGCCATCGGCTTGCGAATGTCGACGCTTGCGATCGGAACGATGCGGTCGGGTGCGTGATCACGTAGCTGGGCCACCTGCTCGTTGCTGATCAGCGTTCCCTGCGGGCCGTACCAAGCGCACGCGAGTGCCTTGTCGACCTTGGCTGCGTCGAGAGCTTGAATCGTGAACGTGGGTGGGATCGACTCCGGGATAGCTCCGCCGACCCAGCGCTTGATCGCGTCGAACATGGGATCCGCCAGCATCTGAGGAGAGGGGTGTTGGATCCAAGCGTCGACGATCACGTGACGAGTGTACGCGATCGCACTAAGCCGTCTCCATGCGCATCGCGTTTCTCGGCGGTACAGGCTTTATTGGTCCGGTTGCGGTGCGAAGTGCGATTGCGCGCGATCACGAAGTCGCCGTCCTGCACCGGGGCGAGCACACCAATCCCAACGCGGACGCGCAGGATATCCTCGTCGACCGCACGGATGTCGACGCGTTGACGTCTGCGGTTCAGCAGTTCGGGCCAGACGTTGTGGTCGACATGCGCGCCATGACCCGAAGTCACGCAGAGACGATGCGAGCCGCGTGGGCAGGTCCAGCGGTCGTTCTTTCCAGCCAAGACGTGTACGCGCAGTTCGGTCGCTTGCTCGATCATCCGGGTCCAGAACCCGAAGCTGTGATCACTGAAACATCACCGCTCACGGTGCCCTACCCGTATCGTCACCTCGAGGGTGCACATCCCGAACCCGACTACGACAAGAAGGACGTCGAGAGCGCGCTGCAGCACACGCCATGCACGATCCTGCGTCTACCGGCGGTGTACGGACACGGAGATCCGCGGCGTCGTTTTGGCGCCATCATCGACGCACTTGATCGAGGTGAACACCTACCTCACGAAGACGGAGCGACGTGGCGATGGACTCGCGCCCATGTCGAAGACGTCGGTCTTGCGATCGCGCTCGCGGCCGAACACGTCAGCAACTTTCGGATCTTCAACGTCGGTGATGACGCGCCCACCATGCACACATGGGCGGAACGCTTCGCAGCCCACATGCAGATCAAGCTTTGGTGGGAACATGTCGACGAAGTTCCGGACGGCTTGGAGCACCTGGGTGCGATGAAAAACGACGTGGTCGTGAGTTCCGCTGCGATTCGCGACGCCTTAGGCTGGAGCGAAACCACCACGGTGGACCAACGCACTGCGGATATCGTGGCGTGGGCCCGCGAGTCGCGCCCATGAAGATCGACACCGAACAAGTCGGGCAGTTCAACCGACGCTATGGAATCCGGCTCGACGATGGGTCCCGCATCGAAGCTGTGCTCTACCGCGGCGACACACTTTGCATTTCGACGCAGGTCGGCTGTGCCGTGCGCTGCCCTTTCTGTGCATCGGGAGCCAACGGGTTGGGACGCCACTTGTCGATCGACGAGTTGCGCGGTCAGGTTGAACTGGTTCGCGGTTCACATCCGATCGAGCGGATCACACTCTCGGGAATCGGCGAGCCGCTTCACAACCACAACAACACGACCGAGTTTCTGAGCTGGGCACGCTCGCAAGGGCTCAAAACCAGCCTGACGACGTCCGGGGGTCCAACCAAACGACTTCGGGAGTGGCTACGACTTCCGCACAACGGTTTGACGATTTCCGTTCATGCCGGTTCCGAACCGACGCGTGCGCAACTCGTTCCACAGGCACCAACACTTGAAGAACTGTTCGCAGTGCTGCGCCAAGAACTCCCCTCGCTGACCCGCAAACGGCGAAAGAAGACTGCGCTGGCGTACCTTCTGATGCGCGACCAAAACGACGACGCTTCCGAACTCGATGCCTTTGCCGCTCGCGTGCTCGCACTTAAACAGCGGGAGCCCGCGCTGCCGGTTCATCTCTACGCATACAACCCGGTGGCGACGTCAGCGACACAACCCGTGACTCGCGAACAGTACGAAGCCGCGTACGCGCACTTATCCGGTTTGGGCTTGCGCGTGCGTATGAGCAGCAAAGCGCGCATCGAAGCCAACGGCGGGTGCGGAACCCTCGTTGCGATTCAAAGCTCTTCGAGAAACGCCTGAAGCTCGGACGCCGCGTGCGGGTCCTTCGCCTGAGCCTGGGCCAATCCACGCTCCGCCCAGCTTCGAGCGTCGTCGTTGCGTCCCAGTTGCTCGCAAACCTGCGCCGCCATCAGATACGTCGGCACGTAGTCCTCGAACTTCGTCGCCACCTCTTGGTACGCCGCCAACGCGTCTTCCAGTTGCTCACGAGAGCGGAGTTCCATAGCGCGCGCGTACCACACGAAGGGGTCCTCGGACCCTTTCGCGATCATCGCGTCGAGCATCTCGAGTCGATCTTTTTTCATTCGGGGTGGTAGATGCCCAAGTACGGCAGGTTTCGATACTTCTGGTCGTAGTCGAGTCCGTATCCGATCACGAACACATCCTCGATGGTGAAACCCAGGTAGTCGATCGGGATGTCCACTTTGGACCGCGCCGGCTTACTGAGAAAGGACGCGAGCTTCACCGACGCCGGGTTTCGCGTGGCGAGGTTCTTGAGCAAGTAGTCCATCGTCAAACCGGTATCGACGATGTCTTCGATGATCAGCACGTCCTTGCCGGCGATCTCTTTGGTCAGGTCGCTCGTGATTTGCACCACGCCGGTGCTCGACGTGCCCTCGTAGCTTCGCAGTCCCAAGAAGTCGACGGTCAGGTCCGAGTCGATGGCGCGAATCAGATCCGCGGCAAAGACGAAGCTGCCTTTGAGAACCGGAACCACGACCGGTAGCTTGCCTTGGTAGTCGCGCGCGATCTCTTTGCCCATCTCTTGGACTCGAGCTTGGATCGCGGCGGCGTCGTACAGCGTTTCAATGCGAGGCATGCGCCTAGATCACGCAGCGCAGTGCACCCTGTCAACGATCACTTGAGAAAGCGAACCAGGAAGTACACGCCGGCACCCAACCCGAGAGCGAGCACGATCGTGATGCCCCAGCTCAACCCTGCGATCTTGGACGCACCCTGCTGCGCGGGCTGGTGTGCAGGTCGTTGTCCCGAAGGTGGCCCGAGTGCGATCTCGACGCTTGGCCCGGCACTACCGACACCTTTTGTCGCGGCGGCGGACTGCTGTTGCTCAGTGGGGGCGTCCAGCGCCAACCCTTGCAATGACTCCTCGTTCCACATGGCCGTCGGTTCGTCGGCTGCGTGGGAGAAATCGTCCTCGTCGCTCACGTCGGGAGTGTCGCAGATCCGTCTCACACGGCCAAGAGCCCGTCCCGCTCGTGGTAGCGTCTGCGCATGGATCCGAGCGAGCTTGCGCGACTGACCGCAGAAACCTTGTACTTGGTGCTCTTGGTTTCGGCGCCTGCTCTCATCGTGAGCTTGGCGATCGGTCTTTTTGTGGGGCTCATGCAGGCCGTCACTCAGGTCCAAGAACAGACGCTGAGCTTTGTGCCCAAGCTCGTCGGCGTGGCGATCGCGCTCGTTGTCGGTGGTGGTTGGATGGGCGCACAACTGATGCGCTTCACCGACGCGATTTGGACCGCGATCCCGCAGCTCGTCACATAGCGCGTGGAGGAACTCTTCCGGCGTCTGGGTGCAGAACTCAGCGGAGAGGAGCTCATAGTGGTCGGCGCACTCGTCGCCGCGCGGGTGGCACCGCTCACTGTGTTTGCGCCTTGGCTCACGCTTCGAAAGACACCGGCGCTGATCCGCGGTTCTCTGGTCTTGGCTCTCACTGTGGCTCTCGCCCCTCTCGCACTGGAAGCTGCGGATCCCGAAGCGATCTTGGCAGCAGGTCCAGCCACGTTTGGTGCCTGGGTGCTGCGCGAAGCGATGCTTGGGACTCTCTTCGCGCTCGCAACTGCACTGCCCTTCTTCGCACTCGACTGGTCAGGTCGGCTGGTCGACACCTGGCGCGGTGCTTCGCTTTCCGAAGTCATCGCACCACCGACGGGCGATCGCACCAGCCCACTGGGCGACCTTCAGTTGATGATGGGCGTCGTTCTATTTCTCGGTCTTGGTGGTCATCGCGTGGCGTTTCGTGCGTTTGCCGAGGGGCTGATGATCGCGCCGGTGGGTGCGACAGAAGTCGCAGAAGGAATCGAACACGTCGCGATCGGAGCCGCGCAGCTCACAGGTTCTGCGTTGGCGTTTGCAGCCTCGATTGCAGGGCCTGCCGCCGTCGCAATTGTGGTGGTCGAGGTAGGACTGGGACTGATCGCGCGAAGTGCGCCGCAAGTTCCGGTGTTCTTCGCGGGCATGCCGCTACGTGCGGCAACGGGAATCGCTGCGGTGCTCCTCGCACTGAGCGTAATCGTCGCGCAGCTTCCCGAGGCCTTTGAGGCGGCGATCGAAATCGCAAGAGAGTGGCTCGCGAGTTTCTAACCGGGTGCGGTGAATACCAGCGGGAAACGGGTTTGCTGCGAGCCGCTGCTCGGCGGAAAACGCCAACGACGAACGGCTGACGTCACGCACGACTTCAATCCGCCGAAGTCGTCGCCCGTCACGTTCAGACGCGTCACGCTGCCGCTTGCACCGACGGTCACACTGACCGTGAGCCGCGAGTCGGGCGGATCCGGAAGACCCCGAATCGCTCGGTTGTAGCAACCTTGAAGGCCGCGCTGGTTGGCTTGAACGACTCGCCGCACGGCGTTCTCGTCGAGAGCCGCTCGCATGCTGGTCCGTTCGGTCATCATCACGGCGATATTCCCAGGTGTTCCCTCGGTGCCGGAACTCATCTGAAGCTGCGCGAGCTGACGACGCTGTGCTTCGGTGAGCTGGGGTTCGGACATCATCGCGGTCGTTGAACCGTTCGTTCGGCGACGCATGGTCGTCGTCGTCGTCGTTCCGGGATCTTCGACAGTGTCTTCGACGGTGTCTTCGACGACGGGGTCCTCGACGGTGTCCTCAACAACCGGTTCGGTCAGGTCGAGCTGAGGATCGGCAACGGGCGTTTCTTGCTGTTGAACAACCGGGTCGTTCGACGCGATGGGCTCGGGATCATCCTGCAAGAGCTTGTTTGCGAGAACCACAGCAAACGCGATGCCGAAGCAACCTGCGCCAACGATCGCAATCCACGCGCCCACGGGCAGTCGTCGAGGCGGAGGCTGCACCACCGCAGCAGCAGCAGCGGGGACAGCCGCAGCGGGTGGCACCGCGAAAGGATCGTCGTCCGGAATCGCAGTGGGCGGCGGAATCGGTGTGGGGTCCGCGGCAGGTGCAGGCGCAGGAACCGGCGTGGCCTTCGCAGCCGGTGCCGGAGCAGGAACAGGTGTCGGTGCAACCGCAGGAGCAGGTGCCACCTCTTCGATGGTCGGCGCCGCAGCAGCGCCCAGTCGACCACCGATAGGAACCACGTTGGACCGAGCCGGCTTCGGCTCTGGTTTCGCTTCGGGCGGTGGCGGTGCAGGCGCAGGCGCGGGTGCAGAACGCGGTGGAGGCTTGGGAATCCGGCGCTGCTTCATCAACGCAAGCAGCTCAGGCACCTGCGAGACAGGAAGCCAATCGTCGAAGCCCTCGCGCCAGCACAACGAGTCTTCGGTCACGGCGCCGGTGCCGATTTTACGAGCGACCTCTTCACGCTTGATCGGTCCGACAGGAACGTCGTTGATCGCGACGTACCACTCAGCGACAGGACGCGGTGCCTCGGCGGGCGGCGCGACAGAAGCTGCGGAGCGACGGAACTCGGCACCGAGCGACGACTTACGCGACGCAGGACGCGGACCTGCATGCGAGCCACCACGTCGCGGTCGTCCAGCCGACGGACGACGCGATTGCCGAGCAGGAATCGCACTCTCCACTTTGGGACCGCGAATGATGATGTTGTGCGCGCACTTTCGGCACTTCATCCGCAAGGTGCGCCCCGCGATCTTCTCGTCGGGGATTTGGTACTTCGCTTTACAGTTGTCGCAGAGGAACTTCATTCGAGCTTTTCGCGCCTCACTAGGCCGTCGGAGTCCGCATTCTAATCGATTTTTGACGTAAGCGGACCAGCACCCAGACCGGCCCTAGGGATTAGAGCAAGCTCATCAAATGATCTTTGATTCCGACGCGAGTTTCCTCGTCCGGAGCCGCAGAAAGCGCGCGTTCCCACATCTCGATCGCCTTGTGTTTGAAGCCGGCGCGCTGATACAGGACCGCTAAATTTTTCAGTGCAGAGAAATTTCGAGGCTGCAGTTCGGTGGCGGTCTCGAGCTGGTGGATCGCATCGAAAACCAGATCTCGACGACCCTGAAGCAACCCCAAGTGGTAGTGGAGCTGAAACGAGAGCGGGTCGACTTTGAGCCCCTCTTGGAGCTTCTCGATCGCTCCGTCGATGTCTCCGTCGCGATAGGCGTTCATGCCGTCTTCCAGAATCTGCCCCGCTTCTTGGCTCAGCTGATCATCGGGCGGCATCTCTGAGGTGCGACCCATCAACGCGCGCTCCACGTGCTGGATAACCTCGTTGATCTTGAACGGCTTCTCCAGAAACGCGTCGACGCCGTAGCTGTTGCGCAAGTCCTCCGCCACACGCCAACCACGATAAATCGCGCTGACCATGATGATCGGAATGTGACCGTAGCGCTTGCTCCCCTTGATACGGCGACAGATGTCGAAGCCGTGCACCTCGGGCAACATCGCGTCGAGCAGGATCACGTCGGGCTTGGCATCACGCACCTTTTGGAGCGCTTCGAGTCCCTTTGATGCCTCCACCACTTGATAGCCCTTCTGGGTCATCACGCGTGTCAGCAACTTTCGAATGTCGTCCTCGTCATCGACGATCAGGATCTTCGGGTTTTCAGGGCGTGACTTGAGGAACTCGTCACCCGTTGGCAAGGGTGCGACCTGCGATGCAAAAGGTTCGTGCGCACTCACGTCATCTTCGTGCAGCACATCCATACCCGCAGGGGGTGGCATGCGTGCGTCGCTCACAATACCCGTGGGCGTTGGAGGCGGTTCGGAGGTCGCGCGCGAACGCGTGTGCTCGATGCCGAGCGACTGCAGATAGTCCGCAGGCACATCCGGTCCGATGTAATGAAGCTCCCCTTTTTCGAGGGAGCGATACGCGGCGTCGATCACGTTCTTGAGGGATTCGTGCAGCGCGACGTAGGGAAAAACACGACGGCCCGTGACAAACTCGATTTCATCGATCACGCGGCGATCGTTCGGATCGGCCATGGCGAGGAAGATGCGATCCTCTTTCACCAATATCGGGAGGATCAAATGTCGCTTCGCGATGTCGACAGGGATCAGCTTCAAGTTGTCCAAGGGGATGACGACCTGTGCGAGATCAATCCCAGGCAACCCGTGTTGTTCGGACAGCGCCTTGAGCAGATCCTTGCCTGCGATCTGACCTGACTTCTGCGCGGTCGACGCAAGGCGTGCCCCAGGTGAGCGACGTTGCTCCTCGAGCAATCGATCCAGCTCCTGAGGTGTCACCAGTTTCTGCGTGAGCAGAATCTTTCCGAGCTGCTTTTTCTCGTCCGCCACTGGCCCGTTAACCCTACAGGCATTGTCGGACGAATTGCGGGGATTTTCGAGTTGCTTACATCCCAGACAGAATCTGGAGCGTTCCCTCGTCGGATTCCTCGTCGCGCGTGAGGATCAGCCGGTGATCGCCCAAACGCCGTGACCAGCGCTCATCGCCATCCGCCGTGGTCAGGAGAAAGCTCGCCGTGTACCGAAACTCGACGAAAATTCGCCGCTGATCGAAGGTGACACGGTTGTATTTGATCTCGTAGCGGACATCGACGACGCGATCGCGCCAGCGAGACAACTTCTCGCGAAGGCTGTCGAAATCGAGGTCGTCGTCCCCGCCAGGCGTGCCGAGATCGTCCAGGTAGCGTGGAGACGCCATTTCCAAGAGGCGGCGCACGTTCCGAGACTCCACCGCACGTCGATACTCTTCCATGAATGCGACAATTTCGCGGTTCTCGGAAGTGTCTTCGACGGTGGTGTTGGGGATGGTCCCAGCACATCCGCTCGAGATGACGAGGAGAAGAAGCGCGGTCAGGGAAGAAAGGCGAGTGGTCATAGCTCTGGTGGAGAACGCTTGGCGGCGATGCAGCGATTCCGCCTCGGCTTGTAGCGCCTCGCGGCGATTGTGCAAAGCAGCCCGAAAAACCACAAAATTCCGGAGGGGTTGGCGGCCGAACAGCCCATCTTCAACGCAGGTTCAACACGCACGGCAACCTGCCCACGTCGCGCACAGCCCTCCTCGACGGCGAGCGCGTGCACTTCCTGGACCCCAATCCAGCGCAGCCGGATTTGAGGGTCTGACCCAAACACCGAGCCATCCTCCTCGAACGCCCAACCTGAAACGGCATCCGCTTCGAGCTGGACGGGAACGTCGACGACCGTTTCATCGGGTGCATTGAGGCTCAGGGGCGCGCACTCGCCATCGCGCTCACCCGTTGGTCGTGACGTTGTCCGAAGCACGATTGCGGGTCGAACCCCAGTCGGACGCACGTTCGTGGCGGCAAACCACTCACCCTCGCCCACCACGCGTTCGCGTGTTTCCAGAAACACAAAGCTCTCGATGCGCGCGCTCGGTTCAGCAGGTTCGAGGGAGTGCGAAAAACGAGCATCGATCTCCGGATCGAGCCAGGGCACTCCGTGACCGGCCAAAGGCTCGCGCACGTCACTCGCGAGCCACACATCGACGTCCCACGCCTCGTGATCGTCGTGGTCGGCGTAGCTCGCGACGATGGGTGCGCGTCCCGGAACCAACACACGCACGCTCCCAGGTGCAGCGGCGATCACCGACCCGGGCGAGTCGATGCGAAACGTGTAGGTCCCGGGTGCAGCCCAAGGAGGAACGCGCACCGTGGCGCGAAACACCAACCCACTTGCACCGTCCGCGCGAATGTCGAGAACGCGAAGCGCATATCGATGTTTGGCACCTTCATCGAGGGGTGTGGAGTGACCCACCAACTCTGCGGACCATCCACGCAGCGCCCGCGGTTGTTGGATTCCAGGAGCCGGCATCAGCGGTGCGGGAACACGAACGTGTGCGACGATGTGTTCGCCCGGTTCGGCCAGCGCGGGAAGCCCAGGTCGCGGATAGACGAGTTCGGTCGGCGTCGACTCGTGGCGCGCACCGGTCTCGTGCGCCGGCAGTTCCACCAGCCAATCGGCGCGCGCCGACCCCGCGAAGAGCAGCACGACAACGCAGTAAAGCCGCATCACTCGAAGCGTACGAGAAGCGCGCCAGACTCGACGTTCTGACCTTCACGCGCTTCGACCGCAGCGACTTTGCCCGGCCCGGCCGCGCGCAACTCGTTCTCCATCTTCATGGCTTCCATGACCACAAGCGGAGCGCCTTGTTCCACCTCGGCACCCACTTCGACGAGAACTTTCACAATCAGCCCAGGCATCGGCGCCCGAAGTTCCTTGGAATCTCCGCCGCTTCCGCGCCGCTTCTTGCTGGCGCGATCGCGTTCGCTCACCACGGTGGCCGTGGCTCGGCGACCCGAGCCGACCAAACGAGTGGGGCTGCCGCTTCCGACCATCACATCGAAAACCTGGCCTTCGATCCGCACCGAGACCCCACCCGCGATCGGCCGGATGTCGGCGGGGTAGGCTTTCCCATCGAGGGCGACCACGATGCCACCTTCCGGGTCGACTTGAACGTCAACCTCGCGCTCGCGCCCTTGGATCGTCACGGAGTATCGCATCGATCGCGTGGGGCTTAGCCCTCCGGAGGCGTTTCGTCGAGGCGATAGTAAAACCGCCACGAAGGACCCTGCCCATCCTCCTCTTCCAGGTTCGATTCGGGTTCCGGCTCGTGGGTATCGTCGAAGGTTGTGACGCTGCCATCGGGCTCGACGATCGAAATGACCATCGGCAGATCGCTGGTTTGGTTGGGCCGCGCCATCGCGCGACGACGTCGACGGTTCCTCGTTGGACCTCTCAGCGTGCCGTAGCGTGCGCGCCGACCGGGTCGAGACCAGTCCACCCATTGGGTTCGACTGCGCCGTGCGTCGACGTGGACAAACGTGCTTCGCGGGTAGTAGCCGCACCCGGCGTGACCGATTCGGCGGCAGCGCTCCCACAACCCGCGGTTGCCGACGCCTTGGATTCGAATGTCGGCGGCGCGACCCATCGTATGGCGACTGGTCTCACGCGTGCGTCCACCTGCAGCACGAAACCCACTCACCAACGTGATCTTTCGACCGCCGTGTTGATCGGAGAGGTTGGCAAGAAGCAACGCAAGTCGTGGATGCGCGGGACGCACTTCGTCGTCTTCGTGGCGTCGCATGGCGGACCCGAGTTCGGTGAGACTTGCGCGCAACACACGACGTTCCGAGTCCACCACCGTGATTTCCGATTCCACGCCGCGACGGATGACCTTGATCGTTCCGGGGTTCGCCGGCTCTCCCCAATCGTGATCGGCGCGTTCGCGTGGCGCGTACCCGGGCAACACCAATCGCTGAAACGCGCGGAGTCGTGCACTGCGGCGCAACCGGTTCGCACGCCGTAGCTCGTCGACGCTCACGTTGTTGCGACGTGCAACCCGACCGAGGTTGTCGCCAGGACGCACATAGGTCACGCCGCGATCCGGAACACGAAGCGATTGCCCGGGTCGAATTCGGTCGTTTCGCATCCGGTTTGCCGCGCGTAGATCAAACACACTGACGCGGTATCGCCGGGCGATCGCGGCCAAGGTCTGACCCGATCGCACGCGGTGGTAGCGGTCCGCTTCGACAGGAAGCGTAATCACCACAAGCGCCAAAACAGCGAGAGCAGCCGCCCTCACTTCAGGCCGTAGTCCTTGATCTTGTAGAGCAAGGCGCGGTGGCTGATCTCCAGCAGCTTCGACGCCGCCGTCCGATTGCCGTCCGTTTTTTCGAGCGCACGTGAGATCAGCGTCTTCTCCATGAAGCGCTGCATCTTCTTGATCGAGAGTTCATCCGACGCCAGCACCAAGCGGCCGGGATCGACCGGATCGCGCAAACGTTCGGGCAAGTCCTCGGCGCGGATCATGTCGCCCTCGGCCAGCACGACGGCACGCTCCACCGCGTTTTCCAACTCGCGCACGTTGCCAGGCCACGGATACGCCAGAAGGATCTTGCGCGCTTGCGGAGTCAGCCCGCGGATCTTTGTACCCAAGCGCCCGTTGTGCGTTTCGAGGAAGTGCTCGATTAAGAGCGGGATGTCTTCTTTGCGATCGCGCAACGCCGGCACGTCGATCTGCAACACGTTCAGACGGTAGTAGAGGTCCTCGCGAAAACGTCCTTCGCGTACCTCTTCTTCGATGTTGCGAACCGTCGCGGCAACCACGCGGACATCGACGGGCTTGTCTTTGGTCGCGCCCAGGGGACGCACACGTGCTTCTTGCAACACACGAAGCAACTTCACCTGCAGACCCAACGGCAACTCACCGAGTTCGTCGAGGAAAAGCGTGCCTTTGTCCGCAGCTTCGAAAAGCCCGCGCTTGTCGCTATGCGCGTCGGTAAACGCGCCCTTCTTGTGCCCAAAGAGCTCGCTTTCGAGAAGCGAATCCGGAATCGCACCGCAGTTGACCGGTACGAAGGGACCGTCTTTGCGACTTCCCAATTCATGCAGCGCCTGGGCGACGAGTTCCTTACCAGTACCGCTCTCGCCTTGGATCAATACGGTCGTGTCGTAGCCCGCGACTTTCTCCACCGTGCGAAACACGCGCTGCATCTTGGCGCTCTTGCCGAGCATTCGACCGAGGCTTTGTTGCTCGCGAACCTGTTTGCGAAGCCGGGCATTTTCCTTGCGCAGTGACTCGCGCTCTTCCGCTTTGCGCAGCGCGAGCAACACTTCGTCTTTCTTGAAGGGCTTGCTCACGTAGTCGTACGCACCGGCTTTCATCGCCTCGAGCGCCAATTCCACCGAGCCGTACGCGCTCATCACGATCGCCACCGCTTCGGAACCGGCTTCGCGCAACTTCGCCACCAAGTCGATGCCGCTCATACCGGGCATACGCACGTCGGCGATGACAAAATCCGGAGGCTCCTCCGCCACTTTCTCGAGCGCTTCCTCCGCACTCGACGCCGCGGTGACTTCATAGCCGTGCTTCACCAGCAACGTGCGAAGCACCAAGCGGATGTTCTCTTCGTCGTCGACGACCAGAACGTGAGTCACGGAGCGGATCGTTTCACATGTGCCCTGTTTGGCAAAGGATCCGACCGCACTTGGAATTCGACGCGGCACCGGACGACTGAAGACCGAGGTGATGGCGATGAATCGGTTCCTAGTTTGTGCCTGCGTAGCGTTGAGTTTCGGCTGTTTGGAACGGGATATCGGCCCGCTCGACCCCAACGTGTCGCGTTCGTTTGAAACTGTCGTAGGCGGTGGTGGCATCGTCGATGTCGATGTGCTCTTCGTGATCGACGACTCGGGTTCCATGGACGAGGAACAGGAGAGCCTGCGTCGAGAAATCCCGCTCTTGATCGAAGGCCTGACGAATCCGCCCACCAACGAAGCAGGGCGCCCCGAGTGGAATCCTGTCGAGTCCTTGCAGGTCGCGATCGTCAATACGAACCTCGGAACACGAGGACACTCTGTGTCACCGTCGCGTGTCGGCGCGTGCGCAAACGGCGACGGTTGGGGTGATGGCGGTGCACTCGTGCGGAATGCGACGTGTGAAGGGGGCCCACTCCACTTCTGGTCCAGCGAGTCGGGTGATGATCCAAGTGCGTTCGCCACACGCGTGGGCTGTCACGCCGATGTCGGGACTTCAGGGTGTGGATTGGAACAACCGCTTGCTGCAGCGATGCTTGCGCTCGAAGCCGACGCGAACTTTCCGCGCCCCGATGCACTGCTCGCCGTGGTGGTTCTCTCCGACGAAGAAGACTGCTCCATGGCCGACCCGGTCGGGTTTTTCTCCGGTCCCGAAAGCGGTCGTGCGCTCAACCAACGCTGTGTTCAGCACCCCGAGTTCCTCGATCCGATCGACGGAATCATCGCTTCGCTGAGTGCAGGTCGCGACGAGAACCAACTGCTCTTTGCCGCGCTGGTCGGTGTTCCCGAAGACCTCGGCGACGCCCCGCTGCAAACGATCTTGGACGACTCGCGGATGGAATACCAACTGACCGACACCAACGACCTGGGACTTGTCCCCGCCTGCGAATCGACGGGCGGTGAAGCTGCTCCGGGACGTCGCTACGTCGAACTCGCGAACCGCTTGGATGGTTCTTTGGTTCGAAGCATTTGCGCCGAGAGTTTCCAGCCCGCGATCGCCGAACTGACGCGTCGTATCGGTGGTCGAGTTCGAAGCGTGTGTGCGAACCGGTCGTTGACTCCGGATGAGGCCGGCGCTGTGGCATGCGAGGTTCGCGAGACGCTGCCGGCGGGAATGCGCTGTGGCGATTTGCCGGCGAGGACATTTCTAGAACTCGACGAGTCGGGCCTGGAAGTCTGCGTGGTCGACCAAGCGGTTTCAGGGCTCACCCAAGGCTGGCGCTACGACGTGACCGACCCGACCTGCGAGCAGGTGCTCTACACGCCCGATGCCATTCCACCGCTGGGCGTCCAGGTTCGGCTGCAGTGTTTGGTCGAGGTGGAAGCCCCGGTTCCAGGAGACGTGGGACCTTGAGCGATTTCAGGGGATGCCAACCCCGTTGGCAGCGATCGGGCATCGATGACCGGCGATCGGGCACCAATGGCGCGTGTTTTGGGAGCAGCCTGTGGAAAACACAGGCTTTTCTCTCCCCCAAACCCGTGGCACGATGATCGCACTGTCGTTGATCTCGGGAGTCCGTGCCCAGTATGGTACGGCGCTCTCGCAAGCGTTGCTGCGTTTAGCTGTGTCGCTTGAGATCGAATCGTACCGAACGCGTTTACTTCGTCATTCGTCGCTGAGGAAACTGTGAAACCGAATCGCTGCCTCCCCTTCCTTGCTCCCGCCTTGATGGTGGGCTTGCTCTCCGGCTGCCTGGACCGCGAACTGCGTCCGCTCAACCCCTGCACCCTGCAGGGCAACGTGGAGAGCGTGAAGGTCGACAACATTGAGAACGTCGACCTTCTCTTCATGATGGATAACTCCGGCTCCATGTCGCAGGAGCAGACCGCCGTCGCGCGCGAGATTCCGAACCTCGTCCGCGTGTTGGCCTCCGGTGACATCGATGGTGACGGCGAGCAGGACTTCCCGCCCGTCGTGTCGTTGAACGTCGGCATCATCAGCTCGGACATGGGTACCGGCGGTGTCGTGGTTCAGGGTGCTTGCGAGCGTGACCCCAACTTCGGTGACGATGGCGTTCTCCGAAACACCGGTAACGTCGCCATCTCGGGATGCGCAGCGACCTACGATCCCAACTTCTTGAACTTCCGCCCGGCCGACGGTGGCGACCCGGTCGCATTCGCCGCGGACGTGGAGTGCTTGGCCGTTCTCGGTACGAACGGTTGTGGTTTCGAGCAGCAGCTTGAGGCGGTGCTCAAGGCAGTCACGCCCAGCACCTCAGCCATTACCTTCGGCATGGGCACCGTGGGTCACGCCGACGGCCAGAACCGCGGATTCCTTCGCGACGACTCGCTTCTCGTCGTGCTGATGATCACGGATGAGGACGACTGTTCGGCTCTCGACCCCGACGTGTACAACCGCATGAGCACACGCTACCCGGCGCCCGAGCTCAACCTGCGCTGCTTCCAGTACCCGGAAGCTGTCCACCCGGTGGAACGCTACACGCAGGGTCTTTTGGCCACGCGCGCCGACCCCGACCTTCTCATCTTCGCAGCCATCACCGGTATTCCGGATGACTTGAACCCGAACCCAGAAGGCCCGATCGACTACGCCGCCATCCTTGCAGACGAGGACATGCAGGAGCGCGTGAACCCGATGATGCCGCAGGAGCTCGCACCTTCGTGTGACCGTCCCGGTACCGGTCGCGCCTTCCCGCCGCGTCGTATCCTGACCCTTGCGCAGCAGCTCGAGGCGGGTGGCGCGAACTCGCTCGTGCAGACCATCTGTCAGGATGACTACACGGGTGCGATTCAGGGCGTCATCAACAAGATTGCTGACGTTCTCGGTGGCACCTGCTTGCCGCGTACGCTCAACCGCGATGCTTCGGGCCGCGTGAACTGTGACGTGGTTGAGGTTCTTCCCTCCACCGGCGACATCGTGAACTGCACGTCGATTGCAGGTCGTGAGTTGATCGGTACCGAGGTGGACGAGATGGGCAACACCCACGAGGTCTGCCGCGTGCAGCAGCTCACCCAGTCGGAGAGCGCCATGCCGGGTGCCGTCGGTTGGTTCTACGATGACTTCAGCGCGGATGTGACCGACCGCTGTCCCATGGAGCGTCCGCAGCGCATCGCCTTCGCCAACTCGCCCGCAACCGGTACGACGGTTCGACTCGAGTGCTTGCAGACCATCAGCGGTTCGATGGGCGCCGTCGGCGTCGGCACCGGCTGCGGTGGTGACCCGAACGTGTGCACCACCGGTGTCCCGCGCGAGGTCATGGAAGCGTTCCCGATGGGCTTGTTCTGCAGCGGCACCGAGTGCCCCGCAGGCGACACGGACTGTGAAGAGCGCGCGACCCTGACGTGTCAGGGAGCGTGTAACACCGACGCGGACTGTCCTGGTGGCTTCAGCTGCTTCGACTTCGACGGTGAGGGCCCGCTCCGACCGCTCTGCACCAACCCGACCTGCACGCAGTAAGCGTCGCGACGTCGAGAAAGGCCTCGTCTTCGGACGGGGCCTTTTTTGTGTCAGGTGGGCATCTCGGCCTCGACATCGGCATCGGCATCGGCATCGGCATCGGCATCGGCATCGGCATCGGCATCGGCTGATCGGCTCAGGCGCCAGGGCAAGACACTCAATAGAGAAGTCTGCCCTTCCAGTAGCCCGGTCGACGCTTGTGATGTGCGAGTGCAACCACGACCCGGTGCTCCGCGAATCGCGCCACAATCAGTGAGTACGGAAAACGACTGATGCGATACCACCGCAAGTCGGATTCCTCGGGCGCGTCGGGAACGCGTGGCCCACTTTCTGGGAGACGAGCCGCCACTTCTAAACGTGCTTCGATCGCCTGGTGAAAAGCGTGAGCGAGTCGTGCGTCAATCGCCCGGTAGTACCGCAGCGCAGCATCTCGCTCCGCCACCGCGGCACGGTGAAACGGGAGCACCATCCTCGTCTCCGCCTAACGGCTACTCATCAAGAATAGCGTGCGCACGGCGCAGCGCTTCATCGTGTGGCACGAGTTCGTCGCCAGCCTCGAGTTCGCGAAGCCTCTCGAGTGCGGCTGCGTTCCACGCCGCACGAATTTCCTCGTTGTGCGGATCCATGCTGTCGAGAAGCGCATCGCTGAGCCAGCGCCGCTCGCTTTCCGGCAAAGCGAGAATCTCCTCGAGGAGCTTCTTGACAGCGTCACTCACCCGCTCAGCGTACGACGTTCGGTTCGGACGTGCCATCGTCAACGCTCGCTCAGATTTCGGTACTGAAGTGCTTCGGCCAAGTGTTGCTCGCGGACCGAGTTGGACGCGTCGAGATCCGCAATCGTGCGCGCCACACGAAGCGACTTCACGTACGCACGCGCACTCAGCTTGAGCGCATCGCACGCCTCATCCAAAAGCTGCAGCGCTTTGGGTTCGACCTCGGCCACAGCTTCATCAAACGACCGCACCGCAGGTCGTTCGGCACGAAACGCACGCGCCTCCATCACGCGAGAACGGACTTTGGCGGAGCTCTCGGCGTTGGGCGTGACGCGCAAGTCGCGCGTCGGCACACGCGGCACGCGAACATGCAAATCGAAGCGATCCAAGAGCGGGCCTGAGATTCGTCCCATGTACTTGTCGACGCGATCGGGAGGACACGAGCACATCCGCTCCGGATCGCCCTGATAGCCACACGGGCACGGGTTCATCGCGGCCACCAACAATGGATGCGCCGGCATCTGAATCCGCTCACGCGCTCGCGCGATCGCTACCCTCCCCGTCTCCATCGTGGTGCGCAGCGTCTCGATGACGTCGCGTCGAAACTCGGGCAACTCGTCGAGGAACAACACCCCCCCATGCGCCAACGTCACTTCACCGGGCACCACAGGCTGGCCGCCACCCACCATCGCAGCGGCGCTTGCGGTGTGATGCGGCGCTCGAAACGGACGCACACCCATCTGCGACTCCAATCCTGCTGCACCCGCGATGGTCGCGATCTCCAAGCACTCGTCGATACTGGGTGGCGGCAGCAATCGAGGTAGCCGTCGCGCCAGCATCGTCTTGCCGCTGCCTGGAGGGCCCACCAGCAACACGTGATGGCCACCGGCTGCAGCGATCTCCATCGCACGTCGCGTCGCGAGTTGGCCACGCACATCCGCCAAGTCCGGACCAGCAAGCTCTGCGTCCCACGGTGCCGCTTCCTCAAGTGCAACAAGCCGCGCGATCTCGTCGACGTGATCCACCACCTCACGCATGGTGCGTGCCGCAAAGATCTCCATCCCTTCGCCGCAGATCAGAGCCGCTTCCGCAGCCGACGCCTTCGGGACGATCGCGCTTCGGAAGCCGCGCCGAACGGCACTCCGCAGGTGCGCCAACGTTCCACGCACCGGTCGCAGCTCGCCTTTAAGGTCCAGCTCGCCGAGTACCAGTGTTCGACCGAGTTCCGCAGAATCCAGCAACCCAAACGCGCTGAGCGTGGCGAGCGCGATCGCGACATCGAAACTTGTGCCGCCCTTCACGAAGTCGGCCGGGGCGACGTTCACCACGATGTTCTTTTTGGGCACTCCGTACCCCTGCGCGCCGAGACCCGACCAGACGCGCACTCTTGCTTCGCGACCCAAGCGCACGGGTAAGCCGATCACATCCGCCCCGGGCAGCCCTTTCGCCACGCGCGCTTCGACAACCACCGGGCGTGCATCGACACCTTGGAGACAACTCGTATGAATGGCCTGTCCCGTTCGCTCTTCATCCATGCGGCGGACAAGTACAGAAAGCGTGCCTGGTTGACGCTCGAACAAATCTGCAATTCAGGGTGGCGAACGCCGGCGAAGCGCCGACGGACGCCACATGCTAGAAACCTGTTATGCGGTTCCGGCCGGTGTTGTACGCGTGCGCCGCATTCGGCATCGCTTTGGCGTTGGTGCGCTGCGGCGATCCCACGTGCATCGACCTCGATGGAGATGGGTTTGGCGAAGGCTGCGGAAACGCCGACTGCGACGACACCAACGCGTCGCGCACCGACAACTGTGACTTCGTTCCCCCACCGGACTGCGACGCCGACCCTGTGGCAACCGGTTGCCCCTGTCTTGGCGGCGTTGCGGAGTGTTTTGGCGCCAACCCGCTAAGCCTCGGGTTTCCGCCGTGTCGTTCAGGGCGCGCGGTATGCACCAACGGCTATTGGGGGTTGTGCAACGGTGCCGTGCTGCCCGGCTTCGAAACGTGTGAAGCCACCGACCAAGACTGTGATGGACGCGTCGACGAAGGCGTTCGAAGCCCCTGCGGCGGTTGTAACCCCGACTGTCGTGGTGGTGTGTGGGGCGAAGGCGATGCGCCCTTCATTCCTGACGACGGTGCGGCGCTGACGGGAGACGGCGAACTCACGCTCGACCGCTTCGAGACCCTTTCATCCACCGTGTGGGTCGCCAACAGCGCGGAACATACGTTGAGCCGCGTCGACGCCGAGAGCGCGATGGAAGTCGCGCGTTACTTCACCGGCGGAACCCAACCGAGTCGCGTTGCGGTCGATTGGCGTGGTGATGCGTGGGTCGCCAACCGCGAATTCGACGGAGTCAGTTCGATTCGCAAGATCGCGAGCGACCTCGAGCGATGTATCGACCGCGACGGGTCGACCTCCATCGAAACTTCGTCCGATTCCACACCTCTTGCCGAAGACGAATGCGTTCTCTTCACGACTGAGGTTGGCGAATCCGGTGGTGTTGCCCGCGCACTGGCCATCGACGGAAACATCGGACCCGAAGGCACGCGCGGAGGTGACGTTTGGCTGGGCCTGCACGACGCGGAAGCCATCGTGCACCTCGACGGTGAGACGGGAGCCATCCTCGAACGCTTTGAGACGCCAGGCTTTCAACCCTACGCAGCGGTGTTCGACGCTTGGGGCACGCTCTGGATAATCAGCCGCGATGGCTTCCTCTTGAGTCTGGACCGCTTCAATGCGGAGCCCGTCATTCGCGAAGTGCCGCTCGCGTGCTTTCTGCTCTACGGATTGGATGCCGACGAAGACGGCAACCTCCTGTTGACGGGATTCGCATGCGACCGCGTCACGCTTTACGAGCCACGCTTTGATCGCTGGTCGTCGATCACGACACCACCCAGTGTTCGCGGAGCCGTCGTGCAAGAGGGTGACGAGGGTCCGATCGGCTGGGTCGCACACACCGATGGGCGCGTGTCACGAGTATCGATGCGACCTTTGCAATTGTTGGACACGGTCGATCTCGGAGGGCTCGGAATCAGCCCGATCGAAGCAATCGGTGTTGGAATCGACGACATCGGCCACTTCTGGGCCGCAAGCAGTCAGGGAACCGACACCGGTGTGCTTACGCGCGTGGACGTCGACACGCTGGAAGTCAGTGCACAAGTTCCGCTCGGGCTGCTGCCTCACACACAGGGCGATCTCACGGGTTCGAAACGCGCGGGCGGCTTCGTGCCCGAGGGTTCCTCGTCGCACGTGTTCGAAGGGTGCCCCGACCGCACCGAGTGGCTTCGCATCCATGTTGCAGCCGAGCTGCGGGGTGGTGGTCGCGTCCAGGTCAGCGCACGTCATGCTGCCACCCGCGATGGCTTGGCCAGCGCGGCGTTCGTAAATCTCGGCGAACTTCCCGACGACGAGTCGCCCTTCGACCTGACGTTTCCGATCGGTGGCTTCGTCGAAGTGCGTCTCGATTTGAGTGTGGACGATCGAGACGGAGCCCCGCGCGTGAGCCGAGTCGGGCTCGAGTGGGGCTGTCCCGAACCGATTTAGCCTGCGATGGCGACGGCGATGGCGACTGCGATGGCGATGGCGATGGCGACTGCGACAGTGATGGCGATGGCGTCTGCGACAGTGATGGCGTCTGCGACAGCGATGGCGACTGCGACAGTGATGGCGATGGCGGCTGCGACAGTGATGGCGATGGCAACTTGGGATCGCGACGCTTGCGATAGCGAAAGCGAAGCGAGGGTGTGCCAACTGGTTGAGACTGTGTCTCAGTCTCAGTCTCAGTCTCAGTCTCAGTCTCAGTCGCAGTCTCAGTCTCAGTCTCAGTCTCAGTCTCAGTCTCAGTCTCAGTCTCAGTCTCAGTCTCAGTCTCAGTCTCAGTCTCAGTCTCAGTCTCAGTCTCACTCGCAGTCGCAGTCGCAGTCGCAGTCTCAGTCGCAGTCTCACTCGCGATCGCAGTCGCAGTCGCAGTCGCCGTCGCGATCGCAGTCGCCGTCGCCATCGCCATCGCGTTCGCGATCGCCGTCGCGATCGCAGTCGCCGTCGCGGTCGCGGTCGCGGTCGAAATCGCGACCAGAATCGCGATCGCCATCGCAGTCGTAGACAAATACTGAGTGCCTAGCTCGCGCGCACTGCCTGGCGGGCCGCCGGCGAGTCGTCGGCGTTCGCCACTCTGTTCGCGCGCTTTCTTCGACGCACAACACGGCACGCGGGTTGCTCAGCATCCGGGACAGGAGGTGTTGATGCTCAAAGAAAAGATCAAAGCGATGGATGAGGCGCTCCGCGCGATCGAGAAACAGTTCGGCAAAGGATCGATCATGCGCTTGGGCGACCGTAAGGTTGAACAGGTACCGGCGATTCCCACTGGATTGCCGAGTCTTGACGTAGCACTCGGCGTAGGCGGGTATCCGCGTGGTCGTGTCATCGAGGTGTATGGGCCCGAAGCGAGTGGTAAAACCACGCTCACGCTTCACGCGATTGCCGAGTGCCAACGCGCTGGCGGTGTGGCTGCGTTTATCGATGCGGAACACGCGCTCGATGTGCAGTACGCACAAGCCCTTGGCGTCGATGCCAAGAGTCTCTTGGTCAGCCAGCCCGACACAGGAGAACAGGCGCTCGACATTACGGAAACGTTGGTGCGCTCTGGGGCGGTGGATCTGGTCGTCGTGGACTCCGTCGCAGCGCTGGTTCCTCAAGCGGAAATCGACGGTGACATGGGCGACTCGCATGTGGGTCTCCAAGCACGTCTGATGAGCCAAGCCTTGCGCAAGCTCACCGGTGTGACCCACCGAACATCGACCACGTTGATGTTTATCAACCAGCTACGCATGAAGATCGGAGTGATGTTTGGCTCGCCCGAAACGACGACGGGCGGTCACGCACTTAAGTACTACTCGTCGGTACGACTCGACGTACGCCGCATCGGTGCACTGAAAGCCGGGGACAAGATCCTGGGCAACCGGACACGGGTGAAGGTCGTGAAGAACAAACTCGCGCCGCCCTTTCAGAAGGTGGAGTTCGACATTCGCTACGGCGAAGGCTTCGACGCGATGGGTGACACCCTCGACAAAGCCGTGGAAGCCGGTGTGGTCGAGAAGAACGGCGCGTACTACCGGTTCGCCGGGAAGTCGCTCGGTCAGGGCCGCGAAAAGGCGCGTGCGGCGCTCAAAAGCGACCCCAAGCTCCTGGAGAAAGTCGCGACCAAACTGAGACCTGTCGCCAAGGCGGCATAGCAAACGGAGCCGACTCGATAGAAGCTGGAATCGACGAGACCCGCCCGGCGTAGACTTCCATATGGTCGTCGCGGTTCTCGTCGCTCTCATCCTCGTCTCGTCGTGCGGTTCAGACACCGCACAACGAGAAACCACGTCGCGGGAGATGGAAGCGTCTCCGAACTACGACCTGCACGAGTGGGGGTTGGTCACGTCGAGTCCTCGTGGCTTCGAAGTGGGGACCGGGCCAGGACAGCGCGTCACGCCCGACGAGATGTTGGTGGTCGACAAGCCAGTCCTCTACGTCCACGCGAACACAGAGTTTGATCTGCGTGTGGCGGTGAGCCCGCGGTCCGGTTTGCAGTTCGCGGAACGTTGGCCGGTGATGGCCAACAACCGCTGGGATGTACGCGTCAGGCCCGACACATGTCGAGGCACATACCCGGAGTCCTGCAGTGCGCCGGACGGGTATTGCGAAGTTGCGGAGCTCTCGCTCTACGAGACTTCGGATGCAGCGTGTCTACGCTCCCAAGACCAGGAACTACCACTGCTGTTCTATCGACTGCGCCAAGATGGAGCGGGTCCCGAACTTCCCTTGCGCGTGGACTCGTCCAACCCAGAACAAGTCACGGTGCGGAACGAGAGCTGGCGTAGCGGCGTCGGTGCCTTGTGGCGAGTCACTTGGACACCGGGCTCAGGCACCCATGCAACACGAGTGGCTGTCCCTGCGACCGGCGAAAGTGTCAGCCTTTCGAGACCGACAAGTAGTGGCGTCAACGCGGCACGTACCGCACTTCGCGCCGACTTGGGCTCGCACGGTCTCAGCGCGGAGGAAACCGAGGCGTTCATGCGCGCTTGGGACCAGGCCTTGTTTGGTGCCGTCGCGGTGTCTGATCGACGCTCAACCGACGACGAAGTTGCCGATGAACCCGTGGCGGTGGATGAACTGACCGACGGGATCCCAGCCATCGCGGGAGGACCGCGAATCGCCGACGTGCTTCTGTACTGGCTTCCGATGCGCGACATCAACGCACTCGCCGGCATCGACGCCACGCCCGCGCCGCGGAACCTTCGTCGCGCACTCTTGGTCCGAATCGATTTGAATCGTTGACTCTCCAACGTGGTGCACCCAGACAACGACGAAGAGGGGAGTGCCATGAACGAGGAACCGCTCACGGAGCTCGCGAAAGGTTTTCGTAAGCGCACCTGGGTCACCGCGAAACTCGCCACTCGCATGGGCATGAAGATGGCCAAGCGCACGCTCATTGGCGGCGCCAACAAAGCGCCGGATGAGCAGCAAGCGATCGAAGCTGCCAAACAGTGGGTGTCTCAGGTTGGAGCGCTCAAAGGTCTTGCGATGAAGGTGGGCCAGATGGCGAGCTACCTTCCTGGCGCGCTCCCCGAAGCAGCGCAAGACGTGCTTGCTCAGCTCCAAGCCGAGAGCACCGCGATGGCGTGGGACCAAGTCGCCCAGGTGATCGAGGAGCAACTCGGCGCAGCGCCCGACGCACTCTTCGAGCGTATCGACTCCAAGCCGTTCGCCGCGGCGTCGATCGGACAAGTGCACCGTGCACGCTTCGAAGGCCGCGACGTGGTGGTGAAGATCCAGTATCCGGGCATCGAAGACCTGATGCGCAGCGACATGAAGACGGTCGGAATCATGGCGCGCATGTCGACTCTAGGGACGGCGAGCGATGGAAAAGCGTTGGCGGACGAACTGGCCGCGCGAATTCTCGAAGAGTGTGACTACGAGCTGGAGGCAAAGAACCAAGAGGTGTTTCGCGAGTTGCTCGGCGACGTTCCACGCGTCGTGTCCGAACGCAGCACGAAGCGGGTCCTGACGACCGAACTTGTCGAGGGGATGCGCTTCGCGCAGTTCGTGGAGTCTGCATCACAACGCGCCAAGGACCGCGCCGGTGAACGCATCTTTGACGCCTGCATGGGCATCTTGTTTCGCCACGCAATCTTCAACGGCGACCCCCACCCGGGCAACTACCTCTTCGACGCAGAAGGCAAGGTCACCTTCTTGGATTTCGGGTGCGTTCGTCGCTTCGACATCGCCATGATGGATCAGTGGAAACGCATGGCACTGACGGTCCTCGACGATGACTTCGAAGGCTTTCGCCGAGAGTGGCCCAAGCTCGGGTTTGTCCCACAGCCGCACAAACTCGATTGGGACTACCAGTGGGAAGCCGTGTTGGATCTCTACCTCCCGCTGAAAACACCAGGCTTCCGATTCACCGACGAGTACGTCCAGAACAGCTACGGACTGCAGGTGTTCGACAACCCCAACAAGATGCGTCTTCGCATGGGGCCGGAGTGGCTACTGCTCAATCGCTTGCAGTGGGGGCTCTACGCAATCCTGGCGAAACTGGATGCCGCTGGTGACTGGCCTGCCCTTTTCCGGAGCGCGGTCGAAAGCGAAACCACGCCCCGCTGATTGCGTTCGACACGGTCGTTCATATCTTGGCGGCCGTGGACCATCACCCCTACCCCAAGATCCCAATGCGCGGCGGAGGCAGCCAAGGCGGGGAGTGGGTCGCGACAGAAAAGATCCACGGCGCGAACTTCACGGTCGCGTCGGATGGCGACGAGACGTACTTCGGGAAGCGAAAGGCGTGGCTTGAACCCAAAGACAGTTTCTTTGGGTGGCAGGCGCTACGCCCGCTTTTCGATGCAGCGATGCATCACGCAACACGTGAGTTCGGTGTGCCCGTGCGTCTCTTCGGAGAACTCTACGGCGGTGGCTACCCGCACCCGACTGTCGACGCCATACCCGGTCTTGTCCCTGTGCAAACCGGCATCTACTACTGCGCCGACCTGCGATTCGCACTCTTCGACATCGTTGCCGAGGACATGACGTTTCTCGCGCACGACGAAGTGGTCGCCTTTGCCCAGCAAACGGGACTCGATGTGCCTCCGATGTTGGCGCGGGGCGAACGACGCAATCTTGAGACGCGAAGCGAACGCTTCCCGACACGCGTCCCGGATGCACTTGGTCTTCCGCCTCTCGAAAACAATCTCGCGGAAGGCTGGGTCCTCAAACCCGCAGGACGCTCTCCATTGGATCGACCGGTGCGCAAACGAAAGATCGCGGAGTTTCAAGAAGTGCGCTTCAACGAAGCCTCGGCGTTCGATCCCAACAAGCACCTTTCCGTTCCGGAACTGCTGGTGTTCGCACGCACGCTCATGAACCCTGCGCGAATAGCCAGCGCGCGTTCGAAAGTCGGGACAAAGCGCGCAGAGATTGTGGACGAAGCGGTCCTCGATGCGCTCATCGACCTCGAGGTGATTCTGCCGCGCTCGTTTCAGTTACTCGCATCGGAACAGATCCAAGAGGTCGAGGAAGCACTTCGTGGCGAAGCGTCCTCGCTTGGCTAGTCCTTTTCGTGGTCGAGTAACCAGGCTTTGCGTTTCGTTCCGTACGCGTATCCGGTGAGCGAACCATCGGAACCGATCACACGATGACACGGCACGATGATGCTCACCGGGTTGCGTCCGTTTGCATTGCCCACAGCACGGGGCGAACTGCCCACCATCTTGGCCAATGCACCGTAGCTCAGCGTCTTGCCTGCGGGAATCTTCCGCAAACGCTTCCACACCTTCTGTTGAAAGGGCGTGCCTTCCACATCCACCTTGACGCCGTCGAGCGCCTTTACGTCACCTTTCACATAACGCTTCAGCGCCTGTTGAAGCTTCGCGTCCTTGCCGCGCTCCGCGTACTCGCCAAAGCGCCGCTCCAAGATGCCTTCCAACTCCTCGCGCGCATCGGACCATCCGAGTGCGCACACCCCAGCGTCGGTGCTCCAGGCCACGATTTCGCCCACGGGGGTTTTAGTTTTGGTCACACGCAACTGCATCACACACCTCCAATGACCACACCCTAAAGGGTGGGCGTGACATTCGTTTCAGCCTTGAGTACACGGTGATTCATGAGTCGAGAGATCATTGCCACACCCGATGCACCTGCTGCCATTGGACCTTACTCGCAAGCCGTCAAAGCCAACGGGATGCTCTTCTGTTCGGGTCAGATCGCCATCGATCCCGCCACAAGCAAACTGATCGACGGCGATGTGCGTGCCCAGACCGAGCTCGTGATGAAGAACCTCGCTGCGGTTCTCAAGGCCGGTGGTTCCAGCTTCGGACAAGTGGTTCGGACGACGATCTTTCTGGCAGACATGAACGACTTCAGCACGGTCAACGAGATCTACGCGCGAGCTTTTGAAGGCATGGAACCACCCGCACGTGCCACCGTGGCTGTGAAGACGTTACCCAAGAGCGTCGACGTCGAGATCAGCTGCATCGCGCTAACCGACTGATCACGAAGCGTCTGCCACCATCTGCGCAATGTCGTCGTCGGACGTGGGAGTACGCGTGTGGGTGGCGAGTTCCGCCACGCCGCCCTGTTCTTTCACCCAATCGGCCAACGCGACGATGCCATCCGACACGAGCACTCGTGATTCGTAGCCGAGTAGCTCCTTGGCGCGACGCTGATCAAACGAAGCGGTTTGACCGCGGCGAATTACATCGGTCGGCCACGCACCGGCGCTTCCGATTCGACGTCGCGTCCGTGCAAGCGCTAACTCCGCGCGATACCCGAACGTGCTTTTGCGCGGCGCGGGCAATCCCAACGCGTCACTGAGCGAACCGTAGAAGTCGCCACTGAGCGTGAGCTCTCCGTCGACCACGTTAATGACCGATCCCAACGCGTCGTCGACCTCGATCGCGCGTTCGATCGCATCCAGAAGATTCTCCACAAAGGTGGTCGCGATCAGGTTGGTCCCGCGTCCGAACAAGGGCAGACCCTTCGCGAGTGCGTCTTTGCACCAGCGCGCGGCGTGTGTGCGATCCCCCGGTCCCCAAATCATCGCAGGCCGCAACACCACCGTATCGAAGTCGACCTTGGCGCCGTGACCTCCACTTCCGATCACGATTTCTTCTGCCGCGAGCTTGGTCTTGCCGTACGCGCTGATCGGGCCACCCGGCGCGGTGCGATCCTCGTCCCAGCTTTGGCGCGGCGCCGCAATGATCGTGACGTCGCTACAACTCAGGTGCACCAAACGACGCACCCCCGCATGCTTGGCCGCGGCGACCACGTTCTCGGTGCCCGCCACGTTGATCCAACCCAGTGCGCGCATCGATGCGCGGTGCGAAGTCTCGGCGGCGGTGTGCACCACGACCTCACAACCCTCCGCGGCGCGTGCGATCGCGTTGGGGTCACCCAGAGACGCCTCGACCGAGCCTGTCGGCCCTTGAGAAGCGTCCCGCACCATCGGAACCACGTCGTGGTGGGCGGCTCGTAGCCGCGCCACAAGCGTGCGCCCGACAAACCCGCTGGCACCTGTCACCAAGATCCGCACGGGCGAACCATGTGGTCTCCGCGTCCGGCGCGCAATTCCCGTATGATCAGGCCGTGGTTTCCAAGCGTGAGCGAGTTCGAAAACTCAAGGCGCTTCTTCGTGACGAAGACTTGGAGACTGTACGACAGGGCATCGATCTGGTTCGCGGCCTCGATGATCCCTCTGTGTTCAGCACCCTCTTGGAGGGCTGTTCGATACGCGACGGTGCACCCGTGTTGGGACGAACGTTCATCGCGAGCAAGAAGCTCGAAGGCAATCTGATGTTTGCTTGGTTGGCGCTTGTCGGTGCAGCCGGGCCTGGCATTCCGCGAGATGAGACGCTCAAGCAACCTCGCGTTCTGGACCTGACCGAAAAGCGACTTCCCGCATGGCCTGATTCCGCCCCCGCGTTCGCTTCGCTGCACACCCTGACACTCTCACGATGTTGGCTCGACAAAGTACCGGGGTTTGTTCGTGAGCTTGATGAGCTGCTCGAACTCCGACTCGATGGAAACCAACTCGGCGCCCTTGAGCATGTTGACGCGTTGAACGCGCTACAGCGGCTCGATGCTTCGCAAAATCGGCTGCGCGAGTTTCCAGCAGAAGCTTGTCGCCCAGCACTGCGTCATCTCGACCTGCGCGACAACCCCATCACGACACTCTCGACGGGCATACGCACACTCACTGAGCTTCGGACACTCCTGCTGCGCAACGCACGACTTGGAACGCTTCCAACATTGGGCTTGCCGAAGCTGGCACGGCTTGAAGCCACGCGTTGTGGGGTAGCGGCCGTGGAGTCACTCGCACAGTTGGAGCGACTTGAAACGCTCGACCTGCGAGACAACGAGCTACGCGAACTTCCGGACATCGGAACGTGCACATCGTTGGAAACGCTCGAGCTCACGCAAAACCGACTTGCGTCGTTGCCCGCAGGAATCGGAGAACTGAAGCGGTTGAGGCGCTTGAGAGCGAGCTTCAACCCGATGAGCAGCGTGCCAGAATCGCTCGGAAACGCAGGCGGATTGCGTGCCATCAGTCTGTCGGACACGGCGATTTCGGCGATGCCCGATTCGTTCACAAACTTGTCCGGGTTGCGTCAGTTGGATGTTTCGAGGGCGCGCTTAGAGCAACTCGATCTGACCGGCTGTACGGCGCTGCGGGCGATCGATGCGAGTCACAACCAGTTGGGCGAACTCGATGTGAGCGAGAGTGCGGACATTCGTTCCATCGTCGCGACAGACAACATCATCGCCAAGATCGGTGGACTCGCGCAGGCCAAGCACCTTGAGGTGTTGGATTTGAGTCGCAATCGAATGCGCGCGCTGCCCAAGAAGCTAGCAAGCGCGAAGAAGCTTCGAAGCATTCTTCTCGCGGCGAATCGATTGGAAGAACTTCCGAATGGACCTTGGCCTGCGCTGGCAGAACTGGACATCGAAGAGAACCGGATTCGTGAGCTGCCGATGTTGCACGAGTGTCTGTCGCTGCAGAAGCTGACCGTGTCGCGAAACCGTTTGGACGCGTTGACCGCCGAGTCGTTGCCGAAGCGACTGCGAACCTTGCGCGCAGTAGACTGCAACCTGAGTGTGTTGGCAGGTGCGTTTGATGAACTGCCGCTGGAGACACTGGACTTGCGGCAGAACGCATTGACCACGTTGCCGGAGAGCCTGTGGATTGCGAAGCGACTGAAGGAAGTCGATGTGCGTGAGAATCCACTGGACGAAGCGACGTTGGCACGGATTCGTCAGGTGTCGCATTTACGCGTGCGGGTGTAAGAGGTTGCTCTGCGTTTGTTCGGGTTGCTCAGGCGGTTTATTCGATATTTTTTCGAAGATTTGAAGACGTAAGTTGGAAGATTTTTTTCCCTGGGTCCCGCCAAGCTATTCGCGCAGCGCTCGATAACTGAGAGCGTCTCGCCCCCCATCAATGCGGAATGCGGAATGCGGGATGCGGAATGAGATCGAAAATGAACGACCCGTTCACGCGGACGTGCAGCGACGACTGTTCGCGTCTGAGCTCACGCAAGCGTTTTGAGGTTGTTGCCGCCCAACGGGGCGGCTCCGAGATCACGCGGCGGCGACACTGCGAAGCAGTGGACGACGACGCGCATCAAAACAGAAGCGGCGTTGGGTGATCCCGGCAGCGATCCGGAGACGTTGCGCAATGCGTTGGAACCAACAGCCCCCGAGGGAAGCGTAGGATGCGGGGGTTGACGACTCTCAGGCGAAACGAAGAACGCAACGCCGACAGAAGGCGGACGCCATCAACACGTAGACGGTGAGAGGAGGAGCGCCCCCCCTTCCTGCGCTCGACCGAGGGCCCACCGGCCCAACCTCGAACCCGAACCCGAACCCGAACCCGAACCCGAACCCGAACCCGAACCCGAACCCGAACCCGAACCCGAACCCGAAACCGAAACCGAACCCGAACCGAACCCGAAACCGAACCGAACCCGAAACCTACAAAACGAAAGGAATCACCGCTTTTCGCCGCGGATAATCCTCAAACTTCTCTCGGTACCAACGATGGTGTGCCACCGCACGCGGCACCAGGTTCGCCGCCGTAAAGAACGCGAACGCCCACGCTGCGCTCGTGCTCGCAGCCAACGCAAAACCGATCCACTCCACGATCTCGCCGAAGTAGTTCGGGCAGCTGATGAAGCGATAGAACCCGCCGTAAGGAATCTTGTAGCCGCTCTCGCCAGGCTTACGCAGATTGCGGAGCACGGCGTCCGCGTGGTGGTTGATCGACCACCCCACGAAGTACACCACGACCCCCGCGATAAAGAGCGGGTTGCTGAGCCAATCGCTTGTCAGGTGTGCTCCAAGCACAGTCACGCCATACGCGTTCATCGGACCGTTGGCGCAGTTGAACAGAAACGCGAACACTGCCGTGAGCACCGGCTTGCGCTTTCCACTTCCGCGCATGCGCAGAGGAAAGATGAACGTTCGATAGACGTAGTGGAGCTCCCACAAACCGAAGAGCACCCAAGGCACGATCCCCTCGGGGCGATACATGAAGAACACGATCGCGAAGCCGATCGGCGACGGTGCCTCCATGATGATCCAACCCAGCTTGGCCGGCATCGTGGGGCCCCACCCCTTTCGCAAATGCCGCCCGTAGGGCGCCGTCACGAAGAAGAGCAAAGGCAGCGATATCGCTCCAAAAGCGAGAACAAACGCGACCGCCGCCGCATAGGCGAAATGGGTATCGAAGGGCAGCATCACTCGAATCCCGGCGGGACTTCGTCATCTCCGCCACCCGCGGCTGCATCTTCACAATCGACGGGACGGCCCTCGTGCAATCGAACCTGCAACTCGTTCGCCGCGGCCTCAACGGTGAGTTCAAGTTCCGAACTCAACTCGCCGTGGCAGCCGATGTGAACAACCTGCGTGATCATGTCCCGTGCTTCTTCTCCTCGCTCGCGCTCTTGAAGCGTGTGGGCGGTCCGAAGCAGTGCAAACGCATAAAGCGGATGCTCCAGTTGGCCAAGCACGTAGCGATAGCTGCGTTCTGCGTCGCGCCAGTCGCCGTCCTCGAGCGCGATCTCTCCACGGATGATCCACGCCAAGTAGAGCAGAGGTCCCGACTCGCGATGACGCGTCGTAAAGCGTTCGGCCAAACGTGCAGCATTTCCGCGCTGTCCTTGCCATGCGTTCCACAACTGAATGAACGCGCTCTTCGCTTTAAGCTGGTCGTTGCGTGTTCCTCGAGCCGCGTTTTGCGCTTGCCGTTGGGCATCGCGACGATGACGGCGCGCTGTGCGCACTTCATCATCAAGTTCGGCCGCAGCCGCAGCGTAAAGATGCGCCACCGCGATGCGCAGCATCACCTCGCGTCGCTCGTTGCCCCGCACGCTTCGCCGCTCCTCGTTGAGCTGTTCGAAGGTCTGCTCCGGCTCGGCGAGAAAATCGGTGTTGTTCTCTGCGTGCGTGAGAAGGATCGCCACAGGGTCGAGCTCTGTCGTCGGAACGCGTCCGACCACAGGCGGTGCCCCTCCACATCCCACCGCAAGAGCCAACAAAAGCGGCCTCATTCCGATGCCATAGCCCTGCTCTACCCGAACGCGCAAGGCGCGTTGACAGCTCGCCGGGGCCCCGCTACAAACCTCGACCCCAACTGCGGGGGTTTGAAAATCCTGATCGGAGAGGTGGCCGAGTGGTCGAAGGCAACCGCTTGCTAAGCGGTCGTGGGGTCAAAAGCTCTACCGCGGGTTCGAATCCCGCCCTCTCCGCCGTTGCGTAGCTTGACTGCAACGCAACTGCAGCGCATGTTGCGCGCCACAGCGGGACCCGTGGCTCAACTGGATAGAGCACCGGTCTACGGAACCGGGGGTTAGAGGTTCGAATCCTCTCGGGTCCGCTGAGAAAGCCTCGACGCAAGTCGAGGCTTTCTCGTTTTAAGCCTTCTCGGTTCGAGCACAGTTCAATGATGACCGACGACGACTTCATGCGAGAAGCGTTGCGCGAAGCGGCGCGGGCCGAAGCACGTGGCGAGGTTCCCGTAGGTAGCGTCGTGGTCGTCGGTGGCGAGATCATCGCTCGTGCACACAACCTTCGCGAGACGGCGCAAGATCCAACTTCGCACGCCGAGCTCATCGCGGTCCGCAAAGCGGCTGCACGGATGGGCACCTGGCGGCTGATTGGCGCCACGGTGTACGTCACGCTTGAGCCGTGTCCGATGTGCGCCGGAATGCTCGTCAACAGTCGGGTGGACCGCGTCGTTTGGGGCGCTGACGACCCCAAGGCTGGCGCACTCAAATCGCTGTTTGAGCTGGGCTCGGATGAGCGTCTGAACCACCGTTTTGAACAGACTTCGGGCGTCCTTGGCGAGGAATGCGGGGCAATTCTCAAGGACTTCTTCGCTCGCATCCGCGCGAAGCGTTGACATCGTTGACAGCGCGCCGGCCGATGCTAGCTTCGCCGTCCCTACTGGAGGGCTGGCCGAGCGGTCGAAGGCGTTTGATTCGAAATCAAATGTACCGGTGACGGTACCGTGGGTTCGAATCCCACGCCCTCCTCAAAGTGGCCCTGCGGGGCCGGGTGGTTCTTTTCAAAAGTCGTTTTGTCCGCAGGTCCTTGTGACCCGTACCACCCCGGAGGGGTGACCGAGTGGTCGAAGGTGCACGATTGGAAATCGTGTGTACCGGGAACGGTACCGAGGGTTCGAATCCCTCCCTCTCCGCTGGTCCTGCCAACGCTGGCCCGTGAACTCCGCCAGGCCCGGAAGGGAGCAACGGTAGCGGTATCCAGCGTGTGGCGGGGCCTTCTTTAATTCTGGAGAGCGGTCTTTTCAATTCTGGAGAAAGCGCGATGCGTCTCACCATCCTTGTCGCGATCATCCTCGGCACACTCATTGACGTGTCTTCTGCACGTGCGTGTTCCTGCAACATGCCCGATGCCGCCACTGCGCGAGAGCGTTCTGCTGCGGTGTTCGAAGGTCGCGTCGTGTCCGCGCAGAGCGAAGGCGACACCCTCACCGCCACCTTCCGAGTGACGCAAGCCTGGAAAGGCATCGATACCGAAGAGGTTGTCGTGACCACGATTGCGCACGAGTCGATGTGCGGGTTGCCCTTCACGGAAGGCAGCGTCTGGCTGGTCTACGCCAATGGTTCGGACGGCGCATTCGAGACTGGCCTGTGTCACCGCACGCGGTTGCGCGCGGAAGCTGAAGAGGACGTGCAGGCGTTTGGTGCTGGTGTGACGCCGGTCGATCCTTCCGGTCCTTCGCCTTTGGACGAAGAAGAAGAGGAAGAACCCGTCGAAGCTCCTGGATCACGTGGTGGTTGTGCGAGCTGTGCCACGAGCGGACCCACCGAGGGTGCGTGGATGCTCATTCTCCTCGTGGTGCTCCGCAAGCGCGCTGCAGTGCTCCGCCGCGGATAAAGCCCTTCCACAAATCTCTCCACGAAAGCCACTCGTGGCCGCCTCCACCGCGGATGACGTTCGACGCCGGTAACTCCAGCGCCATGGTCTCCGCGATGTCGCGCAGAAAGTCCTCGGCCCCCCACGCGACGTAGAGTGGAGCTTCGCGGTGTCCGACCCAATACCAAGCACGACCATATGGATTGGTGCGGGTCTCGTCGTCGAGTTCGAAGTGTGATGCTCCCCCCAACGAACGAATGCGGCGCATCCACGCACGACTGCCCATGAAAGGTGCAAACACGGTCACACCATCGACGAGTTCGGGATGGTCCGCAGCAAAGCGCAGTGCACCTCCGCCGCCCATCGAGATACCGACCAGCCACAGTGTCTCGTACCGCTCTCGTGCCGGTGCGAGAACATCCTCGCGCAAGCGCTCCATCACGTCGCCACGGCGGTAGTACGCCTGCACTGCGTCAACCGAAGCAACATCGGCGCGAATCCGAGCGCGACGAAGCTCCGACACAAAACCGTGCTCGAAGTACTTCTCTGCGGTGTCGCCCGCACCCGGTAGAAACACCACCAAGCACCGCGCGTCTGCCACGTTGTCGTCGAGCACGCGAAGCGTGTCGGGCAGCGAACTCGCGGACGAACCACACCCCAGCAACCCGAACAGAACCACACAGCGAGCGACACGAAGCACTTCTTCGTGAGTACCAGTCGCGTGTGTCGTGATCACGAAACGCAGGGAAAAGGGGTCAAATGGAGGCAGGTTCGGGTCCGCACGGACTACGTCCCCAGACGGACCTCATCACCAGCCGGCGGGCACGGGCACGGGAGCAGGCTGAACAACGCTTCGCGCGTTGTTCATGCTGCTCCGTAAATCTCCATAATCTCGTTCAACAGCTTCGCGCCCTCCTCGGGAGTGCGCTGGAACGCGTTGCGTCCCACGATGCTGCCGTTGCCACCGCCCGCGGCGATCGCCTTGATGTCCGCGAGGACCGAATCGCGATCCTTCGCGGCACCACCGGAGAAAATCACAATGCGCTTTCCGCCAAAGCAGCACTGCACGACGTGCGCAATGCGCTCTTCCAGCGTGGCGTGCGGAATCGATTCGTAGTGCTTCTTGGCGGCTTCCTGCCACACCACCTCGGTCGGCGGCTTCACCTTCACGATGTGCGCACCAAGCTCGCACGCGATGTGCGCGGAGTACGCAATCACGTCGATCGCGGTCTCTGCCTGCTTGGGCATCTTGCCTCGTGCGTACGCCCACACGATGGTCGGTAGACCGACCGAACGCGCCTCCGCGATCAGATCCCGAAGGTCCTGGTACATCGCGTTGCGGTGCTCGCTGCCCGGGTAGATCGTGTACCCGATCGCGCAGCAACCCAAACGAAGCGCATCCTCCACCGACGAGGTCAGCGCCGAGTGCGGCGAATCCGGTCCACCCAAGCTGTCGCTGTTGTTGACCTTGAGGATGAGCGGCAGGCGACCTGCGTACTCCGCAGCAATGGCTTCGAGGAAACCAAGCGGCGCGGCGTAGCCTGCACAACCGGTCTCGACCGCAAGCTGCGGGTGGTAACGCGGATCGTATCCGTGCGGGTTGGGGGCAAAGCTGCGCGCGGGTCCGTGTTCGAACCCTTGGTCCACCGGAAGGATCACCATCTTGCCGGTACCTGCGAGCTTGCCGTGCTCAAGAAGACGGCGAAGGTTTCCGATCACGCCGGGCGTCTCGCCGGCGTAGTGGCTCAGAATCTGATCGACAGCCTGGGTCATCCAACGTTCCTCGTATGTCTTGTTGAGAGAGATGCGGCGGAGGAGAAGGGATTCGAACCCCCGGGACCCTTTCGAGCCCTGCGGTTTTCAAGACCGCCGCCTTCGACCGCTCGGCCACTCCTCCTGCAGGACCTCCTAGCACACCCCACTCAAACAGGCGTGCTAAGATTCGGGACGCCATGCGTAGTTGGGCTTTCTTGGTTTTTCTCGGCCTCGTTGCCGCGTGTGCCGACGGCGGCAACACCGACACGATGCGAACCGATGGCGGCGGTGTCGATGACGCCGATGTCTGCGATCCGCCCTGCGAATCGCCCATGGTCTGCATGAGCGGACGCTGCATGGAGCCCGGCGTCGATATGGACGGCGACGGCGTGCCCGCTGAAGTCGATTGCGACGACAACGAACCCACGCTGGGTCGCGTCGCCGAACGTACGTGCACGAGCGCCTGCGGTACAGGTGTCGAACGCTGCGAAAACGGAATCTGGGAAGAGTGCAGTGCACCGGCCGAATGCAACTGCGACCCGAGCGACCCGCCGCGCATGATCGCGTGTGAGCGATGCGGCATGCAGCGTCAGGTGTGCCGAGACGGTCGTTGGGCCAACGATGGCGCATGCACGAGCGGCGAGTGCACCCCTGGCGAAACGCGTAGCGGCGGACCCTGCGGGGCGTGCGGAACGCTGATGCAAACGTGTCAGGCCGACTGCAGTTGGGGTGGCGACGCATGCGGTGGCGAAGGCGGATGCATGCCCGGCGAGTTCGACACTGAAACACGCTCCTGCGGATGCGGTGGTGGTGGTACTCAAACGCGCTCGCGCAGCTGTGGCGCCGACTGCACGTTTGGCGCGTTCGGCGATTGGGGCGCGTGCAGTGGCGGCGGTGGCGACTGCACCCCAGGTCAGATCGAAAACGACACTGAACCGTGTGGAAACTGCAATCTCGGAAGCCGTACGCGTACACGAACCTGTCAGTCCGACTGCACCTGGGGCGCCTTCTCGACCGGCAGTTGTTCCGGAGGAGGAACGTGCGCTCCTGGAGCGACGCGAGCCTGTCCGAACGGCGACAGCTGTGGCCATGAGGTCTGCTCAGCATCTTGCAGTTGGGGGAGTTGTGAGCCCCTGACGCCCTCGGGATGCCTGCGAATCCGGCCAGGTACCGGTGGTCCTCCCGGCAATAACTTCCGCTGTTGCACCCCCTCAGGTGGTGGAACGGGCTGGCAGTTCTGCCTGAGCAGCTGCAATTGGTCGACTGCCTGCGACCCTGCCTCCTGCTCTTGATCGCCACCAGCGGCATCTCTAGGATGCGCCGCTATGGCCGACACCATCCCCGCCCGCCTGCTCAAGCAGGTTAAAGAGCGCCCGCATGCCCCCGCCTACCACGTTCGCGAAGGCGGCGTCTGGAAAGACACGAGTTGGGCTCAATACGGTGAACAGATCAGCCGCGCCGCACGCGCGTTGCTCGCGCTGGATTTCCAACCCGGTCAAACGGTGACCATCCTCGGGTTCAACCGACCCGAGTGGGCCATCCTCGACGTGGCTTGCATGGCGGTGGGTGGTGCACCCGCGGGCATCTACACGACGTGCTCCCCCGAGGAGGTTGCGTACATCGTGAACCACTCGGAGTCACCGCTCATCCTGGTCGAGAACGAAGACCAGTGGAAGAAGGTGCTCGAGAAGCGCGGTGAGCTTCCCAACCTCAAGCACGTCGTGACGATGCTGGGTACGCCTGCCATCGACGACGACATGGTGCTCGACTGGGAGTCGTTCCTTGCCAAAGGCGACGACGTCGACGAAGCCAAGTACCTCGAGTCGATCGAGAAGCTTGATCCGAAGAAGCTCGCGACGCTGATCTACACCTCGGGCACGACCGGACCGCCCAAGGGCGTGATGCTCTCGCACGAGAACTTGGCGTGGACAGCGAACACCGCGGTGGACATCGTTGGCGCCGGTGCGTCGGACTGCATGCTGAGCTACCTGCCGCTGAGTCACATCGCCGAGCAGATGTTTAGTCTGCACGTGCCGCTGACCACGGGCGCGTCGGTGTACTTCGCCGAGTCGATCGAGAAGGTGCCCGACAACCTCAAAGAGGTGCAGCCCACCGTGTTTTTCGGGGTTCCGCGCATCTGGGAGAAGTTCCACGCGGGCATCGCGGGCAAGCTCAAAGACGCCACGGGTTTCAAGGCTACGCTCGTCGGTTGGGCACGTCGCGTTGGACTTGAGGCCATGAAGCTTCGCGAAGCTGGCAAGCCCATTGGTGGTTGGCTGGGATTCCAGCATGGGCTGGCGAACAAGTTGATCTACTCGAAGCTCAAGCCCGCTGTCGGTCTGGGTCGTGCGCGCGTTTGCGTGACCGGTGCTGCACCTATCTCCGCTGAGATTCTGGAATTCTTTGCCAGCCTCGACATCTTGGTGCTCGAGGTCTACGGGCAGAGCGAGGACACGGGTCCGACCAGCTTCAACCTTCCGACGCAGTTCCGTTACGGAACGGTGGGACCCGCCATTCCGGGCGTCGAGGTGAAGATTGCCGAAGACGACGAGATCCTGGTGAAGGGTCCAAACGTCTTCATGGGCTACTACAAAGACGAAGGCGCCACCGCGGAAACCCTGGATGACCAGGGCTACCTGCACAGCGGTGACCTCGGAAAGTTCGAAGATGGATTCCTTCGCATCATCGGGCGTAAGAAAGAGATCATCATCACGGCGGGTGGAAAGAACATCACGCCGAAGAACATTGAGTCGGCACTGAAGAACCACGAGCTCATCGAGCACGCGGTGGTGATCGGCGACCGACGCAAGTTCCTCTCGGCGGTGGTCACGCTCGATCCGGACGCCAAGGTGAAATGGGCGGAGTCGAAGGGGGCGGACGCCGCCAGCCTTCACGAAAACGAGACGCTCATCGGCGAAATCCAGAGCTACGTCGAAGAAATGAACCAGCAGTTTGCCCGTGTGGAGCAGATCAAAAAGTTCACCATCCTCAAACGTGCGTTTTCGGTCGAAGACGGCGAACTCACGCCCACGCTCAAGGTGAAGCGACGCATCGTCAACGAGAACTTCGCGGACGAAATCGAGTCGATGTACGCATAAGAGGGTGGAGCCCTCGGTCAAACGTGCACTCACGGGCGCGCTTATCGGCGCGCTCGTGTTTGTGTTTATAGGGTTCGAGTGGCTCGGTTGGGGACCGGATCCGGGGCAGTTGAGTGCCGTCGGCGAAGGTCAGATCGGACTGCGCACCATCGAAGGGCCACCCAGACCTTGGTGGCAACGTCTCATCTCGTTGTTCGGGTTGGCCGGCATGGTGGGCATCGCGTGGCTGATGTCGTCCGAGCGCAAAAAGTTCCCTGTTCGCATCGTCGCGTGGGGACTCGGACTGCAGATGGCGTTCGCGCTCTTCGTATTGAAGACCCGGACTGGCCAACGCCTCTTTGCGTTTCTCAACGACGTCGTCGTTGGACTCTTGGAGTTCACCAACGAAGGCTCGCGCTTCATCTTCGGCGACTACCTCGACATGAAGTTCAGCTTCGCGCTGAACGTGCTTCCCACGATTCTCTTCTTCTCGTCGTTGATGGCGATTCTCTATCACCTCGGCATCATGCAGCGCGCCGTCAGTGGCTTGTCGTGGCTGATGCAACGAACGATGGGAACGAGCGGAAGCGAAACCTTATCCGCGGCCGCAAATATCTTCGTTGGGCAAACCGAGGCTCCACTGGTGGTGAAGCCCTACGTCCAAACGATGACGCGCTCGGAACTCAACGCGATCATGGTCGGTGGTTTTGCGACGGTCGCCGGTGGAGTGTTGGCAGCGTACGTCGGCATGCTGCGCGATCGATTTCCCGATATCGCCGGGCATTTGATCGCCGCGAGTGTGATGAGTGCTCCTGCGGCGTTGGTGATCGCGAAGGTCATGCAGCCCGAAACGCAAGCGTCGAAGACCGCGGGTCACACCGAACTCAAGGTGGAGAAGGTCGACGTCAACGTCATCGACGCGGCGGCTCGTGGTGCAACCGAGGGTTTGAAGTTGGCGTTCAACGTGGGTGCGATGCTGCTCGCGTTTCTCGCGTTGGTCGCGTTGATCAACTACGGCATCGGCCTTCCTGTCGAGAGCTACAACTGGATGTTCGACGCGAGCTACGAGCCGTGGACGCTGCAAGAGATCTTGGGTTGGGTGTTCTGGCCCATCAGCGCGATGATGGGTGTGCCCTTCGAAGACTGTGGGCAGGTCGGCACGTTGCTGGGCGAAAAGATCGTGCTCAACGAGTTTGTTGCCTACGCGCATCTTGGAGAGCAGCTCGCGTCGGACGCCTCAAACCTGCAACCGCGAAGCACCGTGATCGCGACCTACGCGCTTTGCGGGTTTGCGAACTTGGGCTCGATCGGAATTCAGATCGGTGGGATCAGCGCGATTGCGCCAGAGAGACGCGGTGATCTCGCTAAGCTAGGGCTGCGCGCGATGATCGGGGGAACGCTGGCCGCGTGTATGACCGCAACCGTCGCGGGGCTGCTGCTCTAGCTCTTTGGCGATCGCGACGGCGATCGCGATGGCGACTGCGACTGCGATCGCGAATGCGATCGCGAATGCGATTGCGACGGCGATGGCGATCGAGATGGCGATCGAGATGACCGCGATGGCGAATGCGATGGCGATGGCGACTGCGATCGCGAATGCGATCGCGAATGCGATCGTGATGGCGATGGCGATCGCGAATGCGATGGCGATCGAGATGGCGACCGCGATGGCGACCGCGATGGCGACCGCGATGGCGATCGAGATGGCGACCGCGATGGCGATGGCGATGGCGATGGCGATGGCGAACGCGACCGCGCTGGCGACGGGCGATCGCGACTGAGACTGAGACTGAGACTGACACTCAACCTGACCGGCGACGGCATACTCGCCGATTCGACTCTATCGCCTGTCGCCTATCGCCTGTCGCCTGTCGCCTATCGCCTATCGCCTATCGCCTTCGCGATCGTAGTCGCAGTCGCGGTCGCCATCTCGATCGCTGTCGCAGTCGCGGATCGCAGTCGCCATCTCGATCGCAGTCGCAGTCGCCATCTCAATCGCAGTCGCAGTCGCCATCGCGATCGCCATCGCGGTCATCTCGATCGCCATCTCGATCGCCATCGCCGTCGCAAACCGCACTCGATCGCAACGGCCTGTAATTCATAATGTTTTTGGTTTTTCGGCGCTGCTTAGGACTCTCTTCGGAACTCCCTCGTCGGTACTCGTGTGGCCGGGATGGCCGCGGAATGGAGCCGACATGACCAACCTTTCGATTGCCAAGCTCATCGCCCTTCTCTCCTCACTCAGCGCACCGGTTTCAACCGACGCACTTACGACCGCGGTCGAGGAAGCTGAGGTGCTGGTGGCAGACGACATCACAGAAACCGAAGTGAACGAGCGCCGGGCCGCCGCGCATGCACGACGCGATGCACGCAAGGCTGCAAGGTTGGCGAAGGCGAACCGTGGCCTAGGTCTTGGACCGCGTGCGAACGCTCCCGATGGGGTCCGAAACGGACGAAACGTAGAAGCTCGCGCTATCCGAGCCGAGGCTGCCGCACGTGTTGCTGAGCGACGTGCCGTCCGTACGGCCGCACACGCAGAGCGGGCCGAAGCGCGCGCGAATCGAGCCGCCGCACGTGCAGAGCGAGCCTCCGAGCGCGGCCATAGCGCGATGACTCGCGGCGCGGAACGACGAGACGCCGCAGTGGCGCGACGTGGAGCACGCGGACGCGGTATGCGCTGATTCGGTTGACCGCCAGGAACGCGCCCCACTCCCAATCGAGTGGGGCGTTTTCTTTTTGTGGCGACTGCGATCGCGATGGCGACTGCGATCGTGAAGGCGATGGCGAATGCGATCGCGACTGCGACCGCGACTGCGGTCGCGAAGGCGACGGCGAATGCGATCGCGAAGGCGACCGCGAATGCGATGGCGAATGCGATGGCGAATGCGATGGCGACGGCGAATGCGATCGCGAATGCGATGGCGACTGCGATGGCGACGGCGACGGCGATCGCGAAGGCGACGGCGACGGACTGAGACTGAGACTGAGACTGAGACTGAGACTGAGACTGAGACTCAGCCGCAAGCGGTGACCTGCGCTGTCCTCACGCTACGTAGTCATCGCAATAACCGCCTCGCAATCAAGGTCGTGGTCATCACTCGCTATCGCTATCGGCACCGCAATCGCAGTCGCTCGCACTCGCCAATCGCATTCGCATTCGCTGTCGCACTCAGTCGCAGTCGCCATCGCTATCGCTAGCTATCGCCGTCGCATTCGCCTTCGCCTTCGCCTTCGCCTTCGCCTTCGCCTTCGCATTCGCATTCGCAGTCGCAGTCGCAGTCGCAGTCGCAGTCGCCATCTCAGTCGCGATCGCAGTCGCCATCGCAGTCGCAGTCGAAGTCGCAGTCGCAGTCGAAGTCGCAGTCGCAGTCGCAGTCGCAGTCGCAGTCGCAGTCGCCATCTCAGTCGCGATCGCAGTCGCCATCGCATTCGCAGTCGCATTCGCAGTCGCAGTCGCAGTCGCAGTCGCAGTCGTCATCGCGATCGTCATCGCGAGCAGGCCGCAGCGAGCAGCATCAGCGTGAGCGACGCCGCCACACCCAAACCACTCCGATCAGAGCGATCCCCCAGGGCACACTCGAAGGCGCTCCCGGAGCACGACATCCACACCCGCTTCCTCCACCGGTCGTCGGTCCCGCATCCGAACCGGAATCCGGATCACCACCATCTGGCATCGGTCCAGCATCCGAACCCGCATCCGTGCCCGCATCCGAACCCGCATCCGAACCCGCGTCCGTGCCGGCATCCGTGCCTGCGTCCATGCCTGCATCCGTGCCCGCATCGGGCATCGGCAGCGTTCCGCTTCCGTCTGCCACGACCTCGACGGTTCCAGGGTTGCCCGACGTTCCGCCTCCGCAGGCCGTCAGCGCGACGTCTTCGCCACTCGCAGCGGTAAAGCCGTCATCCATGTTCACCGCGATGCGAATGCGTCCACCGGCTCCATCGCCTCCGTCGCTTCCTGCATCTCCGCCACACGCTTGGATCAGCGAGTCGGCGTCCATCGAAATCGAGTACGCGTGCACGTGGATGCCGCCACCCGAACCACCACCGCCTGTACCGGACGCTCCGACGGCATCGGCACCGTCACCACCATCCGAAAGGATGCTTCCGTCGACAAACGCGATCTCGAAGAGCGCGCCGATCTCGACGCCACCACCGCCTCCACCTCCGCCTGCTCCAGGAGCCGACGTCGAGCTGCAAAACGTTCCGCCGCCGCCCGCACCACTACCGCCCCAAAGCGTGGGCCACGTGCCGTAGGCCATGCCGCCCTCACCACCGCTCGGCACAGAAACTCCGTCGCCTCCAAAGCCACCGCCACCGCCGCCGCGTGTGCCGCTTCCCGTCGCCGAACCGTTATCGCCGCCTCCTCCACCAGGGCCTGCACCGTCGTAGCTGTGCGCACACTCCCGACCAAAGCCGCCGGGGAACCCGCCGCTCACCGACTCGCCGCGTGCACCTTCGGGCAATGCGGTCGCGAGTCCACTGACGTCGAGCGTGGTTGAAAACGTCAGACCCCCTTGGAAGAGCAACGCGATCGGACGGCGCCCCACGACGTTGATCGCGTCTTCGAGCGTCGCTTCACCATCAAACGCAAACACCGCGATCGGAAGCGCACAGCCCTCTTGGCGATGCAGAACTCCACCGGCCGTGTCGTTGTAGGTCAACGCGTCGGTGTCGAAGTCGACAGCGCCAGGCCATGCCCCGAGCGTGTCAAAGTCCATCGGGTTGAGTGGCGGCGCAGCGGGTACGGCTGCAGGTGCCGAACCGAGATCGTCCATCGACATGAAGTCGATTTGTCCATCGTCCGTACCGCCACCGTCCGCGGTGATGATCTGTGGCGTGGTGTAGTCGCAAAGATTGCCCACTGTGTTCGCCAACACGACGATCCGGCCGCCTCCGCCTTGGTTCATGTTGCGATCGTTGGGGCTGTCGACCTGAAGACGCGTGTCGTAGTCGACCCAAACATCATGGGCGTGCAGCAAGATCGCGCCGCCACTGCCGGCACCTCCACGTGCGGTCCCCATACCGCCTGCGCCACCGTTGGCGATAATGCGCGCGTCCTGCAGTTCGAGACGAGTGACCGCGCCGATCTCGATCGCGCCACCGCCACCACCGCCGCCGCCTGCACCACCGCCTGCACTGCACCGACCACCGCCACCGCCACCGCCGCTGCCGCCGATGAGCGCCATGGTGAGGTCCCCGTACGCAAGTCCGGATCCGCCAAGACCGTCGCTGCCAAAACCTCCGCCGTGACCCGGTCGGCCACTGCTGGCGGTTCCAACCACACCGTCACCACCGCCCGGTCCTTCGCCATCGCCACCGAACGTGGTGCAAATCCCTCCGCGACCGCCATCAAAGCCACCGGGTCCGCCCTCGCCTTGTGCTTGGTCGACGCCATTCGTACCCGAGATATCGATCCGTGCAGACACGCGGGCTTCGCCACGGAACAAGAGCACCAACGCACGGTCCCCCTGAACCGTGAGGTCCCCTTCGACGACGGCTGCGTCGTCAAACGAGAACACCGCAACTTCGGGTGTTTCGTCGCCGGGCGGATCGTAGGTCACACCGCCAGCAGCACCGTTCACCGTCAACGCATCGGTGTCGATCGTGACGTCACCCGCGGGGTAAGCACCGAGCGAGTCGTAGTCCATGGGATCGAGCGGTTGAGCGAGCGCGAGACTTGTCAGAAGAACCGACGCGAAGGCGAAAAACCCCTGCAGGGACGAGCGAAACATGCATCGAGAATACGCATGTGCCCGCTTGGTGTCAGTTCAAAGAAGTTCAAGAACCCGTCTAGGGCGTGCTCTGCGAAGGACAGCGCGCATCGCCAGGCGCATCGGCGCAGGTCTGCTCGAGGTACGCGCGAACATGCGCTTCCAAACGGGTGAGGCCGGCAGCGCGTCCGGCTTCGATCGATTCTTCGAGCGTGCCCCGCATGATGTAGAACTCGCGGAACGCCATGAGCGCTCCGACGCGGTTGCTGCTTCCGCAGTGAACAAGCGTCTCACCATCGTTGCTCACGTCGGCCATGAGCGCCTCCAGCGCCTGAGCGTTGTCGGCCGTCACATCCTCAGGCGGACGAACGGTCAGGCGTTCGAAGCGCATCCCCAAGCGTTCGATCGTGGCGAGTTCTTCTTCCTGGCCCGGCTCGTCTTCAGCACGAAGCGAGATCACCGTACGAACACCCGCCGCGTACGCCGCTTCCAAGTTGGCCACGGTCGGTTGCCCAGACGTGTACACACCATCGATTGGGTTGGCGCCGTTCATCAATCCAAACGGCGTTTCGTCTCCAGACTCCGGTGTTGCAGCCTCGCTCGGCGTTTCCGCACCCGCGCTCGGCTCGGGTTCAGACGCAGCTTCACTGCCACAACCAAGAAGCACCAACACAGCAATCGTTCGGATCGTCACTCGCGCACCCTACCGTGCGGCGTGCCTTCGCCATAGCCATGCGGCGTCTGCACCCCGATCACCGCCTGCTTTCGAAACGTCTCCAAGTCGGTCGCCCCAACGTACGTGCATGCGCTCTGCATACCCGCAAGCATGTCGACAACGATGGCGCCCACTGACGCAAATCCTTCGCGTAGGTAGATACGACTCGTACTGATGCCTTCGCGGAAGAAACCCTTCTTCGCTCGAGTGAAGGGCGTCTCGGTTTCGGTTCGATCACTCACGGCGCGCGCCGAAGCCATTCCGTAGTTCTCTTTGTACAACCGCCCCGTGTGATCTTGCTTCATGTCGCCCGGGCTCTCGAACGTGCCGGCCAGCGCAGTGCCGACCATCACACGCGACGCTCCAGCCGCAAGGTAAAGCGCCGCATCCCGCGGATGCTTCACACCACCATCCGCCCACACTTTGCGTCCCATCTCGTGTGCTTTGCGCGCGCACCCGAGGACAGAGGTGAACGATGGACGTCCCACCCCAGTCTGCATGCGCGTCGTGCACATCGCGCCGGGTCCCACGTTGACCTTCACAATGTCCGCACCCGCTTCGATCAGCGCCACGGTCCCAGCTGCGGTGCACACGTTGCCGGCAACAATTGGGATTCTCTCGCCAACGGCATCTTTCACGGCAACCAGCGACTCCATCATGCGTTTCTGATGTCCGTGCGCGGTGTCGACGACGATGCAGCCCACACCCATCGACGCGAGTGCCGCCGCACGCTTCGGACTCTCCCGGGAAATCCCGATCGCAGCGCCCACCATCAGACGCCCTTCGTCGTCGGTGTTCGGCCGGAGCAACTCGTAGCGAACCGCATCCTCGCGCCCGAGAATTCCGACGAGCACCCCTTCGGCATCCACCACCGGTGCCGCCTTCACGCGAGCACGCAACATGGTGTCGTACGCGTTCTCGTTGTTCACATCGTGCTTGAGCACGACCATCTCCGTCGACATCACGCGTTCGATGGGCGTGTACTGATCCCGGTCGCGCAAATCCGTTGCTGTGACGATGCCCAGCGGCCGACGGTGCTCATCCACAATGACGACCATGTCGTGGGCACGCTTGCGAATGATCCCTTGAACATCCCGGATCGTTGCGCCTTTGGTCACCGTGAGCGCGGTGTCGAAGCGAACGTCCGCGGCGTGGATGTGCGCGACGATTCGTTCCACCGTGTCGAGCGCCATGTCTTGCGGCAGGATCCCCAACCCGCCGTAGCGCGCCATCGTTTCGGCCATGCGCTTACCGGTGACCGCGTTCATGTTGGCAGACACGATCGGTTGCGACCCTCCCGGAAAGTCATCGGGCGTGAGGTCGACTTCGAGTCGCGAGCCACCGTCAAAGTAGTCCGGGACAATGAAGACATCCTCGAGCGCCAGCTCGAGCAGGGAATCGCGTTCAGGGTGCAGAAAGCGCATGCCGCTGAATTACCGGAAGCGAGCCACGCCGGGAAGTAGACTTCGTGTGTGGGTGAGTGGACCGAGCTCGGACCCTTTCGCGTTCGCGTCCAGCACGAGGCACGTCCAGGAGAAGGGTCGTTTCGCGAGTCCGCCGCGCAGAAGGTGCACGAGATTCATTGGAGCGACGCGCAGAGTCAGTACTCAAGCGACGATCTCGAACGACTCATGGTGCTCGCGATCATCGTCATCACGATGATGACGTTGAGTTACTTCAAAGAGTCTGTCCCCTGGTGGGCCAACCTCGCCTGCGGCGCAGTTCTGGTCTTTTACATTCTCTACTATCTCTCCAAAGTTTCGTTTCGTCGTTTTGCGTCGGCCAAAGAACACCAGGAAGCCCATCTACGAATCGATGCGGACAAGCTCGCGTTCTCCGAAGGAGAGGCTGAGCGCTCGTTTCCACGGGCTCGCGTGGAGGTTCAAACGCGCGAGGTGGACGGTAAACACCAAGCGGTTCTGATCAGCGACGACGAACAGGTTGTGCTCTACGACTCACGGCACGAGTTCGAAGTCGACTGGTTGGTCAAGCGTGTGAAAGAAGCGCTCGCGAACTAGAGTTTGCCCCTTGCTAGCGCCCGTGGCCGACGGGATGGCCTTCGGGACAGGGGAACTTGCCGACAAGCAGTTCGCCACCACCCACGATTTCTTGAACGCGGTCGGCGCGCATTTCGCGCGTCACGCGACAACCACACGCCAGCACAAACGTCGCTTCGATCCGCCCTTCGGAAACCGGGCGATGGGAGATCAGCTCTTTCGCGGAATGCGAAGACACTAGCTGTAGCGGTCGTTACGCCAGGGATGTGCGCTGTTGGAGTAGCCGCGCTCTTCCCAGAAACCCTTCACGTCGTCGACGAGAAATTCGATCTTCGAGATCCACTTCGCGCCCTTCCACGCGTAGAGCTGCGGCGTGATCATTCGAACCGGACCGCCGTGCTCGATCGAAAGCGCATCACCAAACACCCCATGCGCCAAGAGCACGTCGGGCTTCATCGCTTCGACCAAAGGCACGTTCGTCGTGTACCCGTCGTAGCCGTGACACAGGATGTGGCGCGCGTCGTCGCGAACTTCGGCGAGCGCCGCAATGTCAGCGAAGCGCACGCCTCGCCAAGGCACATCCATCTTCGACCACGTCGTCACGCAGTGGAAGTCGCTCACGTCGTCGACTTGCTCCAGCGACTGCAGGTCGTCCCACGTGAGCGTCATGGGGTTGTCGCATGCGCCCTTGAGCTCGAGCTTCCAGTCCTCGGGCTCGATCACCGGCTTCATCCCGAGATCCAACACAGGCCACCCAGTGGCCAGCACCTGACCCGGAGGCAGCTTGGGCATGCCGTGTCGATTGGCCGGGCCGCTACCCATCGGTTTGTCATCCGACTGCGCTGGGGTTTGCGCCATCTTCGCTTCGAAGCGCTCTCGCAAGCGCATTCGAGCCGCCACGATCTTCTCTCGCTTGTCCAACTCCAGCACCGTAGAGCCGGCGTCGTCTGCGCGCTACCCTGAGGCGTGCTCGAACGCATGCGCTCCGTGGTCCTTCCCGTTGACCGACCCGTGCCGGATTTGCCGCTGGTGGGACACGCACTCGCGATGCAGCGCGACCCCTTGCAGCTCATCACGCGTCTCGCCCGGGAGCACGGCGGGATGGCACCACTGCACTTGGGACCCATACGCGGTTACGTGGTGTCCGACCCCGCACTCTTGGAAGAAGTGTTTCGCTCCAACGCCAAACGCTACACCCGCATCACTCGCGTGTACGAAGCGATGGCGGTGTTCCTCGGACGCGGGATTCTCACCACCGAAGGCGAACACTGGCGCAAGCACCGTCGCATCGTGCAGCCCGCGTTTCATCGACGTCGACTCAAGTCGTTCGCACAAGACATCGTGCGCTTCACGCGCGAGTCGATGGACAACTGGACGGGCGAGTTCGACGCGCGCGAAGCGATGATGCATCTGACGCTGCGCATCGTGAGTGAAACTCTCTTGGGTGTTCGAACAGGGCGCGACGCACAAGCGATTGGCGACGCGATCGATGCAGGGCAGCGCTACGCCGAAGCAGCGATTGGCGCGTACGTCGAACTTCCGCGTTTTGTCCCCACGCCACGCAACCGACTGATTCGCCGCGCAAACGCAGTGATGGACGAGATCGCGTTTCGCCTGATTGCCGAAAAGCGGCGCAACCCCAGCGACGACGTGCTCTCGATGCTGATCGAGAGTCGCGATGAAGATGGCAACCCGCTTCCCGACCGACAGATCCGGGACGAGTTGCTGACGCTGCTCGGCGCAGGACACGAAACCACCGCCAACGGATTGGCGTGGACCATCATGTATCTGAGCAAGCACCCCGACGTGATGCGCACACTTCAAGCGGAGGTCGACGCGGTGCTTGGCGGTCGGGAACCGGAGTTCGAAGACGTCGCCAAGCTGACCTACACGCGTTGGGTTCTCGACGAGTCGCTGCGGCTCTCGCCACCTGCGTGGACCACCGGTCGAATTTCGATCGTCGATCACGAGCTCGGTGGTGAGCGGATGCCACCAGGCACAATCACGCTGCTCAGTCCCTACGTGACGCACCGGCGACCCGACCTCTGGGACAACCCCGAGGGCTTCGACCCCGATCGCTGGGAGCACCTGTCCAAGCCAGGTGCGTTGCCTCCCTTCGCGTTTTTTCCGTTCGGTGGCGGACCGCGAAAGTGCGTTGGCGAAGCGTTCGCTTACCTCGAGTCCACCCTGGTGCTCGCGATGATCGCGCAGCACCGCACCTTTGATTTGGTTCCTGGGCATCCCATTGTGCCGAACCCCCAAATCACCCTGGGCTTGAAGCATGGGTTGCGCGTAAGGGCACACGAGCGCTAGGACCTGTCCGCGGCGGATGAAGCTTGCGGAAGTCCAGACCCGGCGTGCCGGGAGCATCGTTCTCGCCGCGTACCTGCTCGGTGCGGCCGCCATCCCGTTGGTGATGCAGCTGGGTCTCGACAGCCGCTTCGAAGCGCTGCTGCCGACCGACAAACCCAGCGTGCTGGATCTCGAGCGACTGCGGAACCGAATCGGCGGTCTTCAAACGCTTGTTGTGGCGGTGCAGTCCGAAGACCTCGACGCGATGCAACGCTTCGTGCGGGACCTCGCGCCGAGTTTGGAAGCACTCGATTCCGAAACGGTGCGAGCCGTGGAGTGGTCGGTCGAACCCTACGAACGGTTCGTTCGTGAACATCGCCACTTCTACGCCGAGCTCGAAGACCTGGAGTTTGCGCGCAACGCGCTCGAAGACCGCATCGAGTTCGAACGTGCCGACGCCAACCCGTTCTTTGTGCGACTCGACGACGAGGAACCGCCAACCATCGAAGAGGTGGTGGAACGCTTTGAGTCCAAAGCCGCCGAAGGACGCGAACAACTCGAGCGCTATCCCGGTGGGTTCTTCGTGCACCCGGATCGGGATCTAACCGTCATCTTTGTCCGCACCAACCTCAAAGGCGGCGACGTCTCCGGCGTGCGCGGACTCCTCGATTCCATCGATACGGCAGCAAACGATCTCAACCCCAGTAGCTACGCCGACGACTTGCACCTGGACTACGCGGGAAGCCTGATCATCTCGTCGCAGGAACACCAAGCGCTCGCGAGCGAAATGATCACCGCAGTGTCGATCACGATCGTTCTCGTGTTCGGCGCCATCCTCGTGTTCTTCCGTCGACCACGCAGCGTGGTTCTCCTCGGACTCGCCTTGATCCCCCCGGTTGTCATGGCGTTTGGCGTGGGCGAAGTCGCCGTCGACTACCTAAACACCAGCACGATCTTCCTGGGAAGCATCGTGATCGGAAACGGGGTTAATCCGAACATCATATGGCTGGCCCGCTACTTCGAAGCGCGACGCGGCGGCGCGGATGTTCGGGAAGGCATCGCCGAAGCCCATCGCGGGACGTGGATCGCTACATTGGTCGCCTCGCTTGCGGCAGGACTTGCGTACGGCTCGTTGGTGCTCACCGACTTCCGCGGCTTCCGCGACTTCGGAATCATCGGCGGCGTCGGCATGGTGTTCGCCTGGCTCTCGGCCTACCTGCTCCTGCCTGCTCTTTGCGCGCTCTACGAACGTTGGCGACCGCTCAAACTCGAATCGGCGCGACCGCCTCTGTACGGCCGGTTGCTGGGCTTCTTGGTCGACAAGCGCCCCACCCTGGTCTTGGTCACCAGCGCGTTGCTCACCGTGACGGTGTTGGGCTTCGGCGCGTACGCGGTCACGACCGGCTGGGATCCGATCGAGTACGACTTCAAGAAGCTCCGATCCGAGCGTGACGACGACGAAAGCACAGCGCGCCGCCTCAACGGACGGGTCAGTCGGATGCTGGACTCGACGCGCCAGGGCAAACGCGTCGTCGCGGTCACCGATGACTTGGCGCACGTTGAACCCTACGTGACCGAGCTGCGACGCCTCGCCGAAGAAGGCGCCCCTTGGGGCGGCGTGCGTTCGATCTCCGATCTCTTGCCACCCGACCAAGAGCCCAAGCTTCCTGTTCTTCAGGAACTGCGCGAGCTGATGATCGAAGCGCGCGAACACGCGAGCGAAGAACAACAAACGCGTATCGACGAGCACATTCCCCCAGAAGACTTGGCCGTTGTCTCCGTCGAGGACTTGCCCGACGACATTGCGCGCCCCTTCAGCGAGCGCGATGGAACGCGCGGGCGCATCGTGGTGATTGAAAAGCGCGACGGCGAAAGCATGTGGAACGGCCGCTACCTGGTGGAGTGGTCTCACGCACTGCGCGAAGTGGAACTGGCCGACGGAAGCAACCCTCCCTTGGCCGGGCGTGCGATGGTCTTTGCCGACATCATCGAAGCGATCGGTGTCGACGGACCTTTGGCGATCGGTGCGTCGTTCCTTGCGACGTTCTTCTTGGTGCTCTTCGCGTTCCGACGGCTTCGCGACCGACTGCTGACCGTCGGCTCGCTGCTGCTGGGCATCTTGTGGATGGGCGGCTTGATGGCGCTTCTCGGAATGCGGCTGAACTTCCTGAACTTCGTCGCCTTCCCCATCACCTTTGGCAACGGCGTCGACTACGGCGTGAACGTGATGCGGCGATTCGGCATCGAAGAGGCGGCCGGCAACTCTGTGCTGAGTGCCGTTCGCGAAACCGGCGGCGCCGTCGTGCTCTGCTCGCTGACCACGATCATTGGGTACATCAGCCTCTACGCGAGCTCGAACCTGGCGCTGAACTCGTTTGGTCTGGCGATGGCGATCAGCGAGGTGACCTGCGTGTTCGCGGCTCTGCTGACTGTTCCGGCCATCTTGGTGCTTCGCGAGCGACGAAATACGTCCGCCGAAGCGTGAGCTGAATCACGCTGCGAGCCCGCTCGCATCCCCGCGAAACAACTACCAGATGCAAGCCAAAGCACCTGCGATCGGGTATCTTGCCCGCGTGATGCGCTGCCGTACTTCCTTCACCTTTTCGGTTCTTTTCGCTGGTCTCGTCATGCTCTCGGCCTGTGGTCGTTCGACCATCGGTGTCGACTTCCGAGACGGTGGAACCTCGGACGCTACGGTGGATGTACCGCCGGGTGACGGTGGCGGTGGTTGCGGCGACGGACTCTGCAGCGAGTTCGAGACCTGCGCGACGTGCGCGGTGGATTGCGGCGAGTGCCCGGACGTGTGCGGCGACGGACTCTGCTCGCTCTCGGAGGACTGCACGTTCTGTCCTGAAGACTGCGGGTTCTGCCGCGACTGTGGCGATGGATTCTGCGACGGAGACGTCGGCGAGATCTGCGACACGTGTCCCGAAGACTGCGGCGCATGTCCTGGTTGTGGTGACGGACGCTGTGCTCCGGAAGAGAGCTGTGCGAGTTGCGAAGAAGACTGTGGTCGTTGCGAAACGTGCGGTGACGGCGCGTGCACGCCGCCAGAGAGCTGCGGCACCTGCGCACCGGACTGTGGCTTCTGCATGGAGTGCGGCGATGGTGTGTGCAGCGCCGACGAGAACTGCGCGAGCTGCGCCGCGGATTGTGGTGTCTGCGAAACCTGCGGAAACGGCGTGTGCGGCGGCGGTGAGAACTGCGCGAGTTGCCCCGACGATTGCGGGCTTTGCGAGTTCTGCGGCGACGGCGAATGCTCCGATTCGGAAGACTGCTTTAGCTGCTCGGTCGACTGCGGCCGCTGCGAGCGATGCGGCGACGCAGAGTGCTCGATGAGCGAGACCTGTGGCACATGCCCCGAGGATTGCGGGCTTTGCGAGACGTGCGGAAACGGGCTGTGCGCGCCCAGCGAAAGCTGCAGCTCCTGCCCGATCGACTGCGGTCTGTGCGAGACCTGCGGCGACTTCCGTTGCAACGGCACCGAGACCTGTGCGTCATGCCCGGGCGACTGCGGCGCGTGCGAAACCTGTGGTGACGGGTTCTGCCGGGCGGAAGACGGCGAGGACTGCCTGACCTGTGCCGCCGACTGCGATCCTTGCCCTGCATGTGGTGACGGCACCTGCACGCCCGGTATCGAGAACTGCAGCACGTGTCCCGACGACTGCGGGATCTGCCCCGGTTGTGGCGACGGCCGATGCCGAAGCCCGGAGGATTGCGCGAGCTGTGAGACCGATTGCGGTGTCTGCAGCTTCTGCGGCAACGGGGTCTGCGAGGAAGACGAGTTCGAAACCTGCGTGAACTGCCCTGGTGACTGCGGTGGCTGTCCCGGCGTGACCTGCATCGAGGTCGTGACCTGTACGTTCGGCTGCTTCGAGTTCGGCGGTGGCGGGATCCCCGACTTCTCGTTCACCTGCATCACCGACTGCGTGGCGCGAGCGTGTGCCGACGTCCGGTTCTTCGTGGACCAGGTCGTCAACTGCGCCATCTCCGAGGCCTTCACGTGTGCTGGAGGCGGTGGAGACCCGCTCGAGTGCATCATGCGCGAGTGCTCGGACGAGATCTTCGCGTGTATCAGCGCACCGCGTTGTCCGCCTGCCATGTGAGCTCTCGCTCAATCGTGGGCGTTTCCCCAAGTCGAACAACGAGCAACGTGTTCGCATCGACCAGCGCGATGCGATCCCCTTGCGCGTTGAACGCAGCCGCGTCGTAGGCGAACGCGATCATCAGGCCTGTGGAGAACACTCCACGGTAGAGCCCTTCGATCCGTGCTGGCGCGTCGCTCTGGTGCACGACACTCAACGCTGATGCCTGCTCTGGGAGTGACGCGTAGAGTGCTTCGAGCATCTCCTCACGCTCGGCATCCGCTTGTTCGGCAGCTTCTTCGTCCTCGATGGCGTCAATCGCGTCGATCGTCGGCACGTGTGTGAGCGTCCCATCACGGTGCAAGATCCGCGTGGGTTCGTCGGGCAAGAAAGGAGCAGAGGCGGCGACCAACCCATCACGCGTGTCATAGATCGCTCCGTTGCCGTGTTTGTCTGTCGCCCACAGCCAACGACGATCCTGCGAGGGCTCGCTGACGACCGGGTAGTCGAGCACCTCCATGAGTAGGTGGATGCCGTCTTGGTTTTGCAGCAGCGAACGTTCCAACGCTTCCAGAAAGCACCAGTCGTCGATGGGAGCGTCGACTGGGCTGACCTCGTCATCGAGCCGAAACCACCGTCCGTCACTCAACTCGACGAGCACTGCGTCGGCATCCCAACGACACGAAAGCGCACGCAGCTCCTCCGCCTCGTCGTAGTAGGGCTCCCAGGGCTCCCATTCGCGCGGTTCAAACGACGGGACGTCCACACCGTGCGCAGCGGCGACGTAGCGGTCGAGGCTCCGCTGCAGCAGCTCTGAACCTGGCCGCTCGCCAACTTTCACTTCCAAATGCCGCCGACCAAGCCGCAGCATCGCGCTTACCAGACGGGCGATGCGGGGCTTGCCGTCGATCCCAGCCTCCTTCGGCCACGACGAAGCAGGTGGAATCGGAACCCAGCGGATCTCCGACCCAGGAACCCGTGGATGCGTGAGTGGGACAGGAAGCTCTAGCCGCTGCCACGTCTTGAACTGCTCCCAGCCGGTGAGGTGCTCGAGAACGTCCAGTCGCTCGATCTCGGCGAGAGCGGCCTGGAGGGCTTCGCTCGATTCAGCTTCAAAAAAGGCGTGCATCGCTGTTTCCTACGTAAAGAAGTGTGAAGTTCCCCTATCGCAACAGGGTTTTGCGCCTAGATTGGGCTGGAGAGGGTTGCTTTTGGAACGAGCAGTCCATAAATCTCTTGACGTCTGGACCGATTGGTCTCAAATATATTTGGACTGACTGGTCCAAAACCTGAGAGGCGGACATGGCGGAAGCGACGGAAGCGACACTGAACGAGGCGACGATTCGAGACCTGGAGCCGATGCTCTTCCGCTATGCCAAGCAACGCGTGGGTAAGGACGAACTGGCCCATGACTTGGTCCAGGAGACATGGCTGGCCGCCCACAAGGGCATCGGCGGCTTCGCGGGGCGCTCGTCGCTCAAGACCTGGCTGGTGAGCATCCTGCGACGCAAGATCGTCGACCACCACCGTCGTAGCCGTCCGACCACGTCGTTCGAGGAGCATCACACGCCTCCTGGTGATGCGCTGCGTGAGCGACTCGACGACGCGAAGGCGATCGCAATGGTCCGCAAAGAGCTTCCGGCGCTGCCGAAACGCGAACGAGAAGCCGTCGAACTGGTCGACGTGCGTGGTCTCGAGCGCGACGAAGCGGCGACCGAAATGGGTGTGAGCCGCGGTGCACTGCGCGTGATGCTTCACCGAGGCCGACTTCGTCTGAAGGCGAAACTGCTCGCGGCGAACCACGCCCTCTAGAACCCAGTCGCTACGTTTCGCTACACGATGTCGTTGCGTCATCGTGCAAAGCTAATGTGTGACTTTTCGAATCATCGTCGCGTTGTCGCTGCTTGCATCGAACGCATATGCACAAAGCACGATCGCATCGGTCGCGTACGAGGAGACGTTTCCGGCGGAGGTCGCCCCTGACACGCCTGGCGTAAACACCGAACTGCGCATCCGCACACTGCGTGTCCACGGGGGTTTTCCAATCCGCGTGCCGGGGTCCAAAGCCATTGTGATCCCAGGACTGAGTTACGGGGTCACGATGCCACGTACCGAGGGTGGTGGTCGTGTTCCGGACGACATTCATGAACTGGGAGTCAACCTGACCACCCTCGTCTCGTTGAACGAGCGATGGCGGCTCTCATTTGGCGGGGCGTTCCAACTCGCGACCGATTTCTCGGACGTCGACGAACGCCATCTGCGCGCCACGCTTCAACTCGCTGCACAGTACCAGCCGCACCAGCGCTTCAGTTTCGGCTTCGGACTTGCCGCGAACTACAACCTCGGAAGCCTCCTTCCGCTACCCGTGATTCTCGTGGACTGGCTTCCCGTGGACTACTTCCGGCTGCGGATTGCGCTGCCACAGTCACTTGCGATTCTGCTCCGCATTGGCGATCGGGTGGAGCTCGGACTCTCGGCTCAACTTCGGGGCAACAGCTACGCCATCAACAACGCGACAACCATCGATGGCGTGCGTGTGTCCTCGCTTCGTGCGGGCATCACGGCAAGCGTGCGAATCACGAAAGGTCTGTGGTTTTCGCTCACCGGTGCACGAACGGTGTTTCGTCGATTCGACTTCTTCGACGGGGACGAGGAGATCGATTCCTTGGAACCGGACAACGCGTTCGTACTGGAAGCGGCACTGGAATATCGCGTGGGAGCCAGACCCACCGAAGCCGAAGCACCAGAAGATGCTTCAGTCGCAGGTGCACGAGGCGGGAGCAGCGCTGAGTTGCTCCGCGGCAGTGGCGGGCAAACACGCTGAGCCTTCAAAGGGGAGCATCGGCGCCACGAAGTCAGCGCACTCACGGCAGCATGTGTAGGAACCTTGGCATTCACCTGCGCCGCAACCCTCGCGGGTGCAAAATCCGGTTGAGCCCGTGGCGAGCAGACATGTGTCGACACCACCACCAGGGCAATCGTCGTCGGTCGAGCACAACGCACCGGTTCCGTCCTCGGTCACTTCCAGGCCACCCTCCCCTCCGGGCGCACCGGGGATCGCGTTGATCGAGGGATATGTGATCAGCGAGTAGTTATGCGCAATGGAGGCGGTGCGATGATACGTCGCCGCGCGACGCGTTTCGTCGTCGAGCACCACCTGGAACCCTGCGCGACTGGGCATCCGAAGAATGCGGACTTCATCCCAGCTCCGATCGTCACCGGCAAGCACGCCTTGCACGACGAAGCGAGCCGTGGGCCAGACACCGACTTCGGTCGACACCTCGTTCCCGGCGGCCGTGTAGAGGTCGAACGCGGCTTGTCCGCTGCGCTCAGGCTCGTCGACATCGTCTTCGTATTGCGCGATTTCGTGAAAGTCATGGACGTGAACGATCTCGAAGACTGGATCTTCGTCGGTGGTGTAGCTGCTCTCGGGCGGCTCAAACCCATCCGGGAGTGGTGAGTCCTGCAGCTCGGTAACCATGATGAACGTTGTTTCGACGGCGGCGTCCTTATGCTCGAGTCGCTCCATGAAGGCCGGGTTGGTCGCCATGGCAAAGAACGCAATCGGACACGGATACTCGACGATCGCAATCGACTCCCACACCACGTCATCGTCCCCATCGACTTTCTCGTCCACGTCGGTGTTGAACACGATGCGCGCACCAATCGCGGTCAAGAACTCGATCGGGCTGTAAAGTGCGTTGGCTTCGCGCCCCGTTCGTTCCGTCTCGCGACCATCCGCGTACACGGCCTGCTCGCGAAACCGGATGAGGTTGAACATGTAGAAGGGTCCCTCACTCGGCGCAGCGATCATTCGCTCCAGCTGCTCGGTATTGAACCCTCCGTCCGACCGAATGGCGTTGAATGTCGGCGAAGCCAGCAGCACATCCATGTTCGCCGGGTCTTCACAGAGATTGGCAGATAGTTCCAACGGCCCACGGGTTTCCAAGGCGTCCGGTGTATCGGCGTCGGTCTCCGCCACATCTGAAGATCCAGCATCCGGGTTTACAGCGTTCGAGTCGTCACACGCGGTCCAGAGGCAGAGGACCGAAAGCAGAGCATTCGAAAGGTGGCGTTTCATCGAGACCAGCGTAGCGACCGGTCGTCGTCGCTTCCGTGGTCGTTGTGTAGCGAATCGTAGAGAACCTACTGGCCGACGATCGTCACCGTCACTCGTCGACGATGCGGGCGATGCCGGTGTTCCCACAGGTAGATTCCCTGCCAGGTTCCAAGGTCGCATCGACCGCGCGCAACGGGGATGCCCAACGACGTCTGTGTCAACGCACTCCGCACGTGACTCGGCATGTCGTCCGGACCTTCGGCTGTATGGATGAAGAGCGGATCTCCATCAGGAACGAGCCGCGCGAAGAACGCATCCAAGTCACGCTGCACATCCGGATCCGCGTTCTCGTTGATGGTGAGCGACGCGCTCGTGTGATGAACGAATACGGTGCACAAGCCCGCGTCCATCTCGGCCTCGCCCACAATCCGCTGCACGTCGCGCGTGATCTCGTGCGTACCGCGCCCACGTGTTCGAACTTCAAAACTCTCGGTGTGAATCACGACTGCTCGCTCTCTGCGACGCCTGCTTCATCGATCTTCATCCAAATTGCCGCTTGCTCGCTGTCGTAGACAACCTCGTCGCCCTGAGTGAACCGAAACTCGTAACGGACAAAGATCTTCTTGGCACCACGTCGCACTTTGGTCGCCGTGCCTTCCAAGATCAGTGGTTCTCCCGGCTCGGCCAGAGCCAAGTAGCGCGCCTTGTAGATGCGACCGCCATACCCGATCCAGCCCTCCGAGTGGCGGAGCCCCAACACGTGGTAGGCGTGGACAAACCCCACCATCCCAGTCATGTGCACCATCAAACCGCCACTCACATGACGTGGGTGTCGAACCGGATGTGCGCGCTGCTCACGCGTCAAAGGAAGGTCGGCGTGCGTCGGCATGCGCACCACCACGCGGCTCGCCTCGGTGTCGACCTGCATCACGTCGTCGATCAGCAACCCGCCCGGTCCGTATGGACAGTCGGCGACGAAATCCGGATCCAAAGCCATCAGGCTGCGTACGTCCGTTTCAGGTAGTCCGCAATGTCGCGTGACTCGAACATCTTCGTGTCTGTGTTCGGGTCCTCGAGGTAAGGCACCTGAATCATCCCCGAGCGCGCAAGGAATGCAGGCCGACTGGGACTCCGCTTTGCCACGTTGTGAAGGTGGTAGGGCAGCTCCAGCTCGCACAACACTTCGCGGACCCGACGACAGTACGGAGACGCCTCAAACGACCACAGATGCAGCAACTTTTCAGGCCGTCGGCTGACGCGTGCGGTGTCGACTCGCATCCGCACGATCGAAGCCACGTGCGACGTCGCAAAGAGCGGTCCGACAAGCAAGGGTGAGGGCTTCGAACGACCGTAGTGTTCGTACAGGTACCGGATGATGTCCGCGCTCTCGAGCATCTCGATGCCCGTGTTCGGATCGATCATGAACGGGAACGACCGCTTGCCGCTGCGCTCGACCGCTTCCGGACGAAACCGGGTTCCGCTCTTGGGGCACGGACGAATCTCCGCTTCCAAGTCCAGTTGGCTCAGCGCCTCGCGAACGCGGCGACAAAAGGGACATCCCTCGAACTCGTAGATGATGATCGGTTTGTCGGGACGCGGACCCAGCTTCCCGACGATAAACCCTGCACCCAGCCGGATGTAACTCGGCGCAAACATCGCCACGTCGCCAATCAAGCCCATTAGTCTTCCTCGCCGGTGACAGACACGCCGTGAAAGATCGTCGTCAACGTCGCATCTTCACGATCGGGATCGAGCTCCACCGCAATGTGATGGACTCCAGGTTGAAGCTCGACCTCGAGTTCATCGTCGCCGCCACTCACGCAAGACTGCGCTTCATCGAGCAGGTAAACACGGGCTCGACCGCGTCGTGAGAGCGCACCCACCCATACGGTGCGCGCCTCTTCGAGACGAAGTCGGTACACACGATCCCCACCGGGGCGCTCGACTGGCTCTTCGTCACCACAGGAGTAGCTGGCGATCGAACTCGTGAGCGTGCTCGCCGCAACATGTTCGGCATGCGGCAGACTCGGAATCCGCGTCGGCGTTTCCGCGCTGCCTTCGCCATAAATCGCTTCGGGCGCTGGATCCGGTGCTTCGCCCGCCATCGCTTGTCTCAACCGATGCAGGCTTTCCAGCGTCCGCAGGTTTCGCATGTTCATGCCGCGTTCGAGGCCTGGCTCCGTGAACACACACGCACGTGGTCGGCCACCGTCGCGCAGCACGTTGGAGTGCACGCCATCCCCCGCGAGTCCGCGGTTGGGGAGCTCCTCGAGCGCCAAGTAAAAGTCGATGTACGGAAAGCCGCGCGCCAGTGCGATCCCTCGACTCACGCGGTTGTACTTGCGCGCCCACGCGTCCATCTCTTCGTCGTCACCGCGTGGAGTCGTCGCGCCGAGCACCGGAATGACACCGCGCGGGACAACGCTGTCGATGAGCTGCTCGAGTCGTTCACCGAAACGCATCGGATTGCGCGCTTGCACGTCGTTCCCACCGAAGAATACCAACGCGTAACGCGCAGACGTTTCGCGAATCTCTTGAATCACGCGTGAGGGTCGCCCCGTCAGTCCATGGCGGACCGACCATCCTTTGCGTGCCGCGATGCTGCCGCGACTAAACGAATTGCCTCCCGGCACATCCCCTTCGCGGAAGTACTCCAACGTCGGAACCAACTCGTCACGACCGCCGAGATCGATGTTCCGATCGCGTGCCAGGCAATGAAGAAACGCGCGGCTCTCAATGCTCGAGCCACCCATCTTGGCAAACACGTTTTCGGTGCGGTTGCCTGCCGCGACCAACTCGCGAAGCCCGCGGACCACATCAGGCGTTAATCGCGAGTGCACGCGCGGAAGACGAATCGCAAGTGCGGGATCCGGCGTCGGAGGCGGTTCCTCGACAACGGGTTCTTCGTGCACCTCGGCAACCGGCTGCTCGGCAACTTGCGTGGGAACCTCACCGCCCTCAGCCGGTGGGGTCTCCGCGGGCTCGCTCGCGCCACATGGGCTGAGCACGAGCGCTGCGATCAGGAGCGGGACCGGCGAAGACACCGAGTGGATGTAGCGCTTTCTCGCGGGGGTTTCACGCTTTCGGCATCGAGGATCGATAACGCCTTTCCGATCAGGGCATATAGACCCCGTGGCCGAACGCGTGACACCCGAGCGAGTGTTCCTGCGACGACGAGAGTTTGTCGCCGGCATGGTCGCTGCGGGTCTGGTTGGATGTCGTGAACAGCCGCCCCTTGTGACGCCGCGCGAGGAGTTGAGCGCCACGCCCAACGACGCGTACCGGGTATCGCGACCGATCACACCAGCGTCCGTCGCGCACCGCTACAACAACTTCTACGAACTCAGTCCCGACAAAGAGCGCGCACATGAACTCGCGGGCCATCTTCAGATCGATCCCTGGTCGGTTCGGATCGACGGACTCGTACACAATCCTCGCACGTTCGACATCGATGACTTGCGTCGTTTCGCGCTCGAGGAACGCGTGCTGAGATTTCGATGCGTGGAGGCATGGGCGATGGTCGTGCCTTGGACCGGCTTTCCACTGCACGCGCTACTCGACCAGGTGCAACCACATCGCGACGCGCACTTCGTCCGATTTTGGAGTGTGGACGATGCATCGCTGCCAGGCGTGGAGTCGCAACCCTGGTATCCGTGGCCCTACTTCGAAGCATTGCGCATGGATGAGGCTATGCACGATCTGACCTTCTTGGCGCTCGGCATGTACGGAAGAGAACTGCCGCCGCAACATGGCGCGCCCGTGCGCCTTGTCGTTCCGTGGAAGTACGGGTTCAAGAGCATCAAGAGCATCGCGCGCATCGAAGTGGTGCAGCAGAAGCCCGATACGTTTTGGAACCGACTCGAGCCGCGGGAGTACGGGTTTTACGCAAACGTCGATCCCCAGCGACCGCATCCACGTTGGTCGCAAGCCCATCATCGGATGCTGGGAACGGGCTATCGTGTACCGACCGAGGCGTACAACGGGTACGGCCCGCTTGTGGCGGATCTGTACCCGAACGGGCCATCGCATTCGCGCTGAGCAACGTGGGCAGCATTCCGCTTCGCGGATCCGAAGCTCGGGAGTACGGAAGAACGGTCACCATTTTTAGTGGGAGACGCGAGGCTAGGAGACCGGAGAGCCAAATTTTTCTCTGCGGACTCCGAGCCTCACGTCTCCCACTCAATTCAGTCGCTGCCTCTGCGCCTCGTGTCGAAGCCGCCCCACGGTAGTGCCGCACGTGCACGACCGCAGTGCACAACGATCACAACACCCACGGCAACGCGGGGCATTTTGAGGCGGCACGAGACTCGCACTCCCCCCACGCAAAGGAGATCTGCCCATGCGTGTTTGTCTTATCTTGTGTCCTCTCGCCCTTGCCTGCTCCGAACCGCCTCCGCCAGTCGAAGTCCAACAAGCTCCGCAGACGTCACCTACCCAAATCGTCGCGAACAACCAGGGAGCACAGATCGAAGCCGGCGGCGCACGGATTGAAGCCGACGAGCAAGGCGCTCGGATCCGCGCAGGCAACGCTGACATCCAAGCGGATGACAATGGCGTGGTCATCGGCGCTGGCAATACCGAGGTGCGTGCCGGAGACGATGGCGTCGTGATCGGGACCGGATCTATGGCGATTCGAATCGACGACAACGGCGTGAGCATTCCCGGTCTCGGGATGATCGGCGCACCTCAAGGAAACCCGAACGCAACTCCTATGAACGAACCGGCCGGAAACAGCATCGTCTGCCGCGGAAGCCAAAACGTGGTTCGTAGCAACGTGGTGCTCGACGGAGGTCGGGGACCCGCGATCATGGCCTCGGGAAGCTGCACTGTTGTCTGCAACAACTGCACGTTGCGCTCGAACGCGACGGCGTTGATGGCGTCGGGCAGTTCCAACGTCACGCTCAACGGCGGCAGCGTTCAAGGTCGAATCGCGATCATGGCGTCCGGATCGTCGAACGTCACCACCAACGGAACGCAGGTTCGCGGTGCGGTGAACCGTTCAGGCAACGCACAGGTCCAGCAAAACTAGCCGCTGTGACTGCGATCGCGATGGCAACTGCGATGGCGACCGCGACTGCGATGGCGATGGCGACCGCGACCGCGACTGCGATGGCGATTGCGACCGAGATTGCGATTGCGACCGAGATTGCGATTGCGACCGCGATTGCGATTGCGACCGCGATTGCGATTGCGACCGAGATGGTGATTGCGACGGCGATTGCGATAGCGACTACGACGACTGCGAAAGCGCGATGGCGACGGCGTGAAGGGTCGTTGCGCAGTTCGGCGACATGCAACTCGCTGCGTTGCAGCGATACCCTTGCTCCATCGAAAAGGGGATCCGAATGAGCGTGACGAACGCGCCACGCCGTAGTCGCGGTGTGGACAACCAAGCTCGTCGTGCTCTGCGATCAAGATCCGAGCACCGTCCCGCGAACTATCGCCGGCGGCACCTCGCCGTCGCCATCGTCGCGGTCGCAATCGCCATCGCCATCGCCATCGCCATCGCCATCGCTATCGCGATCGCTATCGCAATCTCGGTCGCAATTTCGGTCGCTATCGCAGTCGCTATCGCAGTCGCAATCGCAGTCGCAATCGCAGTCGCAGTCGCAATCGCGATCGCAGTCGAAATTGAGACAGCGCAACTAGTCTTCGGAGGGCGGCCAACCGGGCAGCGGCACAATGCGCCGCGCAAACGGATGACTCGTCGCCAGCCACGGCCAGTAGGGGCCTCGGTCCTTGCACTCCGGGACATCGCCTGCGGCACAGTAAATCCGCACGTGAAAGTGGTTTCGATGCGGGTGGCTCACCCCGGGGCTGATCACCACTCGCTCCACTTTCGCCAAGAGCTCGGCCGACGCACCAAGTCGTTCGCCCGTATCCAAGAGTCGCCGACGAATGTGCCGATGCGTGAACGCGTGCTGCACAACCACCTCGGGATCCGTGACCAGCGTTTCGATCATCAACCAGTTCCGTACGTCGTCGAAGAAGATGCGCTCTTCCGCATTGAGACGACCAATCCCCTGACGATTCACGTCGATGAAACTCCGCGTTTCGATCGGCATGCCGGCTTGGTCCTTCATGTAGAACCCGAGATCGACGTCCCGACCATTCTCATGCGAGCGGTGTCCGATGATATTTCCACCGCCCCGCTTCGAGAGTTCACCGACGTTCAGACGTGCGCCTGGCATGAGGGTGTCCACGCGCTGTGCAACGCGCTCGAGCAAACCGACCAACGCCGAGGTGCCATAGAAGTTTCCACGCGGTACGTCGACGTTCATGAAACGCAACGTGTCGGATGCGTGCAGACGCACTCCGTTGCGCAATCGACCACGCCACGGCCATCCCACGGAGCGGGCCGGTTCCGGTGTTGACGGCGGTTCGGTGCAATGACACTCGCCTTCGGGGGTCATCGCCACATTGATCGTGTTCGCAACGGGCGTCGTTTGCGGCTGTGCAGAATGCGCCGATCCCGTGGACGTAACGTCGGGAGTTGCTCCTGCACCGTCGACGAACACCAACGCGAACGCGACGGCCCAGAGCACGCTAGTTACTGCGCGGGCGTGCACGGGAACACTAAGGATCCGGGAGACCTGGCAGACCGTCAACCGAGCTGCTTGATCGCTCGCTCGAGCAGGCCGACTTGGCCTTTGATCGCTTTGGTCCGCGCACGATCCAGGCTGAAAAACTCCGCTGCGTCGGCTTCCGGAAACATCCGCATCTTGCCCGAGCCGCGCGGCCACTCCATCTCGAACTCGTTGCTCTGGAGCGTCGCGGGATCCCACTCACCTCGAAACGCCCAAGCGTGAACGATCTTCCGAGACTGTTTTCCAAATCCGAGCGACACGTACCCCGTGTCCGGCGGGCGGTACCCCGTCTCTTCTTCAAACTCCCGACGCGCGGTGGCGAGCAAGTCTTCGCCAGCCTCGACGAGCCCTTTGGGAATCGACCACACGCCAGTGTCTTTGTTTTTGAAGAAGGGTCCACCGGGATGGACCAGCAGGACTTCGGAGTCACGCACCATGACAAGTCCTGCGCTGACCTTCATCGAGCCCCTCTCAACGCCTTGAGAAACGCCGGACCATAGGACGCCACGCGGGCAGGACCCATCCCGTGGATCGCGCGAAGGCTCTTCTCGTCGTCCGGTCGTTTGTCTGCAAGCGCCGCAAGCGTGCGATCGGAACAGATCAAGTACGCAGGAACGCCTTCGGCGCGCGCGAGCTCCAACCGTACGCTGCGCAACTTCTCAAACAGCGTCGCATCCACCGCCGCAACCAACGACTTACGGTCGCGACGTGCACGCACGCGCTTCTTCGGGGGCAAGAGCAAGCGCACCGGCTTCTTACTCATCATCACGTCGGCACCGGCTTGCGTCAGATACACCACCGGAAAGTCGTCGGGCGTGACCATGGCCCACCCTGCCGTGACCATCCGACGCAGAAGCGCCATCACCCACTCCAGGCCGTGCTCCTTGAGCATCCCGTAGGTACTCAATCGGTTCAGTCCCATTCGGCGCATCTTGGCGGTGTTCTTCCCCACCAACATCTCCGCGACCGCCTTCATCCCCACGCGGCCTTTCGCGCGAGCCAGCCCGCTGAGCGCAATCCGGACGATTTTGGCATCGCCTTCGGACACCTCGCCCTGCCCGGCTTCGCTCTCGAGTCGCGCGCACACGTCGCAGTGCCCACAGCCACCGAGCAACTCTTCTTCATCGCCGAAGTAGCGCAGGATGTAGTCGTGCCGGCAGGTCCCGGCCTCGACGTAACGCATCAAATCCAAGAAGAGTTTCCACTGCTGGTCCACGCGTGATTTGGCCACGACCGCGTTAGGAATCCACGCACGCTCGATCAACCGGCGACGCAACGCCAGATCACCCGATGAGCTGATCAACAAGCCCCACGCAGGATCGCCATCACGACCGGCACGTCCGACCTCTTGGTAGTACGCCTCGATCGATCCGGGAGCTTGCACATGCACAACCAACCGAATGTCTGCGCGATCAATGCCCATCCCAAACGCGTTCGTGGCTGCCACAACATCGAGGTCGCCACGTGCAAACGACTCATTCACTTCCGCGCGTTTTCCAGCGTGAAGTCCGGCGTGATAGGCAGCACTCCGGTACCCGAGTTTCGCGACCTCCGCTGCCGCCTTCTCCGCGTTCTTACGCGTCGACGCGTAGACAATCGCGCCGCCACGTGGAGCATCGGAGGGCCCCAATGCGTCGCGAATCGCTTCGCGCATCCTTTCGCGACGTTGCTTGGATGAGTCGAGCGGTTCCGCTTCCAAGTGCAGATTCGGCCGCGCGAATCCCTGCAGGATGACTTTCGCTTCTGGGATGTGCAGCTGCTTGACGATCTCTTCGCGCACGATGGGAGTCGCGGTCGCCGTGCACGCGAGCACGTGTTTGGGCGAAAGCTGCTGAATCAACTTGCCCAAACGCAGATAGTCGGGCCGAAAGTCATGGCCCCACTGCGAAATACAGTGCGCCTCGTCAATGGCGACCAACTCGGGATTGAGCGCCTTAAGCTGCTCCACCGCCCGCGGGTTCTTCAATCGCTCGGGCGCGACATACACGAGCTGGCTGCGGCCTTCGCGAAGCCCGGCAAGCCGTCGGTCCACTTCGTCACGACTTAGCGTCGAGGCGAGAAAGGTCGCGTCGATACCGCGATCGACCAAGCCACGCACCTGATCTTCCATCAGCGCGATAAGGGGTGAGATCACCACGGTAGGTCGCTTCAGCAGGGTCGCGGGCAACTGGTAGGTCAGCGATTTACCACCACCGGTCGGCGCCACCACGAGCACCTGACGTTGCCCGTTGAGCAACGCCTCGATGGCTTCACGCTGCCAAGGCCGAAATGCCTTGAGCCCAAAGACGTTATTCAGTTGGCCGTCGAGATCCACGCCCGGCGACACCCTAGCACCCATGGTCTGCACCCCAAGGATGTCGGACGCTGAGAAGTTCAGTTGCGTATACACTGCGCTTTCTGTCGTTGCGCCTTCTGCTGCTCGCTTCGTTGATCACGGGCTGCCCGAAGGCAGAGTTCCGTCCGACAACCGCTCGGATTCAAAGTGAACTCCCAGGGCTCTCGGGTTTGACGGAAGGTCCAGACGGCGATCTGTGGTCCGTTGCTGAACGCACGCGCGCGATCCTGCGTATCGACCGAGACACGGGCGAAACGCAGACCTTTCCGTTGGAAGGAGTTCCTCGCGAAGCTGAAACGGAGGCGATCGCGTACCTCGGCGATGGTCGATTTGCACTGGGCACCGAAGCGGACGGCTCAGCGCGTGCGCACGACGACATTCTCTTTGCCCACCTCGAAGACAACGTCGTTCGAGTGGTCGGCCACACGCACCTGCCCTACGAGATGTGGGAGTTGGAAGGACATCACAACCACGGCATCGAAGGACTGTGCAGCGTGGAAGGTGCCCTGTGGCTCTCTGCCGAAATCGTGGGCGAAGAAGATGGTCGACGCTACGCACCCATCGCTCGACGCGACACGCACGGTCGGTGGACGATTTTTCGCGTATTCCTCAGCAGCGATGAAGGCAAGCTCGCCGCGTTGAGCTGCTCCCACGTCGTCGGAGGAACGGAACTGCTCGCGGTCGAACGACACTTCGGCGTGTTGCGAGTGCTCCGTGTAATCGTTCCTGTGGGCGCAGGGGAAAACTTAGAACCCGAGATCGCGCTCAATCTGGACGACTGGGTCACCGAAGCCGACAGCCCCAATCTTGAAGGCCTCGTCCACTTCGGAGATCGCATCGCCATGGTGGCGGACAATCACTATCGAGGACGTCCTTCCGGCGACAACACACTCTACTGGTTCGCGTTGCCATGAAGCTCACGGTCACCTGTCCCGCTGGAACGGAAACGCTCGTCGAGCAGGAACTGCGGGAACTCGGTTTGAAAGCTGAAGCGCAGCGCGGCTCTGTTCAGCTCGACGCGTCGTTGGATGACGCGTACCGAATCGCGATTTGGTCGCGCGTGGCCTCCCGTGTGCTGGTCAAGCTCGCCGAGTTCGACGCGCCTGACGCCAACGCGCTGTACGACAACCTGCATGCCATTGCGTGGGAAGAACACCTAAGCCCACGTGAGACGCTCGCGGTCGACTGTGCGGCATCACGTGATCGACGTGGCGACCACACTCGCTTTCTGGCGCAGAAAGCCAAGGACGCGATCGTCGACCGTATTCGCAACCAAGTGGGTAGCCGTCCTGACGTCGACCGCCGCGATCCGGATGTGCGCGTGCACGTGCGGTGGGCTCGACCTTGTGTGGTTTCGATCGATCTCGTCGGTCCGTTGCATCGACGTGGTTATCGAGAACGAGATGCACCGGCGCCGCTTCGCGAGAATCTCGCCGCCGCGATCTTGATGCTCTCCGAGTGGACACCCGGTGAGACTCTTCTCGATCCGATGTGCGGCAGCGGGACGATCTTGGTCGAAGCGGGATGGATGGTTCGGGACGTCGCACCGGGGATGGGTCGCACGCTTCGCGGGTGGAAAGGTCACGACGCCGAGTTGTGGGAACAACGCATGCGCGAAGCGAAAGTACGTGCGCATGCTGCAGCGGGAAAGCCGCTGGGCCTTCATGGGAGCGATGCAGACAAACGTGCGGTCGCGCGTGCGCGAAAGAGTTTGGAGCGCGCCAACTTAATGGTGCCGATTCAAGTTCGCGACGTGCTTCAGGTTGAACCACCTGCGCCAAGCGGAGCGATCGTGGTCAATCCTCCGTATGGAGAACGACTCGGAACCACGAGTGAACTCGCCGTCTTGTACGGAAGGTTCGGCGACGCACTCAAGGCGCGGTTTGGTGGATGGAGCGCCCACGTGCTCGCGCCTCCCGAGTTGATTTCAGCCGTGGGTTTGAAGTCAAAACGCAAACACGTGGTGTTCAACGGTCCACTTGAGTGTCGGCTCGCGAGCTTCGATATCGCTGCGCGAACGGAAACGAAAGTCACGAACGAACCGTGGCGAAAGGAGAGTCAACCCTTTGCCAACCGGCTGCGCAAGAACGCGAAGAAGCTGCGGAGCTGGGCGAAGAAAGCGAACCTCGACGCGTACCGCATCTACGACGCGGACATCCCGGAGTTCAACGTCGCCGTGGATGTGTTGGGCGACGAAGTGATGGTTGCTGAGTACGCGCGTCCGAAGCGTATCGATGCCAAACGTGCGAACGCACGGCTCCAAGAGATCATGCGAATCGTGCCCGTCGTTCTCGAGCGCGACGCTTCGCGCGTGCATCTACGCGTGCGCGCTCGACAAGGTCGCGAACAGTACGAGAAGCGTGATGTGCAAGGGAGTCGCACCCCCGTGCGGGAAGGCCGCTTCACGTTTCTCATCAACACCAGCGACTACCTGGATGTGGGGTTGTTCGCCGACCATCGAAAGCTGCGTTTGATGGCGGCGCAGGAGTGCGGCGAGGGCTCGTTCTTGAACCTCTTTGCGTACACGTGCACCGCCAGTGTTGTTGCTGCAGCGCATGGCGCGACGACCACCAGTGTGGATCTCTCACGGACCTACTTGGATTGGGGTGCGGAGAACTTTCGAGAGAACAACCTCGACCCCGACACGCATGCGTTTGTGCGCAAGGATGTTCAAGAGTTCCTGCACAAGACGCGTGATCGGTGGGATGTGACCTTTCTGAATCCGCCTTCGTTTAGTCGTTCGAAGGCCATGCGTGGCGATTTCATTTTGGAGCGAGACCATCTGAAGCTGGTGCGCGCGGCGATGAAAGTGACTGAGGGCGTGCTGTTTTTCTCGACGCATGCGCGTGGATTTCGTTTGGACTCGGCGATCGAGCGCGAGTTCGAAGTGCGGCCAATCGCGAAGCAGGTTGTGCCGCGGGACTATCTGCGGAGTCCGTTTCACGCGTGGCGTATTTCCAGGCCGGCTTGATCCACAATCGGCTCAACACGGGTGTCGTGGGAGACCAATTATTTTTTCGAAGACTGAAAGACGTGCCAAGCGACCAAAGCCTTGACTGGTTTGGTCACTTGACCAACTTCGAAAAAATGATCGGTATCCCGCCTAAGCTTCCGGACTCCCGAGCTTCCATGCTTCCGGATCCGCGAAGCGGAATGCACATCAAACCGAGTCCTAACGACGACGCGCGATCGTAATGCCCAGACGCGCGTAGAGTCCGTCTAGCCCGGATACGTCACGACCATCCGCTTGTGCCGTCGGCCCCGTCATCGCGCCAAGACCGAGTTCCACATCGAGTTCAACTCGACCGAGCGGAATGCGGAGCGCGCCGAACACGCCGCCTCCAAACGCGAAAGCATCGACCGAGGAAGAGAGGACGTCGCCGCGCCCGCTCGAGCCGCGCATGCGGGCCCAGCCTGCCGCGAGCCGAACACGCATCGCGAGAGTGACGGAGTCGAATGTATGGGTGAGTGGTTCCGCATCGACCTCGACGAGCGTGAGGCGATGACGGACACGGCCTAGGTCGTCGCGTGCAAAACCCGCTTCCGAACTGACGCCAAAGCGAAAGGGTCCGTAGCCGGAGAAGACGCGTCCGCCGCCAAGCCCGCTGGCCGGTCCGAAGAAAACGCGGGCGGAGGCACCGCCGCCAAGCTGCCAAGACCAAGACGAAGAAACAGATGCAGCCGCGTCATCGGCGGCGTCGGCGTCGGCGTCGGATTCGGATTCGGCGGCGTCGGCGTCGGCGTCGGAATCGAATTCGGCATCGGCATCGGCATCGGCATCGGCATCGGCGTCGGATTCGGATTCGGATTCGGATTCAAAAGTAGTGTTCGCCCCATCCGGTTGCGGTGCGTCCAGCAGATCCGCGCCTTGAATCGTCAGCCCCTCTGCCGCGCGCCGCGCCACCGCACGTCGAACCTCCGCCGGAACGTCCACCTCGCCCTCGGGCGCATCGGGCAACATCAACTCCGCCCAACTCGCCCTCAACAATCCGGCAACCGCAATCGCCAACACTCGCGGTCGTGCCTCGACGCTCACGTCGGCCATGGGCACGAGGCGCTGCAGTTGCTTTGCCGTCGATCGATCGACAATGCGAACCTCCACCGATTCGCTCGCACATCCCTGCAGCTCGATCCGAGCAAGCGCGTCCTGATCTTCAGCAACGATTCGACGCACTCCATCGGCACGCAGTTCCGTCGCAAGAAGCGATTGCAGTTCTTCCGCGCATCCTTCCATGCGCAGCTCCACGCTCGCAGGCACATCTTGCGCGACGGCTGTTGCCGTGAACAACGCCCCAACAACCAATCCCCAGCGCATCATGGGCTACTGCAGCAACGTCTCGATCTGCGCTCGACGCGCCGAGTTCGGATAGAGCGCACCGTGTTCAAGCGCAGCTTGTCGCGCCTCGCCAGCTCGGTTCAACCTCACCAGACACTCGATGCGACGCACCAAAGCATCTTCACGCAACGCCTGTGGCAACCCCTGCGCCAGCGCGCGCTCCACCGCGACAAGCGCGTCGTCGTAGCGACGTCCTGAAACGCGAATTCGACCGACGGTAAACCAGGCGAGCGCTCTGTCGCGATGCCGCGGATACCGAGCAAGCGCATCGAGAAGGATTCGTTCTGCTTCTTCGGAGCGTCCCGCGGCTCGAGCAGTATCTGCGCGCGCGAGCATGCTTGCGAACGTCTCTACACTTGGCTCGGAAGGCGCCGCGGGCGTGTCGCGCACCGCTTCGACGACATCCTCGACCTCCAGCTCGGGGACCACGGCCTGAGTCTCGACGGACGACTCGCGCTCCACGCGAACCGACTGCCCGGCCTCGAGACGACGGATCCCATCGTCGAGATATGCCGACCTGACGAGCACCGTGCCACGCTCGACGCGCACCTCGACAGACATCTCTTCGCGCTCGATCTCAAACACTGTGCCCACGACTTCGACTTGTGCGAGACCACATTCGATCGTCCATCGCCGCGACCCGCCGGGCGTGACTTCAAAGCGCGTCGTGCCCGATTCGACCAGTCCAGTCCACGCGTCGGCTCGGTTGTCCAACACGCGAACTCCGTCCTCCGGGACAATCCGAGAGTTGTCGTCGAGCGTGACGGGGGATGCGATGTGTTCGGGCAGAGGATCGCCCGAAGCAAGTCGAAGCGCCTGCGCAGGAGGTTCCCACGTCAACACAGCCAAAAGCGCACCCGCGGCAACGGCTGCGACACCCATTGCGGGCCACATCCACACGCGTTGTCGCGAACCGCGTTTGGCCTCAACACCACGCCACATTCGATGAATGCTGGCTTCGCTGACCAGCTCCTCATCATCGAATCGATCACGCCACACAGTCATGACGACACCTCCGTGTGCCGGTCGATGCGCACCTGTGCAGCTTCAATCCTTCGCTTCACCGTGGCGAGCGAACAATCACAAGCGACAGCCACCTCGCCTAGTTTGTAGCCCTCGATGTGACGCAACATCCACGCGGTTCGCTCCGCGGCACTGAGCTTCGCGAGAGCTCGCTCCAACAAACGCAGTTCCGCCGCCTCTTCAGGAGACGCTCCACCAGAAAGCACAGAGTCGAGAGGGACATCGCCTTCATGCGTAAATCCGAGTACCCGCAACATCTTCCGTCGACGAAACCGCCGATGAACTTTGCGCACGGCGATCTGCAGGAGCCACGCTCCAAACGCAGACGGGTCACGCAGTTGATCCAAGCCATCGAGCGCTTCCACAAACGCTTCTTGGGTGATGTCCTCTGCCTCCGTTCGGTCTCCCAGCAAACGAATCGCGGTCGCGGCAATCCGACGAACATGGCGGCGGTAGAGCGCTTCACTCGCCCAACGGTCACCATCGAGCGCACGTTCCACCAAGTCGGCGTCGTCGTGCTGCTCCCAGCCGCGCAGACGCGTCGTCGGAAGGGGCTTGGGAGAGTGGGTCATCGCGGTCAGCACGTGCTACCTCGATCTCTACAGGGCCGCCACGATGTCCAAATGGCTCAAATTTCTTTTTTTGAGCCAATCCGCGGACTTGGCGGTCCATCCCGACCATGAAGCTTGCTTGTGCACTCTCGATCTTTGCTGTGCTGGGTTGTTCGTCCGCGCATCAACTCTTGATGTCGACCGACGGCGGAATGGACAGCGGAACCGACTCGATGGTCGACGCCAACCCCTCGCTCGATTCCAGCGTCGACGCCGTCTCCGAGTGCGGACCTCCACCGCCCCCGGGTGCACCCTGCCTTCAGTTCATCGACGACCGCGCCGGACAGTTCTGTTGCAGCGACGTACCGACACCGCTCGAGTGTCGGGACGGATCGTGGCAATGCCCCCTCGGTTTCTTTGAAGCGAGCGAGTGCACCATCAGCGCATCCACCTGTCCATGGTTTGAATGCGATGCGATGGACGCGTACAGCAGTCCGGTCGGTGTCGACTGCGCGGGTATCGACATCACGCGCTACACCTGGGACGGACGCGCCTGCCGGCCTGTCGGTTTTGGATGCGCGCACACACCCTGCGTCGGCGAAGACTGCGACTCGCTCTACGACACGCTCGAACAGTGCCTTGAGGTCCGCATCGGCTGTGGTGCCGGCCAGTGTGAAGCCATGGATGCGTGGTTTCCACCTGCCGGGTCACTCCTCACATGCGACGGAGGCGATGGTGACGACTGGTGGACGTGGAACGGTTGGGCGTGCGAACAACACTCCGACTGTGCAGGGAGTCCCGAACACTGCGTCGGTGCGGATTGCGAATCGGCGTACCCGGATCGCGAAACCTGCGAGACCGCGCGTCGGGGTTGCATCGATTCCTGCGATGCCACGGATGCGAGCGTCACGTGCGATGGGTTTGGCGGAACTTCGTATTACGTGTGGAATGGTCACGACTGCGCATTGGTCGAGCGTTGCCCTGAGGCGATTTCCTGCTCTGGAAGCGAGTGTGATGAGGTGTACACATCGCAGGAAGAGTGTCGGAACAAATATCGCGACTGTGTGGGCCCAGCGACCGTCAACGACCGACGAGCCCTGACATGCAACGTGTCGGAAGCCGAGTTGGTCGAAGCAGCGGTGCGGTTGGATGCGTGTGGAGTCACGCGAGCGAGCCACGTGATTTCCGGGTGGTTTGAGCTTCACACGGCGCTACCCGTCAATAGCTTTGATCCGGGATGGATCGCTGACTGCAACCTCGTGGAGTGCGCTCGAACGACTACGGACTGTGCATCGCTCGAAGCGTGCCGCGCCTCCCGAGACGAGGAATGCGGTGATGGAACGATGTGCGTCGGCCATGAAGTCTGTCGGCGTGATGTTCGCGATGGAGAAGCGTTCAACGCACCGTGGGCGGACTGCACCACGCTTGGCGGCTCGTGTGTGCCAAGCGATTTCGCGACCTGCGAAGTCCCGGGCAACCCCACAGAGGGACGTTCGAACGAGAACTGGTGCGATCGAGACAACCTCGTCTTCTCGATCAATGGAAGTGCGGTGCGACTGGCGTGCAGCGAGTTTCTTCCAGGAACGGTCTGTCGAGAGATCTTGTTTGCAGGCGAGTTCCCGGGCGTCGCATGCGGTTACCCCGACCCTGAGTGCAGCGAGTTCCTCACAACGAGAGTGAGTTGTGACGGCGACGAAGCCTTGTTGTGCGTGGGCGGACGCACCCAACGATTCGACTGTGTGGAAGCGGGCTATTCGGGGTGTGAAGACATTCTCGGCTGCGTCCTGTAGGGCAGGTCGCGAAGCGTGCGACGAACTACGACTCGTCCACGCTCTCGGTCGCTGGCAGCACCTTCACTTCCGCTTCAACCTCGTGCGCATGCACTTCGTGGCCTTGAACATCCACGACGGCTTCGAAGGGGCTCCGACCCAATCCGCCCCACTGCACCGCGCGTCCTCCGTCGAATGTCTGCACGCGCACGTGGCCTGACTTCACGCCTGATTCGATCCGCTTTCGCAAGAACCGCGCAAAGAGGTGCCGGATTGGCGGGATAAGCATCGAGAGACCGAATGCATCGGTAAGCACACCCGGTGTGATGAGAAAGATGCCTCCGACAAAGACGAGCAAGCCATCGAGTGCTCCGTCTTTGGGAACGCGCCCGTCCTGCATGTCGCGTTGCCAGTTGGAGAGCACGCGTAGTCCCTCATGCTTCGCGAGTGAGGCGCCGACGATTCCAGTCGCCAGCACCAGCGCCACAGTGGGCCAAAACCCCATCAGACTGCCGAGCCAGAACAGCAGATAGAACTCAACGAGCGGAACAACCGTGAACAAGAACAGGAGTAGGCGACCCACGTGCTTCGAAGCTAAGCACGTCTACCTGCGGGCGCTACCAGGGAGCGTGGACCGTGGCGCTGAGGATGTCGCTCTCGAGGATATGGGCGAGCTCAACACCCAAGAGATGCCGGGTCGCCGCACGCGGCCACGCTCCGTGATCGAGATCACTGTCCCTCTCGAACGGAAGCGGCTTTCCAAATTCCGCAGTCACCGATCCCTTGGAATAAACGCGCACCCTGGCCCAACGACCACCCCGCAACAGTCCAAACGCACTGCTTTGCGTACTGGGATCGGTCCAGAGCGCAAAACTCTCCGGCGCAAGTTCACCCAGGCGTCGCGCCTGATCGGAAGGTTCGGGCGCACCCTCGAACGAACTGGGAACCAACGCAAACGCGGCATGTGGGTGAACGAGAAAGCTCCACCCTTTGTAGTACCCAACCGCCGCACCGCGTAGTTCCGACAAACGCAGATCATTGAGTGGTCGACGCGGACGTTCGTCGCTCGTGTCCTCGCTCATCTCAAATGCATCGAGCAGCGCAGCGTGGTTGCGACTGAGGTTGGCGCGCGTGAACACAACGTCGATCTCGTGGCCGAAACTCATGACGCCTCCGGAAGGATGCTCGGCTTCGTGTGACGGAACACCTCGCCTACAGGTTCATGGTCGAGCACGGCGGCAATGCTGGCGTCCGATGCAGAACCTGCCCACTCGTGCGTTCCAAAGTACACGAGCTGGTCCAGCGTCAGCCCGGTGGTCTTCTTCAGAAGTCCGACAACACAGTCGCGGCTTCGCTCCGCGTCGAGTTCGATGCGCGGAGGCTCACCTTCGAGTTCGCACTCCCCGCCTTCGACCTGTGCGCTACCTGTGATCGCACCGTCCTTCGCGCTCGCGGCTTCACCGATGTCGTTGATGTCGTCAATGGCAATGGCATGCGCTTCGCCAAAGCGTTTCGAGAGTGGTGCAAGCGTGCGAAAACTCTGTCGCCGACCGCGTGGCTCGAGCATGAAGGTCCAACCCGCTTCGCGGAAGATCGCGCGCAATCGCTCGTTGGCGCCGAAGGATCGGCTGGTGATCTCTTCGCGTGTTCGGTAGCCGACCGGGATTGCGTCGCGAAGCCCAACAGCCTCGAGAACCGACTCCGCCGGATGCTCACCAGGCACCCACAAGAGTCCACCAAAATACCAGCGATCGCTCACGCGCTGAACGTACACACATCGGTGGGTTTCGCCAAAAGCTGGCTAGGTTGGATCCGCGCAGCAACGAAACCCAATCCCCGAAAGTGCACGGTCTGGCGCGAGATACGTGGGTGAACGACGCACACACACGACCTCGTTGTTCGGAACCGAGAACGAACCACCACCGGTTGAGCGGAGTGAACCAGAGGGATCGAGATCGCTACGCCACTCCTGCAGGTTGCCGGAGAGATCGAAGACCCCCTCGGGCGTTTTGCAGTCTTCAAACGATCCACTTGGTCGAACGTGCATCGCGTCGACCGGCATACTCTCTTCGCCGGTGTTGCAACGCCCGCGCACGTACTCATCACCATAGGGATACGTTCGACCTTCGGGACCACGGCAGGCCGCTTCCCACTCCGCCACGGTACACAGGCGTTTGCCGACGGCTTCACACGCTGCGAGTGCGTCGTTCCACGTGATGGTGTCGGTCGGAGTTTGACCTTCTTCGGAGAGTGCGCGCCCGTCCACGACGCGTGCTTCGAAGCGATCCATGCACACAGGTGCGAAGTCGACGAGCGCCATGCCTTCCGGACAGCGTGTCGTTCGGCGCGCTTCAGATTCGGCGCGCTCTTCGGACTCGTCGCGATCCACCGGTTCGGGTGAGGCGGGGCTACCGCTACACCCGAACACCAGGATCAGTAGTTTCGGGAGGTTTCGGATCAAGGGTCGGTTCAGAAATTAACCTGTCCCCATTCTGAACACCCAGACGGGGTTTAGTAGGCCCAGGTCGCTCGAAGCTCGTGAAGGATCGGGCGTTCGTCGGTTCCAGAGCGGAACAAGCGCGCGGATGCACGCAGCCAACGCGCGGTTCCCAGAGCCGGTGCGCAGGTAGTCAGGTCCGCAGGTGAACTCGTAAAGGGTCCACACGGCGGTGCGGTGTCCAGACCGGCTTGGTCCGCCGCGACACGCACGGTGACTTCGATTCCGGTTCCAGGCGGTTCGTCCGAATCCCACTCGACCGCGTTCCAGTACGCCATGTCGTAGCCGCTATCGAAGTCCTGGGTCCAGAACCCCTCGGGTGCGATGAACGTGCGTAGCAAGTGTCCGGTCATGTCGGAGTAGCTGTAGATCTCCTGACCCGCATCCACGACGTAACTGAACAACAACGCGCACGTGTCTTGGTCGTACACGTTGACGTATCCGCCATAGCGGTTGGGCGACCAAATGCGACCCATGCGATCCACCGCCACGCCGTGCGGGTTCGTTCCGTTCATGGTTGCGGCACCGCATGTACGCGTACCGGTCACGGGATCGATCTTCACGACCTCGTTCGTGCCGTACGACGACCCCCAGATGTTTCCATCTGGGTGCACCGTCACCGCGGTGACCTGGTTCACCGACGTGTTGAAGATGCTGAAATCGCCGGTGTTGATGGCGTGCACATTGCCACTTCCAATCCAGCCACCTAGCCACACGCGACCCGAACCGTCCGCTGCAATACCGTAGTTGGTCGGGTTGGCGACGTTGGTCACTGCACTCGTCGTCCAGTCAATGCGTACCGAGTTCGGTCGCGACGAGGTCCAGATGAACCCATCGGGATCCGCGGCCAAACCATAGATGGACTGACCCACGTTGAACGAATCCAACACCACACACGTTGGCGGTGAAGTCGTCGAGTCGACCATGGTGCCGCTGATCTTCCAGACCGTTTGACCATTCCAGGTACCGGCCCACACGTTGCCGTCACCATCGATCGCCAATCCGCGCGCCAAACCGATGACCGGCGCACGACAGATCAACGAACCATCGTCTTCACGCAGGTGCACCACGTTGGACTGGTTCACGTCGTTGGCGTTTCCACCCACTGCACGGTTGGCGACCCAAACACTGCCATCGACGGCAACCGCGGTACGACTTGGCGTTACGCCGTGGCTATCGACCTGCCACTCGCGCACACCGGTGTCCGTGTTGATCTTCGCGATCTCGCCACGCTGAGTGACAGCCAGGTAGATAAAGTCGTTGTCGAACGCCGACTGACCGAGCGTGACCGAATCCGGGAAATCCGGGTGCGGCTCAACACCATCACAGTCGGTTTCCTCGGCCGGGTCGCAATCCGCAGGCGTCGGCCACGTCTCGGTAAAGCACGGCTCCGGCGGACACGTACCGCACGCGTTGACCACGCCTTCGTCCACGATTCCATCGCAGTCGTCGTCTGTCCCGTCGCACACCTCGGTGGGCTCAGGTCCACACTCACCGCACGAGTTGCTCACGCCTTCGTCGACCAAGCCATCACAGTCTTGGTCTTCGCCGTCGCAGATTTCGGTCGGGTCACACCAACCACACGCGTTGCTGCCCACAGCCCAACGCTCGTCGGTGTTTCCATCACAGTCGTCATCATCGCCGTCACAAACTTCCGGCGAGGGACCCACCATGCCTTCACACGGTCCCCATCCACCGAACTCACCGGCTTCACAGGTTTGGGTTCCGGCCACACAACTGCCGACACCTTCAGTTCCGGGCGGTCCGCCGTAACACGACTGCGTCGCCGCGTCGGTGCAATCACATCCGTCGTCCACAACTCCGTCGCAGTCGTCATCGAGGCCGTTGCCGCACTCGTCGGTCATCGCCGGAGTGAAGCAACCACCGCAGCCGTTGGTGACGCCTTCATCCGGGATGCCATCGCAGTTGTCGTCGCGTTCGTTACAGGTTTCGGTCGCGCCCGGGAAGATGTCCGGGTCGTCGTCGTCGCAGTCAGCGGGCCAAGGCACTCCGTCACCGTCTGCATCGCGACATCCTTCGTCGACCACTCCGTCGCAGTCGTTGTCCATTCCATCGGCGGTTCCACCCGCGCAGTCTTCGCTGGGAAGGACCTCGCCCATGCAGACGTCCCAACGGTTTGCACCCGAGACTGGATCTTCCAGGCAATCGCGGCGTCCACCGGTGCACACGCCACGACCTTCGGTCCCAAAGGGACCTTCGTAGCAAGGCTGGTTGGTCGGCGGCGTGCACTCGCAACTCGTCGCTTCGGGGCACATGCAGCGGTAGTCGCAGTCGCAATCCTCGTCGGCCATGCCGTCGCAGTCGTCGTCGATGTCGTTGCCGCACATCTCCATCGGCTCGACGTCGCTGCATTCGCCACACGCGTTGCGCAGACCTTCGTCGGTCATGCCATCGCAGTCTTCGTCGGTGCCGTCGCAGGTTTCTTCACCTGGCCCGGCTTCGCCTTCACATGCGCCGACCATTCCGGGTCCGGTGCACACGGCGATTCCGTTTCGACATGCACCTACGCCACGCGTGTCGGGATCGAACGTGTAACAAACGATGCGCTGACCTTCCGTGCACTCGCAGTCGGACTCGTCGGTCTCGCCGTCACAGTCGTTGTCAAAACCGTCGCCACAGAGTTCATCTGCTCCGGGATAGATGGTTCCGTTGGTGTCATTGCAGTCGGTGCCGTCGGGGCACGATGCCGACATCTCGTCGAAACCATCGCGGTCGATGTCGCGGCACATGAGCGGAACATCGGTCGCCGAATCGATGGGCCCTGCGTCCGTGTCTTCGACGCAGAGGTTGTCGATGCAGGTAAACCCAGCCGGGCAATCACTGGTGAGTTCGCAGCGTCGTGCGGGTGGTGTGTTGGACGAACAATCACAAGCGACTAGGGGCAGCAGCCCCAGCCAAAGCACAACCCTGAACTTCATCACGCCTCCCAGTAGTTCCCCGCCGGCATTGTAGGGAAAACCCTTGCAGGGTTCCACTCGTGCGAGATTTTTCCGTCGGCTTTTACAGGCATCGAGCAGAGCTGCTTGGGGTGCTACACCGCCCGCATGCGCTACCTCGGCCTCGCACTCATCCTCGCCTGCGGACCCTCGCCAGCGGACAACCGCCCGAGCACGATCACACCGGCGAACCCTGAGCCAAGTGCCGCGACCCTTCCCGAACCGGGAGATCCTCCGCTCGGTCCGTTGCCGCGCAACGTGCAGCCGACGCACTACCGCGTCGAGTTGACGGTCGTGCCCGATCGACATGGCTTCGGGGGCACAGCCGAAATCGACGTCGAGGTTGCGGAGACAACAGGCCACATTTGGCTACATGGCAATCGGCTGAGTGTTCGTGAAGCGAGCGTGCGTTCGGGCGATCGAACGATTGCTGCCGAGTACGAACAGGTCGACGACGAGGGTGTGGCGATTCTGCGTTTGGCCGACGCGTTGCCCGCCGGCGAAGCGACGATCCACATCGACTACGACGCTCCTTTCAACCGCGCACTGCGTGGTTTGTACCGCGTTGATGCGAGTGGGGAGAGCTACGCGTTCACCCAGTTCGAAGCGATCAGCGCGCGCTTGGCGTTTCCGAGCTTCGACGAGCCCGCGTTCAAGACGCCCTTCGACTTCGCGCTGACCGTAAAGCGAGATCACGAAGCGCTCTTCAACACTCCCGCGGTCGAGGAAACGGAAGTCGACGACGACATGAAGCGCATTCGGTACGCGACCACGCGTCCGATGCCGACGTATCTGATCGCGATGGCGGTCGGCGCACTCGAAGTCGTCGAAGGCGAAGCCATTCCCGCAAGCGAACTACGTGAAAACCCGATCCCGCTTCGCGGAGTGGCTGTGCGCGGCAAGGGCGAACAGCTGGCGTACGCACTGCAGCACACCGGCGCACAGGTCCTCAAGCTCGAGGAGTACTTCGGTGCACCCTACCCCTACCGCAAGCTCGACATCGTCGCGGTGCCGGACTTCGCCGCGGGTGCGATGGAGAACGTGGGACTGATCACGTTCCGTGAACCGCTTCTGCTCCTGGACGACGCGTCTCCCGAGTGGCAACGACGCGCGTACCACTACGTCATGGCACACGAGCTCGCGCACCAGTGGTTCGGAAACCTGGTGACGATGCCCTGGTGGGACGACATTTGGCTCAACGAAGCGTTCGCAACGTGGATGGGTTACCGCATCGTCGGTGAACTCAACCCTGAGTACCGCGCAGATCTGAGCCTGCTCGATTCGGTGCAGTACGCAATGGGCACCGACAGCCTGACCACTGCGCGTCAAATCCGACAGCCGATCGAGAGTAGCCACGACATCCGCAACGCGTTCGACTCCATCACCTACCGCAAGGGTGGCGGTGTGTTGAGCATGTTCGAAACGTGGATGACTCCCGACGTGTTTCGAAACGGCATTCGTGCGTACATGCAGCGCCATCAGTGGGGCACCGCCACGTACGAAGACTTGCTCACCGCGCTGAGTGAGACCTCCGGCAAGGACGTCACCACTCCCTTCTCAACCTTCCTCTTTCAGCCGGGACTGCCCTTCTTGAACGTCAGCGTGAGTTGCGAGAACGACGCTGCGCAGGTTCGCGTGCAGCAGTCGCGCTACTTGCCTGTGGGTTCGCAGGGCGATTCTTCGCAGTCGTGGCAGATGCCGATCTGCATGCGTCACAGCAACGACGGGGAAATCGACACGACGTGCATGCTCTTGGACGAGGCCGACAAGACGATGGCCTTGGAGAGTTGCCCCGATTGGATTCATCCCAACGCGAACGGCGCCGGGTACTTCCGCTTTCGCATGGAGAGCGACCAACTGACCAAGCTGCGCACCGACGCGTGGGACTCGCTGAGCGAGCGCGAGAAGATGGCGCTCGCCGACAGCCTGATCGCCGCGTTCGACAACGGCACCCTTCCCGCGGCGGACCTTTATCCGATGCTCCAGCCGATGGCGCGAAGCAACGTTCGTCAAATCGCAACGGCGCCGATGGGTGTTCTGCGCTTTAGCGGGCGGCTCGTCGAAGAGAACCAGATGGCGCGCGTGCGTGCGTTCGCGAAGCGGCTGTACCAGCCGCAGTTGCGTCGCTTGGGCTGGGCACCACGACGTGGCGAAGACAGTGAAACTGCACTTCTGCGCGCCAGCGTGATCGGTCACATGGCGACGTTCGTCGAAGACCGAGCCACGCGTCGCCAGGCGGTTCAGCGTGCCCATCGCTATCTCGGATACGGGCGTCGCGGCGACGGCGAGTTTCATCCCGACGCCGTCGACGCGAACCTCGTCGAAACGGTGTTGGAGGTCGCGGTTCAAGATGGTGACGACGCGTTCTTCAACCACCTGATCGAACGAGTGTTCGCGAGCGAGGACGCACGTGTGCGGAGCGAACTCCTCGGCGCAATTGCGTCTGCGCGCAAGCCCGAGCATGCGGCCCGTGCCCGTGCACTGGCACTCGACGAGCGACTGCGCGTCAACGAGATCCGAAACGTGCTGGGACCGCAGTCGATGCAGCGGGAAACGCGCGACGACACCTGGACCTGGATGACCGAGAACTTCGATGCACTGCGTGGTCGACTGGAAGACGGTGCGGCACGCACGCCCGGCGTAGGCCGTGCGTTCTGCAGCGAAGAAAAGGCCACCGCGTTGAGCGAGTTCTTTAGCTCCCGCATCGACAGTCTGCCGGGCGGACCGCGCAACTTGGCGAATGTGTTGGAGCAGATTCGTCTCTGCGCGGCCAAGGTCGAAGCGCACCAAGCCAGCGCACGCGGTTTCTTTACTCGCTAAAGAACTTTACTCGCTAAAGACTTCCATCAGCGTTTGCACGGCGATGCCGATCGTCGCGAGCAAACCAACCGAATAGGCCAGCGTTCGCAAGCCACCAATGCGGCGAAGGAAGAGGAGTGCGTGCACGACTCTCGCGCCGAGGAACACCCAGATGTACGTATCGGCCGCCGACGCAACATCCCGAAAGACGTGGAAGTCGGCGTCGGTGTTCAGACTGAAGTACGAGAACAGCAGAAGAAGAAAGACAGGCTCGTTCTCGAGCGAGTTTCGAATGAGCTCCTGGCCACGTTCTGCGAGCGGAGGGTCACCGACTTGCGCGTTGAGCATCTTGGCGTCTTCCGCATGACGAAAGCGTCCTGTTTTGATGCGCGCACCTGCCTGAACAAAGATCGTCAGCAAGTGTTTGAAAAAGAGTACCGCGGTTGCGGTGGCGAACAGCTCCCAGCCAGTCATCGCCGGCAGGCTATCAAAGCGTAAGCGACATGAACGTGCTGTTTGGATCGTCGGTGTAGTCGCCGAAGGGACCGCACTCCACGAACCCGTGCCGCGCATAGAACGAACGCGCGGCCACAAACTCTTCACCTGCGCCCGTTTCGAGGAGAACCGCCGCGTATCGTCGTGTGCGAGCTTCATCGAGGATCGCGTCGAGCAGCTTTGTGGCGATGCCGCGTCCTCGGTGCGAACTCGCCGTGCGCATCGACTTGATTTCGCCGCGTGCGGTATCCAGCGCTTTGAGCGCGCCCATGCCGACAAGAACCTGATCGTCGCGAGCCGACCAGAGCGTCACATCCGACCCGGAAAGCTCTTCGACGCCGATCGCGTGAACACTTTCGGGAGGCGTGTGGCTGTGCATGTCCCGCAGATGCGCGGCAATGAACGCGGCGACGTCCTCACGGCGTGGGTCATCAATGTCAACGACGAGCACCTGGTGAATATGAGTAAACCCTGGGGACAGGTAAACTGGTTTACCTAGCCTTTGACTTCGGAAACCCGGTCACTTTCGAGCGATCGAGGCCGAGGCTCGGTAAACCAGTTTACCTGTCCCCAGGATTTACTGAGCGCGGTGTGCCAAGGGAAGCACTCCTTGAAGCGTCAGTCCTTAACGTGTACGACGCCGCCATGTTCAGGATCGCCCCCTTCTTTGCCCTCGCCCTCGTGCTCGGGTGCCCGCCTTCGTCGTCGCCCGAAGACGAAACCCGCAACGACCGCGCGGATGATCAGCGGAACGCGGCCACGCGCAACGCGGAACCCCAGGACATGGCCAACGTGCCCACGAAAGTTGAGAACCGACTCGCTCGCCCGGTGCGCCCGCAGGCCGACCAGATTCCAGCTCCGTCCGATGTCGCCGCACCGCCGGCCGACGCGACGCGTGAAGAGTCGGGCCTCGCATCGAAGGTCCTGACAGCCAGCGACAGCACGGAGCGACCGGCTGCTCATGACCGCGTCACGGTTCACTACACCGGTTGGACCACCGACGGTCGTATGTTCGACAGCTCCGTACAGCGCGGCTCCCCCGCCACGTTCCCGCTTAACGGCGTCATTCGTGGCTGGACCGAAGGTCTTCAATTGATGGCCGTTGGTGAAAAGCGTCGTCTCTGGATTCCGGAAGAGATGGCGTACGCCGGTCGACCGGGTCGTCCGCAAGGCATGCTCGTGTTCGATGTCGAGTTGATCAGCATCGATCGTCAGCCCGCTCCCCCGGCTGCACCCGACGACGTTGCCGCCGCGCCGGCCAACGCCGAGCGAACTGAAAGCGGTCTCGCATCGCGCGTGCTCGAAGCTGGTAGCGGAACCCGTCACCCCACCGCCACCGATCGCGTCGAAGTCCACTACACCGGTTGGACCACCGACGGGAACATGTTCGATAGCTCGGTCACCCGTGGTCGCCCCGCGCAGTTCCCGCTCAACCGCGTGATTCCAGGTTGGACCGAAGGCCTGCAGCTCATGACCATCGGCGAGAAGCGTCGTTTCTGGATCCCGGCAAACCTGGCCTACGAAGGTCGCCCGGGTCCGCAGGGCACGCTGGTGTTCGACGTCGAGCTCATCCGGATTGTGGAATGAGTCAGTTCGCAGATCTCTCCACGGAGGATCGACGCAAACTGCTGCGTCTTGTCTGTTCGTTTGCATGGGTCGATCACGAGGTCGACCCCGACGAGCGCAAGTTCATCGTGAAGTTGATCGAACGTATGGAGCTCGGCGACGACGACCGACGGGACGCGATTGCGTGGCTCGACGAACAAGTCACCGCCGAAGAGCTCGCAGGCGCAGTTCACGATGTGCCCGAAGCGCACAAACAACTCTTCGTGGACATGGCGCGCGAACTCATCAAGAGCGACAACACCATCGCCGACGACGAAGCGCAGGAACTGGCCCTGCTCGAACTGCTCGTCGGCAACTAATCCCACTTAGGAGAGCCTCATGGCCGATTACATCTTTTCGATGAAGGGCGTGACGAAGGTTCACCCCCCAGACAAGAAGGTCGTTGAAGACCTCTATCTCTCGTTTCTTCCCACCGCGAAGATCGGCGTCATCGGCGTCAACGGTGCGGGTAAGTCCACGATCCTGCGCATCATGGCGGGCGTCGACACCAACTTCACCGGTGAAGCATGGACACGTCCTGGGCTCACGATCGGCTACCTCCCGCAGGAGCCGGATCTGGGCGACGCGAAGACCGTCAAAGAGGCGGTTGAGGAAGCGGTAAAAAGCACCCGCGACCTGCTCACCGAGTTCGAAGAGCTTTCCATGAAGCTCGGCGAGCCGATGAGCGACGACGAGATGACCAAACTGCTCGAGAAGCAGGGCGCGCTCCAAGACAAGATCGACGCGGTCGACGGTTGGAACCTCGACCACACGCTTGAGTTGGCGATGGACGCGCTTCGTCTTCCGCCCGCCGACGCCGATCCGAAAGTGCTCTCCGGCGGTGAGAAGCGCCGCGTCGCGCTTTGTCGTTTGTTGATCGAGCGCCCCAACCTGCTCTTGCTCGACGAGCCGACCAACCATCTCGATGCGGAATCGGTCGCGTGGCTTCAAGGCCACCTCAAGACCTATCCCGGTTGCGTGATTCTCGTGACCCATGACCGTTACTTCCTCGACGAGGTTGTCGATTGGATCATGGAGCTTGATCGTGCGCAGGCGATTCCCTTCAAGGGTAACTACTCCGAGTGGTTGGAAGCGAAGCAGAAGCGACTCGAACAAGAAGAGAAAGCCGAGTCGTCGCGTCAGCGAAAGATCAAGGAAGAGCTCGACTGGGTTCGCGCCAGTCCAAAAGCACGTCAGGCCAAGAGCAAGGCGCGTATCCAAGCGTTCGAGGACTTGGTGCAAAAGCGGGGACGCAAAGCGCGCGATCCGAACGAGGTGCGGATTCCACCGGGCCCGCGTTTGGGCACCAAAGTCATCGAAGTCGAAGGGCTCAAGAAGGCCTATGGCGACAAGCTGCTCTACGACGACCTGAGCTTTCGGGTTCCGCCCGGTGCCATCGTCGGCATTGTCGGTCCCAACGGCGCAGGCAAGACCACGCTCTTCCGCATGATCACGGGCAACGAAGAGCCGGATGCAGGTTCGATCGACATCGGCGACACAGTGAAGATCTCACACGTCGATCAGGGTCGCGATCATCTCGCCGACGACAAAACCGTCTACCAAGAGATCAGCGGTGGTGCGGATGAAGTCGACGTTGGCGATCGCACCGTCTCGTCACGTGCGTACTGCGGGTGGTTCAACTTCAAGGGCTCGACACAACAGAAGCTGGTGAAGGACCTGTCGGGTGGTGAGCGCAACCGCGTGCACCTGGCGAAACTAATGAAGAGCGGCGGCAACGTGCTGCTTCTCGATGAGCCCACCAACGACTTGGACGTCGAGACGCTTCGTTCGTTGGAATCCGCACTCTTAGAGTTCCCTGGTTGCGTGCTGATCGTCAGCCATGACCGCTGGTACTTGGATCGCATCTGCACGCATATCCTCGGCTTCGAAGGCGACTCCAACGTTGTGTTTTACGAGGGCAGCTACACCGAGTACGCGGCCGACAAGCGCAAGCGTTTGGGTGCCGACGCTGAAGTTCCCAAGCGCATCAAGTACCGCAAGATGACGCGAGGATAACCCTCGTGAAACGCGCCCAGCGGGTGTGGGCCGGAGCACTGCTATTCGGCTTCGTGCTCAGCGTCGCGCACTCGCTCGGGCTGCCCATCGAAGTCTCGTCTTCGCTTCGCGCGCTCTGCTCGCTCGCCGTCGCAGGAGCGGCCTTGATTGGGGTCGCTCGCGATTCGCGCATGACGTGGGCTGCGGGCGCGTTTGTCATCGTGGTGTGGTTGGACATTGTTCTCCTCACCGTCGACGCATCCCTTCGTGATCCAGTGGCGTCCGACGCATGGCTCGCACTCGTGGGAATCGGCATGACCATCGTGGGCTACATCATCATGGGGACGATCCCGATGCCCGACGATCGGCGCGGCGCATATGCGGCAACCGCTTGGGTTCTTTTCGGTGGCGTGACCGTCGCATCACTGCTCGTCGAAGGCATGCACTGGGTGCGACTCGTAACACTCGCACTCGCCGTCGCGCTGTCGATGCGATCGATCCTAGGACTCGCGTTGTTCGAACGTCACGACGATGATTCGGCCGCAGCACGAGGCCTGCGCGTGTACCGATTTGCGCTCCTCGCACAGGTCGTTACCGCGATGATCGCGTGGTCGGCGGTTCAGTTCGTCGAGGCGCCCGCCTGGGTCACGCTCACGGTGTTGATCCCCTCGTTTGCAATGGTGTTCGGTATTGCCCGGTACGCCAGCTCGCGCAGTCATTGGGCGGCGAGTTTCGGCGCGGTTGGGTGTGCGCTCATGCTGGGACTGGAGTTGCTCGGCACCGCGGGTTGGCTGCCCGCGTGGCACGCCCGTTTGGTTGCACTGATCGCGCTCGCTGCACTGTGTGCTTCGCTTGCTCGCTTTGTCGGGCTCGTTGCATACCTCGTCGGCGCAGGGTTCATCGCTCTTCCAGTCGTGGCTCGATTCGCTCCTGCGTGGACTCCCGCCTTAGTCGCCATTGGGCTGATCGGCGTGTACCTCCATCTCATTCGTCGCGCAGAACAGGCGCTCGCGTGAAGCTCCCTGTCGACGACTTCCTGGACATCATCGCGGCGGCGCCGGGCAACGTGGTGATCACCGCAGAACCAGGAGCCGGCAAGACCACGCGTGTCCCCATCGCGTTGGCCTCCGATCGGGGACAGGTTGTGGTGCTTGAACCGCGGCGTCTGGCCGCACGAATGGCTGCACGACACGTCGCACATGCCCAGCAGTCCAAGCTTGGCGACGAGGTTGGCTACACGGTTCGCTTTGACGACCGCTCGTCGAAGAAGACCCGTGTACGCTTCGTGACCGAAGGCATTTTCGTTCGCTTGCTTGCCGCAAACCCGACCTTGGATGGCATCGACACGGTCATCTTCGATGAGTTTCATGAACGGCACCTGGATGCGGACCTCGCACTCGCGCTGACGCGTGAACTCGGAACCAAACGCATCGTGGTCATGAGCGCGACGCTCGACGCTGCGCCCTTAGTCGAATTTCTGGATGCCCAGGTCGTTGAAGTCCCAGGACGTACGCATCCGGTCACGATCGAACATCACGACGTGATCGGCGCGGATCTTCGCGTCCCGGAGCGCAAGGTTGCGAGTCACGTGCGTCGCGTGCTGCATGAAGAAAGCGATGGAGACATCCTCGTGTTTCTGCCGGGCGCTGCGGACATTCGTCGCTGCCGCGATGCGTGCGAAAACGTCGATGCCGAAGTCGTTGTTCTGCATGGTGACCTCGACGCGAAAGCGCAAGATCACGCCGTCCGACGAGGTTCACGTCGCAAAGTGATCCTCAGCACAAACCTGGCGGAAAGCTCGGTCACCATCGAGGGCGTCATCGCGGTCATCGACTCCGGACTTGCCCGCGAAGCACGTGTCTCGCCCTATACGGGACTGAGCTCACTGGAGACTGTCCGGATCAGCCAAGCATCCGCCAAGCAGCGCGCGGGTCGCGCTGGGCGGATGCGACCGGGTCGATGCGTACGGCTTTTCGACGACCTCCGCTCGCGCGCGGAACAAGCGGCAGCCGAAGTTCAGCGAGGCGATTTATGTGCGTGGTGGCTGCAGATGCGTTCGCGTGGTCGCGGTCTGCGTGACTTTCCCTTCTTCGAAACGCCTCCAAGGATTGCCGTCGACGCAGCCGAGGATCTGTTGCGCCGTCTGGGAGCGTTCGATGGCGAGGGCCTAAGCGCGCGTGGCACGACCATGCTTCGACTCCCCGTTCATCCACGTCTGGGTGCGTTGGTCTGTGCAGGAATCGAGTTGGGCGTTGGACCGCGAGCGTGTCTTATCGCCGCACTCGCCCAAGAACGCGATGTGCGCCGCTCGTTTGATCGACAGGATTCCGACGAGGTGGGCAGCTCCGATCTCCTTGCGGCGGTCGATGCGGTCGAAGCTGCGGAAGCCGAAGGCCTGCGCGACCGTGAACTGCGGGCGCGCGGGTTGGATCCCCGGGTGTTTCGAACTGTGTTGCGCAGCCGCGATCAACTTTGCCGCGCCGCGAAAGTCGATGCGCATCCGCAAGGGTCGCTCGAGGATGAAGACGACAAGTTGAGGCAGGCCATCCTTCGCGCGTTTCCCGACCGCATCGGCAAACGAAAGAGCCGCAACCAAGTCACGTTTAGTGCCGGCAAGGGATTGGTCACGGGGCACGTTGCCGACACGAGCGTTGTCCGTGACGCACCGTGGGTGGTCGTGACCGGTGCCACCGACATGCGCGGTCGGGGTGGACGCGGCACGGCTCTGCTGCACTCGCTCACCGCAACGGACCCGGATTGGCTGCTCGAGTTTTTCTTGGACGACGTCGAGGACCTCGACGAGTTGGTGTTCGACGCCCAACTCGAACAAGTCATACGGAGGCGCGGGTTGCGCTACGAAGGGTTGACGATCGAAGAGAGCGTCCAACGCGATCCGGAAGGCGACGACGTCGGAGACGTGTTGGCCGAGGCAATCCTCCAACGCGGCACCGAAAAGCTCTTCGATGCCGACGAGCTCGAGAGCTATCGCCGACGAGTCGCGTTTGCGCGCTCACGCGGACTTGACGCGGAGGAGATCAACGACGACGCCATCCTCCGCGCGCTTCGAGCGTTGTGTGCAGGGCATCGCACCCTCGCTGGTCTTCGCGGTGCATCGCTCATCGATGTCCTGCGTTTGGATTTGCGCAACGCCACAGCGTTCGATCGCTTTGTGCCGCGCTTCGTCGCACTCCCTGGGCGGAAGCGATGTCCGGTGTCGTACGAACTCGATCGCGACCCATGGATCGCGTCTCGCATTCAAGACTTCTTCGGGTTGGCGGAGTCACCCACGATCGCGAACGGAGTTCCCTTGGTGCTGCATCTACTCGCACCGAATCGGCGCGCCGTTCAGGTCACCTCAGACCTAAAAGGGTTTTGGAAGAACCACTACCCACGGATTCGAACTGAGCTGAAGCGGCGCTACCACAAACACCATTGGCCCGAAGACCCGACCACACGCTAGCGACAGCGTAGATTTTCCGTCGTCACGAAATCACTACAGGGGCACGAAGGACCACCGATGCAGTTGATGAACGAAACCGTGCTGCCGCACGCCGGAGATCCCGCGTAGTTCGCGCCACCGGATGGACAACCGCCAATCGAACAGTTGCAGAAGCCCGGGTCACGGTCGGGTTCTCTCTCATCGGTGCCGTCGCAGTTGAAATCATAGTTCGCCGGCATCGTTCCCGTTGCACAGCCACCGAGCGGACACACTGCGAACGGCCCGTTGTCCAGGCACCGCCCATCCGCGCACAAACAGTCACCAACGTCGCAGTAGCCTGGATACCGAAACGCACTGGATGAGGGATTGACCTCGTCATTGAAGTCCTGACAGTCGGTCTTGGGGAAGGGGCCGCCTTCGCACCCAGCGAACCCAGTCGACGTGAACCCATCGTTGTCACGGTCTTCTTCGACCTGCACTTCGTTGTCACCCGTGCGACTGCAGTTGTCGTCGATGCGGTTACAGAGTTCGGGCGCGCCTGGAAAGATCGTCGCCTCACCGTCATCGCAGTCGGCATCGATCGCCGGATCCATGTCGGTGTTTCCATCCGCGCAGGGAGGGCACTGCACTGACGAAGGCGCATCAATCGCGGCGAAACCGTCGCGGTCAATGTCCTCCCAACACGTCACCAGAACCCCTTCGTCCGATGAACCGTCGCAATCGTCGTCGTCGCCGTTGCAGACTTCATCGACGGGAGGCGTCGCACCAACGCAATCGGTCCACATCCCCGGCGCCACGCACATCTGACTCCCCAGCCGACAGTTGCCCACGCCGTCGAGAGTAGGATCGAACCCGCACGACTGGGTGGTGTCGACACCGAGCGTGCAATCGCAGCTCACTCCTTCGTCGATCCGCATGTCACAATCGTTGTCGAGTTCGTCACAAACCTCGGACGCGCCAGGGTTGAACTGGTTGGCCAGTGGCTCTGCGGCCGGATCGTCGACGCAATCGCCACCTCGCGCAGCAAAGCCGGTCGGAAGCGAACACTCCATGACGGTCGTGTCGTCGTCTCCGTACGTGTCCGAGTCACGATCGCGGAAGAACACGATCAGCACGCCTTCGTCTGCGGTTCCATCACAGTCGTCATCGCGCCCGTTACAGACTTCGGTCGCACCCGCAAACACGGACGGCAGCATGTCGTTGCAGTCCGAACCGCACTGATCGCCGTTACAACACAACACGTCGTCGAACCCATCGCCGTCCATGTCACGAACGCCGAACGTCGTGGGATCGCAGTCTTCGTCGTCCGAATCACACACTTCCGTATTTCCTGGGAACACATTCGGGTCTGAGTCGTTGCAGTCATCTCCCCCACACTCGACCGAGAGAGCCCCATCGCCATCCATGTCCGGCGCGACATCACACGAGACACAGCGGTCTGCAGCTTCGTCGCACGCCATCTCGCACGGGCTTGTTCCAGGCGCGCACGCACCCTCGTCGCAGGTCTCGACGCCGTTGCAGAACATTCCGTCGTCGCATTCGGCGGACTCCGTGCAGCCAGTCGTCGTGTCGGTCCCACCGTCGGTGCCGGCGTCGCTCCCGTCATCGTCCCCGCAGGCCAACGAAAACAACAACGCCAGGATGCAAAACCTCGCCATCTCGACCCCCTCGCGCACACCCTATCAGCAGTACACGCCTACCCAAAACAGCGCTCTCGCCGCCAAACACGAGAGGGAGTAACGTCTCTATGTTGTTTCAGCTGGTTGCAGAACTCACGATTGGAGCACTTCGCTTAGCCGTCGATGGCGTGGAGCACGTCATCGTCGAAGCGTTCAAGGATTCGACAAAGGTCGACGACGCGATGCACTTCTCGCTGCGACGCGACCTCTTTGAGATCCTATTGCTCGCAGCATGGCACGACGGTGTTCTCACCGAATACGAACGAACCACGCTGGAGTCCGAGCTCGCACGCATCGACATGAGTCATCTCGTCGACGCGATCAACACAGCGCCTAGCTCGCAAAGCGACGAGCAACTGCAAAGGCGGATTCGCGAACTCACGGAAGGCTTTAGCGACTCGCAACGGCGCTACACACTGGCCGCTGTCGAGCGAGTGCTCGCGGACTGCAAGAAGGAAGGCGGTTTTCGCGATGCCGCGTCCACCAACCAAGCGCCGACGCGCACCCTGTTTCGATCCGCGCTCTCGATCGACTAGCGTCCGAAAGTTCGCTTCGACGACTCCAAAAGCTCAATCAATTCAAGCTTGTTATCTGGTGTTGGCTTGACCCACACGATCACGACGGTCATGTGAGCCGCGCGTGGAAAGTGTCATCCGGCTCCCTGCAGGCTCGCAGGACTCGGTTCAAACGGAAGCGGTCGTCGCATCGAAGCGCTGGCTCGCTCTGGACCTGCTGCGCTTTGTGGCCGTTGCACTCATGGTGCAGGGACACCTCTGGTTTGTGGTGATCTCAGACGCCGTGCGCGACCAGCGCTGGTACGGCTACCACGGCTACATCCACGGCTTTACGGCACCGCTCTTTTTGTTTTCCGCCGGAGCAGCATTCGGCCTGACGACACTGCGTCGTTGGGACGATCACGCCCGTTGGGGCATGCCGGTCGCCAAACGCCTCGAGCGGTACCTCATCCTGATCGGGCTCGGGTACATCATCCACTTCAGCGCGATGAAGCTCTCCTGGTTGATGGGTCTCCCGCCCGAGCGCTTTGCACGCGTCACCCGGGTTGATGCGCTCCAACACATCGGCGTGGTGCTCTTCGTCATGGAGACGCTCGTCGTCATCGTGAAACGCAAGACTTGGTTCATGGGTCTTTGCGCCACGCTCGGTGTCGTCGCGGTAGCCTGCGCGCCCTGGGTCTGGAACCTCGATGTCTCGAGCTGGCCGGTCCCCATCGCGGCATACGTCAATAACTCGACGAGTTCGATCTTCCCGATCGTACCGTGGGCGGGATTCATCATCGCCGGGCTCATGGTGGCCAAGTTCGTCGAACATCGACGCGCGACCGTCCCACAAGGTTGGAAGCAAGTTGCCATTCCGCTCGCGCTATTGGGCGCAGGCTTGATCATCCTGGGTGATCGCCTCGCACACGCAGAGTGGGATCCCTTCCCGGAGCACAACTTCTGGAAGACCAGTCCGTGGTTCTTCTTCATTCGCGTCGGCACCGTGATCTCCGCGCTCGCGGTGTTGTGCGGACTTGAGCAGCTGATGGCTCGAATCGAAGGCATCGGCGAAGGTCGCGTGCTGCGATTCATTCAGATCATCGGTTCGCAAACACTGGTGATCTACGTCGCTCACCTGTTCGTGATCTACGGCGCCGGACCGGTCCCTGGTTTTGGAGACCGGTGGCCGCGCGCGCTCGGTGTCCCCGACGCGATCATGCTCACCTTGGTGCTCTTCGCGATGATGGCCGCACTCGCGTGGGTGTGGCGCTGGACCAAGACCAAGCACCCCGTGGCATTTGACCGCGTCCGCTACGCCATCACCTTTGCATTGATCGCGTCACTGCTCCTGCGCTGAAGAGCGAGGGCTAGATCAGGTCGCAGCTGTCCTCGCCGAAAATCGCGTTGTTGTTCTCTTCGCGACACTCGTTGTAGGGGTCGGTGCCCGCGGTTTCATCATCGGCGACGACCACGATGTCGATCGGTTCGACCGGCGCTGCACTCCACGCACAGGCGACATCTTCGCATCCTCCGGGCGTAAGAATGGCGGCGGTGCGACTGCCCTCGCAGATGATGTCCGTCTCAGCATAGAACGTCACTGGGACACCGGGAGCGACGGGCTCGGTGCCGCGGTTGCAGACCTGGACGGAGAATGTCTGGGTGGAAAGCCCGTCACATGCCCAACCACGCAAGGGTCGAATGGTCAGGTCGGGGGCAGGCTGTTCACCGGCGAGCCCCTGCGAGTTTTGTCGAAAGTTGTTCAAGCCCGGGTTGAGCCAGTTCGCGGTCCACTCGGATGTACGCGGGATCGTCCCGTCATCGTTGACGTGAGACACGTGGTACTCGACCTGGTTCCAAATCGGACGCGAGTTGACCCAGAGATCCGATTGGTCGCCGTACACCTGAATGCCACGCAGACCTTGCCGTGGCGCACGGCACACGCCGTCCACACATTCGTGCAACGACGACGGACATGCGTCTGAACAACTGGGTCCCTCAAACAACGGATCGTGGGCATCAGGACAGTTGCTCGAGAAGGCGATGCGGTTGCTACCAACCACGATCTCACTGTTGAAGTCACCGTCGACGTCTGCGATGACCGGATACTCAGACAACGTATTGGATGAACGTGCGACGGAGAACTTCACGCGTCCGTCAACACCGTCATAGACACGCAAGAAACACTCGTCGGCGTACACCACTTCAGCACGACCATCGCCTTCGAAATCGAACACCGACGAACCGGTCGCTTGAGATGAGAGATCTTGCGAGGGCTGCTGCCAACGAACACCGCGCTCGGAGCATCCCGCCGGAAGCGGGTCGGCGTCGCACTCCATGTCGTATGCCGTGTACGAGATCGCACCTGCAACACCCACTTCGGGAACGCCATCGCCATCCAAGTCTGCAACGACTGGTGGCCCACCCGAACCGCCGAACGAGCCTTCCATCGGACGCGGTAGGTCGAAGGGTCCAAAGATGCGTTCGCCTGTGATGCGCGAAATCATGATGCGCCCCCCACCGACACCGACGATCTCTGCGATCCCTTCGCCGTCGCCAAAGTCGCCGAAGTCCGCGACCGCGACGAAGCGCGGGGTGAACTGCGTGCCTGCGGGAACGTAGTCCTCGAGAACCCACTCTCCAGCGCCAAAGTCTGCTTCGAAGATTCCGTTGCGACCGATCATCTCGATCGTTCCGTCGTTGTCCACGTCTGCAAACACGTCGCCACCGAACGACAGGATGCGCACGACCCCTTCGTTGCTAAACACGACCGAGCCCGACATCACCTCGGGAACGCCGTCGTCGTCCAGGTCGTGAACACTGACGACTTGGCTGACTTCCTGTGGGGTTCCATCGGAGGTCGTTGAACTCCAAAGACGTACGAACTCACCAGCATCGACATCCCATTCGTACGCGTGCAGTCGAAATCCGTCGATATTGCCGAGTGTGAGCAACTCGGGACGCCCGTCGCCGTTGATGTCGCCAATCGTAGGAAAGCGCGCGTTGCTCAGTGCGATGAAGGCTTGTTGTTCGCACGTTGCACCATCGAGAACGCGCACCCCAGAAAAGGTCGGATAGACGATCGACGGACGAACGGTCGAGGCATCGTTATCCAGGTCGAAGTCACCGACCATCGTTGTGTTGATCACGTCGTGCGTGCTGCCTCCGTCGGACTCAAACTCACACTCAAGCTGTGGAGCAAAGGGTCCGACAACCGGCGGAACCGCACACTCATCGTCAAACTCGCCGCAGGGGCCGACCTGGAAGGGAATGCACTCTCCGTCAACGCAGCAAGAGTCGTTCTGACACTCTTCGCCGCCTGCGCAGCTTGCAGGAGTCAGGATGCACTCGTCGAAGCGCAGGACTTGGCCAGGGGGGCAAGGGTTCGCGTCCATCGCAGTGTCGAAGTCGGGTGCGTCGATTCCTGCGTCTTCTTCGGCATCGACGCCCGTATCGGAGACAAGAGCGCGCCCACCGGTGGAGCAACCCACCACGCACACAAACAAGCCAAACCATCGGTGCAGGTTCACAAGACCCTCTCCTTCTTCTTCACCGTGGTGCAGGGCTCGTCCAAAACCAGCTCACACAAAATTCACTTCGCTCCCCAAAGTACGCCACCCGTGAGCGAAAACGCACCATACGCGGCACCGAGATCCACGAGTGCAGTGTCGTCGGCCGTGACTTCGGCACGAACAACTGCGCCACCGAGCTCGAGTTCGAGCCCCAGTAGACCGTTGCGTCCCACTGTCGTGCGCAACCCCAAACGCCCAAACGGAACCACGACCGCACCCAACACGGTGTCGCCTTGAGCACCACCCACCGGCATGCCTCGCACGCGCACAATTCCAGCCAACACCCCTGCTTCAATGCCCAGCGAAGCACCGCCAACCAAGGCGGTGTAGCCACCCGACACCCGCGCGAAAGGTAGGAACAGCGACGCGTCACCAATGTCGGATCGTCGCTCAAGACCGGCGAGCACTCCGAGATCCAACGCGAACCCAACCCCTCGGATCGGCCGCCAACGAACGCGAAACGCACCTCCGAAAAGCGCTTCACGATCTGCGGAGAAGAACGCCGTGCTCGCAAGTAGGGTGGTGGAGACACGCGGGTCGCTCGGACGCAATCGCTGGCGTGCGGACTGTACAACTGCAGGTTGGGGAGTTTCGACGGGCTCCAACCGGGGCTCGTCAGGAGGCTCGAGTGCCAGCTCCGCCCAACTCGCCATCACCAACTCGACCATCGCCAACGCAAGCAAGCGCTCCCATCCCCGCGGTCGAGGCGAACGGTCCTGCAGCCGACGTTCGACGCGCTTCGCGGTGGCGCGGTCTTCGACCACGAGAACAAGCGTGTCCGCTTCGCACGCGATCGACGCCTGAACCACAGGTGTCGCGTCGACCTGGTTCATACTGGCGTGAAGCTCGATCGCGATGATGCGGGTCAACACGTCGGGACGACTCGACGCACATGCATCGACGTGGAGTTCGACCGGCATGGGAGACTGTGCCGACGTCCGCACCGCCAACAAGACGAGCGCGCCCACCGCCACCTTGCGGACCCCGCTCATTCGACCCCGCCGTGCCTCCTCACTGCTCTTACATGTCGCCCCTGCGGGTAGGCGTCCAGATAATCTTGCGCACGCTCCGCTGCTTGAGAGCGGTCGCCGGCCCGCGAAAGCGCTTCCACCTCGCGCGCCAACGCATCCTGGGCCAACGACCCGCGCGGTTGGGCTTGTCGCGCTCGAGCAAATGCTGCTGCTGCCTCACGTGCCCGTCCCAACTCGTAGAGGTAGATTCGCCCCAGCGTGAAGCTTGCCAATGCGGCTCGCGGATCTCGCCTGTGCCGCTGCTCCACGCGAACGAGGTGCCGAACCGCGTCGCGTGGATGTCCGCTCAACCGCGCCGCATCTGCCGCGAGAAGCAAGTCGCTTGGCTCGTCGCGCACCGCGGATGCCCCCGCGGCTTCGATCGCTTCATGTGCGGCGTCGTACTCACCATCGTGAGCAAATGCTCGCCAATCAGGGGCGCGCCGCGGTCGCGGTGCAGTCGCGGTGGACTCCGCGTGGGACTCGGAGCGCCACGAGTCTCCCGCGCCCAGCACCTGCGTTTCCTGATCATGAGCAACTTGGACGCGTCCCTCGAGGACTCGCACCTCAACATCGTCGTCGTCGCGCTCGACCGTGAAGACCGTTCCCAGAACTTCCACTTCGGTCGTTCCCGCGCGCACACGAAACACCCGCCGAGGATCGCGAACCACATGGAACTCCGCCTGACCCGAATCCAAGTGCACTTCCAACGCGGTATCGTGGGGTTCTTCACGAAGCTCGGTGGACTCGGCCACGATCGCGTGCGAGCCATCCGAAAAGCGAACCGCTCCGTCTGGAAGCTCAGGCTCGTCCGGAGTCGGTGGCAAAGCAACAGCCGGCGCAGGATCACTCGGCGCCTCTACCAGAGGTTGGTCGACCGATTCCGGTTCGCGAAGCGCCACGACGGCGAAAACCGCTGCGGCAGCAACAACCGTGGCCGTCACAGCCCAGACGACACGACGACGCGAGTTCTCCAACTCGGCAACAAGCGCCTGTGAACCCGCTTTTCGACGTGCGTCCGTCCACCCCGCTTCGATGTGCTCGCTGGCAGCCTCGATGTTCTTCAGCAGCTCATCCATGCACGATCCTTTTGCGTAACACCTCTTGGGTTTTGCGGATGCGACGCTTTGCCGTCGCTAGCGAGCAGCCGGTCAGTTCGGCGACGGACTCCAACGTCTCGCCCTGGACGTGCCGCAAACACCATGCAACGCGTTCCGCGGCGGGGAGACTGTCCAGAACCGCGTAGACTTCGGCGAGCAGAGCTTGTTGCTCGGGCGACGCTCCAGGTGCGATGCCATCGGCGGCAGACGACGACCCCCAACCCAACATCTGTGCACGACGTCGACGAGTCAGACGTTTTCCGCACACGCGTACCGTCACCGTGGCAAGCCAACCCTTGATCGCGCCGGTGTCCCGCAAACGATGGACCCCCTTGAGGGCGCGCAAGAAGACTTCTTGAACCACGTCGTCGATTTCGTCGTTTCGCCCGAGAAGTCGGGTCGCAACCACAGCGACGTAACCAGAGTACTCGTGAAAGAGTTCCGCCGGGGCGAGCGGCTCCGCAGACGCGGGTTCGACGGCTCTCTCGGCTTCGTCCCGAACCAGCCGGATGCGTGCGTGCTCACGACCCACGTCACCATGGTGCCGATCTGGGGTGAAACCGGCTCAGAGTTTCTGAGCGCTCTCGAAATCCAAGCGTTTTGGGCCCAATTCGACCCCGCGATTCACTCCGGCGCTCCACAGGGACTACGCGTCACGGCTACTCTTCGGCTGGCGTGAGCACCAATCTGCCGATTCCTCCGTGGCTGCTGCGCCGCGCCAAAGAGCGCCTTCGGTTCACCACGCTGCTGATGATCCTGACGTTTGTGATCGCGTTTGCGTTCATGAACATCACCCCACCTCCCTCGGGCGACCTCTTCGTCGCCAACATCATCGCAGGGGTCGTGATCGCGTTTTCGGTCGTGGTGTTCTTGATCGCGCGCTCGGACCGGCTGCCGCTGCCGCGCGTACTCGATCTTGGGTTGGTGTACCTGGTTGTTGCCGGGTTCGGCGTCGCGCTCGCCGAAACGTACGCGGTGTATGACCCGTACAGCGTCGTCCGAGGCGTCAGTTGGTTGTGTCTCCTGATCGTACTCTTTCCCTTGGTCGTTCCTGCGACGCGCGGGAAGGTCGCCACCGCGTCGATCCTTGCTGCCACGATGGGGCCGATTTCACTGGGCATCGCGATCGCCAGTGGGCTGGAGGCACCCAATCTACCCACGGTGCTTTACCTCATGCTGCCGAACTACTTGGCGGCAGGGTTGGCGATGATCATCCACTCGGTGGTGCAGCGCTTGCGGACAGACGTCACCAAGGCCGAACGCATGGGCGCGTACAAGTTGGTCGAACCCTTGGGGAGTGGAGGCATGGGCGAGGTGTGGCGCGCGACGCACCAAGCGCTCGCGCGACCCGCGGCGATTAAGTTGATTCGGCCCGAAACACTCTCCGGACGCACCGGCGCGGACGTCGATACGCTCAAATCACGGTTCAAACGCGAAGCACGGATGACTTCGCAACTGACGTCACCGCATACGATCCAAATCTACGATTTCGGTGTCACCGAAGAGGGAATTCTCTACTACGTGATGGAGCTGCTCGACGGCACCGACCTCGAAACCTTGGTCGAAGCCCATGGTCCCCTCGATCCCCGCCGTGCCGTCGACTTGCTGATTCAAGTCTGCGACTCACTGGCGGAAGCACACGAGAGTGGACTCGTGCACCGCGATATCAAGCCCGCCAACCTCTACGTGTGTCGACTCGGTCGTGAAGTCGATCAGATCAAGGTTCTCGATTTCGGCTTGGTCGCCATTCAAGGTGCTGAAGTTTCGATCGACAGCAACACGATTCAAGGAACGCCTGCGTACTTGGCGCCTGAAATGATTCGCGGTGACCACCCCGACGAACGAGTGGATGTGTACGCGCTTGGGTGCGTGGGATATTGGCTGCTCAGTGGGCGATTGGTGTTCGAACGCCAAAGCGCATTCAAAGTTCTCTACGCACACGTGGAAGAAGATCCGGAGCCACTGAGCAAGCGCTGCAAGGATCTCCCCCAAGGTCTGGAAGAACTTCTGCTCGCCTGTTTGGCCAAGGATCCGGACCGTCGTCCTCGGGATGCAGGCGAACTCGGAGCGCGTCTACGTGCACTGAATGTCCCCAAGTGGGATGGGAGCAAGGCGTGGTGGAAGGAACACGCGCCTCAACCTGCGTCGCGCAGTTTGCCGGTCAGCGTGACCGTCGACGCGACAAACGTCTCCACGGCGATTCCCCGTCGCGAACCTTAATCAGTTGAAGATGTTCGGATAGAGGTCTGCCTGGATCGTTCCCACAACGGGCGATCCCTCCGTTTGCGTCGATTCCTCGACTTGCAACGACCCGCCCAACAAGAAAGCCACCAAGTCCGGTGGACCCGGAACGACTGTACTGAAGTCCAACACGAATCCCGACGTGCTTCCGAAATCGAGCGGATAGTTTGCACCGGTGATCAACTGACCAGGATCGGTTCGAATGAACACGATGGTCAGAATGCCGTTGTCGCGCGCAGCCCAAAACACCACCGCATCACGAGGCGGCTCGTCGTCGGGGATCTCGAAGCCGGCTGTCGACGCGAGCATCGTGAACACCTGCGTCTCCCCGTCCAACTCCATCTCCAAAGTCGTCCCGACACCGATCCCTGCGGTGAAGGGATCGTCGGACTCCAGCGTTCCCCACTCCGTGTTGAACATGCCTTGAATGGTTCCGTTCGGGACCAAGCAATCCAGCGTTCGTGGTGGCGGAGAATCTTCGGGCGCGACCGACACCGCATCGCGCATTCTCACTTCGCGGTCTTCAATGAAGACCCGTGTCCGCTCCATCGTCTCCATGTAACCGCGCTCCATGTCACGCGGTTGAAGCAGCGGCTCGATCAGCGCACGCATCCGATCGACTTCGGCCAGAAGCTCGGTCGCATCCCAGACTTCGTCGAGCTGTCGAGTTAGCTCGGCGAGATAGCGCGCGCGTGTGTCGGCCACGTTGTAGAGCCGGTTGGCCAACAAGCCGTTGGTAAACACGGGAGTTGCGGGACCGGGGCGCAACGGATTCCCATCCAGAAACGCCTGATCATTGCCCCACGGAACGAAGTGAACGATGTCGGTCGCAGGGTCGTTGTAGACGAAAAAGTTGTTCGTGTTCGCCGCGTACCCATCAACGTGGCCGATCAGGACCTCCGTGGCCCAAAAGCGAATGTAACCGTCGAGGTTGATCGCCTGCTCGAGATCCGCCACCAGCGTTTCGTCACCGCCTGCCAGAATCGTCTGGATCTCGAGGATGTCCGAAAAGTCGGAGGGCACGTCCTTGTTGGTCTTCTGCTCAAACGTTGTCGTCCACTCTTCGCGGAAGTCGCTCAACGTTCCTTCGTAGAGATTGCCTTCGTCGTCGTCGAACCACCTGCGCAGGAACGGCTTTTTCACGGGTTCGACGTGCACGTACACGCCCATGTCTTCGCCGTTGACGGTCACGTGCGCGAAACTGCAACGAGGCGTGGGTACGCCAGCACGCTCGAACACCCCAAACCCAAGACATTGATCGATGTAGCCTGGATCCTGTTGGGCGTTGTTGAACGTCATGCGCTCGATATCGAAGAGCCGTTGGTCCTCGACGAACTCGTCAAACTCCAACTTCAGCGAGGGCTTCTCACGACTGAGCGAACCGAGGAATCCCTTTTTGCGGACCCCCACGCGTTCGAGCGTCACACCCGCAATCGTGACCGTGGACTCGAACCAGGTAAACGGACTGGCGAAGGGCTCGGCGCGACAGTCTTCCCCACCGAGAATGTCGAGGAAGTCTCGCTCCTGCATCCGGAGCGTTTCCCAGTCTGCCGGGTCGAGTTGGATATCGACTTCCAGGATTGTATCCGGATCGAAGAAGTCGGGAGCCACAGTGGCGTCCACAGAGGCGTCGAGTTCAGCGTCATCGGTGCTGGCGTCGAGCGTTGGCGTCGAATCGTCGCCGCATCCAAGCATGACGAGCAGGAAGAAAGTTGAGTACCGCAAGCACGAAGCTTAGCGAGCAACCGTCGGCGAACGCAAAGCAGCTACGACGATGCTTCGACTGCAGCTTTCTTTTTGTCGTCGCCACCAAAACGCGCGATCAGCGCGGTGACCACGAACCCGGCAACGACAAGTCCAAGCGCGCCTGCGATTTGGCCGCCGCTCGGCGCGAAGAACTCGGTCGGGTACTTGTCCGCAGGGATTTCTGCGAGCAACTCTGCGGTGATCGTCTCACCGGTCTTCGGCCAGATGCTTCCAATCTCAGGAGCAACACCCACCCGGAAGGGCCACAGCCCTGCGACCGCGCCGACAAGCAGCCCGAGCAAACCACCGAGCGTGCCTTTCTCGTACTTCTGAAGCAGCCGCTCGAGGATGTTCGACACGACGAGGATCCCGATCGCTACGCCAATACCCACAGGTACAACGACATCGAAGAGCGGACCGGACATCGCATCCCAACTACGCGCTTTGAGACCTTCTTTGAACGCGTCAATGCCGCCCAAGATAGGAACGTATACGCCCAGCACCAAAAGCAAGTATCCGCCGCTGACACCGGGCAGAATCATCGCGCTCGCGCCCGCAATGCCGGCGACAAACATCATCATCCAGCTCTCGTTGTCGCCACCCGCGTCGGGCGTGAACATTTGGTAGTACGCAAGCACGGCCATCGGGATCACACCGATCACAAACCCGATCCAGACGCGTCGATCCGCGGGTTTGGCCATCTTCCACACCAGCGGAACACCACCGAGGGTGAGCCCTATGAAGATGCTGTACATGACCCATCGGTGCGACACGACCAGCGACTTGATCGCACCCGCGAAGAGCACGATCGACAACACGGCCATAACCGCCACGACACCCAGCGTGAGGATCGAGCGCTTTCGAAACTTGAGCGTCGTGATCTCCGAGATGGCGCGGATGAAGCGCGGGTAGATGCCTGACGCGAGTAGCATCGTTCCGCCGCTGATTCCGGGAACCAGATTGGCAAGTCCCATGAGCACACCACCGATACCTGCACGGGCACCCAGCATCGGAATGCTGATGTCGTCCTCGGTGCCCTCGGGTTCGGTGGCCTCTTTGCTCATGAGCGGCTCATAGCTCGAAACGCCGACGGTTCAATTGAGCGCTCCGCGACGCTTCGTTTTTCGCGAAACCCGCCGGTCGCAGGGCCTGATTGGATCTTCCGCGCTCGAACCGCCGGCGATCGCCAAGGGCATCATCGCCATCAACACGCTCGCGAGACATACTCAGATGCATGGTCGTTCCCGCGTATGCGGTTCCGTTCGTGTTCATCTTCATTGCGCTCAGCGTGCGCACATTGCTGCTGCGGCGATCCAAGAAGATCGCCATTGGCACAGCCGACTCCATGGAACTCGCCCGTGCAGCTCGCGCACACGCGAACTTCGCGGAGTACGTCCCGCTGACCTTACTGGTCGCCTACTTTCTGGAGACCATCGCACCCGGTGTCTGGCTACACGGTATCTGTGGCTGCCTGCTACTCGGCCGAATCGTTCACGCGTATGGGATCAGCCAAGTCGAGGAGCGCTTCGTCTTTCGAGTCGCCGGAATGGCGATGACGTTCACGGCTCTCGGATCGGCTGCGTTAGGAATCGGTATCGCTCTCGTCGTCGGCTGACGGTGACTCGGTGGCATCAACGGTCGGTTCTTCAACGTTCGGCTCTTCGGACTCGGCGGCATCGGGAACCTCGGACTCGACGGCCTCGACGGCCGGCTCCGCGCTGCGAACACGACCATCCGGATAGAAGTACGCTTCGAGTTCGTTCCCGTCGCGCGTCGCTTCGATCTCCCAGAGCAGTTGACCGTCTTCGACGACAACCTCGGCTTCGTCGAATGCCGCCCCGGGCCAGAGACGCTCCGCAGCGCTGACAACCGCGGCGGGCACCAACGTGAGCGGCACCACAAACTCCATCTTGAGAATGTGACCACCCGGGCTGAGCTCCAACTCCATCGGTACGTTCACCGTCGCTTCGTACTCGGTGCTTCCGTCGTCTTCGACATCCGACTCGAGCGTGAGTTCAGCCTCGCGACCGAAGTGACGCGTGAGCTCCGCTTGCACAGGGGGAGGTGCATCGAGATCTGCGATCACCACCGTTGAGGTTTGAGCGCCTCCACAAGCGACCAGAAGAAGCGATAGATAATGAGTCTTCACGCGCCGGTGGTACCGCAGTGCGAGCGCTTACGCACGTGGAAGCGGATAGAGCCGACCCAACAAGGGTTCCGCGGCAAGATTTGACGTGGCAGCGACAACCGCAGCGAGTGCGACAGGCCACTGCGGAACATAGACAATCGCAAGTGCGGCACCCGTCGTGATCACCACCGGACGCAACAGGGTGAGCGGACCAAACACGCTTACCGTGGCGAGCGTCCGAATCTCGGTCTGACCGAAGAGATAGGGAATGAACGCCAGCAACACAATGGCGGCGTACACGCCAAACACAATGACCATCGGTTTGGCGGCGAGCAGCATCGTGCTGTAGCTCGTGACGACCAACAAGCCTGCAACCAGTGCACCGACGAGACCCACCGCGACGTGTCCGAACACTAGCCCTACCCCAATCGCTCGGAGGTAGTACGTTCGCTTGAAGATCCGCCCGTCGCGTCCTGCGGCATGACGGTAGCCCGCGAATCCCCAATCTGTGATCGCGAGAATGTAGAGCAAGAGAGCGCTCATGAACGCACCAGGAGCCTTGCGTTCGAACCCAACTCTGTCCGCCAGTCATCCCAAAGCTCATCGCGAACGCCAACGACCGGCCGAAGCACGCGGATGATCGGAAAGTAGCGGGGCGGCACGCGATACATCGCGACCCGAAAGTTCGCAGACCCTCGCGATGCTGCATCGACCAACGTGGCACGAGAATGAGCGCGAACTGCAGAGAGCACGCCATCGTGAACCGCTAAGGGTTCGCGCATTCGCGCGTGATGAAAGAGCCAAGAGCCGATGGGCGCCAACCACGAGTCGTCGATGTCGTAGTGAAAGAACGCCTGAGCTTCACGCGCCTGCTCGCGAAAGAACGCCACCAACCCTTCGTCCCGAAAGTGATGGAGCACACCCGTGGATGTGAAGATGTGACCCGGTTGGTCGAGCGTGAACGCGTTCCCCACCACGAACTCGCACGGTAGGTTCTCCAAGATCGCCAAACGCTGAGCCTCGCCGAGCAGTGCGGCGTTATAGTCGCATCCTACGATCTGTACGTCGTCGCCGAGGTCGCCTTTGGCCGCCAGCCAGCGCACGAGGTACCCAAGCCCGCATCCCACATCGACGATCCGAATCGGAGAGACACCTCGTTTGCGCAACAACGCGATCGTCGGCACAAGCAACTCGCGAACGCGAAGTCCTTGCTGAAACTCTTCGCTGAGTCGTTGGAGTTCACGATGCGAACGAACGAGAACGCCGTCGACCGCGTCCGAATCCAGCACTCCGTCGGTAGCCGGCATCTTGGCGACGATTCGCGCCGCCCGATGACGACCGAGCGATCGGAACCGCTGCACGACTTCGTCACGCTGCACGGGAACGCGTTCGAGCGTATCGGGATCGTACGCGACGATCAGGTCGCTGATTTCAGGGATGTCAGTCACTAGCGGCAGCCGGAGTCGCGCTGGCTACCGTACACCCACGGACGCGCCTGCTTGATGGCGAGCTGGCGGTCCACCGTAATCTTGAACTCGACCTCCATCGAAAAGCGCTCTGCAGGCGGGTAGACCGTCGAAAAATGATCGTGAATCGCTCGAAGATCGCGCGCCAACATCGCGAGCTCAGCGTCACTCATGAGCAGTTCGCCATCGGACAGGCTCGAGGTGCGAATCAGAAAGTAAGGCATACGTGGGTTGCCCGGCGTCAGATAGAGCTCTTCGGGAACCGAGCCCGCTTCAGGGTTCGTCACCAAGTCTTCGCCGACCTGAGCGTTCACGTAGAAGATGTCGTCGCGCCATCGGTAGAGCACGTCGTCGGACGTTGCGACGCCGTTGACCTGTTCATCCTCGAAGTTCGGGTGAATCGTGACGCCCATGGCAACACGACGATGATCCACTCGGTTGAACTGCCTCTGGTCGTACGCGCGATGGGTCCAGAGGCTCGCGTACACCTGCTGGATCGATTTTTCGAGGCGCCCCTCCTCGGGATGATGCGTGTATGACTCATAGAGTCCCGCACCGTTGAAGTCCGCGAGGTCTTCGGCGTTCGTGCTTGAGCGACAACGCAGCGAGGTCCCCGTCGGCCACCGCGCGTAGGCATCCGCGAGTGCATCGGAGAGCTCGAGCGGCATCGTTGCACCCTCGATGCGATCACGAAGCTCGGCCAGTTGGCCATCGCGATAGCTTCGCTCATCACGAAACCGGCTGTCGTTGAGCATGTCGTCAACCACCTCATCGAGACCGGTTTCCTCCATGAAGCGCACGTAGAAACTTAGTGGGACAGCGACTCCATCTGGAATCACGGACTCGAGACCGAGGCGATGGAGCTCGGCCAGGTTGGCGCTTTTGACCCCAAATGCCGGCGCGTCCGCAAAGCCAATCTCGCTAAACGGCCGAATCGTCGTGTCCGAAATTTCCAAGCGCGGACGTTGACGTTGAGCGGGGCGTTTGTCTTCGAAGTGTCGATTGACCTCGCTCTCGGTCGCTTCGCGCAGCTCAAAGAAGAGCCCATCGACTTCCATGCGTACCCACGAATCCAACCAAGGGTCGACCAGCGTCGTCGCGAGTGCCGGGGGGATGTACACGTTCGGAACGTCGTCCTGCACGGCGCGCAGGTTGACGTGTGCAAGACCCGTCTGCGGTGTGGTGCTGATGATCCCCGCGACCATCGGCAAGTCGTTGGGCAACGTTGGGTAGACCGGCAGGTCGGTCGGCCCGGGCACTTCACCGAGCGACATGCGACGCAAGTAGCCGTACGTGACTCCATCGTTGAGCGCTGCAATGCCGTCGTCGGGTGCAGAGCTCGGATTCAACACCGTCTCGAAAGGCGCACTCTCGTAGAGCGCGCGTTCCGCCTCGTACGCTTCGACCTGCGTTTCGTCGCCAGGCCGGTACGTCAGCCCTGCCGCAAACGGAATACGTTCACGAAGAACTTCATAGGTGTCCGCCACACGTTCGAAGTCGGCCGGTGGGTTGCCATCGATCGAGAAGTAGAGGCGACCTGGACGACCCATCTCGTCGAGTTGGTCCGCGAAGTACCCAATCTCGCCGAGCACTCGATGTTCGTGCACATCACTTTCACAGCCGATTGCGCGCGTGAATTCCCAGTGGGGACCAAACACAGCGTTGTTGATGAAGTACGGCCAGCGGGGTTCCGCGGTGCGCTCGAGGACAAACTTGAGCCAGCGTCCCTCGCCAACATCGAAGGGCGCGACCAGCTCGCCAAGCGTCGCAGTGTCCTCCAGGTGCGTCACGGCGGCCCACGACGGGACAACGGCAGGATCCAAGCAACCGTGGCGACGTGCCCCGTCCAGCTCGGACAGCGAGTCGATGTCCGCAGTACACGACTCGATCGGCGTGTCGCTCGTGCAACCCAAGCACACAAGAAGCACCAATGTGGGGGAGCCGCGCACAGCTAGAGCCTAGCAAACCAGGTGGTTGGCCGCGTGCTGAGGTAGAGTGTGTCCATGGCTTGGTTGAGGGGACTAAGCGTCGGGTTGCTTTGCGTGCTCTTGGCGTGCGGAGACGATTCGGCGCCCGACGAAGATGCGGGTCGCGAAGATGTTTCGACGACGTGCACCACAGACGCGATGTGCAGCGATGGGCTCTTCTGCAACGGGGACGAACGGTGTGATCCGGACGCGACCGGAGCTGACGCCCAAGGATGTATTCCAGGATCGGATCCCTGTGGCGGATCGATCTGCGTTGAAGCCGATGCACGGTGTGATTGCACCAACCCCGACGCCGATGGCGACGGTGCGTTGAGCGCTGGCTGTGGTGGTGACGACTGCGACGACTCGGATCCCAACCGCTATCCAGGCAACACGGAAGTGTGTGACGACGAGGTCGATGAAGACTGCAATCCCGCCACGCTGGGTCCCGACAGCGACGGCGATGGTTTCGTCAACATCGCGTGCTGCAACCGGACCGACGTGGGACTTGAGTGTGGAACCGACTGCGACGATGAGTTGAGTGGTGTGAATCCGGGAACTCCGGAGTCCTGCAACGGCAGTGACGAAGACTGCGATGGGAACATCGACGAAGACGTTTCGACGTTGTGCGCCGCGGACGCCGACAACGATGGATTTGCGCCGATGGGTGCGATGGAGATGGCGTTTTGCGAGTCCTGTACAGAGCTCGACAACTGGGCGTCGGTGCCGCGATTTCCGACTGAGATCGATTGCAACGATGACGATCCCGACATCAATCCGGGCGCTGCCGAACTCTGCGACGGAGTCGATAGCGATTGTTCGGATGGTGGCGTGACACCTGCGCCGGATGAGGATGCGGACGAAGATGGGTTCGCCAGTGTCACCTCCACATGTTCAGGCGGTCTTCCCAAGCAGGACTGCAACGATCGTGATGCTCGCGTTCGACCCACGCAGACATCTCGGTTCCACGTTCCACACTGTGTCGCGGGTGCCGAGGTGGGGTGCTGGCTGCCAACGCCTGGTGGCGATCCAGAGGACGGCCGCTGGACCTGTCAGTATCCCCAGGATCGCGATCGCGATGAGGAGTGCGACACGTCGGGAGATCCGTTCGCTGATGCGATGACCCCGAGTTGGGACTTCAACTGCAACTCGACCATCGAACCGGAAGAGGCGTTCTCCTACGACTGCGTGTGCACGGGTCGTCGCTGCGGCTTGAGGCCCGAAGGCGGCGGACCGATCGTTGCCGCTGGGCCCTCTCGTGGACCGGCGATCGCTCCCGAAATGGACGACTGTGGCGACCTCGTGGTCGCCGGACGATGCGTCGCAGGGGGTGTCGTGGGAGGCATGTGCGGTGGCATCGGCGGAGCCGTTTGTCTCAGCAATAGCTCCGTGGAACCGGAGTATCGCGTGCGCTGTCGCTAGTCGTTCGCAAGGATGAGCGCCTCTCGCGGATCGAGGGCGACATCCACCACCCCGCCTTCTCCGACGACGAACTGCCGGTTGCCAAGCGCGTCGCGAAGGGATGTCGCAGCCGCGTAGCCAGTCGGAATGAGTGCACGGCTGCTCTTGAGTGCATGCGCGTTGAGCACGACCAGCATTCGTTCTCCATCAAGCTGTCGTTCGTACGCCAACATGCCTGCGTCTTCGACCTCGCTCAGACCATCCTCTTCGCTGGTGTAGCGCACCGTCAGATCACCGCGCCGGAGAATCGGGCTGGAGTGCCGCAAGGCGATCAGCTCACGCAGGAGTTGATACGTCGGAGTGTCGGTTCGAAATCCGGAGTCCCACATGCGCTCCCGACTCTCGGAACCACCCTGCCCTCGAAACTCCTGCTCGGTCCCATAGTAGACACAGGGAATCGCATCGATCGTCATCAACACGATGAGGGCGAGCCGTGCGGAATCGAAACGATCGAGTTCGCCGCGCAGTCGCCACGTGTCGTGGTTGTCGACAATACCCACGCGAGCTTGCCACGGACCAACGCCGATCCCGTTGGGATGTTCGAACGGTCGGTACAACGCTTCGTTGTCTTGAAGGGTCGCACGCGCGAGCTCTGTCGGTTGTCCCTCAAGGATCACTTTGTCGATCACGTCGAACTTTAGTGAGAAGTCGAAGGTGGCATCGAGTGACCCGGTTTCGCCGGTGAACCGCACGCGATCCAAGGGGTTTGCATCAAACGCCTCGCCAATCAGAAAGAACCGACGCTTTCCTTGGCGCGCCAGTCGTTCGCGGAGTTCACGACCAAAACGGGGCCAAAACGCGTCCTCGATGTGTGGCACCGCATCAATGCGAAACCCGTCTACATCGGTTTGCTCAACCCAGTGTGCGTACGTTTCGATCAACCCAGCGATGACGTCTTCGCGCTCGGTATCAAGGTCGCGCAGCCCCGTCGGAAAGTCACCGAACACCCGATCGCCAGTTCCGCGGCGACGAAAGTGCTCTGCCCTAAGTTCAAAGCGTCCGCCGGGACCCAACAGGAAGGGTTGGTACGACCACAAGAGCGGAACATCGTAGCCACTTGCCAGGTACGAAGGTTCGATCTCCGTCGTGGAGTCGAGTGCGCCGTTGGCGTTGAGGTCGTAGTTGAACACGCGCCCCGAATGGTTGGGCACCACGTCGATGATGACTTTGATCCCGCGCGAATGTGCGGCGTTGACCAGCCGACGCAATTCCTCGAGATCGCCAAAGCGCGGATTGAGACGGGTGAAGTCGGACGCCCAGTACCCGTGATAGCCATCTTCGCGGTTCGTGCGATCGACGTTGGCGACGATCGGCGAAATCCAAATCGCGGTGGCCCCAAGTCGTTCGATGTAGCCCAATCGCTGTCGGAGTCCTCGCCAGTCCCCGCCTTGATGGCGCGTTAGATCCGCCGGGTCCGGACCAATTCCGTCGAGCACATCGTTGCTGGGATCACCGTTTTCAAAACGGTCGACGACAACTTGGTAAATGATCTCATCGCGCCAGTCGTCGACGTGGGTCTCGAGTTGGGGAACGCCCGGCGGGGAGTCCCCGCAACCTAACGCAGCACCAAGAACGAGCGCGCAGGCAACGAGACATTGCCACCCGAAACCATGCCGCCCTCGACGAGGTTCTCGAACTCGCCGCTTGGAAGCACCACGTTCTGAGAAGAATCGGATTTGTTGATCGCGACAATGACGTCGTCGCCACACCCACTCATCCGGTACACCCACGTGTCTTGGTTGGCGGAGATCGTCGTGCGACGACCCCGACCCAACACCGGGTTCGATCCTCGCACCATCCCCAACGCACGAACCTGTTCGCGAAGTCGGATCTGATGCGGGTTCAGGCGAGCGTCGTTCCACTCCATCATCCGTCGGTTGTCGGGGTCACCACCACCGGCCAAACCAATCTCGTCACCATAGTAGATAAGCGGGATGCCGGGATTGGTCATCATGATGGCAAACGCCACCGCGAGTCGCTCGTAGGGCGGCGCATCGCTGGGTTGGGGGAACGACGCTCCAACCCAACCGTTGGCGGGGCTCGACCCCTCACGACAGTTGCCAATCTGCCGACTCGCAAAGTGGATCGCACGCGGGATGTCGTGGTTGCCAATCCAGGTCGTCATGATCGCGCCAGGCCCGTAAAACGTGTCGTTCCCGTCCATCCAGCGGCGAAACTCATCGATGTTTCCACTGGGCGTAAACACTGCCTCGCACAGGCGCGCCTTCATGGGGAAGTCGAACTGTCCGTCGAGCATGGTGTCCGGTTCGACGAACGAACCGATCAATCCGGGATCGTCATACGCGAACGTCTCACCGACCAAATAGAAGCGACCACCCGCTGCATCCGGAAACTCACGGTTGAGTCCTGCGCGCAGCTCCATCAACCAGGACAACGACACGTGCTTAATCGCATCGAGTCGATAGCCATCGATGCCGAGTTCGCGCGCCCACCACAACGCGTCGTTGACGGACCATGCGCGTGCTGCAGCGTTGTCGAAGTCGAAGGGCGGGAGGTAATCGGTAAACGCGCAGCGCGTGCCCCAGAAAGGATCGTCCCAGAGGTTCTCGGGACCGCAGAGCCGGATACGTCCAGCGTCGCGTGCAAACCAATCGTTGTGGTTTCGGTAGAGTTCGCTCTCGATATCGACGTGGTTCATCACGTAGTCGAAGAGCACTTTCATCCCGTGACCATCGGCACCGGTTGTCGCGTGTGCGGAATCGATCAGCTCACGAAGCTGCGTCATCGTTCCGATGCGCGATTCGACTTCGGGCATCGGGGAGGGGTTGAGCGGATCGGAAAAGTCGATGTCGCGCGGCGATGGCCAGTAGCCGTGGTACGCCGAGTACACGTTCGGATCGGCGCCCGGATCGATCGCCGCACCCGCCAAATCCCTGTTCTCGTAGGGTGCGGAGAGCCAAAGCGAAGTCACGCCCAAGTCCGCGAGGTAGTCCAGACGCTCGGTGACACCCGGTAAGTCGCCGCCTTCGTACTGGCCGCTCGGTCCGGTTCGCGCGTCACCGCCGGTCGCACCCGCAACCGGGGTTGCGCTTCCATCGGAGTCACGAAACCGATCGACCATCGCGAAGTACATCACGCTGTCTCGCCAATCGAACTCTTCGACGTCACCACACGAAACACTGCAGGGATCCAACACCGAGTTGAAGCCGCCAAAACCGTCGTCTTCACGCTCTGGGTTGTTGGGATCGTCGATCCACTCGTCGGTATCGACGATGAACTTGTACACGTGACGCGCGATCGGCTCGACCAAGACAGTCAACGTCCAAGTGTCGCCTTCGCGCTCCAACACGAGTGCGCCCTCTTCCGGAGTCGCAGGCCAGCCTGATCCCTCGTCCAACCACGAGCCACTTACCCACACGTTGGAAGCAGCCGCGTTGGTGTACTCGAACGTGACCTCGTTGCACGGCGGCGGAGGTGGACCGGCATCCATTGCGGCGTCGACGCCAACCGACCCATCGCACGGACCCGAGTCCGCACCGCAACGCGGTGGACGATACGGCGGCACCTCTGCATCGATCATGGACGCGTCGTACTCGAACCCGCCGTCACCGCCATCACAAGCGGTGAGCGCGAGGACCAAGATGGCCGCGACTCGAACGTGCATCACTCTTGAGTTACCACAAAAACATCAACTATCAAGGGGACATAGTGATTGTCGCCGACACTCCGAAGTGGTCGGAAAGATGGCGTCCCTCGACTTTGAACGGCTCGGCTTGGGCTGTTCCGTGCAAGGTCGAGCCCAGCGCCAAGATGTAGTCGAGCCGTTTTTGGGACTGGTCGCCAGGCTTGGTCATCGCGTCGTTCACCACGCCGTCCCACGTGTAGTCCGGCTCGCCCGCGCGATACCCCAGATCCCGTGCGCCCAACGTGGTGAGCATTCGCGCGTGTTCCCAGCCCTGAACCCACGTGTCACCGGACTTGGTTTCGCCGCGTACGTTGAAGTCCCCAAACGCGATGCAGTGCTCTGCGTTCTCCGACGCGAGCAGCGCTGCCATCTGCTGAAGTTGGCGCTTCCGAATCCCATGATAGTTGTAGCTCGACTGCAGATGCGCTCCGACGACCACCATCGTGTCGAAGTCAAAGTGGTCTGAAACGTCGAGCCTCACACGCACCATGCCTTTGTCGGATAGCGCGTCTTCTCCAGCTTTCGCGTCAAACTCCACGAAGGTGAGATCGCGGACACCCACCCGAGACGCCACAAAGAGTCCGGAGTCTTCGTTCAGCCAGTCGTTTCCTAACTTCGGAGAGGTGAACGTGTACCCGGCCGTCGCGAGCTCGGAACGCATCGTCGCACGCGCTCCTTCTTGGTAAAGCTCCTGTAACACAATGAGATCCGCGTCCGACGCTTTGAGCGCCTCGACGATCCGCGGCAGACGCTCGGCGTCGGACCAGCCATCGCGTTCCCACCAACCAATCGGGAGGACGCGCGGTTCAATGAATGTTTTGGCGTAGCTCGGGATGAGCTTCACGTTGAACGTCAGCAGCTTCAGCGACACGGCACGGAGTATATTTGATCGCTGTACGAGCGGGTCTGGGCGTGTCATGTCCCTAGGGTGAAAGTTCGCGACCGAATCCTGGTCATCACCGACCTTCTGATTGCCGCGGTGTACTGCGACGGGACGATGCTGGGCGAAGAGGACCACGCGGCGCGTGAGCTGCTCGCCGACCTCCTGTTGACGACACCCGACAATCTGCCTTCGGAGGTCGACGAGAGAATTCGGAACTTCCGAATCATCGGCTTCGACATGGACGCATCGGCACAGGACTTTCTCGCCGATCCGCCGATGAAGAAGCGCCGGTTGCTGGAGCTCGTCGCCAAAATGGTGGACGCAGACGGCGAACACGACTTTCGCGAAGACCAGTTCATGCGTGACCTCGCGGACTCGTTGGGCATGGCTCCCGAGGAGTACGCCGATCTTGTGGTCGAGCTGGAGCTCGTCGAAGAGCCCGAACAGATGAAAAGTCGATTGCGGCAGAGCTTCACCGATCTGTGCTCTATTCCGCCGCCGATTCCGGAAGACGCGCGTTCAAAGCGCTAGAATTCCCACGGAGCGAGCGGCGAAATCCGCCCATTGCCCGGTTGTTCCGTCGATCGTATGGAAGCGGGATGATCGTGCGCCTGCTCCTCGTCGCTTTTGGCCTGACTCTCTTCGCTGGTTGTTCCGCCGAATACCACGCTCGACGGCAAGCTCGGTACGAAGAGCGACTGCGTCTGCGTGAAGAGCAACGGCAACAGCGCTTGGTGATTCGGCAACAGCGCATGGCGCAACGTTGCGCCAACATGCAGGGCGCGTACGAACGTGGTCACAACGATGGACTGCGACGACGAGAAATGGACAGCTCGTGGGTGTCGCAGTGCCCGCCGGAGTATCAGCAGGAACAGTTCCAGTGGTACCAGCAGGGGTATCAGGCCGGCATTCAGAACGCACCGCAGGTCCAGGTGCAGTACACGCGGCCTGCGGTGAGCGGACAAGTCTACGTCGGCGTGCAACCGGCCGGAGTGCCCGCGGTTGGACCCGCTGTCACGCCGTGCACGTTTTCGTCCGATTGCGGTCAGTCGATGAACTGTCGCAACTGGGGCGGACAAGGCCAAATCTGCATGGGCTTCGGCTCGAGCGGCGCACCCTGCTGGTTTGGTTCGGACTGCGTGTCCGGTTGGTGTGATGGCGGTTCCGCGAACGCCCGAACCTGCCGTTAGTCTTTTGTCGTTCGTCGTTAGTCGTTGAGACCGTACGTCTCACGCATCTGAGCGAGCGCGCTTCGACGCTGCTCGAGCCACTCACGCGTTCGCGCCGTATCTTGTTCCAAGCGCTCGCGAATCTGGCCGCGCAGCCGCTCGAGTGCCTCGGGTTCGACTCCGATCGAGTTGCACAACTGCTTCGCGGTTCGCGCCAGTGAAGGAAACTGAGCCTGCGCCGTACGCAGCGTCCACTGACTCTCTTCCAATCGACGCCAAATCGGCGCGTTGCAGGGGAAGGGACGGTTGGGAGGATCGTTTCCCAGCACCCGACGCAGGTTGCGCACTTCCCGCAATCCGCGACGCGTCTGCTCCAGCGTATCGGGGCGTTGCTGTCCGTACGCGTTGCGACAGCGGCCGTTGTAGGGCCCCGGGTTCACGCAGGCACTGATTTCGTTCATCCAGTTTTCAATGCGATCGACGTGGGCGACCAAACGTCGAATCCGGTTTTGCAGTCGCTCATCGGGAGATGCTTGGCGCTCGAAACGCTCACACAAGTCGTCGAGCTTCGTTTTGTAGTGTCGCGCGATGCTGTCGGCCGTACCGCCCTGCCGCACGATCGAGCGCAAACTCTCACGCAAGTCGCTGGTGCAGGCAGCGGGTGAGCGCCCGTCGATCTCGCGTCGGATACGCGGCAAAAGCGGCTGCAGCGCGACCAGGCTCTCGACGTCCGAACGCATTGTCACGATCGCTCGTCGAACGCCATCGGTGATCTGGGGTCGCATCGCGACGGCCTGTGCGCCGGTGATTTGAAAGACCGCATTGCCACGACCACCCACGGTTCGGGTCCACTGCAGGCGCGACTCTGGAGATGAAATCGCGCGCAAGGTCGACAGCTCACTGGCGGCCCAGCGTTGTACTGCGGTGAGTTGATCTTCGTTGATGCCGCAAGCGTTGTAGTCGTAGCAGGCTGTCAGCCGACGAAGACGCAGGCTTTCCAGGGCATTGGCCGCATCCGGATTGGCACGACTCAACTGACGCACCTCGCGATCAAACCGAGCGTTCTCCCGCTCGCAGCGCTTGGGGGTTTGGTCACAGGTTTGCGCCGCAGCGAGCTGCGCCGAAAACCCCACGAGGAGAAACGAAAGGATTCGAAGCATGGCTAGAGAGGTTGAAGAGGTCGAATAGCGGATCGGAGGTCGCCTTCGATGTCGTCGAGTGTGTTGCCCGATCGCTCCGCAACACGACCGATGTTGGCGCGGCCGAGACCCATCCGCGAGCAGATTCGACTGGCTTTGCTGGCAACGTTGCGCGCGGCCGTCCCGGACCATGAGTTGGCGCTGGTGGAGAGTCGTCGCAGGTCGGCCCACACGGAGTCATCGCAAGGAAACGCCCGCGTGCCCTGACCGAACCCTTCGATGGCACGGCGTGCGCGTGCAATCGCATCTTTGACTTCGTTGGCCACAGAAACCGGTTGGTTCTGCGACCCCGTGTCTTCGGCCATCCGCTGCGAACGATCCAAGGTGGACTGAAGCTGACGAAAAAGATCGCGCACCTCCGCACTGGGCTCGCGCGCGGAAGCGAAGGGTTCGCAAATATCGGTTCGAATGCGATCCAAGCGTTGACCGATGCTCACCACAGTGCTCGACGCGTTGGATCGGCGAGGCACGGCACGACCGCAAAACGCGGGACGACGCCCTTGCGACGCGGTCGAGAGCCCGCTGCGCATCCGTTCGAGATGCGAAAGAAGTCCCTCAAGCGCACGGAGCTCGGCGTTGTTGCTGCCTTCTTGCTGGGCGTCGCTCGGTGCGGTCGCACGCTCGACAACCATCGGGGTCGGAGGTGCTTCGACCTGCGGGTCGGGCGGTGGCGCGCCAACCATGGACGTCATGGACGTGCGGCGACGCATCACGGACTGTGTTTCAGTCTCAGTCTCAGCTTCAGTGTCCGTTTCAGTCTGAGTGTCAGTCTCAGTTTCCGTTTCAGTTTGAGTGTCAGTCTCAGTTTCCGTTTCAGTCTGAGTGTCAGTCTCAGTTTCCGTTTCGGTGACTTCAGCGGGCACCAAAGCCTCGACGGATTCCACCGGCACCGCATTCATTGCCATCGGCTCTGCCGGTCGGGTCAGCATCCAGCCGCCCACACCCACAACAACGGCGATGGCCGTTCCGAGCGCCACCCAGAGCGGAGCTCTCCCACCCTTCGACTCCACGAGCGTGGGTGCTTCTTCGACGGCGGTAGGAGGCGAAACCGAAGCCACGGGCATCGCACGCGTGGCGGGCTGCTTCCCGCCCAATTCCTGGATAAACGCGCGGATGCTCGAATGGCGCTCATCGGCATCCTTGTTCAGCGCACGATGAATCGCCGCTGCAACATGGTTCGGAACACTCACCCGCTCCTGCAGGGGGCGAGGCTCCGTGGTCATCAACTGCAGAATGATCGCGGTCGCGTTCGCCCCATCAAAAGGCGGCTCGCCGCTCAGTACTTCGTACGCCAGCGCACCGAGTGCGTAGACGTCGGTTCGCTCATCGATCGGTCCGCCCGATGCTTGTTCGGGCGCCATGTATGTCGGTGTTCCTAGCGCTTCGCCCGACGCAGTCATCGACTGTGCGTTGCCGCTGACATCTTTGGCCAAACCGAAGTCGAGCAACACCGGTCGCTGTGGCTCACCCGGGAACTGCGCGAGAAACACGTTCCCTGGTTTGAGATCACGATGGATGATGTTGGCATCGTGCGCGGTTTGCAGCGCGTCGCCGATGGCCGAAAGCAGTTCGATGCCTTCCTCCAACGCGAAGGGTCCGCGGCTCAAACGTTCCGCCAGGTCCTCCCCCTCAAGCAGGTCCATGACGATGTAATCGATGCCGTCTGCACTCGCGTAGTCATGGATGGCGACGATGCCGATGTGACCGAGTCCGCTCAGCGCCTCGGCCTCGCGTCGAAACCGCTCCCGTGCATCCGGAGAGACCAGGGCGCGATCGGGACGCAAGATCTTCAGCGCGTACTTGCGACCGGTGCGAACGTGGGCGCCCGCGTAGAGCGCGCCAAAGCCGCCGCCGCCGAGTCGACGTTCGACGCGATAGTCACCGAGGACCTTGCCGGCCATCGAGTCTGGTTTGCGATCAGTCACCTTAGCGCCTTATACGTTAGGCGAAGCCGACGACTGCCCACGCTGCAGCGGCAGAAATCACGGGAACCGAAAGATTGTCGTCCAGCCGATGGCTGCCCAACTCCGCGAGAGCACCGGCAATTCCGGCTGCCACAGCCATCAGAGCCGCGGTTCCCAATCCGAATTCACCCAGATGAAAAAGCGCCAAGGCCGCAAATGCCGCCAGCACTCCAACCGCAAAAAACATCATGCTGCCTTGGAGCGTTCGACCGTGAATAAGCTTGGTCTTGCCCCATCGTCGACCGATGAACGACGCCGCGGGGTCCGCAAGCGCCAACACGGCGACGCCGACAGCGCCGAGCGCGGGTCGTTGCATCCACGCCAACACGAAGAGCGCGGCGATGTAGTTGCTCGCCGAGTTGATGCGGTAGCGCTCGTAGGGATGCGCGATCGGGCCGAGCACCTTCATCATGAGCTCGTTGGCCTTCGGACTGATCCGCCGACTTGTCTCCAGAAAGATCGCGAACACGAGAGCACACGACGCGGTCCACAAGATGATGTACTGCGGAACCAGCTCGACGAACGCGACTACCGCGAGGCCTGCGAGCATGTGGACGATCGATCGCCGATAGTTGGTGGGCCTGAGCGTGGGAACACGAATGCCCGAGTTGCGAAGCTCTTGGGCCACCGCCTCGTACTCCGGTTCGGCGCGCTCGCGCAGTGCCTCCCACGCTTCGGGCGCATCGTCGTGGGGCAGCGAGTCCAACTCTTGCGACAAGCGCTCCACCGGTTCGGCCAGAGGCGCTTGCAGGTCCAACGACGAGAGCCGTTCGCGAACGGAAGTCAGCGAGTCGCGCAACGCACCTGCGCGGTCCGACGCGAATCGCGCGGGATCCATCGCATGCAGAGCTTCGTGGGCGTCTCGTAGCGCCTGCTCGCAGCCGTCGGGGACCGGCATCAGGTGAGAGTGCCACGCGGTGCCTCAGAGGCAAGCCGCAGTCAGGCGATGCCTTCCGCGAAGGTGAACGAGCCAGTCCGCAGCGCCGCGATGGTTTCGGCAGGCGTGGCCGGTTGGCGTGCGCACCAACGCAAATACGCAGCAAAGAGCAGGTCTGGATCGTCCGCACGCTCAGCCGGCGGTTCGAGGTCGCCCTCGGCATACGCTTTGAGCGCGTCGAGCAAATTCTCGTGGTAGCGCTCGTAGACCACCAGATCGCGGAGCCATTCGCCTCGCGGATGGGCACCGTCGACGATGGCCTCCGCTTCTTGTCGAACGCGTTCCAACTGCTCCGGGTGCGTTTCCAGCAGCTCAAAATCGTAGTGGAACTGAATCCCGTCGTGATGCGCGCCGAGCAGGTGACTCACAATGCGTTCCGGAGAACTCGCAAGCCCTGAAAAATCCAAGGGGTGAACGGCACGTTCCCGCAACAGAAACGGAAAGCGCAGCGGACGGAACCTCAGCAACCGCGCGCGCCAGTTCTTTCGGGGTGCGAAGTCCGTGCACGTTCCGATCGTTTCCGGACGAAAAAGAACGCGATGCCACATGCGGGCAATACCGAGTTGGATCTGCCACAGATTCGGAACGTCTTCGCGAGGGACAATTCCCGATTCGCGAATCTCGTCGAGACGAGCCGCAATTCGACGGGGAAACAACAGCAACCAAGGTGCGGGGTGCGTCACAACGCCTCCTTAAACCGTTCAAGAGTCTTGGCATCGCGCGCGGCCAACACCGCAACCATCGGCTCGACCGCGCGGTTGGGAGACGCCGCCCACTCCAGAAGAGCCGCGTAACCACGCACGTTCTCTTCAGGCACGGCGTACATCGCGGCTCGTAACTCTGGCAGTTCGACCACAACGGTCATCACAGGGTTGAAGATCAACTGCAGCACCTGACTGCCCGTCGCCTCCAGAATCGCGGCGAGCACATCGAGATCTGCGCGCGCGAGTTCGAGCGTGTCGTCCGACTCCGCAGCCACCTGTCCAAACGCGTCAATGGCTGCACGCACCGCGGTGAGGTCCGCGTCCGCCAATCGTGCGAACACCGGCACCGCGAGCTGTCGTCGCACCACGAAGAGGTCTTCGATCAATTCCGCGGAGCGTTGCGGATCCACGTCGATCAAGTCGCGCACCAGCTCCAAGCCACCCGAGCGACGAAAATCCTGCACCACGTAGCCGCTGCCCTGGCGGACGCTGAGCAAGCCGTGCGTGGCGAGCCGAGCCAACGCGGTTCGCACCGTCACCCTGTTCACCCCAAACGACTCGGCCATGCGCCGTTCGGGGGGCAGACGAGTGCCCGCTTCCAGTTCGCCTTTGAGAATTGCACTGCGAATCGCGGCCTCACAGGCATCTACGGCAGAGATGCGAGGCGGAATTGGGGCAAAGCGCATGGTTATTGATACAATGGTCCGACCAATCTTGCAAGCGGATTTCTAGGCAAGCAGACCGGCTGATATCCTCCCTCAGGTGCGGTGGGTGGTGCTTTTACTCGTGGGCTGCTCGGTTCCACGCGGCGGGCTTGGCGAGCCTGATCGAGACGCGAGCGTCGGTGACGTCGGAACGGCGGACAGCGCCAGTGACAGTGCAGTGGATGCGTCCGCGGATGCAACCTCCGACACACCGGTGATCGATGTTGGTGTTGACGCGTTCGACGCGTCCACGGATGCAGTCACCGACGTTGGCGCCGATGTTCCGCCTGACGTTCCGATGATCGACGCGGGCCCCGATGCATGCGCAGAGGTGGCCTGCAACACCGGCGATCCAGGAATCTGCGCATCCGGTGTTTTCAACTGCGCGCTCGACCGCTGTTTGCCCGAGCGAGCCCCGATCGTCGAACTATGCAGCAACGGTCTCGACGACGACTGCGACGGAAGTACGGACGAAGACGCGTGCGAAGAGTGCGAAGATCGATATCGCGACGGTCGGCTCTACTTGTTCTGCACGTTCGAAGAGCGTTGGGTCGATGCACGTGACGCGTGCGACGCGTTCGGCATGCGCATCGTGGCGATTCAAGACGCCACGGAGAAAAACTGGATCGACGATCAAATCGATGACATCGACGATGGTGCATGGTGGATCGGGCTGTACACACCCATCCCCGGATCCGACCGGCGCAACGATCATCGTTGGTGGCCCGAGGACTTGGACGATCCAGCCCCGAGCTACGGATTCTGGTTGAGCGGTGAGCCGAACAACCCGAGCGAAGACTGCATTCGAATTCGCGACGATCCTGACCGTCGATGGACGGACCGCTCGTGTGACAGCGAGAGTTCCGAGTTTCCGTTTATCTGCGAGCCGAACTAGCGCCAGCCGCTAGTCTGCGTAGATCGAATCGATCAGCGGCTGGTAGTGCTTGATCACAATCCGACGCTTCAGCTTAAGCGTCGGCGTGAGCATGCCGTTCTCGGTGGTGAAGTCTTCGGTTCCGATCCCGAAACGCTTCACCTTTTCGTACTGCTTGAAGTCCGCTGAGCAGCGTTCGATTTCGCTCTGAATCAACTCGCGAACCTTCGCATCGTCGGGCCACGCTGCGGGATCGGTGGGCGCACCGTTTTCCTGCGCCCACTTGGTCAGCGACTCCGCGTCCGGGATGATCACGGCGACGTTAAAGTTCTGGTTCATGCCGTACACCATCACGTTCGCGATGAATGGCGAGAGCTTGAGCTTCTCCTCCAGGGGTGTCGGCACAACGTACTTGCCGTTGAGCAGCTTGTACTGCTCTTTGATGCGACCCGTGATGTAGAGGAAGCCATCGGGATCGAGGTAACCCATGTCGCCCGAACGGAATCCCCGCTCGTCGTCCTTGGCGAGTAGGACCTTCTCGTTTTCTTTCTCGAGGCCGTGATAGCCCTGCATCACGTTGTGGCCCCAAATGCAGATTTCTCCCTGCTTGGGATCCCCGGTTACCGCGGTATCGATCTCAATCCGCACCCCAGGAATCGCACGACCCACCGAACCGATCTTGCGGCCGGCGGGGCTGTTCGCCGTGGCGATCGGTGAGGTCTCGGTCAGTCCGTAACCCTCGTACACCATGATGCCGAGGTTATCGATGAACTCGGCAACCTCACGGCTAAGTGCCGCACCACCGCTAAACGCGTACTTCAGTCGTCCACCAAAACGATCGCGCACCTTGGAGAACACAAGCTTGTCGAAGATGCCGTGTTTGAAGTCGGCCCAACCGCTGCGCTTGCGCTGCTCCGCCAAACCTTTGCGATGCTCCGCGTTGCCGACTGCAGCGTTGAACATGGTCAGTTTCAAGCCGCCTTCGTCGTTCATGCGTTTGTGCAGACCGTCGTAGATACGGTTGAAAATACGCGGAACGCTGAAGAGCAAGGTGGGCCGCACCTCGGCGAGGTTCGCAACGATCTTGTCGACGGCTTCGGCGATTCCCATCGACGCACCCATCGAAAACAGACCGTGCAGTTCGCAGGTCTGACCGAAGCTGTGTGCCCACGGAAGAAAACTCAACGAGCGATCGTCGGGCGACATCGGGAAGAACTCGTGAATCGCCGAAACGTTGCTCGCCAGGTTCGCGTGACTCAGCAACACGCCCTTCGGGTTGCCGGTGGTGCCCGAGGTGTAGATGAACCCGGCGATGTCGGCGCCGGTAAGTTCGGCGAGCCGTGCCGGGTCGCTTTCGAGCAACGACTCGAAGCTGGTCTCGCCACCTCCGGTCTTGTTACCGCCCATGACCACAACGGTCGTCAACGCGGACAGCTCGTCGCGAATGGTCGCGACCTTGGCTGCAATCTCCTCGTTCGCAACAACGAGCACCTTCGCGCCACAGTCTGCGAGAATGAACTTCCAGTCCTTGGGAAGCTGACTCTCGTACATGGGCACAAACGACGCACCCAAGCCATACGTCGCATACGCGGCAATGGCCCACTCGGGTCGGTTGTTGGAGATGATCGCGACCGAGTCACCCTTGGCGATTCCCAGTCCAGAAAGACCACCGCGCAGCGCGTCGACTTTCTTGCCGAACTCGGCGTAGGTCATCCAGTTCCACTGGCCGCCGCTCTTGGTTCCGAAGAGAGGTCGGTCGGGAAACTCGGAGACGCTATTGGTGTAAATGTCGACGAGGGTTTTGAACTTCGCCTGAAACGTCATGGGTCGGCGAGTAGAGCACGTCTAGAGAGGCCGAGCCAGACCGTTCGAACCCTAGTGTTCCATGCGCATCCAGATCGAGTCGTGAAGCGGGCAACCCGGCGAGATGACGCTCAACCTCGGCGCGCCACGCGTCCAACGTAGGCGCCCGCATGGCCGCCCGGAAGAACGCGCGGTCGTCGTCCACGGCTCGCGAAACGTAACGGGTGATCTCTTTGAGTTTGCCGATGGGCGACTTGCGCAACTCCGACTCGTACGTCGTGCGCAAACGGAACAACCAACGCACGATCGCATCGCCGTCGGGTCGCACGGGTTCCTGGCCAAGTCGCAGCGATTCGATCTGCTGAAAGATGAAGGGATTGCGCAACGCTGGGCGACCAATCATCACCGCATCGCACCCTGTCTCTTTTTGCATGCGAAGCGCATCGGCTGCGTACCAGACGTCGCCGTTGCCAATCACCGGAATCGACAGCTCGTCTTTGAGCGCGCGAATGATGCGCCAGTCCGCAACGCCTTCGTAGAAGTCGCAACGACGTCGCGGGTGTACAGCGAGAAAGTCGATGCCGCGGGACTGAAGCGCTCGTCCGATCTCCAACACATGCGAGGCGTCATCAAACCCAGCGCGAATCTTCGCACTGAGCAGACAAGGCGTTTGTTTGCGCATGGCACCAACCACTCGCTTGAGCAGGTCGACGTCCTTGAGCATCGCCGAACCGACGCCCTTGCGTACGGCTCTCGGAGCCGGACATCCAAGGTTGATGTCGACCACATCGGCACCGGCTTCAGCCACGTGTTGAGCAGCGTCGGCCATCTTGTCCGCGTCGTTGCCCATGACCTGAACCGAAAGCGGAGCGTGCGGGTTTGGAACAACGTGCGCCTGGACGCCCTTGGCGGTCAGAGGTGCGCGGGAGATACGCACGAACTCGGTGCACACGAGACCCACACCACCACCCTCCGCGACCAATCGGCGGAACGTCGGATGCGACACCCCTTCCATGGGCGCGAGAACCGTCGGGGTCTGATGCATGCATGCGAGCACCACGGAACCATGACAGGCTTGAGCCATGCGCGCGATGTGGCTGGTTCCTGTGTTTCTTGGAATCGCTTTCGTCGCGTCCGCTCAACCGCAAACCGGCACAATCGTCGTGATCGCCACGGGACTGGAGCACGGGCGCGGGCAGGTCGGCTGTTCGCTGTTCGCCTCGTCCGAGGGCTGGCCCTCGGATCGCGAAGAAGCTCGGGAAGGACAGTGGGCGCCCATTCGGAACCAGCGCGCTCGCTGTGTGTTTGAGAACGTCCCAGCAGGTACGTACGCCGTCGGTGTGTTTCACGACGAAGACAACAACGGCGAACTCAACTCGACTCTTGTGGGTCGCCCGCGCGAGGGTTGGGGTGTGTCGAACAACGTTCCACCCAGAACGTTTGGTGCGCCACGTTTCGCACCGAGCAGCTTCGAGTTTGATGGAACCCGGAAGACTCTTCGAGTGCGGCTGCGGTACTAGTACTCGCTACTCCTGCACGCCGAGATAGCCGAGCACCATGCGCTCCATCTCTTCGACGAGAGTCTGTTCATCGAGACGCCACGCCTCTTGCAGGTCTCCAAAGAGCGCACGCTGATCCATCAACGCAAGCGCGGTCTCGATTGCAAAACGCGCCGCACGTTCCGGGTTGGGATGATGAATCTCGTCTCGACGCGTCAACATCAACGCAGTCACGCCGGTCACCAAGCGCTCTCGAAACGCGATGCCCTGCTTCCAGCGTGCGGGGTCGGCTGCCACACTCTGCAAAATCGCCGCTTGGATCTGACGACGGCTTAGGATGTGACTCACGATTTCCTGCGCACACACGTGCACGATGTCGCGAAGCGTCGCGTCGCCCCACGAGTGCGGATCCATCAGCGACGTGACGCGGTCGGCCAGCCGACGCTGCGCTTGCTCCGCGAGCGCCACCAAGAGCTCACCCTTGTCGCGAAAGCGCGCATAGAACCCACCCACCGACGACCCGGCTTCGCGCACGATGTCGCCCACGGAAACGTTGGCGAGCCCACGCTGCAGGATCAGCTTTTCGGCCGCGTCGAGAATTCGTGAAAGGGTTCGCTCGCTTCGCGCTTGCTTGGGCCGACTCACGCTCTCGAGCGGCTGCTTCTTTCGCTTTTTCCGCTTGGCGGGCTTGTCTTGTTCGAGTTCGGGTGCCATGCTCAGATACGAATCAGAATCCGATTCTCATTCTTGTCGGATTCACCTGTTCTGTCAAGCGATCCCATTTCGAAGATTCAGTTTCGAGGACGTATGCAAACCGCTTCCCAGCCCACCCCGCGCGAACGTGTCCGTGACCTGCTCGACGAGATTCCCTTCGTCCGAGAGGTCCGGCGCGAACGGCTCTACGCCCAGCGTGCACAACACGCGAAGGTGCCCCGGTCGTTACGCGGACTCGACGAGCGCGCACTCACGACATGGCTGACCGGTGCGCCCAAAGCACCACCGGGTGCACGGCTCGCACCCTCCCCGCCGCAAATGCCGATCCTCGGCCACTTCGCAAACTTGGGCACAGGAGGAGACCGACTCTCCAACTTGCTGCGGATGCGCGAAGAGTATGGCGACACCGTACGGCTTCGATTTGGGGGCATCACCGCCCACATGTTCTCGGACCCCGACGATCTGAAAGAGATCTTCCACACGCGTAACCGCGAGTTCGACAAGTTCACGCGCGGCATGTTCACGCTGCGTTTGGTTCTTGGTCGCGGGCTGCTAACCGCCGAAGGAAGCGACTGGCTCAAGCACCGGCGCATCGCACAACCCGCGTTTCACCGAAAGAAGATCGCGTCATGGGCGGGTCTGATGGTGCAGGCCGCCGAGGACATGTGCGCGCAGTGGTCCGATGGAGATGTGATCGACGCACACACCGCGATGATGCAGGTCACGATGCGGATTGTCGGCGAGACTCTGTTGGGAACCGACGTCACGTCCGAAGCCGACAACGTCGGTGAAGCACTGGACGTGGTGATCCCGTACATCAACAAGCGGGTCAACGCGCTCTTCAACCTGCCGCCGCGGGTACCCACCAAGCGAAACCGTGCGTTCATGAAGGCCAGCAGCACGCTGGACGATGTGGTGATGGACATGATTCGGCAGCGCCGAAAGTCCAACGCACAACACGACGATCTCCTTCAAATGCTGATGGATACGCGCGATGCGGACACCGGCGAACGCATGGACGACGCACAGCTTCGGGACGAAGCGATGACCATTTTCCTCGCCGGACACGAGACCACGGCGAACGCGCTTAGCTGGGCGCTCTACCTCCTGAGCAAGAACCCGGTCGCCGGTCGCGAGTTGGACCAGGAAATCGATCGCGTACTCGGTGGAGAACGAGCGGCATTTCAGCACACGCGCGACCTGGTCTACACGAAGCAGGTCGTCGAAGAGACCATGCGGCTCTATCCGCCCGCATGGATGATTGCGCGCTCACCCATCCACGACACCGAGGTGGGCGGCTACTTCCTGCCAGCGCGCAGCCTCTTGTTCCTGTCTCCCTGGGTCACGCATCGACATCCTGACCACTGGAAAGATCCGGAGGGTTTTGATCCGGATCGTTTCCACCCCGACCGGCGCGGACAGATTCCCAAGTACGCGTATTTTCCGTTCGGCGGTGGTCCGCGGGTGTGTATCGGCAACAACTTCGCGTTGATGGAAGCGCAGCTAATCCTCGCGACGATTCGCAAGCATTGGCACCTGGACCTGATCCCGGGACATGCGGTGGAGCCACAGCCTCAAGTCACGCTGCGTCCGAGTCAGCTCAAGATGGTTGTGCGGCGTCGCAAGACACCATCAAACGGGTCCGCGAACTAGTTCAGCTCGCCGTTCTTCGCCTTTTCGATCCAGTTCTTCACCTCGCCCTCGATCACGCCGAGAGCGCGGTTTTTGAACGGACGAAAAATGAAGGGCACATCCAGGTCCATCTCCACCTTATCGGGGAGAATCTCCAGCACCCCTTTGAGCTTCACACCCTTCACTTCGAAGCCCACCTCACATCGGGTATCGGTGGTCCAATCGGCTTTGGGGGAGTACTCCGCAAAGCGTTCCGCGTAGCTGTCGAACGCTCGTTGCGTGGCCTTCTTGGCGAGGGCGACATCCAGGTCGTGCTTCACCGCGTGCTTCATCGGGGGGGACCATATCACGCGGCAAACGTTGCTTGTGTCTGGTCGAAAGACGCGAGAGAACCAGGTCGGTGGGTGGAGAAAAATCAGACCCCGATCTGCTCGCGCTTTCCGCAGACGAGGCCACACGGCACATCGCGCTCAAGCTGCTCGATGAAGCGAACGAGGGCGCAAAGCGGCTCAAAAAGGGGAGTGACGACGAGGCTCTACACGACTTTCGAGTCGCGATCCGACGATTGCGGAGCATCGGAAAAGCTCACGCGCACCACCTGGCGGATGCGCTAAGCCGCAAGCGCCTGAAGCGACTGGCGCGCATCCAACGGTCAACCGGTGCGGCACGTGACGCGGAAGTGCAGCGGAACTGGATCGAAGGGTGGCGCGAACGGTTCACGCCTGAGGAAGTCCCGGGCATCGACGCGTTCGTCGCCCAGCTGAACGTGGAAGCGGTGACGCCCGTCGAAGCGCTCGCGCGATACGCGAAGCTGGAAAAAGCCCTGCGTAAAGATCTCCGCACGGTGACGCGCGACATCTTTGAGTCTCCGGAAGGCTACGGACCGGTCTTGGCCGGACTCGCGCGGAGCCACGCCGCCCATCTCGCGATGGAGCTTGAGTCGATTCGCCGCGAGAAAGGCGAAGAGCAGATGCGCGCGATTCATGATGCGCGTATCGCCGGTAAGCGCCTGCGGTATTTGGTCGAGCCGATTCGGAAGCGAAACGATGCGGCGGCTGCGTTGGTCAAGCGCTGCAAGCATCTGCAGGATCTCTTGGGCGACACCCACGACATGCACGTGCTGATCGAAAGCGCGTGTGCACAACTCGCGAAAGCGGGGCCTTGGGAGCGTGTCGGGTTGGCAGCCATTGTTCGCGTGGCCAGCGAACATAGCTCAGCGCTCGAAAGGCAGATGGCGCAAGAGTACGACGGTGGTGAGCTGAACTTTCCCGCGTCCGTGGAAGCGATGGCGGCCGGAATCGAAGGCGAATCGCGAGAGATCGAGCACAAGTTTCTCCTGAAGGGCCTACCCGAGAAGGTCCGCGGTCATCAGGCTGCGGAACTCGCTCAGGGGTATCTGCCAGGTGGTGAGATTCGCGAGCGACTGCGTCGTATCCGCAAGGGTGACCAGACGCGCTACCTGCGAACGCTCAAAGCAGGTCGAGGACTGAGCCGGATCGAAATCGAAGAAGAAACCACCGCCGACATCTTCAATCAGATGTGGGTGCTGACGCAGGGCGCTCGGGTTCTCAAGCGACGTTATGCAATCGCCGACGGAGACCTGATCTGGGAGATCGACGAGTTTCTCGATCGAGAACTCGTTCTGGCGGAGGTCGAGCTTCCGAGCGAGGACACGCCGTTCACCATTCCGGAGTGGCTTGCTCCGTACATCGAACGCGACGTGACGGAAGAAAGCACGTACGTGAACCAAAACCTCGCCAAGTAGCGAGAGCTTCGCGGACACAAGGCGCAGAGCTGGATCTGAATTTTAGTGGGAGACGTGAGGCTCGGAGCCTGCAGAGAACATTCCTTTCCGGTCTCCTACCCGAGCCAACTCATTTCAGATTCAGTTTAAGTTTCGCAATGCGCATGTCTTGTTCGGCTGGGCAACAGCATCGCGGACAGTGGTCGGGGCATCTAATTTTACCAGGAGGAGTCGAGTAGAAAAGTAGAGGAGAGAACTCTTCTCCTCCTCTACTCGACTCCTCCCGGTAAAATCGGTCGACCAACCCCTCGTCGAAGCAGTGCTGTGGAGACCTCAGCCTCTGACATCAGCACGCGCGAGAAACGGAGCATCGTGCAGCTCCAACGCTTCGCTCGGCACCGGCTCGGTAAACGTGGGTCGCTTCACCACGACCAGGTCCAAACGTCCCTGTTCGATGATCGCCCACACCAACACGGGCGCCCCATCCACGAAGATCAGCGCCGCGCCCGCCACATCGTTGGCTTCGTAGCTTCGCGGTCCTCGGAAGCCCGTTGCCGTGCGGCCCAACCAACTCAGCCCGCCCTGGTCTTCCACAATCAAGTCGCGACGCCCATCGCCATCAACATCGGCCACAGCCATCGGCACGGGTGATCCTCGACCGGCGGAAATCGACTCCAACGCCAGTCCATCCAAGTCCGAACGCGGACGCGAGTAAATCGCGGCAAGGCCTGCTTGCCCACCCACGATCACATCCGCGTTTCCATCGTCGTCCAAGTCACCTGAAATCAATCCCCAGTGCCCGTCCGCTTCGACTTCCTTGTGATCAAATCGGAACGCCCCGGTTCGTCGCATGACGTGCACCGCGGCGACGTAGCGCGTGTTGGCGTTGGAGAACCCTGAGCTTGTGGTCACGATGTCGGTCTCACCGTCCTGATCGATGTCCACAACCACAGCGTTGCGTGGAGAAATCCCGGTTTCGACCTGGGTGCGCTGACGTGGCTGCGTTCCTCCTTGGAAGAAGCGCACAGCGCCCACCGCACTCGCCCAGGGACGGCCACGATCGACAACGACGAAGTCCATGCCGCCACGTCCGTCGAGATCCACCGGTGTCGCGTTTTGAAACGTGTGCTGACCCAACGAACGCGTGCGACCAAATCCGGATTCGGCGCGTGGCCAAAGCACCAGCTTGCCGCCGCGCGAACCCCCACCGTCGGACTCAAAGAAGAAGGGCAACAAGAGATCTTGTTTGCCGTCACCGGTGATGTCGGCGATCGCAGCACGCGCTGTGTGTTGCGCAACGTTGCCGCGGCTGGTCTCCATCTTGATCTCGGCGAGACGCATACCCATCAAGCCGCTGGGCCCAGACGCGATGCCGACGACGACGTAGCGGTCCGCACAGCCGAGCACGATCTCGTGCGGTCCACCGGCGAGCAGCTCGCCCGTGGTGAAACTCCAGTCCAGACTGTGCGCGATGCTTCCCGGGTAGTCGCACACCCGAAAGCGCAACGAGGACCCCGGTGTCGTCGAAGGCTCCGGTTCCTGCGCACCCGCATCGGGCTCCTCAGGTTCGGGCGCGTCGATTCCGGCATCCAACACCGCCACCCTCGCATCCACTTCAGGTGTGCCCGCGTCGGTGTCCTCGGTGTCGGGTTCGATGTCTTCTTCCCCGCCAAAGGGCACATCCGGAATCACACCCGCAATGAATCCGATCACCCCCAAGATCGACCACACACCGACGAGCAGTGCCAAAGTGATCAACGTTGCGCGGACGGCCTTCATCGTTCTGTATGGTGCGTCATTGGCGACTGGTCTTCCACACGAAGCGCGCCCCTGAAAACGCAGCGATTGCGGTCGCGACCGCCGCAAGAAGATGCAGCTGTGTCGCGCGATCGAGTTCTCCACCGCGAACTGCCATGGAACTCAATTGCTCGAACAGAGCCGCGCACAACCAACTCGACCACCACGTGAAAACAGTCCACCCGCCAACCCCATTCCTTGGCTCCGACGGTGTTTTTTCCGCGATCTCCTGAGCCGATCGGTACGGCAGATAGAGGTTTCCGATCGGAATAAACCAATGAAGCAACGCGCGGCCCGCACTCGTTCGTGCGTTTTCCAAGCTTGCGTACGCGCGGTGAAACCACATGAGGAACACGGGCGCGGTGCCGATCAACGTCGCCAAGACGGCCCAATGAAGAAGCGCGCGCCGTTTTGCCGCATCACGCAGGTCGGGCTCCACTCGGAACGCACCCTCCGCAGCCTCAGCGAGCAGATGCAAATCCCACGCGGCCTGCACGAGATCCGCAAGCGCGAGGAGCCCGTTGACCACCAAAAGCGTGGTGGTCCATCTCGCCCAGATTCGTACTGATGGACTCGTCGACATCCGTCCGCCTCGCTGGCATACCACGACCGTGCTTCGTCATTGGGTGCAGGCCGCACGGCCACTTGCGCAAGCCAACCTGGCCGCGCCGCTCCTTTTCGGCGAAGCCCTGGCCTATCACGTCCATGGACGCTTCTCGTGGGCCATGCTCGCTGCCGTCGCGTTGTGGGGCGTGCTCGACCAGTTGTTCATCGTTTTCGCCAACGACTACGCCGATCGGAACGACGACCGAGGCGGCGACGACAAAACCCCGTTCAGTGGCGGCTCAGGCGTCATCCCCGAGGGAAAGATCCAACCTCACGCACTTCGTCGCGCTGCATGGATCGCCTACGTCCTGCTCGGCGTACTTTCGGCGACGCTGGCTTGGGCCACCAGCATGTGGCTTCTCGCACTTTGGCTGACCGCCGGAGTCTTGCTCTGGCTCTACAGCTATCCTCCCGTGCGCTTGAGCTATCGAGGCGGAGGGGAGTGGCTCCAAGCACTAGGCGTGGGTGGTGTATTGCCGCTGGTTGGTTTCGCTTCGCAAGCGGGCACGCTCGACCACTTTCCATGGACGGTGCTCGCATCCACTCTCACCTTTGGGTTCGCTGGCAACGTGGCAACTTCACTGCCCGACCTGAAGTCGGATCGTCGCGCCAACAAGCGGACGTGGACAGTGCGCTTTGGACGCGCGCGCGCTGCCTGGTTGTGCGCGGGTTTGACCATCAGTGGGATCTACTTGGCGATTCTTGCAGGAGCCTCCGGCGCCGTCGCGTTCGCAGTGCTCTTCATCGTGCCGGCACTCTTCCCGTTGCGGCGCGGCACTTTGACGCCGGGTCAATTCGATCCCAGGTCTAAGGTGCACGCGGTACGCTTCGTGTTCTTTCAAGGAGCCACAACGCAAGCTGTGTTGTTCACCTGGTCGTGGTTCGTGCTTTGACGATGCAACGCATCCATCTGGTCACAGGCAAAGGAGGCGTCGGCAAGTCCACGATGGTGGGTGCCATGGCACTCGCGGCCGCCGATCGCGGGAAAACACCGCTCATCGTGGAACTTGGCCATCGCGCGTCGATGGAAGCCCTCTTTGGAAAGCCGGTTGCGTTTGAGCCGTCCGAAGTCAGCCGCGGTGTACATGCGATGCGCGCCGAGCTCGAGCCCGCGTTGATCGACTACGTCGCAGCTCAGGTGCGTGTGCGCGTCATCGCGAAACGGATCGTCACATCGGCCACGCTCAATCGGTTCTTTCACGCCGCACCGGCCGTTGCCGAAGTGGCCACGATGCACGTGCTGCAGCGTTTGGTCGAAGGGGATCGCTTCGATCCGATCCTGGTGGATTTGGATTCGACCGGACACGCGCGGATGTTCCTGGCGTTGGGTGACGTGTTCGAGGGGCTCGCGACGAGCGGACCGCTTCGACGTCTCCTGGACCGATCCACCGCGCTGTTGAGAGATCCTCAGCAAACGGTGTTGCACCTGATCAGCGTTCCGGAGTCGCTCCCGGTGCGCGAGACGCTGCAGCTTTTGGACGACCTAGACGCGTCGCGCTCTGTTCGCGTCGGTGCATTGGTTTGCAACCGGGTACCCGACCCGCCCCTGAATCCGCAGGAGGCCCAGGCGCTATCCGCGAACGACTCGGTTCTGCAGTCGGAACACCGACGCAACGTGCTCCTCGCCCAACGCCTGATGCGCCGCTACGCACACCAACGAAACCTGGTTGAGCAACTTCGGGTTCGTCACGCACAACTGCACACGGTTGCCGAGCAACGCGAACTCACCTCAGAAGCGCTGCGCACCATCGGCACGCAGTTTTGGGACGCGCTGTGATGGACATCGACGCGCGTCTGACGGTTTGCGTGGGTCCAGGAGGGGTCGGCAAGACCACGCTTGGTGCCGCAATGGCACTCCGGCACGCACAAGAAGGACGTCGCGCGTTGGTGCTCACCATCGATCCCGCCAAGCGACTCGCCGACGCGTTAGGCCTCGATGGGTTGGACGACTCGATTCGTACCATTCCCATTGGTGAAGGAGTTCTCGGCGCGGCCATGCTCGACACCAAGGAGAGCTACGACGCGTTGATGCGACGAATCGTCGACAACCACCAGCTCGAGCGCGTGCTGAACAACCGCGTGTACCGTGCTTTCAGCAAAACTCTCGCGCGAAGTCATGCGTACGTCGCTGCAGAGCGGCTCTACGACGTGTTGCAAGGCGAGTGGGACCACATCGTGCTCGACACTCCGCCGACGCGAAGTGCATTGGAAATCCTCGATGCGCCGGGACGGCTTTCCCAGTTTCTCGATGACCAAGTGCTTCGGTTCTTTTTGAGTGAGCGGCGTTCGAGAGGAACCTTCGCGAGCCTTGCTGCCATGGGCGGTGATGCTGCATTGCGTTTGCTCGAGCGTCTGGCCGGGGAAGGCATCGTGTCGGAGCTGGTTGAGTTCCTACGCTTGCTCGCGGCACAACGCGATGGGTTCGAACGACGAGCTGCGGCGACGCGCAAAGCACTGCACGCGAGTTCGACCGCGTACGTTCTGGTGGCATCGACCTCGCCGACGAGTCTTCACGATGCTCGGTATCTCTTGGATCAATTGCGGTCGCGTTCGATCGAACCACGCGTGATTGCGTTCAACCGCGCGTACATTCCGGAGCCGGAACTCGGTGGACCGCTGCGTCCGCCTGCGATGACCGAACAGAGCGACACGTGGGTCAGCAAACTCGCGGCGTTGCGTGCCGATGTTGTGGCAGCCCAAGACGCAGGGTTTGCTCGAGCTCGTGCATTGGCGGGCCAAACACCAGCAATTGCGATCGCCAGCGCGGAACGCGGCCCCACCACGCTGGAACAGCTCAGCGCCCTGCTGGCCGACACGCACTCTCTCGACCGCCCATAGTTGAAGCGGTCGACTGGCACCCCTTTCGAGATGTGCTCTATTCGGTGCGCCGTGCGCCAAGAGCTTCGAAACATCGCGATTATCGCCCACGTCGACCACGGAAAGACCACGCTTGTGGACGCCATGTTGCGTCAGACGGGCGCCTTCCGTGCCAACGAGGACGTGCAGGACCGCGTTCTCGACAACAACGATTTGGAGCGCGAGCGCGGCATCACCATTCTCGCCAAGCACGCCTCAGTGACGTGGGAAGGCGTGAAGATCAACATCATCGACACGCCGGGCCATGCCGACTTCGGCGGCGAAGTGGAGCGCACACTGCGGATGGCAGATGGCGTGTTGCTCTTGGTCGATGCCGCGGAAGGCGCTCTCCCTCAAACGCGCTTCGTACTGGGCAAAGCCCTGGAACTCGGTCTGCCCATCATCGTGGTGATCAACAAGATCGACCGCCAGGATGCGCGACCGGACGACGCGCTCAACGAAGTGTTCGATCTCTTCTGCGACTTGGGGGCATCGGACGAACAAGCGGACTTCCCGGCGATCTACGCCATCGGCAAAGATGGGATCGCGAAAGCTGAACTCGATCAAGAGTCCAACGACCTGCGTCCTCTCTTCGAAGCGATCGTGAAGCACGTCCCCGCTCCCCAAGAGGACCCTGACGCGCCGCTGCAAATCTTGGTGCACAACACGCTGCACGACGAATACGTCGGACGACTGGCGATTGGCCGAATCTGGGCGGGTCGCGTGAAGCAGCGCCAAAAGGTCCTCTTGATGGGCGCCGAAGGCGACAGTCCGTGCGAGATCGGAACGCTCTGGGGTTTTGACAAGCTTGAGCGCGTTCGACTCGAAGAGGCAGAAGCCGGGGACATCGTAGCAGTCAGCGGCATCGACGCCGTGACCATCGGCGATACGCTCTGCGATCCCAAAACGCCGAACGCGTTGCCGCGCATCAAGGTCGAAGAGCCGACGATCAAGATCCGGATCGGCATCAATACCTCGCCGATGGCGGGTCGAAGCGGCAAGTTTGTCACCTCGCGCCACGTGCGCGATCGCCTGTTCAAAGAGGCCGAACGCAACATCGCTCTTCGGGTTGAAGAGACCGAGGACATGGAGACGTTCAACGTCTACGGCCGCGGCGAACTCATGCTTTCGATCCTGGCCGAAACCATGCGTCGCGAAGGCTACGAGCTCGCGATGGGCATGCCTGAGGTCGTCATCAAGGAGATCGACGGCAAGAAACACGAGCCGTGGGAACACGTCGTCATCGATATCGACGAAGAACATGTTGGCGCGGTCAGCAAAGCGCTTGGCGAACGCAAGGGCCAGATGGTTGGCATGGGTCAGCTTGGAGTGGGACGTTCTCGCGTCGAGTTCCGCGTGCCCTCGCGTGGACTGATCGGCTTTCGGTCGATGTTCCTCACGATGTCGCGTGGCACGGGCTTGTTGAACACCATCTTCGACGGGTGGGAGACCTACATGGGTCCGATGCTGCGTCGAAAGAACGGTGCGATCGTCGCTGACCGAAAGGGTACGACCACACCCTACGCGTTGTTTAACCTTCAGCCGCGAGGCGAGCTTTTCATCGGGTCGGGCACCGAGGTGTACGAGGGCATGATCATCGGCGAGCACAATCGACCGAATGATCTAGACGTCAACGCGATCCGCGAAAAGAAGCTCACCAACATTCGCGCCGCGGGCAAGGACGAGAACGTGATCCTCACTCCGCCCAAAGCGCTGACCATCGAGCTCGCACTCGAGTGGATCGATCAGGACGAGCTGGTTGAAGTCACACCCGATGCGATTCGCGTGCGCAAGAAGGTGCTGGAGTGCAACCGGCGCCCGCGTCGCGACGGCCCCAAAAAGAAGAAGGGCGAGAAATGAGCGAGCTGATCGACGTTCTTCGCCGACTGACCGGAGACACGCCCGACCTGTTCGCCATCGACGGCCTGGATGCTTGGTGGAACGGACACAACGCCGCCACGCACGGGTTTGCGACGAGCATCGCGGGTGCGTTCGCCGGAGGGTTCGCTGCGGATCGTCTCGGCTATGCGTTTGCGTCGGGCTACACCGAAGCGCTCGGTGCGTTGGTGCCGAGTCTACGCGGTGTGAAGGCGGCTTTGTGCGCGACCGAAAAAGGATCTGCGCACCCACGCTCGATCGAAACGCGACTGGAAGAGATCGAAGATCGCTATCGCCTTCAAGGCAGCAAGAGTTTCGTGACTCTCGGCGAAGCGGCGGAGGAACTTCTCGTTGTCGCGTCGGCCGGCCTGGACGACCACGACCGCAATCGGCTCAAGGTGGTGCGCATTCCGCGCGATCGTGATGGTGTACGTCTCGAAGCGCTTCCGCCGACACCCTTTGTGCCCGAGATCCCACATGCCAAGTTGGTGCTGGAGGGCGCGCGTGTAAATGCAGACGAGGTGCTCGAAGGCGATGGCTACGAGACTTACCTGAAACCTTTCCGAACGGTGGAAGACATCCACGTGCATGCGGCGCTTGTGGGGTGGCTGATCAAAGTCGGACGGCGCTTCGGTTGGCCGCGAGAGCGAATCGAAGACTTGTCCGAAGTGGCGAGCGCGTTGTTCCCGCTCGCGTTGGTCGATCCTCTCGACGCTGCGGTGCACGTCACACTTGGTGGGATTCTTCGTCGAACGCGCACGATCGTGGATGCACTGGACTGGTCGATTGTGGACGACGACACGCGAACCCGGTTTGAACGCGACAAGCCGCTGCTCAACGTGGCGAGCAAAGCGCGCGATACGCGTCTCGAAACCGCGTGGGCCCGACTCGGTCGCGTCAGCCTGATCGCGTGATCGCTTGATCGCTTGAGCCGCGAACTTAGCGAGCCCGGATCCCAAGCGACTCTGCACGCTGAGCGCGAAGCTGCTGAAACGGACGGTTCCACGTGGCTTGGGGTCGCGGTTCCCAAGCCCGAACTGGGATCTCGTCGGCCTTGGCGAGTGTTTCGAACAACCGTCGCTCGTCGCTTGGTTCGCGACTGAAGCCAAACGGGTTTCGCGGTTTGTTGCCGCTTAGCTTGGGGTACTTCTTATCGTCGTTGGCGATGAGCAAAAGCAACTCGTGTCCGCGTCGCCACATGTACCGAAGAAAGCGTTCATCGAAGGGACCAATCTGGGCACGCTGTGCGGGTTCGCGCGCCACCCATTTGGCCCAGTCGTAGCCAAACATGAAGTCGTGCACGTAGCGAAAGTGAATCGGCGTGCGATGTCCGAACAGGTGCTGCAGTGCAGCGATCGTGGAACTCACACGTGCGAGCACGAGCCGGGGTTGCTCATGCTCGCTGAGCTTTGCCAGGTGCGCGGCCAACGCGTCGAAGTCCCAAAAAATCGTTTCTGGGAACGAATCGAGTTGTGCAGCGGCAACGCGATGCAGGCTTCGCATCAACGCGATCTGGGCATCGCGTGTCGACGGGGCGTGCTTGTCGTAGAGCTCGACCAAGGTTGTCGCGCGTCCACCACCTAGAGAGAGCCGCGCCGCAGTCGCGTCGATCCTCACGTCCAGCTCCGTCAGCAACGGCTTCATGTTCGCTATCCGAAGAAGACCTTGAGACCGAGCAGCAGCATCCCAAGCCACTGTGCTCCACTCCAGATCGCTTTGTGAAGCGCTTCTTTGTAGCGCTTTTGCGCATCAAACGCGTTGGTCACCGCCGAGGTGCTAATCGCGCGCATGGTGCGCAGGTTCCATAAGACGATGCCGATGGGGAGGAGCACCGCGAGCACCGGAACATGCGGCGAGAGCAGCGCGGCAAGACCCCAAAACACACAGCCGAGCACGACGAGTGCTTCTGTGAGACGTCGCGCCATCGGGTTGCCCAGGATCGTCACGAACGTGCGTTTCCCGCCTTCGCGGTCGCTCACTTCATCGGACAAGCCGCTCGCAACGGCACTAGCAAGACCAAGCGCCATCATGCCCACCAACACCGCCCAAGGTCGTGGGAGCCACGCGATCGATTCAACACCAAGTCCACCTTGTAGGTACGCGTTGAGCCACGGAAGCGCAAAACCGGTCCCGAGCATTTCCAGGAACTCGCCACCACCGCGGTAGTTCAACCGGAAGGGCCACAGCGAGTACGCGCAGAAGATCGTGAGACAGTGCATGGTGACGCTGAAGGTGGCCGGTCGGTTGAGCCAGCTTTCGCAGTACCAAGCGAACCCCATGGCGCCGAGCGCAGCGACGATCGCGACGACCCACATCGTGCGAGCCGGAAGCACACCATCGATAATGGTCTTGCGTGATGTTTGGGGGAAACGGCGACGCTTGATCGCATCGACGTCTTGGTCTGCCACGTCGTTCATCAAGACGATGAACACGAGCATCAAGAACGTGAGAACCATGCCGGCGATCGCGGGCACGAGGTCGAGACCACCGCGATGGGTGGCACCGATCGCCTGACCGAGGAACGCCGGAACAAAGAGCTTGGGCCAGCTCGCCGGCTTCAGCGCGAAGCGCCAACGTTGGTAGAAGCTCACGACATCACTCTTGGACCAAAACCCGTCGAGCACCACACAGATCTGTGGTCGGCTCTTGTAATTTCAACTACTTGGAGATCGAGGGTGGGTAAATTAATTAACCTGTCCCCATTGTTTACACCCATCATGCGGGCGTGAAGGGGCTCTTGTATCCGATCTTCGGAATCGCTGTCGTGGGTGCTTACGCGGTGCTCAACCTGACCGGGATCGACCCGTTCGCGGCGGGAACAGAACGTCAGATGGGCGACCCTGGGATCCACGCAGGTCGAACGACAGGCATCGCTGCGGCGTATGGAAGCAGCCGACGCTCCGGCTACCGACGCGGCAAGTAGCCGTCCGCAAGCAGACACAACGCTACATGTTGCTGTTGTTCTCGCGACGTGACTTCTCAAACATGTCGTGACGAATCTTCACGAACAAGATCGGGAAGAGCAGAAACGCGAGCGCCCCACCAAAGTTGAACGGGCTCCGCTTTCCGACAGTCACATCGAGATCCACCACAGGCGTGAGCGTTCCCGGAGGGCCACCGGGCTGCGGGTACGCTTCCCACATCGGCGCGAGTTCCAAGACGTACGTTCCGGCATCGAGTCGGTCCACGTAGGCACGTGTCGAACGCGACCCCTCACTCCAACTCCCACCATCCGAGTAGCCCGAGTAGTAGCCGGTCTCGACGTAAAAATCGTGTAGCTCACCCGTCGTCGTGTTGAGCAACGTCGCTTCGAACCCAAGGTACTGGTTGTTGGCATTCGTGTTGAGCGCGACTTCGATCGTCGTGGGTTCGTCACGCACCAAGAACGACTCCGAACGGTAGGGCGCATGGTTCGCAGGGACGGGTCCACTTGAGATCGGCATGGGCACATGCGCCCGCGTCACCACCTGCGCGTGGTCACCCATCACCTCAAAAAACACGAAGAGCGCGGCCAAAAGGCCGACTAACCCCGCGGCGAAGATGCTCGCTCGCCGTACTTTGTGCGGGTTGGGCTGACACAAGCCCACAGCAGTCTGCACCGGCATCGTTCGCTTGATGCCGAACGCGACTTCGATCTCCTTCGAGGGGATGTACTCACCCGCCGACCAGATGATCTCTTTGTCGTTGCGCTCTTCACTCACGATGTAGGGCGGCGCGATGAAGTCCGAAAGTTCACCCTTCTCGCCTGCTTCCAGTCGCCAGTACACCTCACCCACAACGTGACGAACTTCACCGGTCACGCGGTTGAACAACCGGTAGCGACGTCCCTCATGTTCGACATCCAACGGCGCAATCTTCAGTTCACCTGCCGCGACCGACTTCAACAACGTCCAGTGACCGTTGTCCTCCATCAACCACTTGTACCCATTTGCACCGTGCAGCAGATACTCGCGCCAGTAGAAGTTGTCGTAGTCGATGGTGGTCGACCGCTCGATGTACGCAATACAAAGAAGCTTCTCGCCACGCAGCGTGCCTTCGGTGCCCAGAGGAATTAGCGGCGCACTACGCGCCTTCTCGATCTCCTTGAGGAACTGAAAGTTGCCCTGGTTCCAATCCAGCAACGCGCGACACGACCCGCACGACACGCGCTCGGTGGTCTCCGGAACGTGTAAGGGGACCGGTGCTCCGCAACGCGGACATCGCAGTCGAGAGGTATCGACCTTTTGAACCGGTCGGGGCGCCATGCCCCCGCGATGAATCGTCACCCGATCCGGCGCGTACTGCTGCCCGACGAACACCTTCGCCTGTTGCGACCCGTCGCCGTAATCGATTGTGGCGAATGCCCCGCCCGGACCGGACAAATCAGCAAACCAGCCCTGTGCGTTCGGAACCACAGGAAAAGGCAGCTCGCCTTCCGCGCTGAGCAACCGAGACTGACCGCGCTCGGCCACGGTCCACGAACGCTGCGTGCCGGGAATCAGCATCCCTTGCATCCCCGGCATCAACGATTGCCAACCCGGCGGCGCCGACTGAATCGCCACAGGGTACGTGAGGTACCAGTGACCCTGTGCCTTCGCGAGCCAAGCCCACTGTTGGGTCTCGGCGTTCATCACATACCACTCGTCCCACGGACCACGGCCGTGATCGAGCTGCATGCGCCCACCCACACGCCAGTCCGTGCCCGAAATCGTCACGCGATCGCCAACGGCAACTTCGGGCGCGGTGGGAACCAAGTCGGCGACTTGTCCGATCGCACGAACGTCGGTCGCTGTTCGCATCACGGAAAAGCGGCAGTACTCGCACACCAATGCCCAACTCGAACCCAGCTTGAACTCGATGGGGCCGCCGCAGTTAGGGCACTTGGTTTGTCGACTCACGATGCGTCTTTCTCCGCATCGTCGGAATCACCACCCCACTCGTCCTCATCCATTGCGGGAGGCGGAATCGTGCCCATCGCAACGCGACGCTCCTGCCACTTCGCACGCGCCATCTCGCGCATGTCCACCGCGTCGTCTGCTTCGTCGACGATCTCCAGTCCGAGCAACGTTTCGATCACGTCTTCCATGGTCACAACGCCCGCAATCCCTCCGTACTCGGTCACGACCAATGCGATGTGCTCGCGGGTCTCCACCAGTGTTTCGAAGAGTTTGGGCAGAGGAAGCGTAACGGGAACGGACTGAATCTTCCGCAGAATCTCAGAGACTGGAAGTTCGAGTTCATCCCGCGCCGCACGGAGAAAAATCTCGTCCTTGAGCACATATCCCAACACGTCGTCGGGAGATTCGCCGTAAACGGGGATGCGGGAGAAAACCATCGTTGATTTCTGCGCGGTGTCGTCCGGTCGCAAACTCAATCCGCTGTAGCCACCACGAGGCACCAACTTCCGCAACTTGGTCGTGGCTGGAATCGAAAAGAGCACCGTACGCGGCGTCATCACGTCCTTGGCCTTGAGATTCGAAAATCGAAAGAGGTTGGCCAGGATGCGACTCTCGGATTCGTCGAGGATGCCTTGCTGCTCACCCAGCTTCGCGAGTGCGGCAATCTCCTCTTTGGACACCACGTTGTCTTTCTGTCGCCGCTTCAACACTTTGGTGATGAGTTCGCTCATCAGCACGAGCGGAAAAAGCAGCACCATCAGGATGGGAACCACGGTCGCTGCAAAAGGGGCGATCCGTCGCCAGTAGATCGCACCCAAGGTCTTCGGAATGATTTCCGAGAACACCAAGATCGAAAACGTCAGAACCGCAGACGCGACACCGAACCACTGCGATCCGAACACTCGCGTGGCTTCGGCTCCCGCGCCCGCCGCACCGAACGTGTTGGCAATCGTGTTCAAGCTCAAGATCGCCGCGAGGGGCCGATCGACGTCGCGCTTCATCGAAGCGAGTCGCTTTCCCAAACGCGGCTTTTCTTCCTCAAGGCGAGCGACGTAGGACGGCGTCACGCTCAGAAGCACCGCCTCGAGAACCGAGCACAGAAACGAAAACCCCAGTGCGATCGCAACGTAGGTGAAGAGCAGCGTCACTCAGAGCTCCAGAACGGACGCCAATGCATCACGAACCACGTCATAGCCCGCGGGTTGTGCATCGACGAGCTCGGTGGCTCCAAAGATGGAACCGAGCAGGCCCTCTCCGCTGCGATGTCCACCCATCGCACGCAAGGTAAGTGTGAGTCGTGTCGCAAGCGAGGTTCCGCGCTCGGTAGCACAAAGCACATCGGCCGGGATCGGTCGTGACACCGCTAACACGCGAACCGCATCGTCATAACGGCGTGTCCAACCGGCACGCACCAACTCTCCCGAGTCATCAAAGGAAGCATACGTCGCGCCTACGTCACACAACCCCGAGGCGACCGCGTCGACCACCGATTCGTGAGTCCCGAGGTAGCACTGATCGGCCAGACTCTCCGTCGAGAACCCAGACTCGCGCAGAAGCAAACGCGGAAAGAGGTGACCCGACGCCGAACCGGGCTCCACCCACGCAACGCGCGCACCGGTCAGATCGTCCAGCTTCTTCCGCTTGCTCTCCCGCTTCACGAAGAGAACTCCATGATAGGTCTTTGAGTTCTGCCTCCGCAGTGCACCGAGAAGATGAAGCTCGTGCTTCGCCCGTGCCCGGACGTACGCCGCTGGAGGCAACCAAGCAAAGTCGGCGTTCACCAGACCACCCACCAACTCATCGTAGGACTGCATCGAGCGGACCGACACCGGTCGACCCAGAGCGCCAGTCAGCGCCCAACCCAACGCAGACCGTTCGGAGGCACCGCGCTCGTCGGCCACCGGCCCCATGCAGAACACTCGGGCATCCGGATCCGCTTCATCCGGCGAAACGATGGCGTCCAAAGTCACGTGCACGAAGGGCTGACGCAAACGCCGCCGCTGCACTCCGAGGAGTAACACTCGTCTCCGCTGGTGCAGCTGCTGCCCAATCGCTGCAGTGCGCGGCACGTGCCTGAAATACACTCGAGATCGTCGGCACAGTCGACTTCGCAGGGCATCCCCGCGGTGGGCAGTGCCTGGCAGGTGCCTTCGAACGAACCGGAACTCAGATCGGCATCACAGGCCTGATCGGAAGGACAGGGATCGGGAACGCCAAAGTTGCACGCGCCACCAGAGCTGCTCGCACCGACACACTCCCAGGTCACAGTTTCGGTGCCGGGATCGAATCCGGTAATCACACAACTGAGACCCGCGCGACACAACATCCCGCCCTCCGGATCGCACGCATCCCCCATACCCGCGGTGGCGAGATCAGGAAGCGAAGTGCAGCGGTCGTTGAAGCAACTCAGGAACCCTGCACACTCATCGTCGTCCGCGCAGGAGGCTCCTTCGCCTGCCGGTGCGCCGCACATACCGCCGATGCATGCCAAGCCGACCGCGCATTCATCATCGTCTGCACACGCGCCTCCGGAAGGCGTCGATGCGGTGCACGTTCCAGGACACGCCGCTTCAACGAGACAGTACGCATCACCCGCACACTCTTCGCTGGTTGAACAGCTGCTTCCAGCTGCGACGGTTCCAACAAACACATCGGTGCATGCTGCAGGCTCCACCGTCACATCGGCGCACGACGCACCGCGGACGTCTAAACAGCGGTTGGCTGCGGAGCCGTCGTACTCGAGTGTTCCCGCTGCAATCGCCGACTCCCACAAGGGCAGCGACTGATCTTCGATCTGAGCGCGCAACGCCTCTTCGCAGTCACCGAGTACATCTTCGGCAAACGAGCCGAAGCAATCCTCGAAGATGTCGCATGTCGCACGCGCGTACGCGCTGGGCAGATCCTCAATCGTGCCAGCACCACCGCCGCCATCTTCGCCACATCCCAGCGCGAACGTTCCCCCAACCGCGCAAAACGCGACAAGCCCCCAAATCCTCTCCATGGGAACATGATATCGGGCGCATGCCGGTTTTGCTACGTTCCGGCCATGCGGCGACAGGTCGTGATCGTCGGTGGTGGATTCGGCGGACTGAACGCGGCGAAGCATCTTGCCGGCACCGACGTGGACGTAACGATCGTCGATCGCGAAAACCACCACCTCTTTCAGCCCTTGCTCTACCAGGTGGCCACGGCTGGACTGGCACCGGGTTCGATCGCCGTACCCATTCGTGGGGCAGTTGCGCACCAGAAAAACGTACGGGTCGTGCTGGCCGAGGCCGAACGCGTGGACCACGACAAACGCGTCCTCTGGTTTCGCGACGGTGGCTCGATCGACTTTGACTACCTGGTCATCGCGTGCGGCGCCAAGACCAACTACTTCGGAAACGATGCGTGGGCGGAGCACGCACACGGTCTGAAAGATCTTCGCGACGCGATCCAAATTCGAGAGAAAGTCCTGCTCGCGTTCGAAGCCGCCGAGCGTGAACCCGATGCAGACAAGCGTCGCGAGCTGCTCACGTTTGTGGTGATCGGAGGCGGTCCAACAGGCGTTGAGATGGCCGGTGCGATTAGCGAGTTGGGTCGGCAAGTCCTGGCGGGTGACTTCCGCCGGATCGCACCCGAAGACATTCGTGTCGTGCTGGTCGAGATGGGCGAGCGACTGCTGAGCGCGTTCAAACCGGTGCTGAGCCACAGCGCGTCGCGACAGCTTCGCGAACTCGGTGTCGAAGTGCGCACGAACACGCGCGTCACGGAAGTTGGACCCGGGACTGTTCGACTCGGCGACGACGAGATGTTCCGCGCTTCGGTCGTGGTTTGGGGCGCCGGCGTGCAACCGGTTTCGTTTGCAGAACGACTCGATGTCTCTCTCGATCGGAGCGGTCGAATCGTGGTCGATGATCACTGTGCGGTTCTCGGCCACCCTCACATCTTCGCCATCGGCGACATTGCCTGCTTCGTGCCCGAGGGCGAAGAAGACGCGCTGCCGGGACTCGCACCCGTCGCGATTCAGCAAGGTCAACACGTCGCCGAACAGATTCGACTCGAACTCAAACGCAAGCCGCGCCGCGCGTTCAAATATCGAGACAAGGGGATCATGGCGACCGTTGGGCGTTCACGCGCCGTGGTGCAGGGCGCGGTCGAGATGGAGGGCTTTCTCGCCTGGATCGCGTGGGGGTTGATCCACGTGCTCTACCTGATCGGCTATCGAAACCGGTTCATCGTGATGTTCAACTGGTTTTGGTCGTACCTGACCTTCAAACGCGGCGCACGATTGATCACGGCGCGCCACAACGAGCACAAGCGATAGCTACCCGCGTTTGAAGGGACCCATTTCGGCGAGCTCTTTGATTCGTTCGCGAACCGCCAACTCTTCACGGCGACAAAAGTCCGACACGGCGTTGCGCAACACAGGCTGCCGAATCCAATGCACGCTGTGCACCTCAGAGGGCATGAGCCCCCGCTTGAGCTTGTGCGAGCCTTGAGCACCCGCTTCAAACCGCTGCACCCCCCGAGCGATCGCGCGGTCGATCAGTTGGTAGTAGCAAAGCTCGAAGTGGAGCATCGGGTAGTCATCGCGACAGCCCCAGTAGCGACCATAGAGATGGGCGCCCTTCTCGAAATTGAGCGTCGCTGCAACAGGCTTGTCGTCGTTGTACGCAATGACGGCAAGCGCACGATCACGGAGCGATTCGGCTCCCAACTCGAAGAACTTGGTGGGCAAGTACGGAAACGAACCCTTGCGCGCACACGTGTCCCGGTAGAAGCGACAGAGCGCCTGCCAGTCGTCCGCGCTCAGTTCCGCTCCTGGAACTGTGCGAATTTCGAGACCTTCACTGACCGCGGTTCGTCGTTCGCGTCGCAACTGCTTGCGCACCGAAGAGCGCATAGCGCCGAGGAAACCATCGAAGTCTTCGTACGCGTCGTTGTGCCAATGAAACTGCATCGAGAGTCGCGGAATGAAGTCTGCGATCTCGACGATTAGATCCCGCTCCTCCTCCGTCACGAACAACAAGTGAACAGACGATGCTTTGGTGAGTTCGGCGACTTCGCGCACCCCCGCCAGAAGCGCAGACACAATGCGCGTGGCATCCACATCGGGGGCCAGCAACACACGCCGACCCGTCGCCGGCGTGACGGGAGCCATCGACACAAGCTTGGGGTAGTACGACATCCCCATGCGCTCCGACGCGTCGGCCCAGCCCCAATCGAAAATGTACTCGCCGTAGCTGTGGTCCTTCAGGTAGAGGGGCAGCGCACCAACAAGCTCGTTGTTGTCGTACGCGACGACGTGCAAGGGCACCCAGCCGGTGCCTTCACCCACAGCGCCGGAGCGCTCCAAGGTGTGCAGAAACGCGTGCTCGACAAAGGGGTCGTCGTCGCCGGTCAGCCGATCCCAATCCTCGGCGTCGGTCCCATCCAGCCCGCCCACGACTCGGACCTCCAGCGATTCCACCCCATTGGAGGTAGAGCTCCCGGCTCGTGACGTCAACCTCATCACTTTGAAATCATTGGGATACTCGGAATCGATGAATGATCTTCACACGGGGGGAATCGAGCGAGTGCAGCAAACGTACATCTGAGTACTTCCACCGGAGCGAAAATGAAGACGTACCCGCTCTACTTTTCTCCTGCCGATACATGGCTCGATGAGCACGATCCGGACGAGCAGTCCGGCGTTCGAATGCGTGACCCACGCGTCGGTACCCAGATCGGCGACGCGTACACCCTGCTTGCCCGAATCGGAAAAGGTAGCGGCGGCACTGTCTTTCGTGCACTGCATGAGCCGAGTCGTCGCCAAGTCGCGATCAAACTTCTGCATCACAAACACTCCACCTCGAGTGCTTTGCGTCAGCGATTTGAGCGCGAGTCCCGCACTGCGGCAACGATTCGTCACCCCAACATCGTGCGCTTGTTCGACGCCGGCATCGATCGCTCGGGTACACCTTGGCAAGCGATGGAGCTACTCGATGGTCGGGACCTTGATGCCGTTGTCGAAGAGCGACCGCTTACCGTCGACGAGACCTGCACGGTCGGGGTGCAGCTGCTCTCGGCTCTCGAGTGTGTTCACAACCACGGGTTTGTGCATCGTGATGTGAAACCCGAGAACGTGTTCCTGACGTTTCACGACGACGGTCGCATCACCGTCAAGCTCCTCGACTTCGGCATCGTCAAAGCGATCCGCCCCGTCGATTCGCTTCCAGCGATCACTGAACAGAACATGTTGCTGGGCACGCCGCAGTTCATGGCTCCAGAACAGATCACCGGTGACTTGCCCGTCGGTCCGAGCACGGACGTCTGGGCGGTTGGCGCGGTGCTCTTTACCGCGTTGGCAGGCCACCCGCCTTTCGATGACGCGCAACTCGGTCGACTCTTGACCAAGATCGCTCGTGAAAACGCACCGTCGATTGCGATTTATCGTCCGGACGTGCCGCTGGCTCTCGCGCAAGTCATCGCACGAGCGCTGCGACAACATCCCGACCATCGGTACCTGACAGCAGCCGATATGGAACGCGCGCTCGCCCAGACGAGCAGTCACATCGTCTGATCGTCGAACCGCGATTCGGCTGCTATAGCCACCTCATGGGTTTGCTTTCCAAGCTCTTCAAAGCGAAGAAGATGCCGGTTCACATCGACGACTCGAACTTCGAAGAAGAGGTTCTTCGCAGCTCGCTGCCCGTCGTCCTGGATGTCTGGTCGGCGAACTGCGCACCGTGCCAGAAGCTCGAAGAGGTGATGGTCACACTCGCAACGCAGTACGACGGACGGGTGAAGGTCTGCGAGCTGGGAACGCACCTGGCACCGAAGATGGCCGGACAGCTGCGCATCTCGGCTACGCCCACCGTGATCTACTTCAAGAAGGGTCGCGAGAAAGAACGCGTGATGGGCTTTCGCGGGAGCGTCTACCACCGCGAAGCGATCGCTGAGATTCTGGGCGTCGACCCAGCCTAGGAGCGAGCGCCGTCAGGAAGCGAGCGAGCGAGCACGAAGGCGAGTCGCACGGAAACGAGCGCGAGCGAAGCGAGCACGCCGCAGAACGGCGAAGTTGGTGGGGGGACCCACTGTGCGGCTTAGCCGCACGTGGGGGGAGGGATGCGTTCATCCCTCCCCAAGAAAAAAGTCCTCTTCGTCAGCGTCCAGGATGCCGTTGTTGTTGTCGTCGAGATCCGGGCACCCATCGTCATCCTCGAAACCATCTTCGTCTTCGAGTTCCTCAATGCACTCGTCGTCGTCATCGAGGATGCCGTCGCCATCGAAGTCGGGGTTGGGATAGTCCTCTTGCAGTCGTCCCACGCGCACACCGGCAAGCAGACGCCAATCCGGCGTCCCCACACCGCGCAAGATCCCTAGTCCCAGTGCCGCAAAGGGCGCGACGAACCGTGATTCATACAGCACACCCACACGCGCTTCCCACGGTGACTGGGCTTTGCTCTCAAACGGGTCGTGCGCACTGATCGACAACTCACTGTCGAGCCAAACCTCAAAGGGGACCGCGTCCAGACGGTAGGCCGCACCGAAGCGAACCACGTACTCATCGTCCAGAGTCGTGCCGAGTACATCGACCCCTCGACGCTGCCGATATCCCACACTGCCAAGCAAACGCACCCCGCTGCGAGTCCACCCCAAGACCAAGTGGGGCGCAAACGTCGCTTCGCGTTCGCGAAGGTAGTGCTCGGCGTCACCCAAGGGAATCGTCAGTTCACCCACGAGTGCGAGCGAGACGCGATGCCGCTCTTGTTGCAGCAACGACGCCTTTCCGACGAAGCGCAGGTCCCCGAGACCGCGGTCAAGCGAAGCAAGACGAGCGGTCGCAAACTCACCGACATCACGTGAACGAGACTGGTGCACGATCACCGGGAGTTCCACCGCAAGACTCACCGAATCAAAGAGCGGCAGCGAGAACTGAAGCGCTCCGCTCACCCTGCGATGAACAAGCGGCACGCTTGAACCCGCGGAGTTGCGCGCCCGAAGCAAATCATCGGCAACACCCACCCAAAGCGCAGCGCTCGTCGCGAGGTGCGGTTCCACCGTCGCACTCTCGGCTCCTCCGATGCCGCTACGATCGGTGGACAAGCGGAAGCGTTCGAGCGGAACACGGCCAGGTTCCGAAGGTTGCGCAGCAACCGGCGCTGCGATCAGTGCGCTGATCAAAACGAGCCACCTCATCGACGGCGTCTCCAAACCAACGCGAGTCCCAGCCACCACAGATGATGCGCCTCGCCTGACGTCGAGCATCCACCGCCTGTGGCGCTCAGATCGCTGGCGAAACCGGAGTCATCAAAACCACCGCCCTGGCAAGCATCGCCAATCCCGTCGCCATCGATGTCTCGCTGGTCGAGGTTGGCCACCAAAGGGCAGTTGTCGGCATCGTCGACGATCGTGTCGCCATCGAGGTCGTCGTCGCAGGCGTCGCCCTCCCCGCTCATGTCGAAGTCTTCTTGAACGGGATTGAACACAATGCGGCAGTTGTCGCGTCGGTCGTGCGTTCCGTCGCCGTCCGAGTCGGGATCACGGATGTCAGGAATGGCGTCGCCATCGCGATCGATTGGCGGTGTTCGAAGATCCGCATCGCCAGCTTCGATGGCATCGGACGTTCCGTCACCGTCGCTGTCCTCGTCGACGAAGTCTGGAATCCCATCCCCGTCTGTGTCGGCAGCCGGCGTGTCGAGATCGTCGTCGAATGCCTCTTCGCGGTCACTCACTGTGTCGCCGTCGGAGTCATCGTCGAGGTAGTCCGCCGCACCGTCGCCATCCGTGTCGAAAGGCGCGGCATCGGGATCCGCATCGCCGCGTTCTTCAGAGTCGAGAATCAGGTCCGAGTCCGAGTCCAGGTCACGGTAGTCCGGCAGTCCATCCATGTCGGTATCGACTGCTGGAGTCATCGGATCGGCGTCGAGCGTCTCGAACACATCAAGAATCCCGTCGTCGTCGGAATCGAGATCAAACGCGTCGGGGGTTCCATCCTCGTCGCTGTCTACCGGCGGCGTTTCGAGTGCGTCGTCGCCTGACTCTTCGCGATCCGAAATCGTGTCGTTGTCCGCGTCCGTATCGAGATAGTCGGGCGCACCGTCGTCGTCGGTATCCACAGGCGGTGTGGCGAAATCTGCATCGCCTGCTTCGTCCGCATCCGACACGCGATCATCATCCGAGTCGATGTCTTGAAAATCCGGAATGCGATCCTCGTCGGTGTCGATCGGTGGCGTGGACAGATCGTCATCGCCCGCTTCCACCGCATCGCCGATGGTGTCGCCGTCGGAGTCGTCGTCGAGGAAGTCGTAAATCCCGTCCCCGTCTTCGTCGCCCAAGCCTTCCGTCAGTGAACGGATCGTGTCGCCGTCGTGGTCTGCATCGAGGTCGTCGTCACCACCAGCGTTCGGATCGGTCTCGCCTGGATCGACTCGACCATCGCGGTCCAAGTCCTCGTACCCGTCAGGCAGCCCACCAAAGTCGGTATCGGCACGTCGCGCGTCGGTCGTGGTGGACGGGTCGTCGTCGGGAACAAACACATCCAAGTCGGTTTCCGGTCCGACGTCTGCGAGTCGACGACCGATCTCGGTTCCGTCTTGCAGCCCATCACCATCCGAATCCGGATCGGCTGCTGCGACCAACCCATCGCCGTCCAAGTCTTCATCCCACGCGTCTTCATCGCCATCACGCACACCGTCGTCATCCGTGTCGGCATCCATGGGATCCGTACCGGCGGCGATTTCGTCCGCGTCGCACAGATCATCAGCGTCGGCGTCGGGCCCATCCATGCATTGCGCTTGGACGAGCGAAGGAAGAGTCAACGTAAGCAGGAACCACGCGATGCGCATGCGCGCCTAAGGTACCTGAATCCCTCGAAATCGCGTACGCCCAGGACCCGGATCCAGAAAGGTTTTTGCAGGCGCGTAGACCCTGAAAAACACCTCGATCAGCATTCGGTCTCGCCGACCAAGCGAGGACCCAACGATCAGCTTCGGATCGGGGAGGTCGTGGTCGAGAAAATCCACGACCCCGAGAACCGTCCCTGTGGTTCGAACCCCACGCTGAAGTCGGTCTCCGAGCACCAGTGCGTCGCAGGGGTCGCCATCTGGGCTTTGGGTGTCTGGAACGCTGCCGTAGTTGAAGAGTGACGGGAACGGCGACACAAAGTGAACCTCCCCGTTTGGCCGTCGTTTGGTGAACGACCAACGGGGAACCTCGATCACGACGTCAACGGTCCGACCGATCCATGGGTTCGACTCGTGTGCGTTCAATGCGGCGTATAGTGCTCCAGCTTCACCGAAGCCTCCAGCACGTTGGGATCGCAGAGAATGGTGGGCATCGCTTCCTTCGCGGCATCAGCATCTGCGAACACGAACAGGTGCCAACCCTCCACGCTCCTCACGCTCGCACCGAAGCGGTGTGCAAGCGGCGTCGGGTCGCTGTCGGCACGAAAGCGAGCGTGGACGTGGCTTGTGGGGTCACCTGGAGCAGTCTCGTAATCCGACTCTAAGTAGCGGATCTCTTGGTGCACCGAATCGGGTCGATCGGTGCGTGCAAGCAACTCAACCCTGTCGCATGGCAGCAATGCGTCCTCGGCGGTCGTCTCCCCGTCCGGGGTTGCCCCGCCACACGCACCGAGTGCTGTTGCGATGAAAAGGAGACCCAGAAGTTCGTGTGTGAAGCCCATTTGGTTGTTCGTTTCCTTCAGCGCGAGCGATGTTCATCCTGTTCAGATCACCCAAGCGGGGAGGCCTATCCCAAAGAGTCAGGCAGATTTTCCACCCATCCGCCGAAAGTCGCCCAATTTGGGGCCACCGCATTTGAGCCTGTCCGGATGAGAGTTACGATTAAGTGTCATGGAAAAGACGGGGGGGCCCGCTTCGGGCGTACGGCGCAGCGAGAACCTCGCTGAAGCCGAATGGCGTGCTGCTTTGGGGGCGATTAGCGACCCTGCCAAGCGGAAGCGTGCCGAAGAACTCCTCCGCGCCTACGGCAAGTTGCGCGAACGACATGACCGGGTGGACCAGCGTCAGCTCGCCGCCCGCGCAGCCATGGACCGTCTTCCGCTCGGTCTGGTGCTGGTCGATGGCGCCGATGTGGTCTGGGCCAACGAAACGGCAGCGCGACTGCTCGTTGAGGATGCACCGCTTCGCATTGAAGACGGAAAGTTGATCGCGAACGGAAGCGAGTTCTCTGCGATCGATGCCGTACGACACGTGGATCGTGGTCGTGAAGCGATTCGCGTGGACGAGTGGCAGTTGATGGCACTGGGCCTTGAACTCGAGAACACGCCTGTTCTTCTCGCGATTTCATTTGGCGATGGTCCGGTACTCGCACCCGATCCGGAGACGTACCAAGCGCTGTTCGGACTGACGGCACGCGAAGCGCGCGTCGCAACACTTCTTTTGGAAGGTCGCAGCGGCCGGGAAATCGCCGAAGTGTTGGAAGTTGGTTTCGAAACCGCTCGCTCGCACGTGAAGCATGTCTTGCGCAAGATGGCGTGTCCGCGTCAGGCCGCGGCTGTGTTGGCGTTGTCGTCGTCACCTGCGACCGTCGGCCCGACCAAGCTGCCTAAAGCTGCTGGAGAGTAGAACCGCTGCAGTTCTGTGGGTCGACTCGCACAGCTTCTGGGTCAGGTGAACACGAGCACGTTTGGGGACAGCCCGCTCGGGTTCGTGCGTGTTCTTGGTATCGAACGTGACCGTCAAGCAAGCCCGCGCGGGTATCGCGACCGCGAACGGGTGGTCGCAGGTCCCATCGCGCGACTCACCTACACCGGTCTGCATCATTGGACCGAGCACCACACGATCTGGCACGTACGGTCGGTCGAGTTCGGCCCGCACAACTCGGCCCGATTCGTCTGGGAACACGTGGTCGGCGACACCAACCATGTCCAGCGGTTCCAGGATGCCGTGCTGGTCGCGAGCTATCCCGGCACCGCGCTGCTCGACCTCAACACCGGTATGCAACGTTGGCAAGATCCTCGAGTCGTCAGCGACGGACTCTTTAGTCCGGTAGAGATTGGTGGCGAGCTCTTACTCATCTTCGACCCGCCGGGAGGACTTCGCGTCGAAAAACTCGGAAGAGAAAAGCAGGTGCGTACGTGGGTTCGCGTCAAACTCAAGACCGGTGAGGTGATGGCCCATGGGAAGAGTCGCGACGCAGATGAACTTCATAGGCTCGTCGCCCAAGGGAAGCCTTCCAAAGTGCAGGCCGGAACCCCGGGCACGCTAGACTTCTGGGAGACGGAAGTCGGAACACGCCGCGGGCAGGCGATCGGGGTACGCTCGGCGCGTGTCGACAAACGTGTGACGTTGGTGTTGACACACGAGCAGCACGAGCCGATCGAGTTGTACCGGGCGTCGGACCGACGGTTCGAGGAGCATGGGTACGTGTACTGGGAATGGGTCGACGACCTCCTGGTGTTGTGGACGTTCTTGCACAACAAGAGAACGGGCCGATTCCTTACGGTAATCGTCGACGTCGACTCCTGGACACTGCTCGCCAAGTTAGGCGGTCGTGCGAAGTCGTTTTGTTTCTCCGATGGAAACGTCTCGTGGAAAGGCCACCTTTAACGCGCAACTGAGCCGATCTGGTGCCGATAAGGGCGCATGACCTCGCGATTTATCCTCATTTCGGCATTGCTCCTCCCGAGCACGGCATTCGCGGATGGGTGGGACGTTCAACCCACTCGGTTCCGCATCTCCAACCTTGTGCACGAAGGTGCGGAACGCGGCATCGTACGTACGCCCACACTCTCGCTCCTTGCCTCTGGCCAGTACCCATTGGGGATAGCGGACGGCGAAGACTGGGACGAAACCGCAGGCGGCGCGGCCTTCCGCATGGAGCTGGACGTTCCGTTTCTCACGTTCTTGACCGTGGGCGGCTACGCCGAAGCTGGCTGGCGTCGGATCTGGTCCGAGTGGGAATGGGACAACGTGGACTTCGCTGTCATCGACGTCGGTGTGCATGTCCGCTTGCGCGGGACCATCGGAGCGATGCAGTTTTTCGTCGGCGGCCATACGGGAATGACACGAACGCGCGGCCACGCGTCGATCAAGACCTGGCACTACGGTGGACACGGCGGCATGCGCGCCGGAAACCGTGTCGGTGTCGTGATGTTGCTCGGCGTGACCATCCGCGACTGGGATGGATCGCTGGACACCCAGTGGGACGAGTCCTTCGAAAAGCCCTTTGCCGAGCTCTTTGGCTCGTTGGGGCTGTCCATTGTTTTGGGAGACTACCGATGAAAACGCTCACTCCGATTCTGTGCATCCTTCTCGCCGGCTGCGTGTTCCGCGAGACCTTCCGTCCGCGCCATGCTGCACTCGAACAGGCCAGCGAACTGTTGCAGTGCGATGACCTTCAAGTGGCCACCTCGCCGACGAGTCCGTTTCGTCGCGACCCCTTGCTGAACCAAACGTATGTTGTCGCATGGGGATGCGGCCAAGTCGCGCAGTTCAACTGCAGTCACTTCGGAACCCGCAACGGCTCGTGTGTTCAAGACGAGTGGTATCAGACCCCGACCCCCGACCAACCTCAGGGAACCGTGAAGCTGCGCGTGAGCTATCGCTCGGCATCGGGGTACACGCAGCGCGAGCTGTTCCAAATCGATGAGCAACCGATCGTACGACCTGCGGACAGCATGGGACGCGCGCTAAGTGTTCCGGTACCCGCAGGCCCTCGTCGTCTCAGCTTAGGCTCAGCGCCACTCGTGCAGCAGCGACACGTCGGCACGAGAATCGGCTACTACAGCGTATCCACGTACACGTACAACACGACCCATCAGCAACAGGGTTGTGGGCGAGAGCTAAACCTGACTGTTGATCCGAACGCGACGTACCGAGTGGAGCTCGAGTACCTCGGCCCTAACCAGTGCGAGATCTCATGCACCCGAGAGATTCAAACTCCAGGGGGGCCCGCACTCGTGCAGTGCTCACATTTCGCGACGACAGTATCAGATCGCCTGTAAGTCCCAGACGTCCAACTCGTTCAAATGGGTATGGAACGCGTGTTTGGCTTGGTGGTTCTTGGATGTGCGCTCTCGGTTCACGCTCAGCCTCCTGACGTGGTGGTCGTCGACGTGGTTGACGTTGTGGACGCCGTTCGCCAGGAACAAGGGTCATTCCAAGTTCGCTGGGACATGAACTCGGCCGAAGAACTCGCACAAGACTGGTGGCACTGGAGCAACGCCTCGACAACGTTCGAACACGGTATCGCGACCATTGGTGGCGAGAGCTACGAAGAGTGGATGCAACGCACGGACAAGAATCAAAGTCTGTGGTGGGAGACCATTGACGCTCGGCGCGGCTTTCGCATCCAGGCTCAACTACGCGTTCTTCGCGCGGAATGCGGCGGTGTCGGATTCTGGATCCACGACGGTGCACGCCTACTCAAGTTGCACTTCTGCGACCAACAAGTCGGCGTAGGCTGGCCGTTTCGGGAGTACGTTCCTGTCGATACCAGTGTCTTTCGAACCTACACAATTGAGGGACGGGCAGACTGGATTCGTGTGCTCGTGGACGGACAGGTCATCATCGAAAGACAGGGTCCGGACACGACAACGGGTGCGGGAACGGCTGCACTTACCTTTGGTAATCTGGGGGGCGCCCCCGGTGTCGCGCAGTGGGATTGGCTCAGCTACGACACGCGGCCCGAGCTCATCGACCCTGGCCAGTCCTACTAGTTCGAAAAACGCCGGAAGCGTTGATCGATATCTCGGTGTGGGCCGACTATCTCCACATGACACGCGTCCTTCTTGTTTCGTGCGTATTCGCGATTGTTTCCTGCGGTGATGACGATGGAGTCATCGAGCCCGACGCTGGATTTGATGCAGGGTTCGACGCGGGATCCGACGCAGGTTTCGACGGCGGTTTTGATGGCGGCGTGGACGGCGGAACCGACGCAGGTCCCGCAGATGTCGGGGTCGATGCGTTTGTGGAGCCGATGTGCAGCGAGGCCAACCCTTGTGGGTGGCGGTTGGTTCCGACTGCGAGCGCACCACCGTCGATCTCCTGGGCAGCGATGGCGTACGACGAAGCCCGCGATCAGATCATCTTGTTTGGTGGTGCAGACACCGCCACTGGAGAGACCACCTACAACGAGACGTGGGCGTTTGATGGAACCAACTGGACCCAGCTCGCCGTGGGCGGTCCTCCCACACGCTGGACCCACGGGATGACCTACGACAGCGTGCGTGAAGTGATCGTCCTGTTTGGCGGCCTTACAACCGCCGACGGTGCAACGGCCATGAACGACACGTGGGAATGGGACGGTGCGGCGTGGACGGAGGTCACGACGACGAACGCACCAAGTCCGCGGGGAGTTCACGGCGCCATGGCGTTTGACCCCGTCCGCGAACGCATCGTGCTGCGAGGAGGAGGGCGACACCCGACTCTTCCGATCGATGCGGATACCTGGGAGTACGACGGAACCGATTGGATGGAGATCACCACCGCTGAAGCACCGAGTGCACGCATCGGAGCCGGCATGGTCTACGACGAAGCCCGCGGAAGGATGTTTCTCTTCAGCGGTGGTTCGTGGGGGCTTGGTCCGTACCCGGAGGACACGTGGAGCTACGACGGTGCGAGCTGGACTGTCTTGAGCCCAACGAGTTCACCTCCCGGGCGTCAAAGCGGTCGACTCATCTACGACGACACGCGCGACTTGGTGGTGTTGTTCGGTGGCGATGACGGCACACGCCTTGACGATCTTTGGGAATACGACGGGACCACATGGACAGAGGTCACGGTTCCCGGACCCGGCGCACGCTGCTGTTTTGCCTACGCGCACGACCGCAACCGACGCCAAGCTGTCCTGTTCGGAGGACCCGACAACCAGACGTGGATCTACGGCCAGGAGCCCTAGGGCGGGGCCGTCGCGTCTCCGCACATCCCAGGACGCTCGCTGCATCCGCCGTTGATGCAGTAGGTGTCGGCGGGGCAGTCCTCGGTCGTTGCACACGGCTTCGGACGACAACCTGCGTCGCGATGACTAAACGGTGAAGACGTCACCGCCATGCAGTCCGCAGCAGCGCCGCAGCTCGTGGCGTCGCACAGAGGGACGCCACACTTGCCGTTGTCTCGACAGACCTGCTCGTCGGGGCAACCGCTAAACCCTTCGAGCCGGCAGTCAAACGTGCAGATGTCGTCGTCGCAAACAAACCCACGCTGCGCGCAATCGCCCGCGATCCGACAATCGAGTTCGCACGTTCCCCACCCACAAGTCGCGTCGTTCACGCACACCGTGTTTCCATCACACGCAAACTCAGGGACGCGATCTTCACACGGCGGAGGCGGTGCTGGACCGGTGATGCAGGGTCCAAGACTGCACACGCCACCGGGACAACACTGCGAGGTATCCGGTCCCGTGGAAACGCACTCATCGTTGCGCTCACACGTGTCGACATCGGCATCGGTCTCGACGTCCGCGTCTGTGCCCGTGTCCGTTCCTGTGTCGGAGCCGGTATCCAGAAACGACGCATCGAAGAAGTCCGCTTCTTCGCATCGGCCGTCCACTTCGCGGTGACCAAAGAACGCGCAGCATGGTGGCTGGTTGCCGATCGATCGACACTGCTCTTCGGAGGGACCGGAGCTGCCTCCGCCGCAGGCTGTGACAACGAGGGCGATCGAGAGTGTGAACCTCATGGCGCCACCATAAGCAATCCACGTGCCCCCGAATTTGCTGCGAGTGAGATCGAAATCTCGTGGGCAAAGCGTGTCGCTGCGCCAACTAGTCGCAGGACGGCCAGGTCCCGTGTTGTGAGAGCGGAATCAGTCGAAGCGTTGTGAACTCGAAGTGAAAGGGTCGACGTGCACGCTCGATCATCGCTTTGCGATGTTGGGATCCGTCTTGTTCAGTTCGCCCGCGCACCATCGCCAGCATCGCTTCTTCGTTCTCCCAGATGCTGAACGTGGAGAACGTGTTGAAGGGTCGGTACGCCACCGCGCCGTGCACGAGCCCAGGATGGTCGCGGACTTGCTCTTCGACCGGCTTGCCCCAGCGAGCAAAGCGGAAGGTGTGCCAGAGTTTGAGTCGCGCGAGCGTGAGGCCCACAACTTGACCCTTCGGTTGTTCAACCGTGTCCATGTCGGCCTGGTCGAGTCCGCGGTAGGTTCCCCATCGCCGGTACGCCCGCATACGAACGTGATAGCCATCCCTTGTGAACTCTCGATACGGCGGTGCATCGAGGAAGGCGTCCAGGCTCGACTCGTCGTCCCAAAGCGCGATGAACACCAATGAACGCCACTGATACCGACCGGGCGAAAAGACCGCATGCCCCATCTTCATTTGAAGAAGTTGTTCCGCGTGCAGTAACCCCGGCACCCGCCGCATCTTGCCCAACCGCAACAGGCGCGCCATCACGCGGTACGCCGGAGCCTCGAGGACGTGGTAACTGAAGAGCTGCATGACGTCGTCGACCATGCTGGGCGCTTGGTGCCAGAGTCGCAAGCGTGACTGAACTCGACGTGCTTCGTGTGCTGGTCGTGTTCAGCGTGGTCGTTGCACCGCTGAGCTCGTGCCTGTTTTACGACCTGCCACGCGGTTGGTACGTGGCGTACGGATTGGGTGTCGTCGCCGTGACCCTCGGACTCTTTGCGTGGCCGTGGTTCAGTGTGCTGTGGCCTGCGTTCTGTGTTGGAAACGGGCTGATGTACATGCGTGGTCGGTGGTCGAAACTACTCACGGTGAACGGTCTAGCGGCTGCGGTGCCCTTCGCGTTTAGCGTGGTCGCCGCAACCTGGATCGTCGGCGGCACCAACGACCTGGGCATCCTGGGATACGGGCCGCACTTCAGCTTTTACGCCGCGCTTCACGGAAACGTCTTGGGATGGATGGTCGTGGGCGCGATCGCAGTCCTATCGACGCGACACCCTCATCAAAGGCTCTACGCGGCCGCCGTGTTTGTGTGCTTCGCTTCGTTCTTGTTCATCGCGTTCGGGATCGACCGTCTTGCGCTCTTGAAGCCCATCGGTGTTGCTGGCCTCAGCCTGGCCGTACCGGGTGCTCAACTCGCATTTCTGCGCGAGTCGTGGCGCAACAACAACGCAGCGTTTGTCGCGACCCTCGTCAGTCTATTGGCGCTGGCAGGCACCTTCGTGCTCGCCTGGCAAAACGAACTCTCGACCCCTTCGATCGGTGCCATTGCATCGATCCGCTCGATGGTCTCGGTGCATGGACTCGTCAACGCGCTTGTCGTTGGGCCCGCGTTCCTTTGGGCTGTCGCGTTAACGCGAAAAGGCGGAGCCGAAGCCCCGCCTTCCACTGTGTCGTCGGCTTAGCGCCGTCGTCGTCGGAACAACACGCCGAGCGCCAGCAACATCCAGATCGGCGTACTGTTCCACATGTACTCCGCCTGACCGCTGCCCATCGAGCCCGCCGAACAGAACGCGCCACCGGCGATGCCCACACCGGTCGGCATGTCACCTGGGATGTCCAGGTAGTTCGGGTCGCCGTCGCCGTCATCGTCGTCGCGGCCCTCATCCATGTCACTGATTCCGTCTCCGTCGGAGTCGGTGTCGAGCCAGTTCGGTGTTCCGTCCATGTCGACGTCGATGTTCGGACCGCCACTGAGCGCTTCACCGTCCATGATCTCGGTCAACGTCGGGATGGTGTCGCCATCGTCGTCGTCATCGAGGTAGTCCGGTGAACCGTCGGCGTCGGTGTCGCGCGGGCTCGGACCATCGCCGATCTCGTCCGCGGTGTTCAGACTGTCGCCGTCGTCGTCGATGTCGCGCCAGTCAGGCGTTCCATCAGCGTCGAAGTCCGGCAGCGGTGCAATGGTGCCACCCGCAAGTGCTGGGTCGTACGCATCGTCGATGCCGTTTCCGTTCGCGTCCATTCCAGCAGGCGTCACATCGGTCACGCCATCGGCGTTGACGTCATGACCCTCGATCGCGTCGGGAATCGTGTCGCCGTCGCTGTCGAGATCCTGGAAGTCCGGCGTCCCGTTTTCGTCCGTGTCAGTCAGCGGCCAAGGCGTTCCGCCGGAATCCGGGTCGACCACATCGCTGAGACCGTCACCATCCGCGTCGGCCAAGTTGTCGACCTGGCCGTCGTTGTTCGCGTCCATTCCGTCGGCTTCCACGATGTCGAGGATTCCGTCGTTGTCCGCATCGAGGTCGAGCAGGTCCGGACCGCCGAGCCCATCCGTGTCGACCGGATCGGCCACGTCGAACGAGTCCGGATCCGAATCGTCGGGATCGAACGCTGCCGCCAACCCATCCATGTCGGCATCGGTGTCGTCATCCACGCGACCGTTGCCGTCCGCGTCGAGTGCCGCACCGCCGTTCTCGATGAGATCCGGAATGCCGTCGTTGTCGGAATCGAGATCCAAGTGGTTCGGGATGCCGTCACCATCTGCATCGCGATCGTTGCCCGGATCACCATCGTCGAAGTCGGGAAGGTCGCGCTCCACGCGCGTCAGGATTCCGTCGTTGTCGTCGTCGACGTCCAAGTAGTCCGGTTGCCCGTCGCCGTCACTGTCCGGACATTCATCCGGTGTCGGCGGGAACACACCAGGACACTCGAGCGGATCCACAAACCCGTCACCGTCGGTGTCCTCCGGCGCGAAATCCGGATCCAAGTAGTCGAGGATTCCGTTGTCGTCGAGGTCGAGATCACCAACCTGTTCGGTGGCGTCGTCGGCTTCATCGCCATCGGAGTTCGTGTCGTACCAGTTGCGTCGCACGTCTTCGTCGACGTCGGTCGGATCGGTCGCGGGACCCATGTAGTCCATGGCGTCCTGCACCTCGTCCGCGGTCGAACGTCCGTCGCCGTCGTCGTCAGCGTCCTGGTAGTTCGGTAGGTCGTCGTCGTCCACGTCGGGGAGCGGTACCGGAACACCGATCACGCCTCCACACACGGCATCGACACAATCCGGATCAAACGCATCGTCGAGGCCATCCCCGTCCGTGTCGGTTCCGGCCGGGTCGACGTCAGCGACACCATCGAAGTCAGTGTCGTGACCCTCGAGCAGATCCGGCAACGTGTCGTTGTCCGAGTCGAGCTCCAGGTAGTCCGGCACTCCGTCCATGTCCGCGTCCGAGCACATCGCGGGGTTCGGGCACTCAAGCGCCGTGGGAATCCCGTCTGCGTCGTCATCGATGTCCCGCCAATCCGGCACGGTGTCGGTGTCCGTGTCCGGTGTTGACGCAACGGTACCGATCACGCCGCCGCAGTCCGCCGCTGCCGCACAGTCGGGATCGAACGCATCGTCGATACCGTCCGCATCGGTGTCGTTGCCGCTGGGCATGCCACCCACACCGTCGGCGTCGTCGTCGTGACCCTCCGTAAGATCGGGAACTCCGTCTCCGTCGCTATCGAGCGACTGATAGTCCGGCGTTCCGTCTCCGTCGGTGTCCGGGATCGAAGCCGCGCCACCACCGGTCAGCGAATCGGCGATGCCGTCCCCGTTCCCGTCCGCGAGCATACCATCAGGCAGGCCGTCTCCGTCGGTATCACCCGAGCCGCCTTCCAGCGAGTCGGTCAAACCGTCGTCGTCCGCGTCCAGGTCCAGGAAGTCCGGGCCATCGGTTCCGTCGGTGTTCGGAATCGGCAGCGGAAGCGCTTCCAATCCATCGTCCACGCCGTTGCCGTTGAGGTCGGCGAATCCGTCCACGAGACCATCGCGGTCTGCGGAATCGTCTCCACCCCCTTCGACCAAGTCGGCCAGCCCGTCTCCGTCTGCATCGAGGTCGAGCTGGTTCGGAATTCCATCCCCGTCGAAGTCCACGGAAGCGGGCAGTGCATCACAAATCCCGTCGCCGTCACCATCGGTGCACGTGACGTTATCGGGATCCTCGTAGTCTTGAATCCCGTCCATGTCGGTGTCGACGCTCAGATCCATGCCGTCGAGTTCGTCGACATCGAGCACACCGTCGTTGTCGTCATCCAGATCGATGTCGTCGGGAATCCCGTCGCCATCACCGTCCGGAAGCTGACACACACGCAATGCCGTACAGGTTTGACGGCCGGCACAATCGCCATCCATCAAGCACTCCACGCACACACCGGCACCGGTGTCACAAACTGGCGTCGAGGGATCGGTGCAGTCCGAATCCATCGTGCAGGTGAACACACACATGCCGGAGGGCGAACAGCCTTCGCCGGGGTCGGGACAGTCGCCGTCGACGACGCACTCTTGACAGGTGGGTCCACCCACCGCCGTGTCGTTGCAGACCGGAGCCATGGCTTCACAGCCGAAGTCCATGCCCGCGGAGTCGTCTTCACACTCCACGCACACCGGAGTTCCACTGTCGTCGCAGACGGGTCGGTCCATCGCGCAACCGACGTCCATTCCACCGGCGACATCGTCAAAGCAGGCCACACAAACCGGTGCCGTTCCGCTCTCGTCGCAGAGGGGCGCGGCTGCAGAACAACCCGAGTCCGTGGCACCACCGCTCATGTCGTCCGTACACGCGACGCAGCTTCCGCTTCCAGCGTCGCACACCGTCATACCAGGCATGCCGGCACAGTCCGCGTCGTCGTCACAGAAGAACTCGCACTCGTTCGACGCGTTGCAGCGCTCGTCCGCCGGACAGTGGCTGTCCATCGTGCACTCGCGACAGATGGGCGTCGCCACAGAGTCGTCGCACACCGGCGTGGTCATGTTGCATCCCATGTCGATGCCACCGCCGGGCGCCGTGTCCTGACAGGTCACGCAGGTGTTGCTGCCCGCGTCGCAGACCAGACCACCCGAACAGTCGCCGTCGCCGAGACACTCCACGCAAATGGGTGCACCGCCGCTGGTGTCGCACGCGGGCGTTGCTGCCGAACAACCCGAGTCGGTCATTCCTGCCGGCGCGTCATCCACACACGCCACACACATCGACGTGCCGTTGCAGACGTTGCCACCGCCGCAGTCGGTGCCAACCGGCTCCATCACGTTCGAGCAGGCCATCATCGAGCAAGAGTCCGCCGTGCACGGATTGCCGTCCCGACAATCGGAACACATCGCGCCAGACATGCCGCAGCGACCGATGCCCGTTCCTGCTCGGCAGACCGTGCCATCCCAACATCCGGTGCAGCAGATCAGAGCGCCAGGCGCGCCGCGACAGGTTCCGGTATCGCCACCGTCCATGCACGAGTCACCCGCCATCGAGGTCGCACACGCCGACACGTCAAACGTATTGGTGTCTTCGACCACGACGCCAAGTGCATCCACGCTCGCCGTCGCCATGTAACCCGTGCCGGGAACCAGCGAGTCGATCGAGCCTGCGGGGCACGACCACGTTCCACCCGTCACGGTGGCCATGCACATGTCCATGTATCCACCGGGTCCGGTCACAGTGACCGTCACCGTAGTTCCATCCAACACGTCGGTCGTGGTGCCCGAAGGCGTCGTCGTGTCGGTGGTGACGGTTCCCGTCGGAATGGCAATGTCGATGGTCGGAAGCGCCGGGCACGTTCCGGTCAAAGGCGGTCCAGCAATCTGCTGGAAGCCGCCAACACCACCCTCACCGGATCCACCGGTGGCCACACCACCAGCACCGCCGCCTACGTCGATCGTCGCGGTGATCATTCCCGTCGGGTGTGCCAACACGACGAAGCCACCGCCGCCGCCGCCACCGCCGCCGTCGTCTGCCTGCATCGATGCGCCACCGTTGCCTCCGGTCGCTTCAATGCTGAGTGCTGTAAGATCGAGCGTCTCGGTGTGGATGAACACCGCACCGCCGCCGCCACCGCCGCCGGTGCCTTCTTGAGGTTGGGTGCCGCCGTCGTCACCATCGGTGCGAATCGTTCCGGTTCCTGCAACTGAAACCGAGCGGATGTAGACGATGCCGCCGCCTGCCTGCCCGCTTACGGCCGCAAGCACGGCCGGGTCATCAAGCGACCCGGAACCGCCGCCACCACCGAACAAAACGCGGTCGACATCTTGGTAGCCAAAGCCGCCGCGTGCGCGTTCGGCGTTGCTGCCCACACCGGTTCCGCCAGGTCCAACGGCACCGCGTCCACCGAGGCCTCCGCCTCCGCCTCCGCCGCCGCCGGAGTCAAACCCACCACCGGGTGTTCCACCACCGTTCCCCGGTGCTCCTTGTCCGCTGATGCCTCCAAAGAGCGCCGCAGGTCCTGCTGTGAAGCCAGCGGTCGTGCTGTACAAGCGCGCGGGCGAACCCGAGATGCCCTCACCCTTGATGGGAGTCTGGGTCGTGTCGGTTTCGTCTCCTGGGGTGCCCGCGGGAATGACCGGCGAACCACCGCGGAAACCAAGTCCGCTGACATCGATGATGCCGTTGACCGTCAGATCGCGTGCGACGTCGATCGCGACAATGCCGCCGGTCCGACCGTTCCACGCAGGCGCCGTGACTTCACCCGCAGCGGTGATCGTCAGGTCACGAAACTGCGGAACGCGTACGACCTGGTAACGGCGAAAGCCCTGACCCGTGCCGTCACCATTCGCAACGATCGCATCGTGCGAGACGTAGCGGTTGAGTGTCGCGTCGCGCAACGGCAACACACCACCGACGACAGGCCCCGCAGCGATATTGAACTCGTAGAGACCCGCCAAGAACTCTGCGTTATCGAGTGTGCCGCGACGATCGCTCAGTCCGGGTCCGTCACCGTAGTCGCCCCCGACGGTACCTTGTCCACCGGTGTCGATCTCGGCGCCCTGGATCTGAACGATCATGACGAGGTCACCTGCAGCGATCGGAGTCCCGACCGACGCTGTGTCGTCGACGGGCAACATCGTCATGCCTGCAGGCACAACCGTCAGACCACCTTCAGGTCCGGGGTAGTAGCTGTTGAGCACTGTTCCCGCAGCCGAGACCGTTCGGTCCAGCGTGGATGGGAGACAGTTGACCTGCGCGCTCACTTCCGCGGTGAGAAGCAGACACGCACTTAGAACGCTGAGTTTCACCAACTTCATCTCAAACCTCAGATATCGATCGTGTCGGCCTGCGGACCGCTGTCTTGTTGTTCAATGCCGTCTGTCGCACCCACAAGGTTGAACTCGACACGACGGTTCTGCGCATGTTCCGCGCGCGAGGAAGCGTTCTCCACAATGGGTCGATCCGGTCCGAAGCCCTGCGCTTCCAAGCGGCCCTCGTCGACCTCGCCGCGTCGCACCAAGAAGCGCACGACAGCTTCCGCACGACGTTGCGAGAGGTTCATGTTGTATTCGCGCCGACCACGCGCATCGGTGTGACCTTCGACGCGAACACGCGTGATCTCCGGGTGGTTGTTGAGCACCTGGGCCACGTTCAAGAGCAGGGCGTGGCTACGACGCTGAATCACGTCACGGTTGGTTCGGAAGTACACCTTGTCGAGAATCTCGAGACGACCGTCTTGAATGACGACCTGCTGCTCCTCGCGACAACCGTGGTTCTCCGGCGGGCCCGGTTCATCGGGACAGTTGTCAACGCGGTCCACCACCGTGTCGTTGTCCCGGTCTGAGTCTGGACATCCGCGGTTCTCCATGGGACCCGGCTGCATCGGACACTCGTCCGCACCGTCGAGCACTCCGTCCTCGTCGTTGTCGGGATCCGGACAACCGTTCTCGTCTTCATATTCGTCGACGTCTTCCGGTTGATCGACGCACTCATCGACATCGTCGTTCAATCCATCGCCGTCCGTGTCACCGATCTCGTCGGGACATCCATCGGCGTCGTCCACGCCGTTGACCGTCTCCGGGATCATCGGACACTCGTCGCGGGTGTCGAGAATGCCGTCGTCGTCGTTGTCCGGGTCGGGACAACCGTTCTCATCCTGGAACGTGTCGACATCTTCGGGCTGATCCGGACACTCGTCGTCCTCATCCAAGATGCCGTCGCCATCGCGATCGCTCGGCTCAGTCTCTGTCGGCGTTCGGTATCCTGCCATCGCGAGGACACGAACGTCTGGCGCACCAAAGCCACGCGAGAGTCCAGGACCCGCAGCGAGACCCGCAACCACGCCGGAGTCGTGGAAGAACTTCAGACCTGCGGTGCCTTCCAACGCCGTTTCTTCGCGCCCAAACGCCTCGCTGAACTGGGTCGAACCGTAGACCTGCGCAGTGACATCCAGGTGCGTGTTGGGGTTCTCGTCCTCCCAGACCTTGACGCCAAAGCCCAAACCAAAGGTCAGCTCATCCCGAAACGCCAAGTTGCTGGTGTCGGGCGCGTTTTCTCGAATGCGCGCACCAAGGTTGATCGTGATTCGCGCGGGACCAGGACGCAGTTCAAAGAGCAACTCTGGATGAATGGAGAGAAACTCATCGCCACGAAGTCGCTGGCTACCCGCGGTGGGGAACGTTCCGGTGACCTGCAAACCGAGCGCGGCAACATCGTCGGCTTCGCCAAAGAGTCGAATGCGTGCACCGAGGTAAAGGTCGCCCAAGCCTGCGCCATCGGCTTCCACTTGGATGCCCATCGCTTGCAGGTCGTCCCCGTCGTCACCGTTCTGAACCAGCACGACTGGAAGACCTGCGAACAGGACCAATCGATCCTTGATCCCCAAGGCCAACCCCAACGTCATGTTGAACTGGTGATCGACGATTCGCGCAGTCTCAGAGTCGCGGTCGCCCAACATCGACTCGACGACCAGCGGGTCGTTGGCGTAGTCGAAGTGTAGCTGTGCACCGAAACGCAGATGGCCGAGATCGCCCGGTCGACTGATATGCCAGTCGTCCTCCGGAGTCTCCGACGCCGCGAAACGGTTTAAGGTTCCTGATGGCTGCGCCGACGCTACGGTCGCGAGCCCCAAAACAAGCAAGCACACAATTGCGCGCACGCGGTCCTCCTGTGGTCCCCCAAGCCCAAGCGGTTTAGCCGACCTGAGACATGAGTGGCAACAAATATGTCACCTAAATTGGTGACACCGAAGTCACTTTCCTCAATATTACAGGGCAATTGCGGTCGCTATCAGACCTTCGACTCGCTCCACTCGCCCCTCGAGAACATCGCCGATCGCAAACCGACCGGCAGCCTGTTCAAAGGTCGCCGTCCACATGTTCCCGCGGACCACAACCGACATGGCTTGGAAGCCCAAGAACTTCTGGGTGAGTTGGTACTGCGCTTTGTAGGCGCACTCCTTCGCGCTGAACAGCTCCTTGCCGGCATCGCCTTGTCGCGACTCCGGAAGCGAACGAAGCCACTCCAAATCCGTCGGTGTGCAAACCGTATCCCAGAGTCGTTCTTCAAGTGGACCGTCACGCTCCACGTCAATGCCCACGGACTGCACATCGCTCGAACGCGCCATCGCGACAGCACACCACGTATGCGTATGCGTAATGCTGCCGACAAATCCTTCCGGCCAAATCGGCGCACGGTCCTCGTCATGGACGATCGCGATGGTGCCCGTACCGCCCAACGACTCGTACGCTTGACGCGCATACACACGAGCGGCGGTGAACTCGCGACGACGCTTGTCGACCGCCTTCTGCATCATCGCCGCCTCTTGCGCTTCCAAAGGAGAGAGATCCGCCGGAAAGGTTCGCGGGTCACCCTCCACAACGACGATGGGCGAGGGAAGTAGGTCTTGGAAGAGTCGCTCGGTCACAAGGTCGTTCAGCTACCGCGGCGTCGTGCTGCGCGTCGTTTGGCTGCGCGCTCTGCTGCCTTCGAAAGCACTTTCGCGCCCTCCCCGCTTCCTCCGACATGTTCGGCTAAGGCGCCGAGTGTTGGAAAACGGAAGATGTCGGTGATCGCCAGCGAAGAGCTTCCAAGCGCTGCTTTCAACTCGCGATGAGCCTGCACAGCAAGGAGCGAATGACCGCCAAGCTCGAAGAAGTTGTCCTTCGAACCCACGCGTTTGACGCCGAGAACCTTCTTCCAGACCTCCGCGATCTTCTGCTCGGTTTCGTTCTCCGGCGCGACGTACTCCGCTGCGCTCTTGGACTGAACATCGTCCGGCTTTGGGAGCTTCTTGCGGTCCACCTTCGCGTTGGGTGTCAGCGGGAACGCATCCAGCGTGACGAAGTGCGAAGGCACCATGTACTCGGGCAACGATTCGCTGAGGTGCGCCCGCAGTGCGGCTTCATCCACTTCGGCATGCACGGTGAGGTATGCAACCAAGCGCTTATCCCCCGGCACATCTTCGCGTGCGATCACCACGGCTTCGCGCACGTCGTTCAACGCGTTGAGTCGCGACTCGATCTCGCCGAGCTCAATTCGATAGCCACGCAGTTTCACCTGGTGATCGACGCGACCGATAAAGTCGAGTCGACCATCGGTTCGCCACCGCACGAGGTCGCCTGTGCGATACATGCGGGCACCGTTTCCACGGAAAGGATCCGCCGGGAAACGCTCGCGAGTGAGTTCGTCACGGAAGAGGTAGCCCCGCGTCACTCCGTCGCCGCCAATGTAAAGTTCACCCGGAACGCCGACAGGCACGGGTTGGTGGTGCGCATCGAGCACGTAAAGCTGCGTGTTCGCGATGGGCGTTCCGATCGGTGTGATTCCGTCGCTGGGTTCCGCCCCTTGAGTCGACGACCAAATCGTCGTCTCGGTAGGACCGTACATATTCTCGATCGGTGCGGAAGTGAGCTGGCCCATCTCCTTCACCAACGCACCCGGCAGCGCTTCACCCCCGATCAGGATTTGCTTGAGGGCTGCCATCGCACCCCGTGCCCGTTCGTCCAGCGTCAAGAGCCGCGCCATCGACGGCGTGCACTGCAGGTGCGTCACCGAATGCCGCTCGATCTGTGCGGGAGCGGAGTAGTCCTCGGCCGGCGCTTCGGCCGGTCGGTTGGTACGGCGGATCACTTCACCGACGCGCTTGAGGCTTTCCAACACGGCTGGTGTTTCGATGCCGTAGTCGATCAGGCAGCCAATCTCGTCGACACCGACGGCCTTGAGTTTGTTCACGCGCGCCACGGCGTCGTCGATCGTGCCGAACAAGCCACTGTCCTCGAAGTAGCGGGTGAACGCGAAATCGAGAATCGCTTCCATCTCTTCGTCGGCGAGCGCGCCGAGATCCAACTGGAATGGGTTCGACACACCTTCAGGCTTTTTGAACGCCGGAAATGCCCAGGCGTATTGCTTGATCAGACCTGCGGCACTGCGCAGGTAGTCCTTCATCGGCTCGCGTGAAACCTCGCGCGCTTTTTCCCGCGTCTCTTCGAGGTGCGTGTGCAGCATCAAGGTCACGGTGTGTGCGTCCGGATCGTGGCCGTGCTTCTTCAACGCGTTGCGGTAGATCACGATCTTCTCGGCGACTTCCTCGATCGATTGACCGAGTAGGTGCGTGAGAATGTTGGCGCCGATCTCGCCCGCTTTTTCGTAGGTCTTCGGGTTGCCCGCGGTGGTGACCCACACGCGCAACTCCGGGCTCACCGGTCGCGGCTGCGTCACCACCGGCATCATCGTGCCGTCTTCCTTGGCAAACTCGACCGCTTCGCCGCGCCACAGACGTCGAACGACATCCATGGTCTCGAACATTGCGTCCTTGTTCTTCGGCGGCGTGTTTTCCGGACGAAGAACGAAATCCTCCGGCTGCCATCCCGAAGCAAACGCCAGCCCGGTGCGTCCGTTGCTCAGGTTGTCGATGACCGCCCACTCCTCGGCAATGCGCGCGGGATGGTGCAGCGGAGCCACACAACTTCCCGCTCGGATCTCGAGGTTCTTGGTCACCGCAGCGACGGCAGCGCCGGTCACCGAGGGGTTGGGGTAAGGACCGCCAAACGCGTGGAAGTGTCGTTCGGGAGTCCAAATCGAGGTGAATCCGATTCGATCACCGAGCTTTGCGCCCTCGAGAAGCAACTCGTACTTCTTCGGGCCCTGCCCGTCATCGTTGCCCCAATAGAAGAGGCCGTAGCCCATGGGCCGACCTTGGATCGCGGGGTCTGCACCGGGTTGGAGCCGCTCGCGCTCACGATGCACCACAACCTGGAACCCGCGCGCAAGCGTCCAGAAGAGTTCGAGCACGCTGATATCGAAACTCAGCGACGTCACCGCCAACCAAACCGGCTGGTGGTCGGTGTGACGCGAAACACGTTCATCCATGCCGACGAAAAAGTTCGCCACGTTTCGGTGCTCGACCATCACGCCCTTCGGACGCCCCGTCGAACCCGAGGTGTAGATCACGTACGCAAGATCGTTGGGCGCGGCGATGTTCGTTGCGCGCTCTGTGGAAGCAGCACCAATGCGGGCGTCGGTGTCCAACACCAACACTTCGGCGTCGGTGCGCAAACCGGGCTGAGCCTCGGCATGCGTGATCACCATTTTGGCGCGACTGTCCTCGAGATAGAGCGTGATGCGCTCTTCCGGATAGTCGGGATCCAGCGGGAGATACGCGGCACCGGCTTTGAGAATGCCCAGTGCGCCCACGACGAGTTCGAGCGAGCGGTGGCAGTACAACCCGACCAGATCATCCGGGCGGATTCCACGATCACGCAGTACGTGTGCGACACGGTTCGCGGCTTGATCGAGCTCGCGATAGGTCATGGACGCGCCTTCACAACGCGCCGCGACCAAGTCCGGAGTGGCATCCACCTGACGCTCGATCAGAGTGTGCATGCACTCGGGCGTGTACTCGACTTCAGTCGCGTTGCGCTCGAAGAGCACTTCGCGACGCTCGGCATCTGTAAGGAGCGGAAGCTGTGCGATCGGCGTCTCGTGCTGCAACGCGGCGAGCAACACCCCAAGTCGCTTTGCCAACTGCTTTGCCTCGTCGATCGGAAGCCGCTCGATGTCGACGAACATCTGACCGCGCGCAATCGTGACACCGGCACCATCGACGGCGCCTTTGGCCTCGGGCGCAACAACGACAGCGAAACGACCGGTGGAAGCCTGGGGTCGACGACACACGAGGTCACGCGCGAACGTACCGCGCTTCTCCACGCGCGCGACTTCCTTGTCCAACCACGCGATCGACGCGCCCACGGTGCCCGAAGCATCGACGCGCAACGGAACCACGGGAGACCAAAACTCTGCGAAGTCACCAATGGCTTCCGAAAGCGCCGCCGGTTGGTAACCGACGTGCAACACCGACTTGCCGCCAATGCGAGACAGAAACGCCGTCACGCCCGCAAGCCAACGCGTGCCCTCCGCGTCGCACGGATACTCCAATGCAGTGACGCGGGCCGTCTCTGTCGGCGCACCCAACTGCGGAAGATCAATCGTGTTGAGCTTCTCGAGACGCTTTGCCCAAAAGCCGTCGTACTTCGCCCAGGTCTTGTTTTGCTCGCTCAGGGTGCTTCGGCCCGACGCGTCGATCGCGTCGAGTGTGTGGCCGGCAAGCGTCGACGGACAAACTGGTTCTCCATCCTGATCGCGCAGCTCCAACACGCGAACCGCCCCACGACCGCACGCGATCAAAGCGCCCTCGGGCGACGCCTCCAACACCTGACCCGGTGTGCCTTCGCCTGCACTCACGTCCGCGCGAATCACCACCCGTGCGCGACCTTGCACGGCGAGCTTCGCCAACTGCATCGGGTTGGGATACGTACGCCCAAAATCAAGAGCACGAACCAAGCGCACCACGTCTTCGGCGTCTCGGCTCCAGTCGATTAGCGCCAATGCATCAGGACGATCATCTCGCGCCACGTACGTGCGCTGCGAGAGGTCTTGTGCTTGTCCGCTCGCGTCTCCGGACTCGAGTGCATCGAGAACTTCGGGAAACGACTCGATGGCGGCTTCGTAGCAAGACCGGTTGATTTCAAGTGCCGTGGCCAGAGGCGCCACCTCGAAGAAACGCTGCGCGAGGATGTTGCCCTCGTCGATGCCGCCTTCGATCTTGTGCCAGGTGACCCCGTGCTTGGTCTCGCCTGCAAGCAGCGCCCAGTTCGGTGCGTTCACTCCGGCGTAGCGAGGCAGAGGGCCATCGTGAAAGTTCACGGCACCGAGCTTGGCCTTCGCAAGCACAGCGTCCGGAACGATGCGCAAGTTGGCGATGGAGAGGAACCAATCGAACGACTCGGTAATTCGCGCATCGAGTCCGGCGCCAGGTGCGAGGACCGGAATCCGATGCGAGCTGGCCCAGCGCTCGATGTCCGGGTGGTCGGTAATCACACCGCGAATCTCGTGGCCGCGTCCGAGCAGCAGTTCTGCGCACTGGATCAGAAGCGACTGCGCGCCCATCAAGTATGTACTGAAGGTCACTGCGCTCTCCTTATTGACTCAAGCCTACCGCGAGACCCACGGTCGCCGGATCGGCGAGCAACGGAGAAAGGCGCGCCAGCACCTCACCCAGATGTGCTGTCCATTCCTCGGTCACGTACACCACGTCGCCCGGTGCCATCGCCACGTCGGTGCGGTTTCCGTTCGCGATTGCACGAAGGCTTGCGCGATATGCTTGTGGCTGCCGCAGTGAACCGCGGACGATGTGCACGTCGGTACGATCGCCGCGTTCGTTGAGACCCCCCGCGCGAGCGAGCACCTCGGTCAGTCGAATTCCACGACGGTAGGCGAACACACCCGGTTCATCGACGGCGCCAAGCACCACGATCGTTCGACCGCGGGCAAAGGGTACGTACAGGTGATCGCCAGGACGCACGCGGATGTTGTGACGCGGATCCCCTTCAAGGGCTTTCTGCAAGCTCACTGGCACGGGCTGACCGTTGCGGACAAGCCGGGCGCCATGGACGTCCGCGGCGGCTGCCGTTCCACCTTCGACGCGTGGACCCGGCCCTCCTGCGGCTGCGACAAGATCAGCCAGACGCATGCCGGGTGAGATCACGACGCGGCCTGCATCGCCGACAGCTCCCAACACCGTCGCCATATGGCCGTTGGGCGCGCTGATCCGAACACCGATGCGAACCACGCGATCCAGTCGGCGCATGGCACGCTGAATCGCCTCGGCTGCGGCGCTCAAGGTTTGACCACCGACCTCGACGTCGCCCGCGAGCGGAACGTGAACATGGCCGCGCGCATCTACCGTGATTCCGTCGTACTCGGCGGTCTCGGTCGAAAACGCTTGAATCGCGATCACGTCTCCCGGTCGCAACGTCATCGGTTGCGCAGGATCGTCATCGATGCCCGGCGGTTCGACGTCTTCAGGAGCGCTGAAGTTGGGATCGTCGGCGGGAAAGACGGGCGCGTCGTCGAGGCGAACGCAGCTCACCAATCCGACGAGAATTACGAGGAAGACCGATCGCATCGTGTGGCGCTTACCCCGCCAAGCAACGGCACTCAAGAGAAGAAAAGCGGTTTGTGGAGGTTCCTTCGAGGCAGGGAAGTCTACGCAGTGGTTGCGCGTAGAATGCGGCGGTTTCTGGTCGTCTTCACGACGGCCTCTGCTACACACAAGCGACGTCATGGCCGGTGGGTTCGTCAAGCCGTATAGTCCCGCGCTCAACCTCGTCACGCGCCTCGTCGACGTAGGCATCATCGTCGCCACCCATTTCTTCGCGGTGCATTTGCACGGCGAACGATGGCGAGACCTGCACAACAGCGCGAGCATCGTCGCGGTTGTCGTCTTTTTCTTCGCGGCGTCGTCTTTTGGGCTCTATCGCGCCTGGCGTGGTGAGCGAATCGGCCGGGAGATATGGCGGGTCGCCTTGGCTTGGGGAGTCGCGGCCGGCGTCCTACTGCTCCTCGGGTTCGTTTCAAAACGGTCCGAGGAGTACTCGCGCTTCATCTCGATTGTCTGGGGCTTCGCCGCTCCGGCTGGCATCGCGCTCTGGCGAACGATCCTGCGTCTTTTTCTCCGCGCAATGCGTGCACGAGGTCGCAACACCCGAACAGTCGCGATCGCGGGACTGACCGAGCTCGGTGAACGCGTTGGACACGTCATCCATCGCAGTCCCTGGATGGGTCTGGTTCTCAACGGCTACTACGACGACCGAATCCCGGAACGCGGGCACCCGATTCCGGAAGAGCTCGGCAAGCGCGAAGGTTCGCTCGACGACCTGGTTGAGACCGCACGCGCAGGCAAGATCGACCTCATCTACATCTCGTTGCCTCTCCGCGCCGAGCCACGAATCAACGAGCTCGTGCGCAAGCTCGCCGACACGACCGCCGATGTGTACATGGCCGCCGACTTCTCCGCCTTCGATCTCCTGCATGCGCAGTGGGCCACGCTTGGCGACGTCCCCGTCGTCAGCATTCACGAAACCCCGTTCTATGGTGTCGACGGGTGGCTCAAACGCGTCGAAGACATCGTCTTTGGTTCGATGATTCTTCTGCTGATCTCGCTGCCGATGCTCTTTGTCGCACTCGGCGTGAAGTTCAGTTCTCCGGGGCCCGTGTTCTTTCGGCAGCGACGCTATGGTCTGAACGGCGAAGTCATCCACGTGCTGAAGTTTCGTTCGATGACCGTCCAAGAAGACGGCGCGAAGGTAAAACAAGCAACGAAGAACGACTCGCGGATCACCAAGTTCGGCGCGTTCATTCGTCGGACCTCGCTCGACGAGCTCCCGCAGTTCCTGCACGTCATCACCGGCGAGATGAGCATCGTCGGCCCACGTCCGCACGCCGTGGCGCACAACGAGGACTATCGAAAGCGCATCCAGGGCTACATGCTTCGCCACAAGGTCAAGCCCGGGATCACGGGTTGGGCCCAGGTCAACGGATGGCGTGGAGAAACCGACACGCTTGAGAAGATGGAAAAGCGAATCGAGCACGACCTCGCGTACATCCGAAACTGGAGCTTGTTCTGGGACGTGAAGATCATCTTCCTCACCGTCTTCGGTTCCAAGGTTCGCAAGAACGCGTACTAATGCCCGACATCCATCTCTACACGGCGTCGACGATGAACGGCTGGAAGCCGGTGATTTTCTTGGAGGAAGCCGGTGTGGAGTACGACCTCACGCACATCGACTTCTCCAAGAAAGAGCAGAAGGCGCCTTGGTACGTGAAGCTCAATCCCAACGGTCGGATTCCAACCATTGTGGACCACGCGAACGACGACTTCGTGGTGTTCGAGTCTGGCGCGATTCTCTGGTACCTCGCCGAAAAATACGGCCGCTTCCTACCCACGGAACCGAACGAGCGTTCCGAAGCGCTTCAGTGGCTCATGTTTCAAATGAGCGGTGTGGGACCGATGATGGGTCAGGCGATGTACTTCCAACGCATTGCCGAACCCAAAGGGCACCGCGATGAGTTTGCGATCGAACGCTACGTGAACGAGTCGCGAAGGCTTCTCGAGATTCTGGATCGACGCTTGAGCCAACATGAGTTCATCGTCGGGAGCGAGTACTCCATCGTCGACATGGCGACGTACCCGTACGCGCGTGCGTACTACTGGGCAAAGGTCTCGGTCGACGGACTCGACAACCTGAAGCGGTGGTTTGAGCGCCTCGATGCGCGACCTGCGATTCAGAAAGCTCTGACGATCCCCAAACCCTATCCGGCGTTTTTCGGAGAGGGGCCGATCGCTGAGGCGCAGAAAAGAAACGCAGACCGCTTCGAGTAGTCAGGGGCCCTTAAGAGCGTTTGCTGAACGTCCGATTCCCCGTCTATGAAGCGTGAGCTGCTCGAGAAAATCCAAACCGTGTGTCCGTTGCCGGCGAGCACACAAAAGGTCGTGGAGCTTACGAGTCGCGACGATGCCAACATGGGCGATGTCGCGGAGGCGATCGCTGTAGACGCGGGCATGGCTGCCGAGGTGTTGCGACTCGCGAACAGCGCGGGTCGAGGACAACGCGGTCGAATCGACACGCTCGAGCAGGCGGTCGTGAGCCTCGGGCTATCCGAACTGCACACGATGGCGACTGCGATGGCGATGCTCGCCGCGTTCGGATCGAAGCACGAGCTTTCCAGCGGTCTTCACGAGAAGGCGCTGGTGGCTGGCAGCATCGCTCGTTTCTTAGCCCCGGAGTTGGGCATGCGGGCCGATCGCTCCAAGGCCTTCCTCGCCGGGCTTCTTAGTGAAGTGGGGGCGATGGGTCTGCTCGCCGTCGACCCTGCGTACGGACAGCTACTGATCCAGCACAAGGTGGAACTCGAAGAACGAACTGACGCTGAGATTGAGCGATATGGAAGCAGTTCGTTTGAACTCGGCGCTGATCTGCTCGCCGCAAACGGACTCCCCGACACAATCACTGAAGCCGTACGCGGCGAAGTCGCAACACCGCTCGCAAACCTGACCTCGTACGTGCGCATCGCGTCGGCCACCGTGTTCGCCGTGGCTGACGCCGAGTACGACGCGATCGAGCAGGGGGGAATCGGAGATCGGCTCGAAGCGATCGCGAAGGACACCGACCTCGAGATCGACCGCCTTCAGCTGGTGCTTCTGACACTCGACGCTGCCGGTGTCGCCGACCAGGTCTGGTCTGAGAAAGTCGCGTAGCGAACTAGCGGACCGCAACCAAGACGGTTTCGCCACTCGGAAGCGAGGCACATAAGTGATGCGCGATCGTCATTCCGAGCTCCTGAAGCCGACCGCGCATGAATCGTAGACTCGGGTAGATGGGTGTTCCGGTGGTCGTGCCGCTACCCCCAGCCAACACGCGACGCCCCAGCGCCTGGTACGCCAAGGTGTTGATCAACGCCTTCCCGTCGTAACGCAGCGTGCCCAAACTTCGAGTCGATGCGAAACGACCTGCGGACTCAAATGCGAATGGCGTGAGACTGTTGCCGACCACGATCAGGGTTCCGCCCGGTTTCAGCACACGTACCATCTCAGCGAGTGCGGCGTGCAGGTCCATGTACTGGTGCGACGAGTAGCAGAGAACCACGTCGAAGCGTCGGTCTTGGAACGGCATCGCCTCTGCGGCGCCCTCGATCGCCGTCGGACACTGCACCCCGGCCATCTGCGCGAGAATCGGCATCATTTGGACGTACACAGGCATGGGTTCAAGCCCCACGAAGTCGCCCGGGAATCCCGCGAGACTGAGCAGGTTGCAGCCCCCACCACTTCCCGCTTCGAGCAACGCTTTGTGCGCGTAGCGTTCGCGCCGCAGAACGGGCACGCGCGTTTCGGAAGGCCAGCGTCGTTCGCGTTCCAACCAGAACGAGTATTCACGCAACGGGTCGGCGACAAGGCGGCCGAACGCACTCAGCGCGCCGTTGTCGAGCCATCCGAGCGAAGCCGCCAGTTCAGTCGGGCCTTGCGCGGGTCGTCCCAACGCAAGATGGAACATCAACTCGCGTAGTGCATCACCTTGCGATCCCGTGAGTGCGACTCGTGTCGCATCCAACTCTTCTGTCGACAAGCGCCTCAAGGCGCTTCGTATACCACGCGTCCTAGCTACAGTCGGAAGGGTTCGGTCGCTTGTCGTCACACATCGTCAGGCTGTCGTTCACGCAACCCATCGACGGGCACCACGCGCAAAAGCCGTCCGCGGCACAGGTTCCGCAATCGGTGTAGCCAGTGCAGTCTGGGCACTGCGATTGCGAATCACGCCAGTCCATACACGACGCCTCGTTCGCGTTCGACGTGCAGCCCACGCCCGGGCACCAGCCGCACCCCGTGATCTGGTTACACTCGCCACAGTTGTCTGCGGCGCCCTCGCACGGATCGCTGCACTCGGTCGCGAAACCGTCAGCGCACGTCCCCACCGAATCAGTCGCTGCGCACGTACCACTCGCTTCACACCAACCACAGCCCGCGGCTTGGCAGGCACCACATCCCATGATGGCTTCGCAACCACCATCACACGCGGTTTCGGTAGTGCCATCGGTGCAAGACGTCGCATCGGAGACACAGCCACCATTCGTGTCCCCACACCAGCTGCATCGACTATCGAGCAAGCACCCGCCACAGTCGCGCCACGTGCAGGGATCGGCACACTCGCGGAAGACATTGCAGTGCCCGACCGTGCAATCGCCAGGTCCTGAGCAGTCCCAGGCTGGAGGGGTGAATTCCACGCAGTTGCCGGCGGTGCTGCACGAACCTTCCATGCAATCCATCTCCGACTCGCACTCTGGTTCCAGACACTCTTGGTCGCCGCCCATCTCGCAGTCGTCTGGGTTTTGTTCCGGGTTGTAGAGACACGGACAGTTGTCGATCGCATCGTCGAAGCAATCGTTGTCCTCGTCCGTCTCACCGATTCCCGCCGACGAAAACGCATTCAAGATCGCACCGCAGTGCTCGTAGTCCATATCTGGGCCTTCGGTGGTCCCCTCGATGATGTCCAGGGCGGCCTGGCGCGCTGCGACTCGGTAGTCGCTAAACCCGCTCGACGTACCCAGGTACTTGGTCAGCGCTCCGTACACGACGTGCATCGATCGGTCGCGCCCAATGGCGGTGATGGAGATTCCGCTGACTGCATGCGTCCCACCTTCAGTGAACAAGTACACGACGTGGTTGGGAATGCTGCTGTTGACGTGAACGCCGCCGTGGTCGGAGAAGCCGTCATCGAGCATGCACTGTCCACCCACACAACGCTCGAAGGTCTCATCACAAGCCGTGATGTCTCCTGCGCAGCTTCCTCGAACCGGCGGCGCATAGGCGAGATCAACATGGTGCGGATTCCCAAATGCCATCGGGTCCGACAACGAACGAATCACGCCCAGGTTCGTCGCGCCGTCGCCGATCGTGTATGGGGTTGCAGTGTCGATGTAGCTCGCGAACACGTCCGCCATCGACTCGTTCAACGCTCCCGCTTCCATCCAATACTCGAGCCCTGCAGTGTGTTCGACGACACCGTGGGTGAGTTCATGCGCGGTCACATCGAGTGAGTTCGCGAGACCGGGTGTGAACATCATCAGCGACTGCGAACCATCCCAATACGCGTTGGCACCACCCATGATCGCCTCGGGCAACTCGACGTAGAAAGTCAGTGTCATGCCTGCGTCATCAAGACTGTCACGCTCGAAGTTGTCGTTGAAAAAGTCGTAAACGGTACCTGCATGTCCATACACTGCAGTCGAATCCGCTCGCGGCATCGCAACCTGAGCACCCGACTCGTCGTATTCGAGTTGGGCTTCGTCGCCGGTCGTGGTCTCGTCCCAAACCACTCCGTTCCAGTTGAAAACCTGACGATCACGACCGGTGTGCGAACGCGGCATTCCCACGATCATGTAGCCGTGTTGGGCGTCGATGAACGCGCGAACCGAGCCGCCCGCACCGAAGCCGATCGCCTCCACGATGTACGCCAAATGGCTGGGCGTGCGCGTCCCATAGAAGATGCCGGGGTTGAACACGACCAGTTCGGGCTCACCGCGGAGAAAGCTGCGGGGGAAGGCAGCGCGCATGATCGCACGTGCTTCATCGGGACTGATCCCAACGGTGCCCAAGTCATCGTAGTCCTCGGGATAGCTACCGCCGGCGTACCGCACATTCCCGTCAGCATCGACAGCGACTCGAACCTCGGCGCCGTACACGCGGCGTCCGTCGTGGTTCACGTCGTACACCACAACTGCGCCACCATCGTCGTCCTCGCGAACTTCACTCTCTTCGAGGCGGTCCGGGTCATCGAGGAGCGCGGTGCCGAACTCGGCGATGAAGTTCGCCGCTCGCTCGGAAGGCGTCGCACCCGCAACGAACACCGATGTGGAAACGTGCGTCCCGGTGGAGTCCCCCTCCGTTGTGGTTTGGGGTGCCAATTCGCGAAGGCGATCGATCGGCTCGCCGGTCGGCGGGGGATCGTTTTCGCACGCGAACAGAACGAGCAAGGAAGCGAGACAGGTGTATTTGCGCATTCGTCTGCCGCTTAGTGCACGAAACGGACCGCAACCTTGGGTTGGACCGAATACCCAATGCTTTCAGGCTGTTATGTCACGTGGATATGGATTGGTGTGAACTGCCAACGTGAGCCGAAGGCACTCAGCGTGGGGTCAGTTCACGCCGGAGATAGCGGACGCTGTGTCCCCACAGCCCACCGAGAAATCCGGGCGGATCTTCGTCGGGCTTGCCCTGCACGCGACGACGCACTTGCCACAGCGCGCTTCCCGCCAATCGTGCCGCTGTCGCAGCTGCGAGATACGCGCGTCCGTGGTTCTTCAAGAAGTAGTGGCGACGCGAATCGAACCAGTAGTCCGGAACTTTCGACCACGTCTTCATGCCCGTGGATGCCGAGCCGATGTGCGCGACCGAACTCTCTTTGACGTAGACGATGCGATAACCGACTCGACGCGCACGGCGACAGAGATCGGTTTCCTCAAAGTAGAGAAAGAAGCTCTCGTCGAAAAGGCCGACCTGGTCGAGTACTCGCCGACGTACCATCATGCTGGCACCGGCGAGCCAGTCCACTTCGCTGGTCGTTTCGGGGATACCGATCGGAACTTCGTATTCACGCAAGAGCCGCGTGACGACCCCCAAACGAAGCGACCCCTCGATCTCGCTTTGGATGCTGGGAAACCGAAACGCGGTGACGTGGGGCTCGCCATCCACGCCGTGCACGTAGCTTCCCACGATTCCCACGTCTTGATGCACGTCCAGGTAGTCTACGAGCGCATCGACGCAGCGCTCCTCGACGAACGCATCGCTGTTGAGAATGTAGATGTACTCGGGTGCATGCGAACTCTCGACGAGGTGGCGGATCCCGAAGTTGTTTCCAGCGCCAAAACCGCCGTTGAACCCAGACTGAACAACATCGACGTTTTGGAACACCGCGCTTCCACGTCGTCGTTCGGCAACCGCCTCGCGTAGCGCTTCTTCGCTGCCGTCGCCGGAATCGTTGTCGACGATAAGCACTCGCCACGCGTCGTCGCGCTTCTGAAGTTCGAGCACGAGCGCATCAAGCGCTTGGACAGTCATGTCTGGCGTGCGCCAGTTCAGCAGGATGACGCCGAGCTTCATCAGCGAACGCAGCCGCGCTCGTCGCTGCAGCGACGGAACCCGTTGGCCATGCAATCGAACGTAATTTCGGTACCCGCGACGGTGGTGAAGTTGACGAACCCGGTGTCTTCCTCGCAGTCCACCTCGGTGCGGTAGGCGCCCGCTGCAGGCTCGCCTGTGGGGCTGCACCATGTTGTGGGCACCTCACCCATGACGGCGAAGGACGAACACGAACCACCGTTGAACTCCGCGCACGACAGGGTTTCGTCACAGAGCTGGATGTCTCCATCCACACAACCGAGCTCGCGAAACGGACCGAACTCACAGCCCTCAGGAGTCACGCAGTGGTCATCGACACAGGTCGAATCGAACACTGTGCAGTTGACGATGCTGAGCATGCTGTTGTCGAAACAACTCGTCACGTGTCCATCGATGCAGCGCGTTTCGCCAATCTCACAACCGCGCTCAAGCGCCTGGTCGGCGATGCAGATGCGCGCGTCACGACAAACGCGTTCCCGCCCGTAGCACTGCCAGATATCGCACCCCATCGGAATGTTCGCGAGCGCGCCGGGGAAGGGATCAGGCGCACCGAGAACGAAGCCCTCCCAGGCTTCCAAGAGCATCGCCATGGTGACTTCTTCGTCGGTGTTGCAGCCGACGTAACGTGCAATCGCAAGGAGAACCTGCTCTTCGGTCAGTCCGCACGTGAGCTGCGAGAGGAGCTCTTCGCTGGTTCCAGCATCGGCACCGCTGTCGAGAGGCGGCGCGTCGAGGCCGACGTCCGTGCGACGAGCGTCGATTGCCGAATCAAAAGGCGCATCCACACCCGCGTCTGGAGCCGGACTCACCAAGCGTGAACGACCGCATCCGACAATGACGACCGATCCGAGTAAGAAAACGAAGCAGAAGCGCATCGCCGGGCAGACTAGTTGATCTCCAAACCCGCGCCAGTCGCCCCGGTCGAAGGTGCGATTCGCTCCGTTCCTTCGATGATCTCCCGCAGTTTCCGAGCAAGCACCCGGACGTTGGGCTCGAGCACCATCGAATCGTGGTCACCGGGCACTTCGTGGACTTCAACCTGTTCGCAGTAGTGACTCCAGCCGTTGTCGTTCCAGACGTACTCGCGGTCGTAGTTCAAGATCTTGTCCGGTCCCAAGACATACGCTTTCTCAAGCGGAGGCCGGAACAAGACCAGACGCTCCGACCACGCGGGAATCGAGTAGCGATCCAACGCACGTCGGAACGCCGCTTCGATCGCCTCGTTGTGGAACTCGGTTGCTTCCAACTGCTCGGGTTCTTCAAACCGACGTCGCAGTTTTCCGAGCTCCCACTCGAGGCGACTCTGCGCCCACTCCATCACGTAGGTTGCGCCCTTCTGTTCCAGCCGCTGCTGTTGAATCGTGATGCGGTCCCGAAAGGTCAGTCGTTCGGGAACAAGCGCTGCGGGTGTGTCGAGCATCACGAGCAGCGAGACCTCTTCACCGGCGTCGCGAAGCTGGCGCGCCATCTCGAGAGCGGTGTATCCGCCACCGGAGAACCCACCCAACATGTACGGGCCTTCCGATTGCACCGTGCGAATCTCCGCGAGGTACGCCTCGGCCATTTCTTCGAATGTCTCGTGCGGATCTTCGCCGCCGTACAACCCTTTGGCTTGCAAGCCGTAGAACGGTCGATCGGTGCCGATGAGATGGGCCAAGTGTCGCAGGTTCAGCACGTTTCCGAACATGCCAGCCACGAGAAAAAACGGTCGTTGCGTCCCACCCTCGCCGGGATGCATCGCGACCAGGTGGGTGTATCGACGAGTCGGCGCTGCCGGAGTTGACGCTTCGGACTCCACCGGACCTTCCATGTTGTCGCGAATGAGCGACGCGCACGCCTCGATGGTCGGCGCCTCGAACAGAACCGAGATCGGAAACTCGACGGCGAACGCTTTCTTCACCATTGCGAAGAGCCGCACCGCGATCAGCGAGTGACCGCCAAGGTCGAAGAAGCTGTCCTGAACGCCAACGTTCTCCACGCCGAGGAGGTCTTCCCAGAACCCCACGAGAGCACGCTCGACGTCATCGCGCGGTTCCACGTAGTCGCTGTCCAGGTCGGGACGCGCGAACTTCGCTCCGGAACTCGCGGCTTCAACACCGCGAGCGGCTTCGCTCACCAGCGCATCCAGATCGAGCGAACTGACCAACGTGCGCCGCGCGTCCCCGCCCAAGAAGCGCACGAATGCTTCGCCACCCTCACTCGGAACAATGCCTCGCTCCAAGTTCCGACGCAGCCTCTCCTCTGCGGGCGACAGTGTGCGTTCTTCGCCGCGCTGATCCGCCATCTCCACGTCGGCACGCGTGGGTGCTTTGGCCACAGCAAATGCGCTTCCCTCGATACGTCGCATGCTGAAACCGCGAACCTGCATGACGACTTCGCCGCCTTCTCGGACGAGATCCACATCAAACAACACAAAGTCATCCGAGCTCTTGCGAACACGAACCCAGCTCTTCAGTTCCGACGGCAACGCGTCGAAGACCTGCACCGAGTCGTACGATACGGGAACCCAAACGTCGTCGTTGGTGTATCCAGGCACGATGTCCATTGCGAACCCCGTCGCAATGTCGAGAAGCGCAGGATGAAGAATCCAATCCGTATCGTTGGATGCTTCGCGAGGCAGACGCAGCGTCCCTAGCGCTTCGCCTTCTCCGTAGCGCGCCTCTTGGAGCACGCGCCATCGATCGCCAAACGAGAGGTGCTTCTCCTGCGGCGAACGAATCCCGTCACCACGCTCGACCTTCTCTGCCGTTCGTGCCTCGACCGCGCTCAAGTCGACGACCGGAGGTGCTTGATGATCCGCACGAAGCGCAAGCGTCGCTTGCGCGTGCAACTGCCAGGCGGGCTGGCCTTCGACCGTACAGGCACTCCGAATTTCCATCGCATAGCCCACATCGCTGCGACGCAGCTTCACGCGGACTTCACGAGTTTCGTTGTCTCCGATCTGCAGCGGTCGAATGAAGAAGAGATCGCGCAACGTAAATCGTCGACCTTCATCGAGCTCGTCGAGAGCTTGCGCGGCGAGTTCGAGATAGCCGGTTCCTGGAATCAACGCGTGACCGCGCGGATCCGGTGCGTCGCCTTTGACTCGGTGCTCGTCGTAGATCCAGTGCGTTTTGGGACTATGAAGACCCACCAAATGCAGCTGTCCGTACGCATCACGCACTCGGTGATCGAAGAGTGGACGCGTGGTGGGCGGGAGCTCGTCGGGACGCGCACTGAGGTCCGTCGCATCGAACGCCTCTGCGGCCATGCCAACCTGATTCCAAATGCCCCACTGAACCGCTCGCGCGCGTTCGGTGCTCTCTGCAAAGGCATCGAGGTATGCGTTGGCGGCGACGTAGTCGACCTGACCTGCGGGCGCGACGACGGTTGAAGTCGACGAGTAGAGCACCAGCTGTGCGTTCGGAAACTGTTCCGCCAAGACCTGGGTGCCGTGAATCTTCGGCGCGAACACCTGTTCGATTTCCGTCAGGCTCTTGAGCTGAATCAAGTCGTCGGCGACGGTTCCCGCTGTGTGAATCACCGCGTGGATGCGACCAAAGCGCTCACGCAATCGCGTCGCGAGACCACGAATCTCTTCCACGTTGGTGACATCTGCGCTTTCGACGACGACCGTACTTCCGAGAGCCTCGAGCTCGCGCACAGCAGCGATCTTTCGACTCACCGAGTCGGTGGGTCCGACCCGTTCAATGGTCTCATCCCATTCGCTGCGTGGAGGCAAACCACGTCGACCCATCAACACCAATCGACGCGGCGCGAGCTGGCGTGCGGCCACCAAACCAAGACCACCCAGGCCGCCGGTAATGACAACAGTCGCGTCTTCCGGATACGGAATCTCGGCCGGCTCTAGTGGCGTCTGCGTCCAAATCTGCGCAAGACGTTTTCCATCGCGAAGAATCGCCGTGTCGTCGTTGGTGCTCTTGGCTTCGTCGACGACCGCCGCAGCAATCTGATCGAGCTGGGAACCCACGGCCTTGCGACCCGCGAAGGGATCCACCAACGCCATCGCCAGGCGACCTCCGAAGAGTCGATTGCTCGCCTTGGGCAAGCTCACGTCGAGCACGTGCGCGCTCAATCCAGGAAGCTCGCGCGGTGCAACCTTCACCGGACCAAGCACAGTGGCTTTCTCCGGGTACTCAACCGCCTCGTCTTCGTTCGCGAGCATGCCGTTGGTGATCACGCTCAAATCGATGGGACGCGGCAGGTTCTCTTCGGCAATCGCCTGCGTCAGGAAGAGGAGGCTGTAGAACCCTCGCTCCTGATTGCGGTGGAAGAAGCTCGAACCGGGTCGAAACGACTCGTCCCCCGTCAACAACCACAAGTGCACAATGCGCTGAGGAATGCGTCCGCTCTGCAAGAGCTCACGAATCAGCAGGTCGTACCCTTCGCGCCCTCGCTCGGGCGAGAGCACAAAGTCCGACTCGGAACGCTTTGCGAACGTGTCACCTGGAACGACCGTGGTGACCGCATGACCTTCTTTGCGAAGCTGGCGGACCAGACGCGTGCCGACCCCCGCATCGTCGAGGAACACAAGCCAGCGAGCGGCTTCGTGCACCGATGTCGCTGCAGCTTTCGGTGACCATCGCGGTGCGTACCCAAACTCCCGAACATCCTCGAAACGTTGGGTCGTTTCGGCGGCACCCGCTGGCGTCCCCGGTTCGATGAAGTAGTGCTGCCGCTGAAACGCGTACGTCGGCAGTCGTACTCGGATGCGCTGGTCTTCGTCGTACAACCCTTCGGGCGCAGGACCTCCGAGCGCCCAGACCCGACCTCGCGTCTCGAGGAAGAATGCGTCGTCATCGACCTGCTCGTCGCGGTGTCGAAGCGCAGGGATGACACTCTGGGCATCGATGGCGGGGAGTGCTTTCGCGAACGAACCCACAGAGCGTCCCGGTCCAGCTTCGATGAAGATGGTCGGTCCCTGTGCCGCGAGAAGCTCAAGCCCCTTTCGAAACTGGATCGTGTGCCGCAGATGGTCGGTCCAGTACGCCGGATCGGTGGCTTGCGCGTCGGTGATCCACGTTCCAGTTCGGCTCGACACGAAGCGACGCGTGGGCTTGCGCAACGTCATCGTTTCGAGATGCGCGCGGAACTTCGGCAAGATGGGATCGAACATGCGCGAATGCGCGGCCCGATCAATACGGATGCGCTGGGGCTCTTCACCTTGTTCTTCGAGTCGTTGTGCAAAGCTCTCGATCGCTTCGGGAGGACCCGACACCACGGAGAGTCCCGGCGCGTTGTCACACGCGAGATCCAGGTCTGTGGGAAGGATGGCGCGCACTGCGTCGGCGTCCATCGGAAGCGCGAGCATTGCGCCTTCCGACATTTCACCCATCAACTCAGCACGCTTCAGCACGAGGCCGAGCGCTTCTTCGAAATCAAACACACCAGCGAGGCACGCAGCGGCGTACTCACCAAGCGAGTGCCCCAACATCGCATCGGCTTCGATGCCATCCGCTTCGAGTGCTTTCGCCAGTCCGTAACTGACGCTGAAAATCGCCGGCAACTGCACGTCGATCTGACCAAGCGTCGCCGTGTCTGCGCCCCACATCGCGGCACGCAGATCGTACTTGGTGAGCGCTGCGAACGCGCGATCCATCACCGACCGGAACGTCTCGTTGGTTTCGTATAGCCCCTTCGCCATCGACGCGTATTGCGCGCCTCCACCCGGAAAGAGCAGCGCGATTTTCGGATCGTCCAAGGGGGAATGCACCGATACGCGTCGTGGCTCATCGCCACGCAAGATCCGCTTGGCGTGTTCGATGTCCCGCGCTGCGACGACTTGCCGCCGGTCCATGTGTCGTCGCCCCGTCCACAGCGTGTAGGCCACATCGGCCAGCGACATGTCCGGCTCAAGAAACTCGGCGAGCTTCTTGGCGTTGCCATCGACGGCTTTGCGGTTGCGCCCGCTGAGCACCAACAACTGAAGACCTTCGTGCGGCGCGCTCTTCGGCGCGACCGGTGCCTCTTGCAGGATCACGTGCGCGTTGGTTCCGCCCACACCCAGCGACTGAACGCCGGCGCGACGCGGCTTCGATCCACGCGGCCATTCGGTCAGCGTGTCGTTCACAATGAACGGGCTGTTTTCGAAATCGATCGTGGGGTTGGGTTTCTCGAAATTCAGCGACGCAGGGATCTTCTCACGCTCGAGAATCAACGCCGCTTTGATCAACGACGCGACACCTGCCGCGGTATCGAGATGACCGATGTTGGTCTTGACGGACCCGATGCGGCAAAACTGCGTTTCTTCGGTGGACTGGCGAAACGCTTCGGTCAGTGCGCTGACTTCGATCGGATCACCCAGATACGTTCCGGTCCCGTGGCACTCGACGTAACCGATCGAGTCGGCGCTGACATCCGCGATGCCGTGCGCCTCCACGATGCAACTCGCCTGGCCTTGGACGGAAGGCGCGAGATAGCCGGCTTTGGATGCACCATCGTTGTTGATCGCTGTGCCGCGAATGACTGCGTAGATGTGGTCACGATCGGCAATCGCGTCTTCGAGGCGCCGCAGCACAACCACTCCTGCGCCCGATCCGAAAATCGTGCCCTGACTCTGGTGGTCAAACGCGTGGCAATGCCCATCCGGCGAGAGAATCTCGCCCTCTTTGTAGAAGTAACCTCGGCGATGCGGCAGCTCGATCGTGACGCCGCCGGCCAGTGCCATGTCGCACTCTTGGCTCAGCAGGGATTGAACCGCGTAGTGCACTGCGACGAGAGACGTCGAGCACGCGGTCTGCACGTTCACAGCCGGGCCGGTCAGATTGAGTACGTGCGAAACCCGGGTGACGAGGAAGTCCTTGTCGTTGCCGGTGTGCCGCAACAGGAACATCCCCACCGAATCGACCAGCTCGGGATTGCTGCAAATGTTGAAGTAGAAGTAGCTACCCATTCCGCAGCCACCGAAGATTCCGATCGGCCCCTCGAACGACTCCGGGGTGTGCGTGGCATCTTCGAGCGCTTCCCAGCAGCACTCGGTGAAGTGTCGATGCTGCGGATCGAGAATCGCGGACTCTTTGGGCGAGAACCCAAAGAGCTCACCGTCGAAGAGCTCCATCCCTTGAAGCTCCGCGGCCGCTTTGACGTAACGCGGGTGCCGCAGATGCGCTTTGGGCACACCCTGTTCGAGCAGCTCTTCGTCGGTGTAGAAACGCACCGACTCGACGCCGTTGACTAGGTTCTGCCAATACTCATCGATCGTGGCTGCGCCCGGGAGGTGCGCAGCCATACCCACGATGGCGATATCCGACTCGAGGTAGTCGCCTTCCACACGCGGGTGGTAGCCGAAAAACGCTCCTCAAGCGAGTGGCGACTCAGTGCGAGGCGCGGGCTTCGGGGGCCGGGAGCTTGAAAAGCTCGACCCGAATCTTTCGCTCGTCGGCGCTCTTCACAAACTCTTCGATTTCCTCGCGGACATCCTTGTGGATCGCGTCCGTGTCTTGACCGTCGATGATCACGTGGCTGCCCTCGCGAACCTGCTCGAAGGTACGACGCAGGGCCAAACGGCTGACCCAGGGAATGGTGGGCGCGAGACGAATCTTGACTTCACCGCCCTCGCCTTCGGTCTTGGACGCCAGGCTGCGGGTCCGAAGTCCGTCGACAATGATGAAGAGCGCGGCGATGACGAAGCCCGAGAGAACGCCGGTGAGCAGATCGGTGAAAAGCACGATGCCAATGGTGGCCAGGAAAGGAATCCAGTGCGTCTTACTGCGCGCGAACATCTGCTTGAAGATGAGCGGGTTGGCGAGCTTGTAACCGACGTGAAGGAGAACCGCGGCCAACGCAGCAAGCGGAATCATGTTCATCACCGGCGCCACGAAAAGCACCGCAGCCAGCAAGAGCCAACCGTGAATGAACGAGCTCATGCGGGTCTTACCGCCCGAGCTCACGTTCGCCGTACCGCGAATAATAACGGCGGTCAGCGGAATGCCCCCGAAGAGCGGCGCGACCATGTTGCCGGCGCCCTGTGCGAAAAGCTCGCGGTTGGGCGGAGTCTCCCGCTCGAGCGGATCGATCGAGTCGAGTGCTTCGACGCAAAGCAAGGTCTCAATGCTCGCGATCACGGCCAGCGTAAACGCTGTCGTCCACACAGTCGTGTTGCCGATCATCCCCCAGTCCGGCGACGTCAGTTCCTGTTGTACGGCTTCGATTCCCCCGACCGGCATGTCGACGAGAAGCGAGTGTCCAACCGCGAGCGAAGGTGCCACAGCATGGAAGAGTTCGTTGAGGCCAACGCCGGCTGCAACAGCGAGAAGCGGTCCAGGAATCCACTGAATCTTCTTGATCCACTCGACCTTTTGCTCGACGAGAATGAGCGCGATACCGGTGAGTGCGATCAACAGAGCACCAATGTGGAAGTGCCCAAGCGCAAACGGAATCTCGGTGAAGGTGTTGCGGCCGTCAGCCTGCGCAAACGCGAGGTCACCCTCGAAATCGCCGCTGTAACCCACTGCATGCGGAATCTGCTTCAGGATGAGAATGATGCCGATCGCGACCAGCATGGCGCGAACAACCGCAGGCGGGAACAGCTTCGCAATGCCGCCAAATCGCAGAACACCAAACAACAACTGCATCGCACCGGCCAAGAACGTCGCGAGGAGAAGACCGGCATAACCGAGCCCCTCTGCGGCGGCGAGAACGATGACGATCAGGCCTGCTGCCGGTCCGCTGACTGCGGTGTGCGAGCCACTCGCGATCGAGACGACAATTCCGCCAACCAGACCGGAGATGACGCCGGCCAAGGGCGGTACACCCGAGGCGTGGGCGATACCCAAGCACAAGGGCAGCGCGACGAGGAAGACGACAACGCCAGCGGGCAGGTCGTTCTTCAGGTTGGTGAAGTGGTCTTTCAGCGTGATGGGTTTAGACGACACGGATTTCGTCTTTGCACAGATTGTGCCTTTGAAATTGACTAGGAAATTGGTCGTGTGATGGTGGCGAGTCGAAAGAATCTTTAGGATCGGACTCGAAAGAAGCTTGTGAGCATTTCAACCCGAACGACGGTCGCTTTCGCGCTCTTTGCGCTGCTCTGCGCCGGTCTGACAGGTGCGGTGCTCTCGTCGATGTCGAATCGCGACCTGGAAAACGTGATCGTCGATCGACAGCGCCTCTTCGCCATGCAGGGCGCGCTGGCGTTTTTGGACCACGTCGAACTCGCGATCGAAGAGCTGCGACACATCTCGAGCATGGTCGAAGTCGATCTCGACGACGACGATGACGCCCCCGAGCGTCGGGTGCTCAACGAAGCGTGGCGTCTCACGCTCTTCTTTAATGGTCGTGTCTTGCTCACCGATGAGACGGGTCGTTGCCACGGGTCGGAACCCGAACACGATGCGTGTATCGGGCTGAACTTCTCGGACGAACGCTGGTTCCTGGAAAGCGTCGAGACCGGCGAGCCCACGGTGAGCTTCCACGAGGGCGACTCCACCGTGGCCGTGGTCGTGCCCATTCAAGATGAGGACGGAGCGCTCGAAGGGGTGTTGCGCGGCGAGATCGAACTCGAACGTGGCGACTTCTTCGACGACTCGGTTCACGGCACCGAAGTCGAGCACGACCTTGCCCTCGTAAACGCGCAAGGTGATGTGCTTTTTGTCGGTGGCAATCCGGCCCTGGACTCACGGCCATGGCAATCTGCCATCGAGCGTTCTTCCCAACCCGGTGCTGTCGTCGTGGAGGTCGACGGTGAGCGAACCGCGATGGCGTGGTCACCGATCGGCACCACCGAAGCGCGTTTGGTCTACGCGTGGCCGTGGAGCAAACTCGACCACGCGTCCGACGAGCGCCGAAACGCGTTACTGATCGCTGCAACCGTCGTTGCGGCGTTTGGAATCATGGTGGGATTCCTGGTCGCACGGCGCCTGACACAGCCAGTGCTGCTTCTTGCGGGTGAAGTTCGTGCTGCACGCGGCACTCGGGCGCGGATCGAAGCCAAATCTTCGGCCGATGAAGTGGGATCCCTCAGACGAGCGTTTACGGAACTCGTCGACGAACTCAAAGCAGGCGAGGCCGCTGCGCGCCGCGACCACGAACGCGTTGCCGAGTTGGCTGACACACTGGAGGAACGCGTCCAACAGCGCACCAAAGAACTCGAAGAGACCCGCGACGCGTTGATCGCCTCGGAGCGGCTCGCTGCACTCGGACACGCCGGAGCCGCGCTCTCTCACGAAATCCGAAACTCGCTCAATGCACTTTCGGTGGGCATGGATGCGCTGGGTGGCAAGCTGCCCGACACCGCGCGGCATGACGTGCGTCAGCATGTTCGAGCTGAGATTGGACGACTTCGCACGCTCGCCGACGTGCTCCTCGATTTCGCACGTCCTCGCAGTTTGGTTGTGGCGCCTGTTCGCGCCGATGCGCTGTTGGAAAACAGTCTCGCACTCGTCGAGGATTTCGCGCAGGAACGCGAGGTCACGATCGACGTGGTCGACGATGCATCGACAACCGAGTTACATGTCGACTCCAGCGTGCTTCAAAGCGTCCTGACAAACCTGATCCGCAACGCCGTCGAAGCCACAACGGGGCAGGAAGAACCACGTCGGCGGGTGCACATTCGCTCCCGTGTTGTTGGTGATGAATGGTGCGTCGACGTGGAAGATCGTGGCGCAGGCATCGCGGATGAAGTTCGCGAGCGACTCTTCCAACCATTCAGCAGTGGTCGTGTGGGAGGAGTCGGACTGGGTCTCGCACTCTCGCGTCGCTTTGCAGAAATGCACGACGGACGTTTGGAATTGGTCGAAGGCGAGCTTGAAGGCGCGTGCTTTCGCGCTTCCATTCCCTTGCGATCACGGACAACTCAGCGGGTGGCGTCGTGAATCCCAGCGTTCTCTTGGTCGACGATGAAAAGTCGTTCCGCGTGATCCTCGAGTCCGCGTTGAGCGCGGAAGGGTACGAGGTTCGCACCGCAGCAGACGTTCGCTCAGGACGCGAAGCATGGAAACAATCCGCTGCGAACCTCGTTATTCTCGACCGCAATCTCCCCGATGGGGATGGCGTCGAGTTGCTCAAGGAGCTGCGAGCCGAGTCCGACGCGCGCAACCTCGACACCACCTTCCTCGTCGTCACCGCGTACGCAGACGTGGACAACGCTGTCCTTGCGCTCAAACACGGCGCGGACGACTACGTCACCAAGCCCGTTCAGCTGCCCGACCTTCTGGTCAAGCTTCGCAAAGGTCTTGAGCGTCGTGCATTGGAACGCCAAGTCCAGGCTCTGCGTCGTGGCACTCCAGAAGTCAGCTCGTTGTTGCGTCGATCGTCGAGCCCGAAGATGCAGCAGGTCATCGAGATGGCAGAGCGCGTCGCCGAGAGTCCCGACACGCCGGTTTTGGTGCAGGGCGAGAGTGGCACCGGAAAAGAACTTATCGCGCGCTTCATTCACGAACAGACCGCGTCCCGAAACACAGACGCGTTCGTCGAACTCAACTGCGCTGCGATCGCTGAACAGCTAGCCGAGAGCGAGCTCTTTGGTCACGAACGTGGCGCGTTCACAGATGCGAAGTCGGCCAAACGAGGTCTTCTCGAACTGGCGGACGGAGGAACCATCTTCCTCGACGAAATCGGTGATCTCGGCCCCAGCGTGCAAGGCAAGTTGTTGCGTGTGCTCGAAACGATGCGGTTTCGGCGGGTAGGCGGCACACAGGATCGCGCTGTCGACGTTCGCGTGATTAGTGCAACGCATCGGGACTTACTCGCCGCAGTGGATGCCCGCGAGTTTCGGTTGGATCTCTATCATCGGCTCGATGTGTTCCACCTTCACGTGCCCCCCTTGCGCGAGCGCCGGGAAGACGTGTTGGAGATCGCGTCGCAGTTCATGCAGAACACCGCGCGACGTCTCGGTCGCACGCTTGAAGCCATCTCGGATGAGGCCGCACAAGCCCTGTTGGCGTACGACTTTCCAGGGAACGTTCGTGAGCTTCGCAACATCATCGAACGCGCGGTCATTCTCGAGCGCGAGCCCGTACTGGGACGACGCTCGATCGTCCTAGGTCGCTCCGCATCGTTGCCGGAAGCGCAGGCGGCATTCCTACGTATCGCATTGAAGGAAGATGGCGAACCGCCCAGTCTGCGTGACGTCGAGAAGGAATACGTGACTCGAGTCTTGGAGCACGCGGGATGGAACAAGACCCGGGCAGCCAAACTCCTCGGGGTTAGTTTTCCCACCGTGCAGAAGAAAATTCAGGACTACGACATCGGATGAGTTGGCGGCTTGCCCTTCCCTAGAGCGCAGTGATCGAAACCACGCTGAGCTGACGTGGATCCGCGACAAACGAAAATGTGACGTCGTACTGAGTGCCAGCTTCGTCTTCGATCGTGACGGTTGTTTCGGTGTCGTTCATCAGTCCAACCAGGCTCGTGTCGCCACCTGGACTGGTCTGAATCGAGCCGATACTCGTCGCCACGATGGTCCACCCACCTGCAGTGCGCACGAAGGGATCATTCACTTCGCGTAGATTGTGATCAAACACCAAGTCGACCGTGTCGCCGTCATCGCCGCAGCGGTTGCGCATGGACGTCAGATCCTCACCGTTGAGACCGAAGAAGCGACAGGTCGGCAACTCGATTTCGCACAAGAAGATCAATCCGATTGGCGCATCGACATCTTGCGGAGGTGCACATGCCACCGGCACCGTTCCCATTGCCGCATCCTCTTCGCCCGCATCTGGATCTGTCATTGCATCGGTATCCGCGTCGTCTGCGCCGGCATCGGTCCCGGAGTCTTCGTCATCACCAGCGTCTGTCCCGCTATCGGCAACCGCTGAATCGAGCATTGCCGCGTCGACGTCGACGCCTCCGTCGTCGTCACCGCAGGCCATCACCACCAGAAGAACCACCAGCAAAACGCGCATCACTCCTCCTTGCTGGTGTTAGTTCGCACGCGTCGAGTTTCGATCCGTCAAACCTCAAATTTCTTGCGTTGCTGATCGAAACGAGTCGGTGCGGTGACCAACTGAGTGAAATGGGAGGTCTCATGCGAATCGGCTTGCTTTTGGCGCTACTCACGGCTCTCGCGTGCGGTGATGACTCGACACCTGAAACCGACGCGGGACGAGACTCGGGCGACATGGAGGATGGAGGCGGCATCGATTCCGCCACCGACACCGGCGGCGTCGACTCGGGTGGAATCGATGGTGGAATGGTCGACTCCGGCGACACCGACGGCGGCGGTGGGACCGAGTTCACCATGCACGACTTCGAATCGTTTCCACCGCGATGTTGTGGACACGAAACCAACATCGAAATCGCGAGCGACGGAGCACCCCGCATCCTCTCGCATGCCCAGAACGGAGGCGTACGACGCGTTTCCTACGTGGTCCGCAACGGCGATATGTGGGAGGCAACGAACGTCACCGAAGACGCAGCCCTTCCTCGTCCGTTCTCCGAACGAAGTGCGCTCGCGCTGGATGCTGACGATGACCCGCACGCACTCTTCGCAATCGGAGACGGCACCCTCCACTACCTCTGGTTTGATGGGACGTGGCAAGCGATCCCAATCGGGGACTCGGACGTCGGAAACCTGTTTACGCATTTCGACATTGCGATCGACTCCAGCGGAGCGGCGCACGTTGTTTGGTTTGACCGCACAACGCTTGCCCTTCGGTATGGCGCGTACAACGGATCGACGTTCGACATCGAGACGGTGGACACACCCGAGGTGGATGACCAAAACGGCGAGTACGCTCGAATCGCGATCGCAGCAGACGACACGATTCATATCTCCTACCTCGCAATCGTCTCGGACACGGCGGTTCTACGTCACGCTTCGGGCACGGCTGGAAGCTGGACGACCGAAGACGTACCCGGCGAGGGCAAAGGCGTGCACGGTTCGATGCTGATCGACTCCACCGGCAACCTGCACATCGTGTCCACCGGTCTCGTGTCGTCACGCGCGGACGGCTTGTACTGGAGTCGGCACGATGGTTCCAGTTGGAGCGAAACGATGCTCGCGGATCCTGCAGACTCGCGATTTGCAGATGTCGATGCAGTGCTGGACTCCGCAGACCGCGCCTGGGTCATCGGCGCACGAAGCGTCAGCGGACTCGGGTATCCGGTTCTCTACTACCCGCTTGGCGCGGAGCGTGCGAACTACCACATGCGAAGCACGGCCGTCGGTAATGTGCCCGAGTCGGTCGGGATTGCGCTCGACGCCTCCGACACACCGCACGTCGTAGGCTTCAACTACGGGACGCTGATGTGAGGTACAGCCTAGTTCTTGCGCTCCTCATCGGCTGCGGCGACGACTCTGCCGCAGTCGATGCGGGGGGCGACTCAAGTTTTGATAGTGGTGTCGATGCGTCGCTTGATGCTGGAATCGAGTACCAAACCCATGCGGAAATCCAGATCGCGGCAGACGATGGATCCGCAACCTTAGTCATTGCACCGAACTCGTTGCCTGTGGGCGTTGAAGCTGGCGATATCTCGGTCACAAGCGGAACAACGAGTGCTGTCTTCTCGTCAGACGCCAGACTGCAGGCAAGCTACGAGCTGCTGCCGGACGGTCTCGTGTTTCGCGAGGCAGCTCGGCTTGAGATCGCAGGTCCCGTTCCGTCACCGGCGTTCGGACTTCTCGATTCGGTAAACAGCGTCGAAGTCGTCGGCATCCAGCTCGACCGGGACGGCGACATGGTAACGGGCGTGGTTGCCAGCATCCCTCACTTCACTTCGTTTTTTCTCGCGGTTGCCGAAACCAGCGTCACTGGAGAGGTCGAAGCGTTGGAGGACACCACCGTGACCATGCCGACGTGGACCAACGTTCGCGTGAACGTCGACGATATCCCTCCCGTTTCTCTCACCCGAGGAGGGCGCACAGCAGAAGTCACTCTTCAGCGAGCCGGTGAGTGGACCGGGTTCCTCGACACTTTCAAAACGCGCCTCTCAGATCTAGGAATCCTGCGACGCGTCGATATTCCGGGTGAGCTGATGCTGGCGTATGACTGTACGGATGCTGGTGAGATGGAAGCAGAGGTCTATCTCGAATGGGAGGCGTTACTAACGTACCAAGTGTCCGGTGCAGGTGGCGTCGGCGAGGGAACCGTGACGTCAGAAGCCGGCAAATGGCTTGGGGCCGGAGTCGGTACGTGCTTCTCGGCAACGGACGACGGAGTCGGTGATTGGGTGGACAGCGATTCGATGCCGTGCACGCTCTGCGAGCAAGTCGTGGACATTCGCGAGTTCGACGTCGCCCAAATCACGCCAACCCCCGACGAGACTCGCCTTCTCTTCAACAACACCGCCTACCCCTGCGACGTCACGACGCCGGGTGGCGCAATTATCTGTCCTATGGCGCCCGGTGAATTTCCGGAGGGCGCGATGTGGGTTGGTGCCATGCGACTTGGGGCGGATGTCCCACTTGCAGATCCGGATCATTCGCTCATCTACGCCCTCGTATTCGAGTCCGACGGCGTCACTGAGAATGATTGGCAGTTTGTCGAACCGTTTGTGTGGGACTACTTCCAGGGAACGGACCGCTGGTACCAGCTAATTTGGGACCATCTCACCCGCACGTGGTCGGTGCGCGTCACGCAGGTCGACGAGAGCCAGACGCAAACAACCGTGTCGAGTGCAGTGCGCGTCGTGATCATCGGAGACGTCGTTCAGTGGTTCGTTCCACGTATTGAGTTGCCCAGTGCAACGCCGCGCTACCGTTTCAGTGCGTTCATTCACGAAGGCACGTTTGCCCGGGCCGAACGCGGGGGTGACGTAAGCGGTGCAGATCCCACCCAACCTCTCCGAATGGCGATGCCCTAAGGTACTGCGATGCGCTTCTTCATCTTGTTCGCCTTCTGCGTCGCGTGTGGTGACGACGATGGAACCATCAACCCCGACGTGGGTCCTCCTGACACGGGAACCGACGCTCCCATGGATGCGATGGCCGACGTTGGATCCGATAGCGGCACAGACGTCGGACCTCAGGACGTAGGCGTCGATGCATTCGATGCGGGTGTCGACGCCATGGACGCCGGTCCAGAAGGCTGTCCCATGTTCATCGGACTTGGCGACCTCGCTGGAGGCGAGACCGAGAGCAGCGCGCTTGCGATCTCGGACGACGGCACGACCATCGTCGGGCAGAGCACATCCACAAGTGGACCCGAAGCGATGCGCTGGCGAGAAGCGGATGGAATGATCGGTCTCGGCGATCTCGCTGGTGGTGCGTTCGACAGTCGTGCGTTCAACGTGTCGAGCGACGGCGAGGTTGTGGTGGGGGTCAGCACATCGGGTCTCGTCGACTGTCCGAGTCGATTCGACGAAGCATTCCGTTGGACGATGGCGGACGGAATGGTGGCGTTGGGCGACGACCCCGCGGGGTGCTTCTTCTCGTACGCCTACTCCCTCAACGGTGACGGTTCTTTGGTTGGGGGCGGCATCACCAACGCGCTGTCCAACACTGCAGCGACGTGGTCGGCAACGACGTCGATGTGGACCGACTTGGGCTACGCGGCGATCACTGGAAACTCGAGCGAGATTTCGGACATCACGCCAGACGGAACCGTCTGGGTCGGAGGTCAGCGTGTCGACGCCACCGCGTCGTTCAATGCCTACCGCGCCACATCCGCCGGTCAGGTCATTCTGGGCGACCTTCCTGGCGGCGCGACGTTCGGATCATCGAGCGCAGTGTCGGATGACGGCTCGATCATCGTCGGTCTCGGCACATCCGCGAGCGGCCCCGAAGCGTTTCGATGGACGATGGCCGAGGGAATGACCGGATTGGGCGACCTCGACGGCGGAGCGTTCGATAGTGTGGCGAACGAAATCTCGCCGGACGGAAGCATCATCGTCGGGCGCGCGACGGACGCAGTCGGCGCGCAAGCTGTGTTGTGGGACTCCACGGGCCTCACGCTCGTCACCGATGTTCTCTCAACTAACGGGGTCGACGTTCCTTCGGACTGGATCCTGCTGGAAGCGACCGCGGTGACGATCGCAGGTGGTGTTGTGTCCATCGTCGGCAACGGGACCAACCCGAGCGGAGACGCGGAGGCTTGGGTCGCACGCTGGTGTGAATAACGCGCAGAGCTGGAACTGAAGCGGTCCGTGTTCCAAATTCTCTGTCGCCGTGTTTTCAGCTCCTCGTTGCGTTCAACGCGTGATACCGACAGGTCATGTGGCGCCCCTTTCCCCTCGACGGCAAGCTCTTGCTCTTCGATCGGGACACGGGCGCCAACCGCCTCATCGAAGGTGGTCCCGCCGAAGGGATGCGCCAACAAGCACCGCGCGTGTTGCAGGTATCGTTGACCAACGCGTGCAACAAGACCTGCTCGTTTTGTTACCGACCGCTCGAAGCACGGAGCAAGTGGACGTTCGACGACATGCTCGAACTCGCGCACGTCGCCGCGGACTGGGGCGTGTTGGAGTTCGCGTTTGGCGGAGGGGAGCCCACCGTGTTTCCACGCTTTGCAGAGCTCGTTCGCCGTATTTGGGATGAGACGCAGATCTGCCCGAACTTCACCACCAACGGGCTCCGTCTCAGTCGCGAGATGTTGCGTGAGATGCGCGGCGCTTACGGCCAAATCCAGCTCTCGGTGTACGACGAGGACGACACGGCGGGGATCATCGAGCGATTGGTCGACGAAGGCGCGCGCTTTGGTTTGAACTATTTGGTGACGCCCACGCGTGCGAAGACCTTGGAGCGGGACCTGCTGGAGTTCATGTCGATGGGTGTTCGCGATGTGCTCCTGCTCTCGTACAAGGGCAACGACACCAGCCTGCACCTTTCGCCGCAAGAGATGCCTACGCTGGATGAAACGCTTGCCCGGATTCACCCCGTGCTCTCACCACGACTCGCACTCAAAGTCGACGTGTGTTGGGGCTCGCGACTCCAGCTGACGCCGCGCTTGTTTGAAAACGGCGACTGCGGTGCAGGGCGCTTGTTTTGCAGCGTCAGCAGCGATCGGCGCTTGTTGGCGTGCAGTTTTGGCGACGACCACACCACCTCAGGTTTGCCCATCGAGAACCTGAGCGACCTTCCTGAACTTTGGGCGCAGCTTCGCGACACTGCACCCGCTGCCGATTCACCTGGTTGTGCGCGACTGGACGGCTTTGGCCTTTCGTTCGTGCCCGTCGAAAGTCTTCTTCAACGCCCGAGGGCATAAGCATGCGCGTCTACGCTTGGAATTCGTACAGCTGCAACAACTCCAGTTCGTACCGTTTGGTCGGTCACTTCGCGACGGCGAAGCAAGCCGAGAAGTTTGCCAAAGAGCTCGATACGTTCTTCAAGAAATACGGTCCTGAGTTCGACGACTACGTGGAGCAGAACGATTGGGACTACACGGTGGTCACCCCAACCGCCGAAGCCTTCGCCAAGAAGTACGGCATGAAGTGGAAGGGCATCCTCACCTGGGGTGACGAGGGCCTGAAGTGGGGCACGCCGGACGTAACCGCGTCGGGAAGTGTGGTGGTCGCGTACCACGACTACTGCGGGGGCTTCGGCGACACCGTTCCGAAAATCATGAAGAAGGCGGGCGCCAAGAAGGTGATCCACGACCGTGACGATCCCGGCGTGACGATCATCATGAAGCTCAAGAAGGGCAAAGCCGGAGAGAAAGCGGCTGCAGCTCTAGCTGCGTGGTTCTCACAAGGAGAGGATCACGACGACGTTGAGGCGTGGGGCACATCGCCCTGGAACGGCGAGGAAATCTACGCGTCCGCGGACGAGACCGCGTGGCACAGCGATGGAGACACGTTCGAGTTTCACGTTCCCGTGAAGCTTCGTGAGCTCGATTACATCATCCCCTGGGTGAAGAAGAACTCGTCCAGCTACGACATGAAGCTGTGCGACGACAAGGAGCACAAGCGGATCCGAAAGTTGCAGGCCAAGGCAGCCAAGGCAGGACCGAAAGCCGCGAGCGTGGATGCCAGTTCGTTGGATGCTGAAGGCGCGACGATCGTGTTCACCGGCAAACTGGCGACGATGACGCGAGCGGAAGCCAAGAAACGCGCGCAGGGATTGGGTGCAAAGGTCGCTTCGTCGGTGACCAAGGCGCTCGACTTCTTGGTGGTGGGCGACGAGGGTTCGCCGCTTTACGGCGAAGGCGTGAAGGGCAGCAAGATCAAAGCGGCGGAGAAGATGATCGCGGGCGGCGCGGACGTTCAGATCATTTCCGAAAACACGTTCCTGCAGATGGGCAAGGGCGGCTCTTCGAAGAAGGCCGCAAAGAAGAAAGTCGTCGCCAAGAAGGCCACGAAGAAGACCACCAAGAAGGCCACGAAGAAGACCACCAAGAAGGCCACGAAGAAGACCACCAAGCAGGCCACCAAGAAGGCCACGAAGAAGGCCACCAAGAAGGCCACCAAGAAACGGGGCGGCAAGAAGGCGACCGTCGGAAAGAAGTTCTGCTTCACCGGTAAACTGGCGTCGATGACGCGCGCTGAGGCGAAGTCGCGCGTCAAAGACTTGGGTGGCAAGGCATCGAGCTCCGTCACGCAGGACTTGGACTTCCTGGTGATCGGTGACGAAGGCTCGCCGCTTTATGGCGAAGGCAAGAAGGGCAGCAAGATGATCGCCGCCGAGAAGCTTCAAGCGAAGGGAGCCGAGCTGCAGATCATCAGCGAGACGGACTTCCTCAAACTCAAGAAGAAGTGAGCCGGCGCAAAGAGCGCGCTCAGCTCCAACGCATCCGAGCCGTTGCGTTGGCGACGTTGCGCGAAACCGCCAGCGAAGGCCGGTTCAACCAAGATTGGCTGCTTGCACGCGTCGCGTACTACACCGGCGAGTACGACACCGCAGCGAAGCTGTTCGGAAAGGCGCTCGACAAGCGCTACTTCGACGTGGGTTCCGCCATGGCGCTCGCATCGTCAGGCGACGAGCTCAACGCGGAGGCTGCATTCCGTGCACAAGGCTTCTGGATTGAAGGTGGGAGTGCGGAAGGTCACCGACTCGCGGCGCACGCGTACCTTCCCCACTACGCACTGAACGTCGAAGAAGTGTTCACGCGTTTCGAGGAGTTGAATCCCGATCAGACGGCACGCCTGACCAACGCTGCCCGATCGACCACGAAGGACCAACGTTTGCGCATGCTCGCTCGGCTCGCCAACGCGCAGGGCCGTGATGCGGTCGCCTACAAACAGGTCAAAGCAGGTTATCGCGATGCGCTTGCCGCGGACGTGGCGTTACGGATGGGCGACGTGGACATCGCGCGAAACGTCTTTGCGGCATACCGAAAGAGTTCGGGCAGCAGTTGGTTTCAACCCTCGGGCAACGCCACTAAAGCGACGGGCTTTGCAGGAAGTGCTGCGGTGGCCCACGCCGACGAGGAGTTCACGCGCGGCATCGGTTGGGCCAACAAAGCGTTGGAACTCGACAAAGACAAAGACTCGATCACCCACCGCCAAGCGCTCTTGGTGAAGTGGGCGTGCCAACTCGAACTGGGTTTGGAAGCGGCGAAAACGCTGTCGCAACTGCGACGTGCCGCACCCTTGCAGAACATTTCGTGTGGTCATCTTTCAGTCGAGGAACTCGAAGAGGACTACGAACTTCTCGACGCAAAACGACTCGCTGCAAACGATGGCGACGAGGCTTGGGAAGAAGACCACGTCGAAGCGATCCCGTACTACGAACGTGCTCTTGGTTTGGGACGGTCGATTCGCCAGAAGGTCAAACTGAAGGATCGGCAGCTCACGATCGCCGCACGACTGCTCTACGCACTGTGCCAATCCGGACAGCGGGATCGTGCCGTTGGGCTGGCGCGTGCTTGCGTCAGAGGCACACCCGAGTTTCTCAACGCGTGGGAAGTGCTTGCATGGTGCACGCGCGACAAGGAGGCGTTCGTTGCTGCCGGTCTGGGCGGCGAGTGGGATTCGGGTGGAACGCACGGGCGCAAAGTGACTCTCGCGGGATTCTGCAAGCGACCCGTCGAGCGCGCGATTCGACAAGCTCCCGCAACCCGCGCGGAGCACGCCATGCGTCTGGTGGGGCACGGTTTGTTCGACGTCGCACTCGTCATGTTCGAAGCGATGGACCTCGCCGCTGATTCCGCGAATCGTTTCCCAGCTGCGTGGGCGTGTTGGACACCGGCTGCGCCTGTCGACGCCGCGTGTCCGGTCGGACGCCGATACACCGCCAAACAGAAGCGCGCCGCGAAGCGCGCGTGGGCCCTACTCGAACCCTTGATCCTTGCGCGCTGGGACGTCTTCTACCAGCGACAACCCTTCGATCCCTGGGTGCTCGCCGTGCAGCTTCTTCATGTGCTCGGTGACTGGAAGCGTCTGCTCGAGGTCGCCACACAGTGTGTCGAGGCGCACTGGTCACGCGGCTGGTACCGACCTGCCAACGTGGGCATCGCACCCTACGTGGCGGACGCAATGGCACGCACACGCGATGTGAAGGGAGCCATTGAACACCTCGAGTCGTATCTCGCCACAGAGCCCAAAGACCGTCGGCTGCTCGAAAGTCTGAATGCGCTCGGTGAGGAACGCTCGCGTCGCGGCGCGAAGTACGATGCCTCTGCCCGTGCTCGCGAGCTCGCTTTCGTGGCTTGGCGGCACGAAGTGAACGGTGAGTACGAGCTCTCGTTCGATATTTGCCGGGAAGCGTCACAACTGGAGTTGGATGCAATGACCATGTCGAACGCAGCCAACTTGCTCGCTCGCGACGGCGAGTTTGATCGCGCGGATCGCTACTGGGATGTCGCATCCATCGCGTGTGCTGACGTGTTTCCTCGATTTCGCGTCGGCGCCTTCCTCGGAAAACGAGCGTGGACCGAGTGGCTGCGTGGTCGACCCCGTAACGCCATCCCACTCGCAGCGCATTCGTTTGAACTGAGTCCCACCGCGGGTGCGGCGCACACGCTCGCACTCGCCTATCGAGCCATCGGGGACGACGAGCGAGCAACTGCAGCAATCGACAAGGGGCTCGCGATCGACTCCCGACACGAACCGCTGCGCGACCTGCTAACGGAAGACTGATCCCACCCGCTTGGCGAGTTCGTCGTTCCACGCCACGTCGAACGCGCCCAGGTTGTCGTCGAGCTGCTCCACCCGCGTCGCACCGGTGATGACGCTAGCGATGTTGCTTTGCTCCAGCGCCCACCGAAGCGCGAGCTGCGCCGGCGAGCATCCGACGTCGCGCGCAATCGCGCTGAACTCACGTAGCTTTGGACGATTCTCTTCGGTCAGCACGTCGTCGAGCCAACGCGAACTCGCTCCGCGGCTGCCTTCGGGGACACCCTCATCGTACTTGCCGGTCAGTGCACCGCCCGCGAGCGGACTCCACACCACCAGGCCCATCCCCAAACGCTTGGTCACCGGGACGATGCGTTTCTCGATCGAACGATCGATCAGGTTGTAGCGAGGCTGCTCGGCGACCGGCGGCGTCCAGCCACGCAGACGGGTCAGTCCGTGTACTTTGACGAGCGTCGCTGCACTCCAACAACTCGTTCCCCAGTACAGCACTTTGCCTGCACGAACGAGGTCCTCGAGAGCGCGCGCGGTTTCATCGAGAGGTGACTCCGGATCTTCACGGTGACAGAAAAAGAGATCGAGGTAGTCCGTGCCCAATCGCTTGAGCGACGCGTTCACGCTTTCGATGATGTGCTTGCGACTCAAGCCCCGATCGTTGGCGCCTTCGCTCATGGGCCAAAAGCACTTGGAACTGATCACCAATCGGTGTCGCGGTCGATCACGCATCCAGCGACCCACGGAGTCTTCTGCGGCTCCGCGTGCGTAGGCGTCGGCTAAGTCGATGTAGTCCACGCCACGTTCGAACGCGCGATCCAAAATCGCGTGTGCATCTTTCTCTTCGATGCTGCCGCCAAACGTTAGCCAACCTCCAATGGAGATCGCGCTAACCCGCAGCCCACTCGAACCCACTCGTCGATAGTCCACGCGATTTGATCGCACCCCGAGTCGGAAATCACCAGGGCTTATTCGGACGTTTCGCCGTGTTCAACGACGACGAAGCTTAACGACGACGAAGTACGGCGAGGTTCAGCGCTTCGTCGTACTCGATCACTTCGAAGTGCTCCGCAATCGCCGGTTTGTTCATCCAGTCGCGCATGCCGACCCAATCGGCCAGGTACTGAATCTCGGTGTCGTCGACGACGTACTCGCCCTCGCGACCGGCCACCAACGCCTCGTACGCTGCGATGTTCACTTTGCCGTCGAGGTTGATCGTGCGGTCGTGAAAGAATCCGAGTGTCCCCGTCTGGATGGCACCCACCCACTCGTCTTCACCCACGTGTTCGTCCACCCAGGCAACGACCTGAAAGTGCATGTGCTGCGCACCCCCAGCGTGCTGTCGCCACGCCAGCAAGCCGATCACCGCAAACAACCCGAGTGCCCCAATCGGTGCAAGCGCGCGCTGCTTGGACTCCAGCTTGCTCCACACAACACCAAACGCAGCCACCGTCGCGAGGATGAGCAAGGGTGACGCCGGTGCGAAGTAGCGAGGCAGGAACCACGCCGCGCCGAAGTAGAGTCCGTAGAAACACGAGAGACCCACGACGTACATTCCAACGATGAGTGCGTAGTTCTTCTGCGTATCGTTGAAGCGTTTCCGAACGGCCCACGTCAACCCGCCCGCGCCAGCAACGAGCACGCTGGCCAAGCCAATCACTGCTGGGTGCTCCGAGATCGAATGCGGAATCGCGATGAACCCCATCAGGTACTCGAGCACGACGATCGGAACTCCGGCGATGTTCAAGTGCCCGGTCAGTGCTTCGGCGCGACCGCTCACGGGCATGAGGTGTCGGAACTGGGTGTAGTTGAAGATCAGCCAGGGCGACGCCACGACGACACTGACGACTCCGTAGACCAGGATGCGGGGCAGTCGAGCGCGCCCTCCCCGCTTCAAGTCCACCAAACAAATTGCTGCGATGAGAAACGCGGCGTCGTTTCGAATCCAAAAGCAGACGCCGAGTGCGACACCAAACGCGAGCACTCGCTTCGGGGTCCAGTCCTGGTTCTCATGAAGAAAGAGCCACGCGATCCACGTCGCCGCACACGCGTAGAACCCAGTCTCGAGACAGTTCATCGTGTGTGGCATCACGACAGGACTCGCGAACCACACCGCAGACGCCAACCAGGGTCGCCAGTCTTTTCCAGAGGCGTCACCCAGCACGCGACGACCCAGGCGCAAGATGCCCCACGCACACAACGCTGCCGCAATGATCTGCAGCACCTGGGCGAACACCACACCCGGTTCTCGATCCGGTCCGACGATTGTGTAGCCCAACGCCCAAACGAAGGTCGTCAGCGGCTGGGTCCCGTTCGTCGGCATCTCGCCTCCCGCCACGCTCAGCCCGTGCCCGAGCGCAACGTTGCGACCCATGGTCAACATGAAGTAGCCGTCTTCGGTGGGCCACTGCTGCATGCGACGCGACGCGTCGAGAAGTGGCAAGACGCGCGCGAGCCCGCCAAAGGCGTAGAGCGCACCGATCAAAGCTCGGAAAGGCGTCATCTCAGGCGCATGGCTAGCACGAACACGGTATGATCTCTCGTATGTGGCGATTGGGTTGGCTTGGGGCTTGTTTCGGCGCGCTTGCGTGCGGAGGCGGAGGCGGGGGCGCGACCGACGCCACAACCGCGGATAGTGGGCGCGACACCATGGGCGTCGATGCTCCGGAAGTCGACGCTCCTGAGGTCGACACCAACTTCGACGCCAACATCGAGCGCGAACCCACCACGGATATCGGCGATGAAGGCCAGGAAGTCTGGGTCTTCATGCAGTCCCACCTCCACACCACTGGCTTTCACGACTGCGCGAACAACCCGACCTCACCCGCTCCCCCGCCCGATGGTCAGTGCTACACCGCCGAAGGAATCCTCGGGTTCTTGCAGGAGGCGCTCGCCAACGGCGCGTCCGACATGATCATTACCGACCACAACAACATCGACTCGTGGTTCGACCCGGCGTTCGCGCCCTTGGCCAACATCGATCGTACGGCGTACGCGACCCCACTTCGCGGAACCGAGTGGAGCAGTGGCGACGGGCACATGACCTTGATGTGGCCCACCGAAGCGGTCGCCTCCAACGCCGAAGCGATCGAACGCCGCTTCATCTATGCCGCAGGCAACCAAGAGCCGATCATTGACCAAGCCGACTACGCGGCGGTGATCGCGATGGTTCAAGAAGCCGGCGGCATTGCGATCATCAACCACCCCGAACTCGCCATTCACGTGTTCCCCGAGGACAGCCTGGGTGCCGACGGTGTCGAAGTCGGCATTCCGCCCAATCCATTAGACGATTTCACGGGCGGCTTTGGCGTGCAGTCGAGCAAGGAAGCGCGTGACTGGTGGCAGCGTCGCCTCGTGGAAGGACAACGATTGGCAGGTACCGCCGGTGCGGACCACCACCATGGCGGCGGTGACATTCCGGGACTGGAAGCACCAACGTTTGGCATTGCGGTCAACTACGTTCGCATCGACCCCGCACTGCCACGCCCCTCAAGTGTGACCGAGGCGTTGAGCGATCCCGACGGAACGATCCAGGCGCACAGTGACGCGATCGTCGATGCCGTGCGACGTGGCCACGTGATGATCGTGGAGAACGAAGAGGCGCCCCGCATGTACGTCGGGGTGGATCTCGATGGCGATGGCCGATTTCACGATGCGCGCTCCGGCGACTGTATCCTGCCCTCTCGACTGGAAGGCGTGGATCAAGTGCGCATGCGCGTCCGCATCGTGGGCGCTACCCCGGGGAGCGGCGACCACTTCAACTTCCTCGCCTGGACGCATCAGTCCGATGAGGACGAAACCTGGCGAACCGAGGTCGACTACGACGACGGCTTCATGAGCGCGGCCGAGTACGAGGTCGATCCGGAGGATCCCTTCTCCATCTTCCTGAACGTCCCCGTCGACCCCGCCGAGCGGGAGTTCATCCGTTTTGTGCTCGAACGCGATGTGCTTGGCCCCTTCAACGACACGGAAGCCGTGACAAACCCGATCTATTTGGGTGATTGGGACAAGGAGTGTGACGGCTCGGAGCCGCTCTACTAAACCTCCAGCATGCAAGTTGGCGTTGTTGCCATTGGTCGAAACGAAGGACAGCGACTGATCCGCTGTTTGGAGGCGCTTCAAGCCCAGCCCGTACGCGTGGTGTACGTGGACAGCGGGTCAACCGATGGATCGATCCAAGCTGCACGCGAACGTGGCGCGGCAGTGGTGGAACTCGACACGTCGATCCCGTTCACCGCAGCGCGTGCACGCAACGCGGGGTTTCGACGGCTCGAGAACGACGGAGCGCTCGAGTTCGTTCAGTTTGTCGACGGCGACTGTGAACTCGTGGACAGCTGGCTGCCCGAAGCTCTCTCGCACCTCGATCAACACGAAGACGTCGGGATGGTCGCGGGTCGTCGCCGCGAACGTTTTCCGGACGCGAGTCCCTACAACCTGCTCGCGGACATGGAGTGGGATACCCCGATCGGAGATGCGACCGAGGTCGGCGGTGACGTCCTGATTCGTGCCGATGTGTTTCGTGCCGCTGGTGGGTACGACCCGACCCTGATCGCTGGAGAAGATCCGGAGCTTTGTCTGCGGGTTCGGCGCGAGGGGTTCCGCGTTGTTCGACTCGACGCGGAGATGACGATCCACGACGCGGACATCCATCGGTTTGAACAATGGTGGCGGCGAGTCGTCCGAGCAGGGCATGCCTACGCGGAAAGCGCTCATCGCTACGGTTCGGACTCCGAGCGCTATCGGGTCAAAGAACTCCGTTCGATCGTGTTCTGGGGCGGTGCGGTCCCGGCATTTGCGGTCGGATTGGCGCCTATCACGCTCGGCACGAGCCTCTTTGGAGGGGCCGCCGGGTACGGGCTGCTCTGGTCCCGAGTGTATCGACATCGACGCCGTCGGCTGGACGATCGTCGTCGCGCGGCTCTCTACGCGACTGGGACCGCGATTGGGAAGGTCGCGGAAATGCGGGGAGTACTGCAATACGCCTACAACGCCTTCATTCGGCGCCAACAAAGCGAACTCATCGAGTACAAGTAAACTTCAAGACTTCAGCCGCATTGCATGGCGCAAGCGGCGAGGCTAATCCCTGATTCGATTGTGAGTACCAAGCACGCAGCGCTGCCGCCCTCTCCAAGGCCGGGGTTTGATGCGGGCGAGGGCGACGAGGGCGAGAAGCTCGGTCACCCCGTCGATCCCGCGCGTGTGTTCCGTCGCCTGGTGCGTTCGCGCTGGTGGATTTTGGGCGCCTTTGTTCTCGGCGCAGCCATCGGGCTTCCGGTCGCAAAGTTCGTGCTCAAGCGCGACTACCGCGCCACGGCGATGCTTCGCTACGAAGGTGTGCCTGAGATCGAAGGCCTCCAGCAGGCTGGAACCGAGGAAGCCGACCTGGGAAGCAAACTCCAGTCGATCTTCGTCGACGACGTCATTGGCGAAGTGAAGACGCGCTTGGAGATGGAAGAGCCCACCTACGTGGTCGGCGCACTCATTACTGCAGAGTCCGACCCGGCACAGGTTGTTCGGATCAGCGCATCGGCGACGGAGCCCGACCGCGCTGCGGAGTTCGCCAACACTGTCGTCGCGGTGTTTCTCGAACACCAAGTCGGAACACAGCGTCAGCGAATTCAAGACGCCATCACCAGTTTGGATGAGCGGATGGGGTCCTCGAACCAAACGCTCTCAGCAGCGCGACAATCGTACGACACGTTCCGTGAGCGCCACGGCATCGCAGATCTGACGACGGAACAGGAAGCTGCGATCGAACGCGCAGCGGAGTTGCGCGCACAGCGGGATCTCAAGGAGTCCGAGATAGGTGCGCTGGAAGCGCGGCTCGAACAGCTTCGTCGAGAGCTGCGCAACACCCCACGAACCACCGTCCAATCCACGACCGTCATGGCGAGCGCAGAAACCCAAGAGCTGCGCCGACTCGAGGCGGAGCTTGCGCAGACTCGCGCAAACCTCTCGGACGAACATCCACGTGTGCAGGCGCTCCAACAGCAGATTTCCACGCTGAGGCAGCGCATTCAGTCCTCGGGCATGGACAAACAACGCACGACGCAGTCGTCGGCAAACTCGCGCTATCAGGCGCTCGAAGCCAACATTTCGGAAGCGCAGGCCGACCTTCAAGCCGCACGTCAGCGACTGGAGAGCCTGACCACCTTGGCTCAGGAAGCCCAAGAGAAGGTCGAGGAGTTCTCCTCGATCGAGGGTGAAGCGTCAGGGCTCTTGGCCGAGGTTCGCGTCAACGAGCAAATGGTCAACGAGCTGCAAACGCAAAAGGCTCGACTGGAAGGCGCGCTGACCGACCCGGCGCACGGCTTTCAGATGATGGACGAAGCAAGTCCGCCGGAGTACGCGGAGCCGAGCAAGAAGAAGTACTTGGTGGCTGCAGGATTTCCGGCCGCGTTTGTGTTCCTGACGCTCCTGGTTCTTTTGTGGGTGGAGCTTCGCGGAATGCCGATCAAGACCACCAACGAAGCCGCATTTTGGGGCAAGGGTCCTGTGGTTGGCGCGAGTGTGTGGCCGCGGGTCATGCAAGCCATCGACGATCTGATCGCCGACATGGACGACTTCATACCGGATGCCACGGGCGAGATGTTGGTGGTCGGTGCAACCGAAGAAGCGAATGAACTCGCTCAGCAGTTTGCGGGTCGTCTCAACAGCGACTGGTACGACACCACGCTCGTCGGGTCGATGTTTGACGACAACGGTACGCCCTCGCTGCCGCCAGGCTCGATCGAACCCGAGGATTCCGGGCGCCCCACAGCGATGGTTCCGTTCAAACCGCATGCGCTTGCGCAGGCCCATCGCGCCCATCACATCGACATGCAGTCGCCGATGCAGATGAAGGTAGGGATCTGGGAAGGCGATCTCAGCGGCCCCGCGCTTCGACGTGCTGCACGTCTGGCCGACCGCGTTTGTGTGGTGGTGAAAGCGCAAGACACGAGCGCGTTTGAACTCAAGAAGGTCACCACGCGACTCGGCCGAGAACACGGCATCGGCTACATCCTGGTCAACATCGACGAGCCCTACGCCAGCCTTCCCGACCGCGTCGGACCGGTTGAGCATTTCTGGGCCTCCACGCGCGACGCCTAGCTCAGGCGCTGCTCGAACACGACGACAAGCGATTCGTTGCGCCAGCACGCATCATGAAGCGTTTCTTCGTACTCCTCGAACTCAGGGAGCGGTAAGGGATGACGTTCGTGGACCAGGACAATCCGTCCGCCACTACGCGTACGAGCCACCGCCAGAACCACGAAGAGTGCGGACCACGAATCGACCTTGAACTCAAAATTGAACGTCGCATGATACCAGGCCAGGAGCTCCGCACTCCCGCAGATTGGAACACGTTCCACGCTGTCATCCGGTTGCGGGTCGAACGCACCAAACACAAACGGGGTCTCCTGGGGAGCACCTCGCACCGCACGCGCACGAAGCAGCGAGACGACATGCGGGAGATTGCCTTCGCCTGTCTGCGGTTCGGCGCCCGTGAGCAAGCGTTCGTGATCCAAGGTTTCATGGTGGTACGCGATCCGCTTGGCACGCTCGCGGTGACCACCATCCACAAACAACGGGCCGACAGTGCTCAATGGACGCTCTGTGGCCCCCGTTCGAATCAAGAGGTTGCCGGCGGTACCCAGCAACATAAATCGCGCCCTTCCCCACACGCTGAACAACAAGGCGTAACTTCTCACCTCGGAGTTCCAGAACACTCCATGTTGAATCACGAAGCGTGGATGGTAGCGCTCGTCGACGTAGCCGAGGTGGCGATAGCCGGCCTGTTCCAACATCGACCGCGTCCTGCGAAAGCCAGGCAGCCGCATTTTCCAATGCTCCTGTGCGATCGATAGCTCGGGCGTGACCAACGGAGTCTCATCCGCCTCTTGCAACAGCTTGGTTACCCACGTGGCCCAGCCGACGATCGATAGCAGCGCAACGACCGTGGTCAGACACACACTGAGAAGCACCCAGCTCATGTGCCGATAGTACGCCTGACGACAATCCAGCGCATTTGGAATGCGGTGTTGCTCACCTCTCGAAGCGTGCGATCGTACGCGAGATGCGCTTCGCACTCGCCCTTGGGCTACTCACAATCACTGCTTCCGCCTCCGCGCAGATCGACTCTGTCGTCGTTCTGGTCGCCAGTCGCGTCGATGACATCTCCGCGGACACGATTCGACAAGGGCTCCGTCAACAGGGCATCGACGTACGTGAACGCGCTCAAGCCGGACAGTTCACCGATACGGTGCTTGTGCTGGTGGACCGAAACGGCAGACAGGCCACCGCGTTCACGCGCACACCAAGTGGCGTCGAAGCCCATGTGTTTCGAACGCGTGGCGCCGTCAACGAAGGTCGATGGATCGCTCAACCGCTCGCGCGCGTCGTCCTTCAGAACCGGACCAAGTGGCGACCTCGCGACCTGCGCGATCCGTGGCAACGCGCACTGCGCGGCGACTTCATCGCCCGTGTGAGCGACGGAATCATCGATCCCTGGGCGATGATGGTCGTCGCCGGGCGCATTGACGCCCCAGCGATTGCCGACCCATGGGCAAACCGCTGAGATCGCGAACGAGGGACAACACGACGGGATCAGAAGAACACGGGCGCCTCGAGCACACGCGCTGCGTCCGACAATCCTCTCTGGTCCCGTGTTCGGAGTTGCTAGTTGCGTTCGGTCTCAAGACTTTGGTCTCTTGGCACGTCTTTGAGTCTTCGAAAAAATAATTGGGTCTCCCAGAAACCCAGCCGCGAACGCTAGAACCCAGGGTCGCCGCTTTCCCAATCCGGCGGCGGCTCGTTCTGTTGTGGTGCTGGCTCTTGGTACGTCGGCTGCCGCTGATCGTAGTTCTGGGGCGGAGGCGGGTCCGCGTATCCCGGATCCCCGACCGGACCGCCGGGCTCTTCCTGCGTGGATCCTGCGCCGTCCCCACCGATCCACACGGTCAGGCCTGCACCACCAAGGAGGTCGGCGTTGTGGCCCGCCACCAACCCAAAGCTCTCCGCAATGGGCGCACCGTCGCCACGCGTGATCGCAAAGCTCAAGCCCACCTGAAAGTGAATGCTCGCTCGATCCGCAATCCAAACTTCCGGACGGATTCCAAACTCGATCGTGATGACGCGCGAAACACTATCGCCAGGCCCAGGTGGATTGGACTTCGCGTTCGTGAAGCCAAGCCCACCAAACAAGCCCAACGCAACCCGCTCGCGTTGAATCGCTGCGAAGTGCGCGCGCAGGAACGTACCGAGCAGCGAGGTCTTACTCTCCGGTCCAGGATCGTTCTTCACGCTACCCACGCGGTACGCCACGATGGCCTGAAGACCGAACGTTTCACTGAGTTGAAGACGCAGGCTGAGTCCGGGCAGCCGCGACGAGATCGAGCCCGGCACAACAAGCGGTCCAATGCCGAGCGGCGACTCGACGCCCACACCAAACGAGCCGGGGTTGTAGTCGGCGCTTGCCGTGGCGGCGCTCATCACGAGCGCGGAGACGAGAACGAGACGTCGAAGCTTCATTAGTCGAACCAGAAGTGAAAGCCGGCGTTGCCGAACAGGTTGGCGTTTCCGAAGAGGTCGATTCCGAGCGCTCCGTCGTTCGAGCCGGACAGTTCGTCATCGACGATCGCGATGGCGAATCCGACCTGTGTGGTCAGGCTGAACCAGTTGTTCACGAACCACTCAGGGCGTAGCCCCGCCTCGATGGTTCCGATCAAACCGCTGACGTGAGGCCCCGGATCCGGATTGCTTCGTGCTCCGGAGAGCCCTAGTCCGAATACCGCTCCGAGGTTCACTTCGTCGGAGAGCTGGAAGTTGATGATGGCTCGCAATGCGGTGTTCCAAAACACGAAGCCCGCGTCGCTCGCATCGTCCTTGCCGTACGAAACGCCGACAATCGCTTGCAGGCTGAACATCTCGCTGATGCCAAACACCAAGCTCATGCCGGGAATTCGAGCGTCAAAAAGCGTCAACGAATCCGTCGACCCAATCGCGGCCCAACCCAGCGCTGTGTCTCCTCCGACGCTTACGCGTCCGGAAGTGTCCTTGGCTTCAGCGGGTGCCGCGACGGTCCACGTCGCCATTACCACCGCTACGATTGCTGCTGTTCTCCGCATCCGTCTCCTCAAAGAGAACGGTAGTGAGCCGCATTCGAAACACGCCAGTTTTCGACAAGACGGAGCTAAGGCGCGGAAGCCACGTAGCGGAGCAACGCGCGATGCTTGGGTGCCTCGCTTAGGGGTTGGCCTTGGTACTCGCGACTTCCCCACGCGCCATGTTGGTTCCACACATACGAACTGACGTAGTGCACGAAAGGCGCGTTGTTGGTCACGCTCGACCACGTGCGCAAGTACTGATCGTAGACCCGCTCCATCTGGGGGGCACGATTCGCATCAAGAAACGCGTCCATCGTCGCTTCTTCGTGGGCGTGCAAATGTTGTCCACCTTCGTACGCCAAGTAGCGAACAGACCCTTCGGGCAACGTGCCGATCGCCTGCAGGTCGTTGCGCACCCAATCGAACACGCCGCCGTGCTCCGCGTCTTCGGCTCCCACCAACATGCGATAGCGCCCCTGATCGTCCGTCGCGAATACCTGCTCGGGATCGCGTACATCCCCGCCAAAATAGGGCGCGACTGCAACGGCATCGACCGATTCGTACGCAGGCTTTCCGTCGTGTTCGACGTTGAGCAGTTGCTCGAGCCACCAGTCACGGCCCCCACCGACTTGAGCGCCCATCACCGCCACCACGCGGTCTTCGCCGACAACGCGCTTGAGCACTTCAGCGATATGCGCCGTGCGCTGGGAAAAGTAGCGCCGCCCGTAGCCCTGACACCGTTCTTGAATCGGGCTCCACTCGGTGTACTCGCACAACGTTCCGTCACCGTTGGGATCGCACTGACTCGGATCGCCAAACGCCTCACAACCTCGCGCATTGACCCATTGGTGCTGATCGAAAATGTCGTTCCAAACTTCGTTGGAGTACTCCACGTACGCTTTGAAGCGATGCGACTGACGTCGTTCAAGGATCGCCGCAAAGTCTTCGATGAACTGATCGCTCGCCGTGTGCGGAATCGAAAACCACACGTCAGCGTCGAGACGGTTCGCAAGATCGAGCATCACGCGCGTCGGAACGGGACGCCAAAACGCACTCTCGTACACCGGGATGTCTGAGTACTCGACAATCGGTGGCGCCTCTTCGTCGTCGGGCAACGAACCAAGACGATTCGTGTCTTGCCAATCCATGAATCGCAGAAGCGAAAAAGGCTGCATCTCCTTCAAGAAGTCCGGGTGAAAGTACTGACCTGGCGTTTCGTGAAGCATGACGCATCGGCCGATTCCGCAGCTCTCGTCGTTTTCGCAGTACTGCATGTCGTTGCCTTCGCATCGACCACCTGGAAGGTAGACCGCGATGTTCCGAATCGGGTTCTGCGCATTGACGTTGGTGATGTTGAGGAAAAGCCCGTCGGTACCGCCGAGATCGAACGTATCGCGACCACGCCCACGCTCTAAGTTCGTGACTTCACCGACGTACTCAATGTCCCCGGCACCCTCGTACGTCACGACAAAGCGCCCGGTGGGATGATGCGGCTGACCGCCGATCAGAAAGAGCCGCGCGATTTGTCCCGACTCGAGACTTCGAATCCAGCCGTGTTCGTCGGTCGCGATGTCTCGGCCGTCATCCCACGTTTCGCCGTGACCACTGATCCACCCGTCTGCACCCTTCACGAGATCGACAAACGGGTAGTTCTGCGACCAGTAGCTGACCGACGCGACGTTGATGCCGACGTAGCGTGCTCGTTCCGGAGACTCGTCGACGCTGGGCGGCGGATCCGGTTGAGGCGTGACCACCGGTGTGCCGTTGCGCTCGGTGCTGCCACACGAGCCACACGCAAAGAGACCGCACACGCTCGCGATGAACAATGCTCTCACACCAACACTGCACCACACCGCAGCGCGCTGTCGCAACCTTGGGCGCGTTGACGAATTCTGCGCACGCATCTCGAAGCCCTCGACATCGCTCATCTTCCCGATGCCTCGTCGCCATAGGTACACTATGACTCCTCACCCTCGAAAACCTAGCAATCCCGATCATCTGCGAGCTGCGCACGCAGAATTCGTCAACGCGCCCTTATTGAACGCCGGTTCGCGGGTCCGACTGCACGTGCTCCCAGACGAATCGCTGCAACGACTCCAGCGCGGTGAGCGACCCAGGCCCGGGTAAACCCTCGGGGGTTTTCCCGTAGAGCGTCGCGTAGGTCACCAGCGAGGCGAAATACACCCCGAGATCGCTGGGATGAATGTCGTCCAGGTCTTCATCGGGATAGCGCATGCGCAGACCCTGAAGGACCTCGGTGAGTCGCTCGTCGGGCAGTGCATCTTCCGTCGGCCAATCGTCAGGCCAGTCCTCGTAGGGATTGAGAAAGAGATCCTCGATGGTCAACGGACGAGGACCAAGGGCCCACGAGTGTCGTTCCCGCAGACGCACTGCAAGTGCGCGCATCGCGGATGCGACGGGAATCGTAAAGATCGGGGTGTCGTGTTCGCACTGCCCGTCAGGCGTACCGAAGAACCGCTTTGCGCGATCCTCGAGTTCAGGACCAACCACCGAGCCGGTTGCGGCCTGATCGCCGATGCGGTCCCAAACCTCGCGTGCGTAGTCCACTTCGTCGGTCCAGCGGTATTGGTTCTGTGCGACGTAGTGCGCGTCCGGATCACTCGCCTGCAGATGCGGCCAACTCTCGTAGAAGTAGACGCGTCCTTCGGGATGGTCGTTCAAGAACGCACAGTAAAAGCGCTGCAAGTAGTACGCGCTGTGTTCACGGGTTTCCGACTGATCGATCGGAATACCCTCGGTAAGTACGATCGCATCGTAGGCGTCGTCCGAATCGAACAGTGCGCGACGCTGCTCCTTCATCTGCGGTTCATCGCGGGTGTAGCCGTGCGGTGAACCTCGCCACAGAAGCGAAAGAGGTGCGCCAAAGAGCGTGTGGTCGAACGACGCGTACGTTTCGTTTCGAGACTCGGCGAACGAACCGAGTGTTTCGAGAAGATTGGCGGCTTGGGGTCGATGGTCGTCGCGAGCGTTCATCAGCGAGTGCCCCGCCCAAATCACACGAAGTGAGTCGCGCGGTGGCATCTCATGTGCAGACCAGTCCACGTCCTGAGCTTCCGGCGGTGAAGGCGGCCACACCGCAACGACCGCCACGATGACCAGCACCAAGACCACCACCGCGAAGATGGTCCGCTTCACCGCGCATCCTCAAAACGTTTCAGGAGGGGTTCGATCGCCGTTTTGATCGCGAACTCTTCTTCGACTCGAGCACGCCCGCGATCGGCCATCTGCTTGGCTGTTTCAGGATTGGCAGCCACCGTCTGCATTCGCTCAGCCAGCTCCGTCCAGTCCGAAGGCGCAAAGAGCAAACCTGTTTCGCCGTGAACAACGAGCTCAGGGATGCCGGCCACGGCCGGTGCGATGACCGGAACACCCATCGCGAGCGCCTCCATGATGACGACAGGCAGCCCCTCCATGAACGACGACATGGCGAACGTATCCGCCAACAAGAGTTCAGCCATGACCTGCGCGCTCGGTACACGTCCGGCAAAGCTCACGTCGTTGGCCACACCGAGCTCGACGGCACGTTGTTCGACGCGCTTGCGATCCGGCCCATCGCCCACAATGCGAAGTTCACACTCGACGTTCTTCCGAACCTGCGCGAACGCTTCGAGCAATCCGATGTGCCCCTTTTCGGGAGACATGCGCCCCACGGTGACGATCCGAAATGGGGTGTGTTTCGGCGGAATCGAGACCGGTCCAGCGGGCTCTTGTGACCGAAACGTATCGAGGTCCACGCCACAACGCGCCACGAAGAGCTTGTCCCATTCGGCCGGGTCCACCATCCGCATTGCCTGCGCACGACCAAAGTGAGTCACACAAGCCACAAAGGCTGCGGCAGCGATCTTCTCGGGAAGCAGCTGACCTGCGGGGTAGTCAAACTCGCTGATGCCGTGAAGCGTCAGACTCCAATCGATACCGAGAAGCTGCGACGCCAAAAAGCCGACGTTCGCACCACTGTTGGCGAAGTGATTGTGCAGGTGGTCAACGCCCCGACGTTCCAACTCGTGGGCGAGCGTGACCGCTTCCGCGAAATGGAAACCAGCCCACACCGCTGCGCGCGCTCCAGGCACGCGATGCTTCATCGCTTTGCGCAGCGTCTTGACGTACGCGAGAGGTCTGCGTGTCAGTTGAGAGACGTGTGCGCGAACAACTCGCGCCGGCGAGGGTGGAAGCACGTACCAAGTGCGATCGAACTCACGGCGATCAACGGGGGCACTTCGCTCCGCTTCGCTGGGTCGTCGAATGCTGAACGTCTCCAAACGAACGCCTTTGGCGCGTAGGGCCTCCACCTCGCGACGAATAAACGTGTGCGAGGTCGCAGGATATTGACTGACGAGATAAGCCAGCTTCACGGCGCTTTTCGTACCACTCGTTTGCGCGCTTGGTCCATTACGCCGAGAAGTGCACCTGCCAGGAGGTAGGCGTAGTTGGCGAACAGGCCGTTGGGAAGCAGGTCCAAGGCGCAGATGGCCACCATGAGTGCGAGCCCGGTGACCAGCCGACGATCGACTGGGTCGGGGAAGTACTTCATGCGTCGCCTCAGCATCAATATGGGGATCAAAAGAAACCCAAAGCTCTCGATGAACCCAACTGCGCCGCGAAGGCCGAGCACGATGATCCAGTGGCCGTCCGAGACAGCGATCTCCTTGCCGAGCTCATCGTCGTAGATGCTTCGACGTCCCTTGCCGCCCCACCCGAACACGATGCGCTCACGGGCTTTCTCCAAAAGCATCTCTTCGTTGTCGAAACGAAACGCCAATGACTCAGCACGTTCAGGACTCAGTCCTGCAGCCGTCTCAACCAAGTCCTCGACCGGCACGAGTTCCGCAGCACGTAGCGTGGGATAGAGCGCAACGATGAGCGCGATCACGGATGCGACGCGTAATTGTGTCTTGGGCGTGGCCCGCAAAAGCAGCGGCATCGCGAACAGTCCGTAGAGAATCGACCCGGTGCTCTTACACACGACCAAGACAATGCTGAGGTAGATGAGCACGTGTTTGGTCTTGAAGCGACGGATCTTGGGCACGCCCACCCGATGCAAGACCGCCGCGCTAAACAGCGACATCGCCATGAAGAGCGAGAGCGCGAGACCGTGCGACATGAAGTTCATCGGGCGATAGCCGCCCCAACGAATCGTCTGCAGAAAGTCGGAGTGCGCGCCGTAGCCGTACACCCATATGTGCCACTGAGGGCTCAAACGAATCTCGATCCAAATGAAGAGGGATTGAACCAGCCCAGCAACGATCAAGAAGTGGAACAGGTCGTAGAGATCGCGACGCGTTCGGAATACCGCGCGGCCGAGAATCACGGGCAGGCCCACGTTGAGTAACTCTGCGAATCCCAGCTGAATGCCGTCGTTGATCACCAGTGCTGGCAAGTCGATCGTGCGCCAGGAACCGTATGTAAGCGCATCGCCGTTGGTGGCGAACGTCACGAAGCCGCCGATGATCGCGAGGATGATGAGGACGTCGATCCCGCGAAACATGCGCGCGTTTTTCAAACGTTTGCGCCAGCGAACCAGCGCGACACAGAAGAGCAGCACGTACGGGAGGTTCAGCTTATCGAGTGGTGGGATGAGCGGCAGCTTGAAGAACGCACCTTCAGGGCCGAAGAGCAGCGCGAAGAACGCCACGAACAACACCGCATGCTGCGGACGCTTGGCCCAGGCTACGTACGCTGTGAGTGGGAAAAGCGTCAGCAGGGCCAGGAGCGCCATCGGCGTCCACTCGCCCACTTAGACAACCCACTCGTAAAGCTGAACCAAGGTCCACCCCAGACCGAGGCCGCCTGCAAAGTAGGCCCACGAGAGCACCTCACGCTCGATCTTGAAGATGCCCTCCGCACGCATCTTGGGCCACAAGATGAAGATGCCAGGCAGGTCGGAAATCGCCACGGCCCAGATCACGCCGACCGTACCGCCCATCGCCCAACCAATCGGAATTCCACCGTAGAGCATGATGGTGCGCGCGATGTTGTTGAAGAAGCTGAACTTCGTGTGGCCCATCGCGACCAGACACGTGTCTGCGGGTTGGAACGTTGCCCGCATCGCCGCACGCACACACAAGACGCGCAACATCCAGCCCGCATCGGTGTAGCGCTCGTCCCAAAGCAGCTCGACCAGTGTGGGCCCAACCATCGCGAGTGTTCCGATGCCGCCCATCGAAAGCACGTCGAGCCGCATCCGGGCGTCGTAGTAGACGTTGCGAAGCGTGTCGGCGCCCTCCTCACGTACGCGGGCCAACAAGGGCAAGAGCACCCCGTGAATCACTTTGCCGATGACGGTGAACGCCGCCTCGCTGAGCATGATCGCGATCGAGTACACGCCGAGTGTGGCGGCTCCGAGAACGCGCAAGAGGATGAAGCGGTCGCTCATCCCCGCGAGAAAGAACACCGACGACGAACCCAGGATCCAACGACCGAACTCGATGATCTCGGTTCGGGAGTCCGGGTCGACACCAAACCGGTTGCGGTATCCCGGAATCAGAAACCACGACCACGAGGTGCGAACCACGTCGCGAACCAGGTTGCCGACGATCAGCGACCAGATGGTGGGACTCTTCCACGCCCAGACCGCCATCACCCCGATGCCGAGGATCTGCGTCACCAGGTCCATGAGCAGAATCCGCGCGGGTTGGACGCGTCGTCGAAGCTCGAACTCTGCCGTCGACCCAAAACCGTTGATCGGAACGATCAAGGCGCTGATCGGAATGAGCCAGGTGAGCTCGGGTTCTGCGGTGAGCCACGCCATGGGGAACGTGAGCACCAGCGCGATCGCGTAGAGCGCAAACCCACGCACGACCTGGATCGACCAGGCGGTGTTGTAGAACTTCGGCTGGTTGCCCTTCTCGTTCTGAATGACCGACTGCTCAATTCCGACGTCGGAAAGCATGACCAGGCCGGCGTTGAACACCGTCAACGTGGTCATCAGACCGAACGCTTCAGGGAAAAGCAGACGCGTCAGAAGCAGGTTGCTGCCGAGTCGGACGATTTGGGCAAAGCCAAACGCACCCATCTCGAAGATCGCGCCTCGCGCAGCAAGACGCTTCAGCCGCGAGACCTTCTCGTTCTCACCGGAATCGCCGGACTCGTCGCTCACGCCCAGCGGCTGTGTACCGCGCAGACTTGAACCGCGCCACCGACGAAATAGGATGCTCGCCGAGCCGCGTTTGGACCCCAAAGATTGACGGGAGACGGGAAACAGGCGACGGGGAGACGTCGCAAAATGGTGCTCTTAGGGATTGCCGGCGTGTATCTCGTGGTGGGCTTTGCGCTCGACCGCTACGGGCTGCGTTCAGTCTCTGGAGACGATCATGATGCGATCGTTGTCGCGGGATGCCGGGTCATGCCGGATGGTCGCCCTTCGACGGCTCTCCGACGACGCGCCGAGTTGGCTGCGCAGCTTTGGCACGAAGGGACGGCACCCGTGGTCGTGGTGACTGGAGGCGTGGGTGAGAATCCGCCAAGTGAAGCCCACGTCGCCGCGGACGTCATCGCTGCAGCCGGTGTTCCGCGAACGGCGATTCGCTTGGAGGAACAATCCACGAGCACCGAAGAGAACGCGTCGTTTGCCTCCGAGATCCTGTCTCAAGAGTTGGGACGCTCTGCAAGGATCGTCGTTGTGTCCGACAGCTACCACGTGCTGCGGTGCGAGCGCGTGTTCGGTCGTCACTTTGAACGTGCGGTCGGTACGGGTTCCGTGGGCGACGCATGGCCGCGCGTCAAAGGTTCGCTTCGCGAGGTGCTCGCAATCAGCGCGTACGGTGTGCTCGGCCGGCTCTAGCAGGACGGGCATGGGCACGAACAACGCGCTTCACGCGCATTCGTCAGTCGCGGACCCAGGCACCGACCAGACGATATCCACCTTCGACACGCTCGAGATGATCACCCACGCCCAGTTTGCGAAGCGTTGCCAAGGCCACGTGCAGTCGGTTCTTGGCAGCCTTGGTCGCCGAACGTCGCTCCGGCCACCCCGCGGTAATAAGCGCGTCTACAGAGACAAGCGCATCGGGATCACGTCGCCGGGTCTCGGCAAGACACGCCATCAACTGACGCAATGCTGCGCGCGATTCCAAGTCGACGCGCTGACCCTCGCTCGTTTGGAACCAGCGTCCATCCGCCGCGACCTGAATCGCGTCGCGCGCCTCGTCCGCGCGTTCTAGCGCACGCCGGAGAATACGCGCAGCCAAGCGCGCATCATCCCCCGTCGGGGCATCGGGCACCGAAACCGTCGGATCGCTGTGCGACAAACGCGCACACGCGAGTTCCACATGAGACGCGTGAATCGCAAACGCCGCGTCGATCCCCGGCTGAGCGAGTTGCCCGCGCAGACGCTCTGCGTGTTCGAACGCTACGCGCGCAGCACCCAGTTCGTCGGTCGATGCGAGCGCAACCCCTCGAAAGAGCAACGCGAATACTTGCTCGCGTCGGTCTCCCGCTTGCTCGATCAACGCCAATGCTTTGCCCGCTTCATCCAATGCGTCGAGCGCTCGTCCTTGCTCCAGCGCGAGACCTGCCAAATCCAGATGGGCAATCGCCTCAAAGCGTCGATTGCCGAGCTCGCGATGTTCGTTCAACGCCTCCTCGAAACACGCGCGTGCATCCTCGAGTTCGCCTTCCTCCTGCAACAGCAAACCCAGGTTTTGCTGTGCGGCGGCTGCAAGCAACGCGTCGTTCGCCGCACGCGCAACGGCAATCGCCCGGCTGTACAGCTCGCGTGCTTCGTCCAGCTCGCCAAGCTCAGCGAGCAGTCCCGCTAGCGAAGCAAAGACGCGTGCGCGCGACTGCAGTCCTTCATACGTAAGAGCCTCGCGGTACAGCTGCTGAGCACGTGTGGGATTACCGTGATGGCGAAGATGGTCGGCGAGAGCGCTCGCGGCATACGCGACTTGAGACGTGTCTCCGGCTTGTTGTGCCATCGCGTAGGCGCGTTCGAAGTCGTCGTGCGCAGCACCCGCTTGTCCCCTCCGTGAATGCAACCGTCCACGGATCACCACGGCGTCGATCGTGTCGGGGCCGATCGCAACCTCGCCCAAACGCTCAAGCGCCTCATCCACAGGACCTCGCACCAACGCAACGCGCGCCAACGCCACAACCACACGGGCAGACGCTCCATGCTGTGCTGCGTTCCGAAGATCCGGAGCCACGCGACACAGCTCACGGGTGGCTGTGCGGTCGCCCCATCGTCGTACCAAGCGGTCCGCCAGGTTCGTGACGGACTCAACGTACCGCTGCATCGTCGCTGCATCCGCGGGTGCTCGATCGCGCACGAAGTCACGCACCACCCCGAGGAGCCCATAGCGCGTGGTGGCAAGACGCTCGACCTTAAGCCAGGACCGGTCGCGTAGCCCAGCGAGTGTGGGTACATCCACGTCGACAACGTGCATCCACGCGGACGCTTCGGTCGGCTCCTCGAATAGCGCCAGTCCTGAAAGCCCCGCTCGCTGCGCCTCGGTTAAGAGGCCCCATGACACATCGAGCGCGGCATCGAGCGATGCATGCCGGGCACGAACTCCGCGGTCGAGCGAGCGAAGACTCAACACCGAAGCCTCAAGCGAAGCGCTCAGCTCCACAACGCTCACGACGGCGAGCTGAGACGCCGCGAACTCGACCGCGAGCGGAAGACAGTCGAGCCGGTGCACCAACGGATACGCGGCACTTCGTTCAGACTCGTTCAGCGTCGTTCCACGTACCGCCTCCGCGCGTTCGATAAACAGCTCCACCGCGGCGTCTGGTGCTAGCGGATCGACCTCGACCACCACTTCACCGGGCGCTCCAAGGCGTTCGCGAGTACCGATCAAACAGCGCATCGATCGAACGCGTTCGAGGAACCGTGGAACCAACCGCGAGAGCAGCTCTGCTACGTGTTCGGCGTCGTCGAGCACGAGAAGAAGTGGGCCTAGACGCTGCAGGTGCGGCACCAGCTGGTCGAACTCTTGCGGCAGCTCCTCGAACACCCCCGGCAAACAAAAGGCGATGCGCGCACAAATCTCGGACTCGGACTGGACGGCAGACAGAGAAGTCATCCACACACCGCCGGAACATTCGCGCGGGGCGATTCCCGCAGCTACCGCGGTGAGCACCCGAGACTTTCCAACCCCCGGGGGACCGAGCAACGTGAGCCAACGAGCTCCTTCGTCGAGTTGCGTATGCACTCGTTCCACCAACGCGTCGCGACCACGCAAAGCGGTCAGCGGCTCCTGAACGTTGGTGTGCCGAGGCATCGACGACAGTTTCGTCGATTTCAGGTTCAATTGCTGCGCCGCTCATCGAGCCTGCAACCACTGCCATCCTGAGCATCCACCTGTCCATCCGTCGCCCGTGTCTGCAAGCGGCTCGGGATCGGAAATCGTGATCTGCGCGATGATGGACTCCGACCCGCGACAGTGGTCGTAGAGGCTCAGCTGCAATCGTCGCTCGACGCCGTCGGAACACTGCAGAGACACCTCCAAGCCTTCCCGTCGCGAAACGACAAAGGTGCTCTCCGAGTCGAACCAGCACGACGCGCGTGAGTACTCCGGCGGCCACACGGTGACGTAGTTGCGTCCGCGCTCGCCGGACACCTCGACTCGCCCTGCACTGCGTCCCACGAATCGAACATCGAGAGTGGCGCTACCACGCCCACCGCAGTTGGCGTCGGACACCATGAAGCGAGTTCCGATCATTTCGGCAGCCGACAAAACGCCAGGCGTGCAGAACCCGGGATCGGGATCGGGAGCGGGATCGGGAGCGGGATCGGGATCGGGATCGGGACGCACAACAACGTCGACCGAAGCGTCCAAGGGCTCGTCACGCGAAGCACGCGTGGAGTCAGAAGTGCGCGCGGAGTAGCAGGCGCTCAGCAGGAAAACGGTAAGACAAAGGGCTCTGGCCATGCTCCAACGCTGACTGGAGCTGACTTAACCCGCGACTTAAGGCGCCAGCACCTCCGCGAGAAAGTCCGCAACGAGCGTTTGCGTCTCTGGAGCCCGCGTGAAGAGACCCGTTCCGTGTGCGCCTGGGTCGATCTCCACAAACCGCCATGCATCCGGAGCAATCGCTTCGATCCCTTCGTTCCACGCCGCTTCGGACGCCGGGTAGACGAAGAGTGCATCGGCGGCGCCAAGCGCTGCTGCATCCAGTTCGTTTTGGTTGGTCGTGTACGTGCCACCTGAAAGCAGAACGAACGCCGCCGGCGCTTCGACCGTTCGCGCCATCTCGGTGAACACGGAGAAGTCCAGAAGCGTGGTGGTCCCATTGGACGCGCCAACAACCGCGGTGCGACTCGGATCGGGCGCGTTTTCTTGCGCCAGCAACCACTCCACCGCGCCCTTCGCATCGAGAACTCCGTTGGGTCCCTCGTACGCCTCCACCGGGTTCCCGTCCGAGCCCCCTGCGCCCCGACGATCCACGTTCAGCACCGTGATGCCACGGCAGAAAACATCCTCGCGAAACGAAGCCGGGTAGCCTGCACGCGTGTTGCCGGGTGGAATCATGTGCAGCAACACAACTGCCGGAGCCCCGGCTGCGCCGGCGTAGTAATCCGCTTCCAGCATCAGCCCATCGTCGGTCGGAAAGCTGACGACTTCGGGAACGGGAACGCAGCCCGCATCAACCGCGGCGTCTGCTCCGGCGTCCGCGCCAACATCGGTGCCCACGTCAGTGGTCGCGTCCGCTCCGCTGTCCGTCCCGGCATCGACGTCAAACGAGTCGTCGCCGCAGGCGAGGAGGAGAACGAAACAGAGTGCCGAGCCGCGAAGAAGCATCCGGATCTCTTAGCACGACGCGGATGAGACGACGCCACGACCGGAAGACGAAAGCGGCTCCACTTTTTTAGTGGGAAATCTTGAAACTATGAAGTGGGAAAATAATTCGTTTTTCTGCCGACCAAGCCACGCACACCGGTCATCGAACGGTGAGCCTAAGTCGACTCCACGGTCGACGTTGTCGACGCTGACAGGTTCGCGCGACGCCAGCACTCGCGTGAAAATCGAAAAAAGGATTCCAAATTTTGTCTTTCAAGATTTCCCACTGAAAAGGCAGACCAGACCCAGGTGGTAACCGCACCTGCGCAAGGCATCGGCTTCGGAGTGCCGAAATAGGCGCGGGCCCGAGCACAGTTGCGCTCGGGCCCGCTGGGTGGAGAGAACAGGATGTTCGCAGACGACAACCACTTCTCGCTGTCGCTTCTCAGCGACTGATGATGAACGCTTGGCTTGCGAGGAGGTTGCCGTCGACGTCGTGTAGTTGAGCGACCCACTCACCAGGCTCGGTGGCGTTGCGGGTGTACGCCCAGGTTCGCCAGCGGCCCACGTCGGCGGGAACGCTGAGTTCTACGTGACCAGCGCTGCGGCCGTCGGGCCCGTCAAAGGTCACGAGGAAAGTCGCGTCTTCATCGGCTTCGTTGCGAATGTCGAAGAAGGCGTAGAGTCGATCGGAAGTCGCACGGAATTCGGTGGAGGGAGAAACCGGCTCGCGGTCTTCAATCGTGCGCGCAAGCATCATCCGTCGCACGGTCACTCCCTCCGCGCTGCTGAGCTCGGGTGTGCGCTCTTCGATCACGGGTTCGGGTTCCGGTTCCGACTCAGCCACGACTGGCGCGACCTCTTGGATAGGCTCGGCAACTCCGGCCTCGGGGATTTCCAGGTCACGCGCGGGCTGCATCTCCGCGACTTCGTCGACGACGATCGCCGATGCCTGTGCAGGTTCGGAGCAGCCGGTAGCGGTCGCGCTGAGAGCCAAGGCAATGAAGAGGATGAAGATGGACTTGTTCATGGGTCTTTCCTTCCAAGCGGCGATCAAGCCGCGTCACTTGTGGTTTCGGGTTCGGGGGTTTCAGCGCAGTACTCGGCGGCTTGGGTGCGCAGTTCGACCTGACGCTCGGCCACCCACTCCGGGTCGAGTTCCACGGTTCGCGCCTGTCGCGACGGGTTTTCGCTGCGCTCCTGGTGGAACACGCTCGGCTCGTCGAGCACGTCCCAAAGTTCTTCGTCTTCGTCCGCAAGGAGCTCGCAGTTGCGGGCGCGAATCTCTTCCATCATCGCGGGAAACGCTTCGACCACCCAGGGCTTGGTGTCGTGAAGGAGCACGATGCCGCCGGCACCACGGGGATGACGCTCACGACGATCGAGCGACTCGCGGAACGTCTCCAACACACCTTCAGCGTTGCGATGCGTCACGTCACCGCTGGTGATGTTCCAGAGCATGTGCGTGTAGCCACGCTCGGCCACCAACGCATCCACGCGAGCGTCACGGGCCCCGTAGGGAGCTCGAAAGAGCCAGGGTCGGTTGCCCAGAACCTGGGTCAGAATCTTTTCACTCTGAACGAGCTGCGACACAACGGCCGCGTCGCTCAGATCAGTCAAACGCGAGTGGTCGTACGTGTGATTCCCGACCAGGTGACCACGAGCGACAAGGTCACGAAGAACCTCGGCCTTGGCTTGGTCGATGCGGTTACGACCGTCGAAGCCACGTGCGACCACGAAGAAAGTCGCCTTGACGCCGTACTCGTCGAGATGGTCGAGAAGGACTGGCGTCGTGTCGAGACGGGGGCCGTCGTCGAACGTGAAGTGCAGCACTCGGTTGCGAACAAAGCCGCGGGTGATGCGGCCGTCGCGAAGGTGTTCCGCGAACGGATTGGGCGCGTCGTCGAGCTCCGCCTCATCCACCTCCGAGCTGAGCGTCGTGATGGCGGTAACCGCCGGTTGTGCGTGGGCGACACCAGCGAGCGAGAGCAGAAGTGCGAGAGTGCGAAGCATGCTCGACCTGCATCGCACCGGACGTGCCAGGGTCGGTACATACTGAATTTATTGGATTTTTCGGAAATTCAGCCAGCAAATTCGTGGGTGTGTGTCCGCAAGGACGCGGTCGCAGATTCCCGTGTCTGAAAGAGCGCGCGATCGTGGCCGCAGGGCCACACGTCGCCAGATGAACGCAACTAGGAGCTGAGAACACGGGAACAGAGGAGTCAGAACACAGGAGCGCGCGAAGACTGGCAGACGCGCTCCGGCGGTCCGTGTTGTTTGTTCTCTGGCCCGGTGTTCTCAGCTCCTAGTTGCGTTCGGTGTCCTCCGCGAAGCTGTTCCGTCATTGCGCATTGCTCAATGCTCATCGCGCAATGACATCGACAATGACGAGCCGCCGCAGCGGACTCAATCTCAATCTCAATGCGCAATATGAGATGAGCAATGCGCAATGTTGGATGTCCGTGAAGCTGTTCTGGGTGGGCAGCATTCGGCTTCGCGGACCAAACCAGTCAAGACTTCCCAGTCGACCTGCTACTCGGCGCACTCTCCAAGCAACGGATCATCCAGCGGCACAACAATCCGCTCATCCGATGCTGATCGTCCTCGGCTGTCGGTAATCGTGATGCGCACGCTCAACGGAACTCCGACCAAACACTCAGGCTGGTCGAGCTGGGCTGGCCAACCGACCATCTCGTGCATCTCGGAATCGAGCGGCGTCATCGTCACCCGCACCGGGCTTCGGCGAGGTGGTGGTTCGCCATTCGTCAACGGCACCGCATCCACCTCGAAGAGCGCGTTGTCGGTGGGCAACCCTTCGGTTCGAAACGAAAGCCAAACGTGATGACCACCCTGCGGTCCTGCGACGAGCGGCACTTCTTGGTAGTCGGCAAGGGGTTCGTACCCCACTTCACCGGTGCCGAGCTCGACGAATAGATCGCCGCCGCTCGGCCCCGAACAAGCCGCCAACATCAGCAGTGCCGCCCAACGCGTCATGCGCGCTTCCGTCGCCAGACAAGAAGCGGGATTGCCAGCGCCAGCCAACCTGCGCCGGTTCCACCCGCAGCGCAGCCACCGCCACCAAGCGAAACACTGGGCGGCGGGACATCGACATCACGGCCCGCGGGCAACTCCGCAGGACGCGCCGGCAAACGAATGTCGTAGAAGTCAGCAGGTACCGTGCGGGAGGGCGCCACACACGTGGTGCTGCGGACGCCCTCTTCGTCGATCGACCCCACCGCAGCCATTCCGCGATCACACACGCACGTCGGTGTCATGTTCATCGCAATGCAGCTACCCGCTCCGCAGTCGAACCCGACACAAGGATCGGGAAGGGGTGTGGAGCCTGGCGTCTCGCGATCGCCTGGGTTGAGGAACGACATCCGCATGTCCTGGCACGCCATCGTGGGCCGACCGTCGGGTCCAACCGTTGTGCGCGCAGTTGCACCCGGCACGCACGCGCACGCAGCGCGGGTTTCACCGTCGACGACGGCTTCCACGCATCGTCCGCCGGCACCGCATGCGGTGAAGTCGCACGGAGACACTTCGGGGACGCTTCCATCCCACAAACACTCATCGATGCCCTCTTCAGGAACGATTTCACGCCAACGAGGGACATCCGCACCTGCACTGCGGCGGAACACCGGATCGGAGATCATCTCTTCAGCGCTCACGCGCGTGTACAGACGCGAAATGTAGGTGTGGCCTTCGAAGAGTCCCTGAAGCGCTTCGATCGCTGCAGCCTGATCTTCGTCCGCGGGCGTGCTCACATCCAGACGTCGAACGTAGTCTTCCAACGACGTTGCGGTGTCGGTCACCCAGCCCTGACCGCCGGCTTCATCCACCACGCGCGCGACTGCGGCTGCCCAGTTACTCCGACCGGTCATCCAGTCGTACACGAGGTAGTCGTCAGGTACCGTGAGGTTCGCCCAGTTCGCCCCCTCGTAGCGCTGATCGCCAATGACAAACACGATGATGCCCATCTCGGGTTCCGCGGCGAGCGCGGTCATCTTCAAGGGCACGCTCGGCGTGGTTCCAGGCAAGGTCATCTTGAAGGGCGCGATGTCGCTCACCTTGGCGTCGTTCTGCAAACGCAGCGCGAGGAACTTCATCCCGCTCGAGGTGTACTCGGCGATGTAGGGCTCCATCGGCGTGGTCACGCGAAACTCGTTGTCCCGCAGCCACTCGATCAACGCGCTCGGGTCTTCGGATTCCACAACTGCGACGTCGTAGGGACCAACCTCTTCGCGCACGTGTACCGTCACTTCGGCACCGTCGTCGTCACGCGCGTTGGGCGCGCCGGCAGCGGCATCGAGAAAGCAACCTCCACCACCCCAAACCTGTGGGGACGAGTTGGCGTCAAGCGCAGTCAATGCGCCTTGCGGGAAGGTGTCCAGACTTCCGTCCACCGGTACCTGACCCAGCGGGACGACCCACGCGAAATCACTCGCGCGACCTTGGAAGCTGATCTGCACGATCATGTCGGTGGTGTTGGCTTCGCGGTCCACGGCGAACACCACGCGTTCTGCGGTTTGATCCACGGGTTGCTGGCCACAGAAAAACCCACCGCACGCTTCGGCGCGTTGCGGTGTCCAAAGCGTCGCGAGTGCGACCGCACAGCCCAGCATCAGGATCAGACGAGACTTGCCCATACGTTCCTCCACGCTCCGAGACGGAGCATCCGCCTCAGGCCATTGCAACGCGTGATCCACCCCGAAAACCGCAGCGATCACGACATCGTTGTCGGCGGAACGAGCAGATGCGCACTCCGCTTGCACACAGTGGCACGCGAAAGCAGCTGACTTTCCGCCCTGGGCATAACGTCCAGGCTTTGGACGCTGATCAATGCGAGCGGCGTGCCCAAACGCCCGATCCACCTAAGGTGACTCCGAAATCATTTGGAAATTTGCCATCCGCAAGTTGGCCCATCCCTTGAAATAACTGGGGTTATGGGTGGTCGTTTGATCCTGGTTCTCTTCGCGCTTGGTTGCGGCTCGTCAGCCGATATCGCGAGTCAAAGTACGGCGTTGAGTCCAGCGCTTGAAGCGCTCTCACAGACCTCGCGGGCTCAGGTCGATCGCTCACCGGTTCCGGTGCTGCTCTTCCCAGAACGCTTTGCCGCCGACACCGTGGTCACCACGGGTCCTCGTTGGTACGCAGCGAGCTTTCATCGCGAAGGCGAGATCACCCTCTCGATTCACGCGACGGATGTCGTTCACAACCGATTGAGCGAACGCGAAACACAAGCCATCACCCCCGCGTTTCACGAAGTTCGCGGCGAACCTGCGCGTGCAAGCGTCAACGAAGGCATCCGTGCTGTGACGTGGACCCACGAAGGGGTCGCCTATGCGTTGGAAGTGGAGTGCTACCACCCGTTCAGCGACGACCGTTGTACCGAACCCTACTGGGCGCTCGATCTTGCCGATGAGTTGGTGGCGCTGTGAGCCGGCTGACGTTCCTGCTCGCGCTCGGCCTCGCCGTTCCGGCACACGCACAGTTTGAGTTTCGACCTCCCGGAGAACTTGAAGGTCCAGGCGGTGGTGCGCTTCGACCCGGCGCGGGTCGCGTCGATGATCACGTCTACGCTCCGGGTATGCGCTTTCCGATCGAGAGCGGACCCGCGTACGCCAACTCACAAATCTACGGACACGGCGGTTACATGGGACCCGGCGGAGGACAGTGCACCGCCGCCAACTACGCGTACCCCTGGCACGACAACTACTGCGAGGAACGAAGCTGGGACATGCCGTTGTGTCCAAGCGGTCGAGGTCACCAAGGCCAAGACATTCGACCGGGCACGTGTGACGACAACACGCACTGGGCGGTTGCCGCTGCGGACGGCACCATCACGAACATCGGTTCGTACTCCGTGTACGTCACCGCCGATGACGGCACGCGCTACGACTATCTGCACATGGAACCGAGTTCCTTGGTGGTAAGCCGAGGGCAACGCGTGTCTCGGGGCGATCGCCTTGGGCGCGTAAGCGATGCGTTCGGCGGCACATCCACGACGATTCACCTGCACTTCAACATTCGTCAGAACGTTGCCGGTGTCGGAACCGTGTACGTGCCCACGTACATGTCGCTCGTCGAAAGCTACGCCGAACTTCTGGGTGTCGCGGTCGGTCCCGACTTCCGTGCCGAGTTCGTCAACCAGAGCTTCCCCTTGGCGAGCATGCCCTTCGAGTTGGCCCCAGGCGAGACCTCAAGCGGCTACATCGAAATGCGCAACAACGGCGAGGCAACGTGGATGCCCGGGCAAACGTTCTTGGGCACGAGTTCTCCGCGAGACGCCGCCAGTCCGATTGCAGGACCGGGTTGGGTCAGTCCGATCCGCGCCACGACGGTCGACCGAGCTGTCGCACCAGGCGAGACCGGTCGGTTCGAGTTCACGGTTCAAGCACCGCTCGAAGAAGGCGAGTACGCGCAGTACTTCAACCTCGTCCAAGAAGGTGTGACCTGGTTCAGCGACGACGGAGGCCCTGGCGACGAGCAGCTCCAAGTCCGCGTTCAGGTTGTCTGCCCTGAATCGGGCTGTGATCCCGTGGGTCCGGTCGACGCAGATGGAGATGGTCACAACACCAGCGTGGACTGCGACGACACCAACGCCGAGATCTATCCGGGAGCCACCGACGTGTGTGGGGATGGTGTCGACCAGAACTGCGATGGCATCGATGCCTGTGATCACGACGCAGGACCCGGTACCGATGCAGGCCCCCCCGGCGTTGACTCAGGACCGGGCTTCGATGCAGGAACTGGCGAGGACATCGAGCCGCGCGTCCTGGTTGGTGGATGTAGCGCCGGAGGAACCGGTGTCGCGTTTTGGTGGTTGCTGCTTCTGGGCCGACGCCGAGAGTTGAAGAGAGAGTTGAGCTAGCCTGCAGTCGGACAGTTGAACTGCACGTCCAGGGTTTGCAGTCGTGGTGACGTCTCTTCGTCTTCCGACACAAGCACAATCTCGACTTCCATGAAGCGCCCGTTTCCGGGCGGACCCGGCGGCAGGCTCAGATCAACCGGCTGCTCCGTAAAAGGACCCAACCACGTTGCTGTGCGTAGTGCCGCCTCGTTGCCGGCTGTACGGATTCGCACTTCGATGCGGGTACTGCGGCGAACGGTTGCGTCCCAGGTCAGCTGCTCCCACTCGGTGGGTCCAACCGCGCAGCCCTCAAACGTCGTCCGAAGGAATCCATTGGGCACTGTGAATGTGCGTAGCGCAAAGCCGGTGAAGTCGGAGTAGGTGTACGGCAGCGAGCCCACCGCAAACTCTCGTGACTCGCCGGTGTCTGGGTTCACACGCGTGGCACTTCCGGATTCCTGGTTGATCATCCACACGTTTCGGTCCTTATCGAGACCCACGCCCACCGTGCCCAATCCAGGCAGCGGGTCGTCTTCTGTTCCGAAAATCTGAAGGTCGGAACCGTCGTCCGCACGAAACCGGGTCAGCCGCGTCACGGCGGGACCCACATCGACACCCAGTGGACCGAACGTGATCCACTCGTTGCTTGAGCCCACGTAGATGAATCCACGATCGTCGGCGGCAATGCCCCGAGTCGCGCCGGAGTCGGGCAACGCCACTTCAAACCAGCGCCGGCCAACCGGATCCCAGCGGAATGCAACAGGACAAATGATTCCGGCCAACCAAACGCGGTCGAGTTCATCGATCGCAATGCCGTACGAACCGCGACAACCGTCCGCACGACTCTCCGCGATTTCGACCGGTCCTTGTACGGCCGTGCGCGTGTCGATCGACGTGATGCGTCCGGTGATACCTTCGACCAACCAGAGCGTTCCATCCGATGCGATCGCGGCGCCGTACGGGCTGAAGTTGTCTCGACGCAGCGAGACGTTGCGTTCGATTTCGCCATCGCTCGGATCCAGCGCAAGGACGCGTTGTTCACCGTTCAGTCCAACCCAGACCAAGCCCTCTGCATCGATCGCGATCGCGCGGGGAATCGAGTTGGAAGCACCGACGTTGACGGTCCAAAGCAAACACTCATCAACCTGGCCGCGCAGTTCTCCGGGGTCGATCACGCCGTTGCCGTTGTCGTCACGGGTTGTGTTGATTCGGCCGTTGCCGTTGCGGTCGATGCAGTCTTCTTCGTTGCCCGCGATCTTGGTGACCGTTCCCTGATTCTCGAACGCACGGTTAGCAACGTACACATTGCCGCGAAGATCCACCGCTGTTCGCGAGGGACAGTTGCCCGAACCTTCACCACCAAAATCACTTGTCGTGCACACTTCGCCGGGCGGGCGCCCATCGTTCGATCCGTCCAGCAACACCGAGTCGTACTCCGCGAGCTGTGCACCGTTGGTCAGATCGAGCTTGGTGACCGTGCCGAACTCGGTGTTGGAGATCCACGCAAAGTCGGACTCGGTTCGGGACGATCCCAACACCAGCGAACCATCAGGAGCGACTTCAACGCCCTCCATCTCGGTTGCAATCGATTCCCAATCGGTGCCCGTATCGTTGGGTAACGTGACGACCATGCAGCCTGGTCGACAATCGCGACATTGGCTTCGCGTTCCTTCGTCCACGCGTCCGTCGCAGTCCTGGTCGACGAAATCACACACCTCGGTCGCGCCAGGAAAGATGCGTGCATCGGTGTCATCGCAGTCGCCGTCGCACCCCGTAAGCATGTCTCCGTCGCGGTCGACATCGGCTGGGCGATAGCTGCACGAGTCGGTGCGTTCATCGCACGAATCTTCGGTGCACAGGTCGCCGTCCTCGCAGGCGAGTCCCAGGCTCACACAACCATCGACCGTGCAGACCTCTCGGCCGTTGCAGAAGATGCTGTCGTCGCAGTCGCCACCACAGGCTTCCGCGTCGATTTCGATGATCGCGTCTGGTGCGCCGACATCGGGTGTGGGGGCATCGGTTGCTCCGTCGCGTCCCGCGTCACGACCGCCGCCGGCTGCGGGTTCTCCGGGCAGGGTCTTTGCTCCGCATCCGGCGAGCAGACTCAACAGCAGCACGATCCGCATAACGCGAAGCGTGGCACGGGAGGCGTGCTCAGACCAGGTGGCTTAGGGGCAGAGAGGCGAGCTCTGACAACCAAACTCACAGCAGAACTGAGTTGGCCCGCACGTATCGCCCGTCTCTTGGCAGAGGCCGTTTTGACAGGTCGTAACCCAACAAGGGAATCCAAACGGGAGGGTGCAACTCGTGCCGTTGGGCTCGAACGAGTTGTTTGGGCACGCCGGACCGTTGCCCGGACAGGTTTCGGCAACGTCGCATTGTCCTGCATCGCCTCGACACACAAACGATGATGGCTGAAAGCTGTCGGTAGGACAGTTCGCACTCGACCCGGTGCAGTTCTCGGCTACGTCGCACGTCCCCGCCGACGCTCGACATTGCACCGAGGAAGACGCGAACCCGTTGCCCGGACAGGTCGCGCTCGAGCCAGTGCAGTTCTCGGCCACGTCGCACACACCGTTCGCTGCGCGGCACTGGGTGCTCGACGAAAGAAAACCGTCGGTCGGACACGCGGCGCTAGAACCCGTGCACGTTTCGGCAACGTCGCAGACCCCAGCCGTTCCACGACAGACCGTGCTGCTGGAGAGGAAGCCGTTGCCAGGGCAATTTGCGCTTGAACCCGTGCACGTCTCGATCGCATCGCACGGTCCCGCAGCACCGCGACAAATCGTCGAGCTCGACGCAAATCCGTTGCCGGGGCAATTGACCGAACTTCCCGTGCATGTCTCGGCGACGTCACAGTCACCCGATGCGGACCGACACGTGAAGCTGGAATCGCGCAGAACGTTGCTGGGACACGCCGCACTCGATCCGGTGCACGTTTCCTGGACGTCGCACACGCCGGCGGCACTTCGACACACAACCGATGAAGGTTCGAACGAGTTCGAGGGGCACGACTTGCTCGAGCCGTTGCAGGTCTCTTCGACATCGCAGACACCCGCATCCGCGCGACACACGAATCCGTTGGGCCGAACCGCATCGGAGGGACAACTCGGTCCCGTTCCGTCGCAGGTTTCTTCGATGTCGCAGGGCTGCGTAGCGCTCCGACACACCGTGCCCGTGGCGAATCCATCGCCTGGACACGCGGCTGAGCTACCGGTGCAGGTTTCTGCGACGTCACATGCTCCCGCCGATGCCCGGCAGACAAAACCGGGGTCGCGGAAACGGTCACGCACACAAACGGGCGACCCCGAAGAACAATCGACGATCCCGATCTCGCACGCTGCACCGGTGCTGCATTCATCGCCGCACCCGAGGTCGACACAACCTCCTGCGCCGTCGCAAACGAACCCACCACTGCATGATGTCCCTGCACTCACGAACTCGTTGTCGGGACAGGTCGTCGACACACCATCGCACTGTTCTGTGATGTCGCACTCGCCCGTTGCGGAGCGACAGACCGAAGTCGAATCGCGCAACCTGTCCGCTGGACACGCGGCGCCGAGCCCCGTGCAGGTCTCGGCAACGTCACAGGCGCCCATCGATGCGCGGCACTCGACAGTGGCAGCTGCGAAGCCGTCCGCGGGACACGCAGGGGATGAACCATCACAGGATTCCGGCTCGTCGCAAACGTCCGCTGCACCCCGACACGTGGTTCCACTGTCCACCAAGACGTCTGCAGGGCACGTCGGGTTGGTGCCGTCGCACGCTTCGGCAACATCGCAGGGGCCAGCGGCTGCCCGACATTCGACTCCTGGATCCTCGACACCCACCGGTTCGCATGAGGGCATGCCGTCGGTGCATACGATTTCACCGCGCTCACAGGCGTTGCTCGTGTCGCACTCCGCGCCTGGCTCACATGCACCGCACATTCCAGCGTTGCAGAACCCCGTTTCGCAGGGTGTGCCCACATCGACAAACATGTCTTCCGGACACTCCGGTGCTTCACCGTCGCATAGCTCTTCGACGTCACACTCGCCGACAGCTTCGCGGCACACGACGCCCTCAGCTTCGACGCCCTCACTCACGCACACTGGCGAACCCGATGAGCAATCGATGCGCCCAACTTCGCAAGCGCTTCCGGTGTCGCATTCACCGCCCGAAACACATGCGTCGTCACTGACGCCACCGTCGGTCCCAGTGGGAATCTCCTCGCATCCCGTGCTCGGCACACACGCGAAACCTGACTCGCAACTCTCCGGAAGCGACGCGAGGAAGCACGCGCCGTCGTCGCAGACCGGTGTGGAGCACTCGGCACCGGTAGGACACTCGTCGTTCGTCGCGCACGAAACGGTGCCACACGCCTCGGGGTTCTCAGGTGTGCACTCGGGTTCTACGCACGACCCGTTGAGGCATTCGGTTGCAGCCGGGTTGTCGAGCGGACACTCCACGTCGAGGCAGCTGCGCGTGAACACCACTGTGGTTCCGGTCGTGCCTCGGATTTCGACGCGCACTCGTCGCTCTCCAACGAGGCTTCCATCGATGCCGAAGAGCCTCGCGCGAAGATCCGCGCGTCCGTTGCCCACATCGAATTCAGCGATGCGTTCACCGCCCACAAAGTCGTCTGCCAACGCAGCGATGCGGGATTGGGAAAGCGTGACCTCGTCACCAATGAGTTCGACGGTGACCTCCCCCAGCTCGACGCCCGGAACCAAATCGGTACGCAGGTCGACCAAGAGTTCTGCTCCGCCACCACCGCCACAGCCCAAAACCAGGATTCCGACGATGCTCAGGGCACGACTCATTACGTCCATCCTGCCACAACTGGGGGAGTCACGTTGAGACGGTCCTGGTAAGATGCCCGCTCGATGGAGATTCGCTTCACATTGAATGGTACTGAAGTGCGCGCAGGTGGGATCGACCCCCACACTCCTTTGCTGCACTTTCTTCGTGATCAAGGCCACACGGGCACCAAAGAAGGCTGCGCCGAAGGCGAGTGCGGCGCGTGCGCAGTCGTCATTGTCCGCAAGGGGCCGGACGGCAAAACCCGATACGTGCCCGTCAACAGCTGCCTCGTGTTGCTGCCTGCAGTGCACGGCGCCGAAGTGGTGAGCGTCGAGGGCATCCGGGATCAAGCACTTCATCCTGTGCAGCAAGCGATGGTCGACACCGGGGGATCACAGTGCGGCTACTGCACGCCCGGGTTCGTCGTCAGCTTGTTTGCGGAGTTCTACCGCGCGGAACGAACACCTGGCGAAGTCGACCCGGAAGCGATCTCCGGCAACCTGTGTCGATGTACCGGCTATCGACCGATTCGCGATGCACTCGCGTCGTTGGGAAGCCCCGAGGCCGATGATCGGCACCTGGTTCGCTTGCAACGCAAGGCGCCCGAGAGACGCCCCTTTGCCTACGAGTGTGGCGAGAGTCGGTTTGAACGCCCGACGTCACTCGATGCCCTCTTCACGCTTCTCAACACTCATCCAAAAGCGAAGCTGATTGCAGGCGGCACGGACTTGGTGGTCGAGGTCAACCAACGTGACGCGCGTTGGGATGTCCTGATTGGATTGGACGCGATTCCGGAATTGCGGGGGATCGACGACGAACCTTCCCACATTCGAATCGGTGCCGCGGTTCCGTTGAGCGAAGTCGAAGAAGTCCTGCACGGCCACAGCGCCATTCTCGACGAACTCTTCCCGCTCTTCTCCAGCCGCCTGATCCGCAACCGGGCGACGTTCGGCGGCAACATCGTCAACGCGTCGCCAATCGGCGATGGCCCCCCTGCTCTGCTCGCACTCGATGCTGCGGTGGAAGTCAGTTCACGCGACGGACAAAGAGCCATTCCTCTCGCCGACTTTTTCACCGGCTATCGCAAAACGGTGCTCGAACACGGCGAAGTCGTCAGTGCGGTACGCATCCCCAAGCCGCTGCCCAACCTTCAGCGCTTCTTCAAAGTCAGCAAGCGCATTTTGGACGACATCTCTACCGTCGCCGCGGGCTTTGGCCTGTGGACCGACGATGCAGGAATCGTCACCAAAGCTAGGCTGGCGTACGGCGGTGTCGCGGCCACGCCTGTGCGCGCGCTGGACGCGGAAGCTGCGTTGGTCGGACAGCCCTTCGATGCTGCAGCAGTCGCGAGAGTGCGACCCTTACTGGAAAACGCGTTTACGCCCATCAGCGATCACCGAGGGAGTGCCGCGTATCGACGCGCCATGGTTCCCCGCCTGATCGAGAAACTCGAAGCAGAGAGAGCCGAGGCTGCGGAATGAAACGCTGGGTTGGCAAAGCGATTCCCCACGAGAGCGCCGAAGGTCACGTTACCGGCGAAGCTCTCTACACCGACGACTTGGCACCTCGGTTTGCCGATGTGCTTCACGCGTGGCCCGTCACCGTTCCTGTTGCGCACGCCCAGATCATTTCGATCGAGACCGCGGACGCGACACGAATGCCCGGCGTCGCGTGCGTGCTCACCGACGATGACGTTCCGGGTGAAGGCAACGTTGGAGCCGCCCGAAAAGACGAACCGCTCTTCCCGACTCTTGTCGAGTTCCACAACCATCCCGTGGCGTGGGTGCTCGCAGAAACCGAGCCTCAAGCACGGGCTGCCGCGGCCAAAGTGGTGGTGGAGTACGAAGAGCTTCCTGCAATCCTCACGATCGAAGATGCGGTTGAGAAAGACAGCTTTCACACCGACTTGCTGCGCATTGAGCGGTTGGACGGCCACGCCTCGATCGATGAAGCGCTGACCACGGCACCGAATCGCTTGCACGGCTCCGTCCATGTGGGCGGGCAAGAGCACTTCTACTTGGAGAGCCAAGCGTCGCTCGCGTACGTCGACGAGAGCGGGCATATGATGGTGCACAGCTCCACGCAGCACCCGACCGAAACACAGCTCATCGTCGCGCGTGTTCTCGGTGTCGCATCGCACGAAGTCACCTGCCAATCGCTACGCATGGGCGGCGCGTTTGGTGGAAAGGAAGTGCAGGCCAACGCCTGGGCTTCTGTTGCCGCGGTGGGTGCTGTGAAGACAGGACGACCGGTGCGGCTTCGTCTCGACCGACAGCGCGACTTCACGATGACCGGCAAGCGGCATCCGTTCCTGGGGCACTACGACGTCGGCTTTGACGACGAGGGAAAGCTACTGGCGCTCAAGACCGAGCTTTACAGCGACGGTGGTTGGAGCCTCGACCTCAGCAAGCCGGTGTTGTTCCGCGCAATGTTCCACGTAGACAACGCCTATCACCTACCGAGTGCACTGGTGACCGGACGGGTGTGCAAGACGCACAAGACGTCACAGACCGCGTTCCGCGGGTTTGGCGGACCGCAAGGCATGGTGGTGATCGAAGAGGTCATGGACCGGATTGCCCGTGCACTCGATCTTCCGCCGCACGTAGTCCGTGAGCGAAACCTCTATCAAGAGGGCGACAAAGCGCACTACGGGCAGACCATCAAGGATCCGAGTCGGCTGGGCACGATTTGGGGTTCGCTGACCAAGAGCGCCGAGTTCGAAAAGCGTTTCGCTGAGATCGAAGCGTTCAACCAAGCCAACCCGCACCGAAAGCGTGGCCTGGCGATGACGCCGGTGAAGTTCGGCATCTCGTTTACGACCGCGTTCTTCAACCAGGCCGGTGCGCTCGTACTCATGTACGCCGATGGCTCTGTGCAGGTGAGCCACGGTGGAACCGAGATGGGCCAGGGGTTGCACACCAAGATGCTGCAGGTTGCTGCGGACGCGCTGGGGGTCGACGTCGAGACGGTGCGACTGATGCCCACGCGGACCGACAAGGTTCCCAATACATCTGCAACCGCAGCATCGAGCGGAACTGATCTCAACGGCCAGGCTGTGCGTGCGGCGTGCGTCGCGATTCGCGAACGGCTGAGCGGTGTTGCCGCGGCGATCTTCGGTGTCGACGAGTCCACGATCGTGTTCGACGACGGGAAAGTGTTTCCGCAAGGAAAGCCCGAGGAAGCCATCCCATTCGGGAAGGTGGCCAAGCAGGCGTACCTCAAGCGAGTACCGCTTTTCTCAACCGGCTACTACGCCACGCCAAACATCCACTACGACGAGGACAAGGGTGTCGGGAAGCCCTTCCACTACTACGCGTACGGCGCGGCGATCACTGAAGTCGAAGTCGATGGGTTTACCGGGCAGTACGAGTTTCGGCGGATCGATATCCTGCACGACGTGGGTGACTCCATTTCGCCCTTGGTCGACCGAGGTCAGGTTGAAGGCGGGTTCATGCAGGGCCTGGGATGGCTGACGCGTGAAGAGCTTGTGTGGGACTTGCAGACCGGTCGACTGCAAACCGCCGGCGCGAGTACGTACAAGCTTCCTTCGTTGGGCGAGTGCCCGGATGCGTTCCACGTCGAGTTGATGCCCAAGGCGCACGAAGAAACGGTGATCCACGGAAGCAAGGCCGTGGGCGAACCGCCGTTCATGTTGGCCATGAGTGCACGCGAAGCGTTGCGACACGCGGTAAGCGCGTTTGGCGAAACCAAGCGCGTGGACCTTGGTTGCCCCTCGACGCCAGAAGCCGTGTTCTGGGCCATCGAAGCAGTGCGAAACGCAGACGCGACGAAAGCGGATCCGGCTGCCGCCGAAGAGTAAGCGTCGCTGACCACGTGAGCGGAAAGAAGAAAGCAATCTGGAAGCTCGTCCGGAAGATCCCGCGCGGACGCGTGATGAGCTACGGAGGCGTCGCTGAACATCTCGAGATGGAAGGCGTGACCGCACGTGTGGTGGGTTGGGCGATGAGCGAAAGCCCAGAGGATGTTCCGTGGTGGAGAGTGGTGAACTCGAAAGGCGAGTGCAGCGTCGACCGCGGATCCAAAGTGAAGCGCCAACAACGAAAGCTGGAAGCCGAAGGCGTGAAGTTCAGCCCCGCAGGTCGACTTTCGATGACCAAATACCGTTGGCGCTAATGGGTGTTAACTTTGGGGACAGGTTAACTAGTTAACCGACCCTCGATCGGGAAGTCCGCGTGATCGTTGGATCCACCTATTGAAGGTCGGCCAGAGCGAGATCCCGCATGTGGATGATCGCACCATCTTCGTCGTGCACTTCCACGTGCAGCTGCTCCGCTGTCGCGTCGACCGTGATGTACGAATCCCAGTGGTAGCAAAATTCGGCGTCGGAGCCGGAACACGAGGTTCGACCAGGGTTGTCGTCGCGTGCGTACTGCGCCAAGGGCGACGACACCAACTCGGTCAACGTGTAGGCCCCCTCGCGCGGGAACTGACGAATCTCGCTGCGATGAATATCGCCACTCGCGAGGACCACGCCTTGGACGTCCGCGTCCGCAAGTTCACGCATCAAGCGGTCGCGTCCCTCGGGAAAGCTCGCCCACGAATCGACGCCGCTCGAGGTGAACAGACTCCCACACGCCACAACCTTGAACGGTGCCGTGGACGACGAGAGTCCTGAAACCAACCAATCGAACTGTGCAGAGCCAAGTAGTCCACCTGCCCGATCACTTGGCGCAGCAACCTCGGCTGCGCAGTTGCGGCGAGGGTCGTCGACTCGCGGGCGGTGGTACCGGCAATCCGTGAGAAAGAAATCGACCGACCCCATGCGGTGCCGCGTGAACGCGCCGGGTGTCCCATCGATCCCAAACGAAGGATTGGGCCACGCCTCACGGAACGCTTCCAAGGCGTCCTCTCGACCCACACATCCTCCGTCGCTGTTGTTCCCCACGAAGTCGTGGTCGTCCCACGTCGCGAGCATGGGTGTCGCGGCGAGAAAGCCCCGTCGGTCGGGGATCGAGCGAAAGCGTCGGTAGTTCCAACGATGCGCGGCACGCTCACCGGTATTGCCGTAGTGAATGTCACCCACGAAGAAAAAGAGGTCGAGGCTCTCCAACGCCAACTGCGTGAAGATGGGCTGCGCGAGCTCCTGCGAACACGAGCCGAATCCGAAGCGCACTGCGGAAGTCTCGTCGGTCGTGGAGACGGGGATACTGCCCGTACGCGTGTCGTCGACTTCGACGAAGTACTCGTACGCTGTTCCCGATGGCAGTCCGTCGACAGTGAGCACCGTGTTGTAATCGGTTTCAGGTCGCGGTCGTGCCCACGCCACAGCAACCGGATCGTCTCCGGGCTCGGCCATCATCAACGCCACATCGCGCGTGGCATCCGTGCGCACCCAAACCCGAACCGTGTCGGTACTCGGTGCACCAAGAACCGTTCCGTGCGTGACGATTCCCCGCTCTTCACACGTGACGCAGACTTCGTGAAGTCCAGCAGGATCCGACCAGCTCACAACTTCGCCCTCGGACGGTCCTGTGCCGATGTGGTTGGGAAAGGTGTCTTGGCAGTAGACCGGTTCGCCATCGAAGCGCAGCGCCATACACCCCGGCGTGTAGCGGTCGTTGTTGGTATCGATCGGTGACGCAGTACGAATCGCAACCCGATCGACCTCGCTGCGCGGCATGTCCACGCCTTCGATCTGAAAGACATCGATGTCTCCACGTCGAAAGTCGTTCACCTCAGGTGTGTCGAGACGAAAACAACGCGACGCAGACAGACACACCTCGAGTGGATCGTCGGTGCCCGCGTTCATCACGTCTGCGGTGCGCAACTCGACCGTGAGTGTTCCGATCGTGTCTGGAAACACCACCGGGGGCGGACGCGGCACCTCCACCAAAGCACCCGCGTCCGTGCCCGCGTCAACGAGCGGCGCGTCGATACCCACATCGACTGGCGCGTCGACCGAGTCCCCAACATCTGTCGTCGTGTCGGTCGTCGCATCGGTGGATGCATCGACCGAGTCATCATCGCCACACGCGAGCAGCGCAACAAGAAACGTGGGAACCAAGGACCAGCGCATGCGACAGCCTATGCGCTGGGCTTGGGCACACGCAATCAGGCTGCGGCGCGAAGCGCGCGACGCGGAACGGGCGGCGGAACACCGCGAAGACGCTTGCGAAGCTCCAGTCGATCCGCGAGGGAGATCTGCGTAAAGCGCAGACCGATCGCGTAGCCGGGATCCCACGGACGCCATCCTTCAACGACGCGTGCGACTTCCGCGACGGCGTCGTACCAACGACCTCTCGCTTGAAACGAAACGACGACGGTTTCACCAAGCTTCGATTCCGCGTCGGCAGCGACCAACAGCCCGAAGGGCGACACGTCGAGAATCTGCTCCCCGAGAAGGCGAAAACCATCCAACGCGACCGCTTGGCAGCGACCACGGATTCCACGGCGAACGATTCGGCGACGTTTGATCATGATGTACTCCGATGTAGGACAGAGCTTACAGACGTCGTGATCGCGGACCAAAAAAACGGAGCGCTACTCTAGAGCGGCGGCTTCAGGCGTGAGCTGACCCTCGAGCACTTTGCGCAGTCGCGGGTCGTCCACTGCGCGCATGTGCTGGGCACCCTTGCCGTGGCGAATCGCGATCAGTTCGGAGACCACACTCACGGCGATTTCTTCGGGCGACGTCCCACCAATGTCCAACCCGACAGGCGCATACACCTTTTCCAACGGCGGCAAGCCACGACGAGCATGGATGCGGTGAAGCACGCGAAAGACTTTTCGCCGACTTCCGATCATGCCGATGTAGCGATGTGGACCGCGCGCAAACACATCGAGCGCTCCTTCATCGAGATGGTGATCGTGGGTGACGATCAACACCCAATCGTTGTTGCTCAGTTCGAGTTGCTCGGCAGCTTCGACGGGTTCCGCTCGAAGACGGGCACATCCGGGAAAACGCTCTTCGGTGTTCAGCTCTTCGCGATCATCGATCACGGTCACGTGAAAACCGACCGTTTGTGCAAGCGCGGCGGTGGGTTTGGCCACGTGTCCCGCCCCGAAAATATAGAGCTTTGCGCTCGCTTCGATGGGCTCCACGAACACCTCCATACGCCCCCCGCAACACATCGCAAGGTCGCGGCCCAGGTCCCAGACGATCGTGCGCGGCTTGTGATCGCGAAGACAACCGCGCAGCGCATCGATGACCGCGTGTTCGATCGCACCACCACCGACGGTCCCGACAAGGTCGCCGTTTGCGCGCAGAATCAGTCGGGCGCCGGGCGTTTGCGGGGTTGAACCCGAGGTCCGGACAACCGTCGCGAGAGCTGCACGTTCGCCCGAGTTGAGCACGTCGAGGAGCGCCTGGGTGACCTCGATCATGCACTCACTATAGCGGGTTTAGAGGCGACGAAGCGCGTTCCAGATCCGACGTTCGAGGCCGAGTTCGCGCGGTTTGGGCGGTTCGGGCTCGGGCGGCAACGCGGGCTTGGGCACGTAACTGGCGAGCTTCCAAGTATCGACGGCCGACTTGCGGAGGTAGCGCTTCTTCATCCGCGGCAGCCTCCGCTTCGCGGGCGTCGCCGTCAAAAATTCCGCTAGAACGCCGAACGCGCGCCCTCGGTTCCGTATGCGACAAGCTGCAGCGTATGCCCGCCCTCGGCTTGGTCTCGGAACTTCACCATTCCCGTCAACGGAACCTGTGGGTGATGCCACACGTCCGCGACGACCTCGGTGTTGTTGAACGAGAGATTTTGCTCGCCCTTGTACGCACCATGAAAAATGCCGGCGGGAACCTGCACGTCTTCCTGCGGTCGCCCATCCCAGTCGCTCGGAAAGAGAATATCGATCCAGGTCTGCATCTGCTGTTGCTGCACACTCAACAACCGTGAAGGAACCTCGCGCTCCTCGTTGCCAGTCTTGAAGTAGAGACCCAACAACTCGTGCGTTCGACCACCACGACCCGGTCGCACCCGCATGCGCACATGTCGCGTCTGACCACTGCGCCGATCGGTCATCTCGATCCACCACGAATCGTCTTCACGATCGACCACCCGATACTCGGTGGTCGACTGCGCACCTTCACGCCACGCGACGCGATAGCGAACCCACTGACCGATCGCGATGGCTTGCGGGCGAGCCCCCTCCCCTGGCGTGTCGAAGTGTTCGAGGTCTTCAGGATCCGGCTCATCGTTTTGAGGCGGTTCGGGTGCCGCTTCCATGGTGGGTCGAGGCGGGCCCGCCATCCGAGACGACGACATGCTTGAGGCTTCCGCGTTCGACTCCGATTCTGAGGTCGGCTCGGAGGAACCCGAGCAGCTCAAGACCAATAGGAACGCCAAACAACGACCGGAGCGCATTCCACAGAGCTACCAGTCTGATGCAGCAGCGCAAGTGGTGTTGCGCTTATCTGGGAGATGCACAACGTTCTGAGGGTGACGCTCAAGGCTTCCGTACGCGACGTCGTGGCAACGACGCTGATGCGCAGCGGGCTCAGCGAACCGCGCCAAGGTACGTTGACCATCGCTACGTTTCACCGCGTCATTCCGAACGAGCTGCGCGAGCAATACGCGATTCCGGGAATGTGCGTTACGCCCGACGAACTCCAGTGGTTCTTACAGCTCTTTGCGCGGAGCTATCAACTGGGAACGCTCGCACAAACCTTCGCGCGACATCGCGAAGGGGACGCTGCTCCATTGATGGCGATTACGTTCGACGACGCACAAGCCGACAACTTCGAACACGCACGCCCGGTGTTGGACCAGCAAAACGTACGCGCTTCGTTCTATGCACCCACAGGACACGTCGAGGCTTCTGCGATTTGGCACGATCGCATGGGCTTCGCGTTGCTCAAGGCACTCGACGAGGGGATCGATATCGGAGAGCCATTGGGTGCGGACCGCGTCGAAGCGATCATCGGCGCGGCCAAGAAGCTTCATCCCACGCGGCGTGAAGAACGTGTCGCCGAGTTGGAGGAGTGGACCAACTCCAGCATTCCTTCATGGGCGCGAATGATGACTTGGGATGAGCTGCGCACGTTGGCCGACGATGGCCACGAAGTTGGCAGTCATTCGATTTCACACGCACTGCTGCCACAGGTTTCGGACGAACAACTACGCGCAGAGCTGGTCGAATCCAAAGCAGTGCTCACCGAGAAGCTCGAGCGCGAAGTGACCACCTTCTGCTATCCCAACGGCGATCACGATGCCCGCGTGCGTCGAGTGGCGCGTGAAGCCGGCTACGTGTGTGCGGTCAGCACGACCTGGGGCACGAACACGCGCGATACGGATCCCTTCGCACTTCGTCGGTGCGACATCCATCCGTTCCACGCGGTCGACCGAAAGGGGCAACTGAGCGCGGCGAGGATGGCAATGCGCCTTCGGGGTTTGCTGCGCCGCTAGTTGCTAGCGCTACTCTTCCTGCGAGCCGCGCAGCTTCGCCATGACATCCGCAAACGACGCCTTCTTCGGCTCTTCGAGCTCCGGTAGCGAATCGGGATCGATCTCGCTGATCAAACGCGGCGCGGCTCCGTCACCTGCACCGAGCAGCAGGACTTTGCCGCCGACCTCGACCAAGTAGAGATGACGACGCGCATCCAACGGAATGCGCTCCAACAGCTTCACCCGCTTTCCTTTGCCAAAGCCCATCCCGGACTTCGACGCCCAGCGCAGAACCACCCACGCGAGGATGCACACCGCCATCAAGGCGAGCAGCGACTGCAGAAGCGCCGCACCGTAGCCACTCGGAAGCTCGGCGCTGCGTTCTGCAGCCTGAAGAAGCGCGGGCACGTCCTACTCGGCGGCGCTCGCAGCCAGACGCGCGTCGCTCACACCACACGCTTCGGCCAAAATCTCGGCAATGTCGAGTTGCTGAACGGTTTCGTCCTGCCCCTCGTCCTTGATGCCGTCGCTGATCATGGTCATGCAGAACGGACAACCGGTTGCGACGGTATCCGCACCCGTGTCGAGAAGCTGCAGCGTGCGCTTCTTGTTCACGCGCGTACCGCCGGTCTCTTCCATCCACATCTGCGCACCGCCAGCACCGCAGCAAAGACCCTGGCCCTTGTTCCAGTACTCCACCTCGACGAGCTTCACGCCGTCGATGCTCTCCAACACTTCGCGCGGCGACTCGTAGATCGCGTTGTAGCGACCCAAGTAGCAGCTGTCGTGATAGGCGATGGTCGCACTCACCGGATGCGTGGGAACGAGCTTCCCTGCGGTGAGCAACCCGTTGAGGAAGTCAGTGTGGTGCACGACGTCGTAGTGCCCACCAAAGTCGGGGTACTCGTTGGCCAGCGCGTTGAAGCAGTGCGGGCACGCCGTGATGATCGTCTTCTTTTCGGCCTTGGCTTCTTTGAGCGCTTCGACGTTGGTCTCGGCCAACATCTGGAAGAGGTACTCGTTGCCGGCGCGTCGGGCGGGGTCACCCGTGCACGACTCGCTCGACCCGAGAATCGCGAAATCAACGCCTGCGGTTTGAAGCAAGCGCGCCACCGAGCGTGCGACCTTCTTGGCGCGGTCATCGAAACTCGCGGCACAGCCGACCCAGTACAACACGTCGGCACTAGGGTTCTCGTCCACGGTGGGAATGCCCAGACCCTCGGTCCACTTACCGCGATCCATTCGTGAGAAGTTGTAGGGGTTGCCGTTGACTTCCATGCCACGGAACGCGGTCTCGAGTTGAGGCGGGAACTCCGCCTTCATCATCACCAACTCACGACGCATGCCGATGATCTTGTCGACGTAGCTGATCATCACCGGGCACTGCTCTTCGCAAGCCCGACAGCTGGTGCAGCTCCAGATCACGTCCGGGTGCAACACGTCGCCCACGAGCTCGGCTCCTGCTTTGGCACTGAGGAAGTACGCGCCTTCGGGAGCGGGCGGATACGTCTTGATCGGCAGCTTCTCGCTCGGGGTCTCCGACAACACGAAAGGTCCGTCGGTCGGCGGTCGCACCGCATCGTCTTTGCCGAACATCTCGGGCTCGGTGGCGTAGAGATGGTCGCGAACCGCAAGCGTCAGGTGCTTCGGCGAAAGCACCTTATCGGTGATGTACGCCGGGCAGTTGTCGCTGCAACGACCGCATTCCGTGCAGGTGTAGAGGTCGAGAATGTGCTTGTAGGTCAGGTCCGAAAGCGTGGAGATACCGAGTGTCTCTTCGCGCTCCACGCGACCTTCCAAGTCCTCCACGGGCGGAAGCGCTTGCGGCTTTTGGTCATACGCAAACACGTTCGGCATGACCGTCAGGATGTGGAAGTGCTTTGAGTAGGGAAGGATGTTCAAGAACAGCAGCACCCACGCGGCGTGCCACCAAAAGCCGACGTGCTCGTGCCATTTCACGTAGCTGCGCGGCGCACCATCGAGGCTCATCGCAAGCAACGAACCGATCGGCTCGTACCACTTCCAATGCGCTTCGGTGCCGGCCGCTTGGGCTTCGAGGGCGATGTGCGCGCCGACGTAGAAGAAGTCGGCCGCCATCATCGTGAAGATGATGCCGAGGATGATGTTGGGCTCGGACAGCTTCTCCTTCGCCTTCTTGCCGAGCGTCATGCGCGCGCGGTTGCCGGAGGCCTCTGGATCGGGACTGTCGTGGCCCTTCTTGCTCAAGCGCAGGTACCAGAAAAACGCGCAACCGCCCATGCAGGCTGCGGCGACGCCTTCCTTCGAAAGCGAGTAGAGCTGACCGATGATGTGGTCGGTGCTCAGGAGTCCGAAGAAGAAGTCCCAGTCGTAGTCGTAGCCTCGTCCCCAAAGCAGAATGGAGTTGAGCAGGAGCACGTTGAAGGCGGCGAAGATCACGATGTGGGCAAGACCGGCACCGAGGTAGCCCTTCTTCTTCCACATCTTTTCTTGGCCCAGCGCGACCATCATCACCTTGGCGGTGCGGTCGACCATCTGTCCGAAGCTCCACTGGAACCGAGCGTCAGGCACTCCGATCTTCACCTGACGAAATCGGCGATACACCGACCAGGAGAAGAAGCTCAACGTGCCCACCAGCACCAACGTCATCGCAATCGCGTTCATGGCGTCCTTCTGGGTATTTGACCCGGCAGAGGAATAGGAGGGGCGAGGTTGGAAGTCAATTCGGAGCGATTTCTTCGACGTTTCGCCATTCGACCCACCATGCAAACACCACGCGCAGGCACCGTAGAAGGTTACGTTTCGGGCATCGAAGCGCGCGTATCGAAAACGAAGCCGAGCGTGTGGTGGCGCCTGGGTTGGCTGATCACGGGCGGCCTGCTTGCCGTGCTCGCGCTCCGTTTTGTCTGGCACGACGGCCTGTGGCCATTGCTGATCTTCAACGCGTATGCCTGGCTGCTCTTCGCACCGATCTGGTTGGTCCTGCCCTTCGCGATTTGGAAGAAGAAGCACCGCATGGCGATCGCAGCCGGCGTGTGCGCGTGCTGGCACTTGTTCAACGTCGTGCCTCCGGTGGTGAGTGCAGACCCGCCTCCCGCCGCGAACGAACGACGACTGCGCGTGGTCAACGCCAACCTGCTGACGAGCAATCGGCGACCCGAAACGCTGCTGGATGAACTGCTCGCTACAGACGCCGACGTGTTGATCCTGCAAGAGGTGTCACCCGTGTGGGTGCACTTCATGGAGCAGCGAGTGTTTCCGGAGTACCCGCATCGCATTCTCGAGTCGCGTGGCGATGCGTTTGGTGCCGCGATCTTGTCACGCGTGGAAGCGATCGAGTCCGACCTGCAAGTGGTCGATGGGCTTCCTTGGCCGCGGATGGTGATTCCCTTTGGCGTGGGTTCCGTGGAGATTTTGTGCGTTCACACCTTGCCACCGCGCACTTCGGCCTACGTGGAAGGGCACTTGCGCCAACTGGATGCGGTGGCGGATTGGGCGCTTGCGGACGAGCGAACGCGAATTGTCGCCGGCGATTTCAACTCGACGGTTTGGTCGCGCTTTCACGGCCGCATGGAAGAGCGATTCGACGACGCGTGGAACCTCGCGGGCGATGGTTTTGGATTCACGTGGCCCAACGGGTTGTTCAACCTGCCGCCCGCCCGATTGGATCACGTTTACGTGAGTCGTGATCTGACCGTGACGGAGATCGAAGTGGGACGCGGGGTCGGTTCGGATCATCGCCCCTTGATCCTGACGATTGCCGAGCGTTGAATTAGCAGAAGCCCAAGTACGCGAGGCGAAAGAGAAACGCCGCGACGAGACCTGTCGCAGCGTACACGCCTGCGAGTCGCGCACTCTCAAACCGAAAGCGCCCCGCGCCCGCGAACCCCAGCGCAACGAGACTGAAGACAGGGCACGCTGCAAGGACTCTGGTGCACTGACAAAGTTCAGAAAAACCGCAACTGGAGTAGCTCAACGCAACCCAAACTACGACCACGAGCGGAGCGAGCGATGCAGCGAGTCCGACTCGGCCCATCAACGCGTCGCGCGACCGCGGCGGTTCATCGATCCAGAGAGCGTCCACCTCTCCAAGACGTGCATCTCGGGGAAGGTGTTCCGAGTCGGACAGAGAAACTCGGTCTCCCCAATATTGATGAGATGACTTAGAATAGGTTCGTGGGGAAAGTGGGATTGGGGCTGCTCGGCGCGTTGATGATCATGTCGAGCGCGTCGGCGCAAAGCTGGCGAACTTCGGAAACACGCAATCTCGGTCAAGTTGGGTACCGCAACCTCGGCACCGATCCGCAAGAACTCGGACTCCGCGCTCAGTGGATCGCTCCGGGGTACTTCTGGTCCAAGATTCACGCGCCGCTTTCGATGTCGTGGATTGAGTACGACGCGAGCGACCACTTCACATTCCGCATCACCGCTGGCGGCGGCACGTCATGGAACAACGACCGCGGCGATCGCGAGTGGATGATCATGGGCGAAGCGATGGTGTTCTTTCACAGCCATCGTTTGGAAGTGATCACCGAGCGCATCACCACGAGCTATCAGTCGTCTTCGCAACGCGTTGGGAACTACGTCCACACACAATCCCAAGAGCAGTACGTCAACGTCCCCGGTTACCGGCTTCGCATGATGGGCGCCACAGCTGGCGTTTGGGCGTGGCGTTCGCTGTGGCGCACTCGAACCGAAGACGAACTCACGATGGACCGCACCACGGTCCACACCCCCGCGTTCATCGGGGCTGCGTTCATCGGCTACAGCAACGCCTGGGTGAAGAGCAACGCGTACTACATCCAAGGGTACGGCTACGCCGGTCGTGCGGCGTACTCGCGCTTCTTCGTCGACCTACTGATCGCGCCGATTCGGCAATTCGATGCAGACGTGAACGAAAACGACTTCATCGGCGGGCGATTGGGCGTCGACAACATTTGGGGCAAACCGACGGGTTATTCGCTTCGCGCGGAAGTTGGAATTATGCCAGGCGGACTCGGCCTCTACGGCCTCGTCACGTTCGGCGTCGGTTCGCTGCTCGGCGGCTGACTACTTCGGAAGCTTGGCGTCGAAGAACGCCTTGAGCTTGATCAGGTTCTTCTCTTCGCGCGCAAACGAGGGCGACTCGTAGGTCTTGGCGAACCCGCGTACATCCGAAAGGAACTCCTTACGAACGTCGTCCTCACCGAGGATGTCGTTGACCGAACGCCCGCGGGCCGCTCCGTTCTTCAGGCCCTTCACGTACGCTTCGAGGCGTCCGTAGTCGTTGCCCAAGAACTCGCGAATCAAGTCGCAGTCTTTGGTGAGCTTGGCCAGAATTTCCAACTGGGTGCTGTCGGCGGATCCGGTGTCTTCGTGACTCGCCAAGTCGGCGGCGACACGCAGCACGAACGCGTCGTCGAGGTAACCGATGTCGTCGATTCCGTCCGGAATGAGGTCGAGACTCTTGAACAAGTAGTTCAGTCCGCCGGCAATCGCCTCGCCCGCATCCTTCGACACGTCCTTGACGGTCAGCAGCTCACCGAACTCCTCGGCGTCGTGCCCCAAGTTGCGGAGCCAGTTGGGAAAGGTGTCGAGGTATTTGGCGTCGTCGCTCATGGCCGGCGGATGATAGGCACCTGAGCTGCCGGCATCAATGGGGTCGACCGCTTCTGGTTGGAACACTCAGATCGGCTGGCGAACCAGGCGATAAAAGGCCGATCCATCATGGGGAAAGGCGATCGTCTGCCGCTCCCAGCCCGTCGCTGTGGGCTCCAAAACGAGGCGCCAGGGACCATCCTCGGAGTCTGCAGCTTCCACCACCCACGTCTCGCCGGGCACAACCGCGTTGGTTTCGATGCTCACCATGGAGCCGTCGAAGCTGGAGGTCTGGGCACCGAAGGGACGCGCGAGTGGCTCACCCACGAACAGACCTTCTCCCGGCCAACGCACTGACTTCCAGTACGCCTCCACCAAGGTCTCGCCGCGGTGGTAGCGCTCGACCACGATCGGAACGTTGGGAAACTTCTGCGTGAAGTTGCAGGGCTCCACCACGGTTCCGTAGCTCCCGGTTACGCCAGCCTCGAGCCACTCGACCACGCTCATTTGTCCGCTCGTCGGAACACGTCCGCCAAACGAGGTGAGATGATCTGCGATCGCACCGGGTCGGTACTCGTTCGTGTCGATGTCCGCCACACGCGCCAACCCGGTGAAGTAGTAGAACACGTCGCTCTCGTCCGACACGACGTTGCTGCCCGAACCATCACTGTTGTCGATCAAACGAAAGTCGAAGCTGCTGTGTTGGTCGATCACGTTTTGGAACGTGGGCCAACGAACACTCCGCCGATCGTCCGTGGTTCGAACCAACCAACCGGTATCGCTCGGAAACGTGTCGTCGCTAGCCACACCGCGGGCGATCAGGGCTTCGCCGTTGTCCACGTCGGTCGCTGCCAACATCATTGTGGGGCGGATGCCGTGATCATCCACCGGTTGCGTCGATGACGAGTCGAAGTACGCAACGGGCGCCGTGGCACCACACGCTTCACCGGTGGTGTTGCAGTACATGTCGTCAAAACCGAGCGCGAATGCGGTGGTGATGCTCATACAGCCAACGCGATAGGGCTGCGTCCACGTCAGCGCGATCGCTTGCACACCCGCTGCATCGAACTGCGGTGAGAGTGAGTCGAACACCGAGCCAAACTCAGCTGGATCCAGCACTGCACCTTCGGCGAGCGTCACGGTGTAGCGCTGAGACTCGGCCAACCCGCGGGCGGCGATGTACGCGTCGGCGAGTGCAACCGATTGCGGATCCGCATCGTTGACGATCACCGCGAGTTCGCTGGGATCGATCGCAGTCCGCGGAAGAAGTACAGTCGGATCGGTTCCGGCGTCGGAGGTGTCTGCACCAACATCGGGGACCGCATCCAGGCTGACGTCCGACGACACATCCGCCATCGCATCGGCGGCGTCTGTCCCGGCGTCGAGGGGCGCAGAGTCGTCGCCACAAGCGACCACGAAGAGAAGCAAGAAGAACCAACGCACGGCTCAGGGTAGCGCGGCTGCCGGTAGTTCGTCTGCGAGGGCGTTCAACCCGCTTGCACCAAGCGCTTCTGCAAGTCCTCGCCGCGCATCCTCATCGCCACGTGCACCGATCGGCACGTGTGAGAACGCTTCGGCAGCTGCGGCAAAAGCCCCTTCGTTGAGGTGTGCTTGCCCCAACACCACCCAGCCTCGCACATCACCAAGCGCAATCGCGGCTTCTGCGGTTTCAATCGCGCGGTCATGCTCGCCGGATCGAAGAAGCAAATCCGCGTGTTCCGCGACAGAGCCAAACGACTCCGAAGGTTCAGACCGTACCAGCACGGCCGCGTCGGACCGTCGTCCTGCGGCCAAGAGCGCTTCGATGTGAAGAACACGGCCCCGGTCCTGCGGCAATCGACGGGCAAGCTGCAAGGCGAGCACCGGTCGTTCCCCGTCGAGTGCGAGGCGCGCGGCAGCCTGGACCTCATCCATCCGAGCAGGTGCCACGCGAAGCAGGTGCTCGATCGCTTCGCCCGCGGCGACTCCATCGCGCTGGGCAATCGCAGCGACAACCCGTGCTCGCAACGCGGTCGATGAATCGCCGGCGCGACTCAGCACAGCATCGACACGCGCGGTCGCTTCGCTGCGCTGCAACAGTTCGGAGAGAACGATGAGGGGCTCGTCGGACTCGGGGGCAAGCTCTGCAGCATGCGCCGCGGCATCGACGGCTCGTTCCAACTGGTCGCGGCCTGCGTGGATTCGCGCTCGCGCGAGCCAAAGCGCTTCGGAGTCCGCGTCGAGCTCCACACCTTCGGCGATCACGGCGTCGGCATCATCGTGCCGACCCAAGCGTTCGAGCGCTTCTGCAAGACGCGCGATGATCAACACGTCATCGGCAGGACCCAGTCGAGCCAGACGATATTCGTCGACAGCTTCGGCATCGCGACCGAGTTGCGCCGCCATCTCGGCGCGCATGAAATGCTCGTACGCGTAAGGCGAAACAACTGCATTGCGCCGTTCGCCATCGATCACGCGCGTGGCGGTGTTGGTGCCTTGCGCGCGCGGGCAACCCAGTGCGCAGACCAGCCCGCTGAAAAGAAGCGTCCGAACTAATCGTTGTTCAGGCACTGCAGCCGGAACATCTCAGGGCACTGCACCACGATATCGGTCATGCCCATCGGGTCGTTTGCCGGAGGCGGCGGCCACAATAGAAAGCGCGGGTTGCTTTCGGCAATGCGCTCGCCGTTCCGGAAGAAACGAACGTTCAGAGTCGGGTCGCGAATCGCGGGGTTGTCGTCTTGATCGGTGAAGATCGGAACGTCGATCGCAAACGTGGTTCCGGCGGTGTACGCGTTGTCCTCGATGTACTCCTGCGAGAGGCGAAGCACCCACTCGCCTGCAGCAGACACACGAACCTCGGCAGTGCCGCCCTCCAACGAACGCGGTTCCATCGGCTCAAACCGACCGTTGGTGAGATCGGGAATGATCAGGATCTCAATCTGCTGCACCGCGTTTTGAATGATGATGTTGCCGCCGACCGAACCGTCATCCGCTCGAATACGGAGAATATGTCCGTCGGTTCCATCCCCACAGGACAGAGCGAGAAGCGCAAGTACGAGAATCGAATACCGCATGACCATTACATCTGGGGAATCGGGGGAACTTCGAAGCCTTGGTTGCCACCGCCACCACCGGCCACAGCAACACCCACAGCAATCGCTGTGATCAACACCACCGCTCCACCTACAGCAGCCCAGAGCCACCACTTCGTGTAGATCGGGTCGTCCGAGGGAGCCTCGCCGGTCACGAACGAGTCGACTTCGGCAGCGTCTTCTTGCTCCATGCGCTGAGCGATCTCAGGCACCGGCTCGAGCTCGAGGTTCAACCGCGCGCCGTCCAGGGTCACCTCGACCGAACGGTTGAAGGGCGTGAAGCCACGACGCGTCACGCTAATGGTGTGCGAGCCCGGGGTGACTTCGACGGGGGCCAAGGGACTCTCGCCCACCGCTTCACCGTCGATCGCGACGGCGGCACCATCGACGTTGATGGCCAAGAGTAGCGACGCGCGCTGCGGAGGCGCCGGCATCGACGAACGCATCGCTGCAAACGTGGGGTTGAGAGCAACCACCATCTGCGCCGGATCGGTCGCAGCTTCGGCAGGCACCTCCACGTCGATCGGTTCACCGCGCGGCGCACCAGTGATCGCGTCATAGACCTCGAGACGAAGCTGAACAGGGCCGTCGGCAGCTGCACGCGACACGCGAACCAGCACGCCAGCCGACGCACCCGCGTTGGCAATCTGAGCTCCAATGCACGGAGCCGCCGCATCGCCTTCGCATTGAAGAATCGCTGCCACGACGGAGCCATCAGCCAACGCGCGCACTTCGCGGCGTTCCACCATGGGCTGAAGTCCCGAAGGAATGGTCTGCATCACTGCGTTCGCCACAGCTTCGGTCAGCCCCGCACCCGGAACCGGGATCACGACGACGGGCGCAGCATCTTGCGCGCGTGCGAGCGAGGAGAACGCGAGAAGGGCGACGAGCAGCGCGTGGATAGAGCGAGGCATCGTCCTAAATTCCTTCAGTATTCGCCGAAAAGGTCCTTGATCTGAACGTCGAGCGCAGTCGCGATTTTGTAGAGCGAGCTAATGGAAGCGCTCGACTCGGCACGCTCGATTTGGGAGAGCAACGAAACGCTCAAGCCGGTGCGGCGGGCCATCTGCTTGAGGGTGAGGCTGCGCTCTTTACGCAAGCCACGAATCGTCTCTCCGATCACGCGATGAAGGTTTTCCTCCGGAGTGCGGAGCAACCCCTTCTTGCGCATCACGCGGTCGATGACCTCGCGGAACTCATCCGGGTTGAACGGCTTCTTCAGATAGTCGACAGCGTCGAGCTTCATCGACTTCACAGCCGTATCGAGACTCGGATAGCCAGTGAAGATCACCACGGCGACATCGGAGTCGACCTTGCGGATCTTCTCCAACACTTCGACGCCGTCCATTTCCGGCATCATCAGATCGAGCACAACCAAGTGGTACCCACCGACTTTGATCTCGTCGGGAGCTTCCTTGGGGCTCGACATCGTTTTGACCTCGAAGCCGTCCTTCTTAAGGAACGTCTCCATGAACTCGCAGATCGCTTGGTCGTCATCGACGACGAGCACCTTGAGAGCTTGGGGAGTCTTGGCCATGGATGTGTCGAGAAGAAATGGTCGGGGCGAAAGGATTTGAACCTTCGACCTCACGGTCCCGAACCGTGCGCGCTACCAAACTGCGCTACGCCCCGTTAGATGTTTTCCAGGGAGAGCGGACGCTAGCCCTGCACCGATGGGCTGTCAAATCCCTCCGGCGCGGCTTACACGCGCGATTTGGTACCCATCGCAGTCTCGCCACGGGCCAAGACGCAGGATTCCGTCGGGATCCGCACCTTCCAAAGGCTCAAGCGTTCCAAAACGACTGAGCGTCTCGGAATCGCATTCCTTCTTGGCGAGCGAACAAACGGCATAGAGCAGGGTTCCGCCTGGGCGCAGCAAGGGCGCAACGCGCTCCAGAATGGTCGCCTGCAGCGTCGCCATCTCCCCGAGCACCTCGGGCTTCAAACGCAGCAGGATTTCGGGCCGGCGGTGAAGTGTCCCCAACCCGCTGCAAGGCGCGTCCACCAAGATTCGATCGAAACCCGGCTCGAGTCCTCCGTCACCCACCGTCCAATCGATCGTCTCCATCGATACCGGCGTCTTGAGACCAAGTCGCTGCATACCCGACTCGATCTGCTCCACGCGCGCTTCGTGTAGATCGACCGCGGTGATCGAACCTTCACCCTTCATCGCGCCAGCAAGTTGTAGCGTCTTGCCACCACGACCCGCACACGCGTCCAACACACGCTGTCCGGGTTGGGCATCCACAAGCGCGCCAATGATCTGCGCGCCTTGTTCTTGAACGCTGAACTCGCCACGCGTGTAGCCCGGCCAACGACGCGGATCACCTCCTCCGCGCACGTGGACGGTTTGTTCAAACATCCCCACCGTGACTTCCGCGTCGGTCAGCTTCTCCTTCAACACAGCGATCAACGCATCGCGATCACCCGAGGCACGCAGGTCAATGCTGGGCTCTGTCGCGGTCTGAATCGCCGCCACACGTTCCGCCGAAAGCGCAAACGCGTCGATCACCCACGAGGGCATTTCCAAGTGCGGTGCAACGATGGGATCGGGACGCTTGAGCTTTCGCAACACGGCGTTCGCCAGGCCGCCCAGCCGACCCCGCTTGGCTTTCACCACGCCGACGGTTTCGTGCACCACAGCCCGAACCGGTACCCGGTCCATGTACAGGATTTGAAACGCCCCACCCCGCAATGCGGCGCGCGCCCACGCATCGAGTTTCTTGGGGCGATCCAAGTGCTCGTCGAGTGCGGCATCCACGCGGTTCAACGCACGGAGGGTTCCGTACACGATCGCGGTTGCCAAAGCCGCATCACGCTTCGAGAGCTTTCGACGCGCAACCTCGGCGTCCAACGTCGGCATCGCCCATGCGCCATCCTTGGCCACGCGATGCAAAACGTGAGTCGCAACTCCGCGGGCGGTACTTAAGGATCCGATGGCGTAGACTAGCGTCTCCGGTGAGTCACTACGACCAGCTTCTGGCGAAAGCCGACGCGTTCTTCTCCGCCGCGGAGGAACGCGGCGCAGACCTGCGTTGTGGCGAAGGATGCAGCGCCTGCTGTCACGCGGAGTTGAGCGTCTCGCGTGTCGAAGCCGATTCGATTCGAAACGCGTTGCGTGCATCGGAGCAACGCGAAGAGCTGCGCGCGAGAGCCGCCAGCGACACGCAGGGTGAGTGCGTCATGCTGATCGATGGGCGTTGCGCGGTGTACGCGGCACGCCCACTCGTCTGTCGAACCCAAGGCTTGCCGCTTGCCTACCCAGCTGGGGTGGTTCCTGAAGAAGCTGTGCGAGCACGAGGTCCCGGCGTCGAGGTCACGTGGTGTCCACTCAACTTCACAGTCCAAGCTCCAGCGCGCGAAGACATCTTGGGTGCATCCGTGCTGGACGAGGCGTTGGTCTTGGTCAATCGCGCCCACTGTGACGCAATGGACGCAGATCCGCTCGAACGCCTGTCTTTGCGAGAGATCGCCGCGGAGCCGTGACAACTCGTCGCGTGCGTTGCTGTCGCACTCCCCGCCATGCTAGTTAGCTCGGCACATGGCTGAAGACGCGCACGAGGAGACGATGCTCAGCGACGGGACCTGGTTGAAGGTCAGCGTCTCTGGAAGCGAGGACATCGTTCGCAAGACCCGTTTGGCGCTCGCCGCCGCAGCTGGGGCAGTCGCCGAGGCCACCGAGCCGCCCAAAACCGACGACGAGCTGGTGAAGGAAACCGGCATCGTGGGGCAGTCGACACCGATGCGCGAGTTGTTCCGCATGCTCGATCGGATCCGCAGCTCCAACGCCACCGTGTTGGTCCTCGGTGAGAACGGCACCGGCAAGGAACTCGTCGCCAAGGCGATCCACCGGATGTCCAAGCGTCGGGACAAGCGCTTTGTCGCCACCAACTGCAGCGCGTTCAACGACAACCTTCTCGAGAGCGAGCTCTTCGGACACAAGCGCGGTTCCTTCACCGGTGCCGTCAACGACAAGCCCGGTCTCTTTCAAGTCGCCGATGGCGGCACGTTCTTCTTGGATGAAGTTGGCGACATGTCGCCTGCGCTTCAGGTCAAGCTCTTGCGCGTCCTTCAGGAAGGCGTGTTCCTTCCCGTGGGTGCGACCGAAACCAAGCGCGTCGACGTGCGCATCATCGCAGCGACCAACCGCGACCTTCAGTCGATGGTGCGTGACAATCAGTTCCGCGAAGACCTCTACTACCGACTTCACGTGGTGCAGCTTCGCGTGCCGCCGCTGCGTGAACGCAAAGACGACATCCCCATGCTGGTCGAGCACTTTCTGCACCGGCTGAGCGAGCGCGATGGGCGTCGCAAAGCGTTGAGCCGTGCCTCGATGGATCGCCTGATGGGCCACCACTGGCCCGGAAACGTGCGCGAACTCGAAAACGAAATTGAGCGTCTTTGGGTGCTGTCCGGCGACGAAGCGTTGATCGGGGAAGAGCATCTGACGCCCACGTTGGGTCGTGGTGGCAGTGCACCGGACACACCGGCGGCGGCCGATCCTGGCATCGCGGTCGCCGGCAAGACCTTGCCTGAAGCGGTGGCAGCTCTGGAGCGTTCCATGATCGCGGAAGGCCTTCGCCAAGCCAAAGGCAACAAGACGCGGGCGGCAGAAGCCTTGGGGATCAGTCGTCGCAATCTGATCCGGAAGGTGCAGTCCTACGGGTTGGAAGACGCGGGGCGCAAGCGGTGAGCAACGCCGTCGTCTTGATCGGCGACGGGGATCCGTTCCGGTTGAGTTTGCTCGAGGAGGCATGCACCGCCGCAGGGTTCGACGTTGCGGTGGCGTTGGATGGCACCTCGGTGCTGGATGTCGTCGCGCGGCAGCCTCCGAACGTGTTGTTGCTTCACGCCAAACTCGCCAACGTGGACTGCTCGGAAGTGGTGAGCGTGTTGCGCAACGACGCCGTGCTCGACGGGATTCCAATTTTGGTGGTTGGTGCATGTGAGGACGTCGACGTCGTTCTCGAAGAGCCGGTGAGTGTGGCGGATCTCCAAGATGCGGTGGCCACGGCGGTCGAACGCGCGCGTGAGCGTCGGCGCAAACGTCGCGAATCCAGCCCGCCCACGACCACGTCACGCGATGCAGAAACCGGTGCTGGAACACGAGCGCAACTGTTGATCACGTTGGAATACGAACTGACCACGGCACATCGTTTTCGTCGACCGATCAGCGCGTTTTTGATTGCTGCGCCTCGGAAAGAGCTGGTCGAATGTGTGCGCGGACTTCGCGGACAACTACGCGCGATCGATCCTGTGTTTCGCGTCGACACCGGCGAACTGGTCACACTCCTCGCCGACACCGATGCGACGGGCGCAGACGTTGCGTTGAAGCGCGTTGCTGCGGCGCTCCCAAAGCGCGCCCGGATCGCAGCGGTGACAGTGCCTGGAGAGGACTCTGCATGGACCGCCGCTCAGCTCCTCAGAGCGCTGCGCGAGAACCTCAGCCCGTAAGTTATGCTGAACGGGATGCGTTTCGCGCCATGGCTCTTGCTGATCGCGAGCACTGCGTCGGCGCAGTCGCCGGTTGATGCAGGATGGCGTTTGTATGAGGAAGCAGAGTTTGCCGCTGCACTCGAAGCGTTCGATGAGGCGGAGGCGCGCGAGTCACTGACGCTCCAAGAGTGGATTCGTTTGCTTGAAGGCCGCGCGCTGGTGCACTTCGCACGCGGTGAGCTGGGTGCGATGCGCGCGACGCTGGACCGTCTGGCGCGAGTTGCACCGGATCACGCCCTCGCCACCGATGCACCGCCGGAAATCGTGCGCGCGTTTCTCGAAGCACGAGAGTCGATCACCCAACCCCTTCGACTTGAGCTGCGAGGCGAGCGACAAGAAGGCGCCTTTGAACTCGAAGCGTCGTTGCAGGGCGATCGTGGTGACTTGGTACTCTCGTTGCGCACCTTTGCACGGCCTGAAGGTGGTGCGTGGACGCAAAGCGATGAGCGAATTCGCATCGAAGCGGATGTGGTTGAAGCGTACGCCGAAGCGCTGGGCCCCGGTGGAGCCCTTGTCCGCGCGCGTGGAAGTTCGAGCGAGCCGATGCGCTTTGCACTGGAGCGCGGTCCCGACACCCAACCTGCCGGACCAAACTGGCGACTGATCTTCGGAGTCGCGGGTGGAGCCCTCGGTGCCGTCTTGTTGGGAACGGTGATCGCTGTGCTTGCGACACGCGATGCCGACACTCAACCCAACCCACCCCAGGTCGTCGAATGAGTGGTGGTTGGGCCGCAGACTTGGTCGAACCCACGCCGGCGGAAGTCGAGCAAGGTGCGCAACGCTTTGGTCGCTATCTGCTGTGTTGGGAACTCGCTTCCGGCGGCATGGGCACGGTTTACCTTGCGCGCGAGTTGGGACCCGCCGGGTTTGACCGACCGGTGGCGATCAAGCGCATCCATCCGCACCTACGCAAACAAGCGCACTTGGTGGAGATGTTCCTCGACGAAGCGCGCATCACCAGTCGGATCAACCACCCCAACGTGTGCAGTGTGTTCGATTTCGGCGAGGTCGAGGGCACCTACTACATCGCCTTGGAGTACCTGCTCGGCGAGTCCGTCGGAGGCGTGATCGCCCACATGCTGCAGCATCAAGACGAACTGGACACGCCGCTGTGGCAGGCGATGAGTGCACGCATCATCGCGCAGGCCGCCGAAGGTTTGCACGCTGCCCACAACGCCAAGGATGCCGCGGGTGCACCGATGAACGTAGTGCACCGGGACGTGTCTCCACCGAATCTTTTCGTGACATACGACGGTGCCGTGAAGGTGTTGGACTTTGGTGTCGCACGCGCGGAAGGACGTTTGCACACCACCAACGCCGGTACCGTGAAGGGCAAGCTCGCGTACATGGCGCCGGAACAGGTTGGCGAGAAAGATCTGGATGGTCGTGCGGATGTCTGGTCGCTTGGCGTGTGTCTGTGGGAGATGCTGACGGGCGAACGCTTGTTTCGCGCCAAGAACGAAGTCGACACCATCCTTGCGGTGAAGTCGAAGAGCCTGCTGCGACCGGCAGAGGTGCGCGCAGGTATTCCGGCGGAACTCGATGCGATCGTGATGCAGGCGTTGGAGCGCGACCTGGACAAGCGCTTCGCGAACGCACGCGAGTTCAGCCGAGCGTTGGAGACGTTTCTGCGCAGTAGCGAAATCCCGACGGCTTTGGCTGACGTCGCCGAGTGGATGGACAGCCGCTTTCGCGTTCGGCGTGAGCGCAAGAACGAGATGGTCGAGACCGTGTTGCGGTCGGCCGAACAATCCGGGCATCGGATCCGTTCGGGAGAAGCGACGCCTTCGATGCAGGCGCCGATGGAAGCGGGACCCACGCGCGAGGGTGCCGCCACCGCGGATGTTCCTGTGGAGGTTGCAGCGAAAGAGTCCGCCCCGAAGTCTTTTGCGGAGCGGCGAGCCAGCGAAGCCGAAGGCGGAGCGTCAAGACTCGCAGTCGCCGCAGGCGACGAGAATCGAGGGCAGCCGCGGGAGCAAAAAGACTCAATACAGCAGTCTGCGTGGTGGAAGCGTGCGGTGCCGGTTGTTGCGTTGTTGGTGGGGATTGGCGGGACCTTGCTGGTGACCCGCAACGACACGGAGACCGGTTCCGAAGCCGGTTCCGAAGCCGGTTCCGAAGCCGATCCCGAAGCCGAAACCGATCCCGGGTCCGAAGCCGAAGCCAATCCCGAAGCCGATTCCGAAGCCGGGTCCGAAACCGACACCGGGTCCGACTCAGAGCTTCACGAAGCGGCTGACCTTGAGTTTGAGCTCGACCCCGTTCCCACCAAGATGCGCGCCATCCGACGAACCGGACGCGTCAACATCGTCACCCCGGGGGGGTGGGCCGACGTCTACTTCCGCAACCGAAGACTCGGTCGCACACCCGGAAGCTTCACGCTGCCGGTGGGAACGCAGCGGCTGCAGCTACGTCCGTTTGGTCAGGGCTCGCAAAACGTGAGTGTGCGCGTGCAGGCGAATCGCGTGGTGCGAGTGTCCGAACGCGTCTCGCGTTGAAACAGCTCGCAAAGTCTTTTGCAGCGGCGATGGGATGGGCAACATTTTAACCGGAAGTACGGGAAGGCTGGAAGACGGGAAGGTTTAGGTTGCCGAAACCTTCCCGCCTTCCAGCCTTCCCGTACTTCCGGTTAAAAAATCGAATCCAGTCCTTCGTGTGTGATTCGAACCTAGATCGAAGCTGTATCGGTCGGCGAAGCGGCATCCGGGATCAACGCCTTCATCCCCGCCTCTTCCAGAAGCTCCATGTCGGCACGCACATCTGGATTGCCCGTCGTCAGTAGCTTCTCACCGTAGAAGATGCTGTTCGCACCAGCCATGAACGCCAGAAGCTGCGCCTCTTTGCTCAAGCGCGTTCGACCAGCGCTCAAGCGCACCATGCTCTTGGGCAACATGATCCGAGCCGTCGCACACATGCGAACGAGCTCCATCGGATCCACAGGCGGACGATCCTCGAGAGGCGTCCCCTTCACTGCCACCAGCGCGTTGATGGGCACGCTCTCGGGTTGCGGATCCATGTTGGCCAAGGTCACCAGCATGCCCATGCGATCGCCGATGCTCTCGCCCATGCCGATGATGCCGCCCGCGCACACGGAGATGCCGGCTTTCGATACGCGCGCGATCGTGTCCAGTCGTTCCTGGAACTGTCGCGTCGTAATGATCTCGCCGTAGAACTCTTTGGACGTGTCGAGGTTGTGGTTGTACGCAGTCAGCCCGGCTTCCTGCAGTTGCTGGGCCTGTTCGTCGGTCAGCATGCCGAGTGTGGTGCACGCTTCCATTCCGAGCGCACGCACACCGCGCACCATTTCGAGTACTGCTTCGAACTGGGGACCCTTGCGCGCGTCACGCCACGCAGCACCCATGCAGAAACGCGTCGCGCCTGCGTCCTTGGCCTGCTTGGCCTTGCTCAGGACTTCGTCGACGCTGAGCAGACGTTCCGGCTCGAGATCCGTATTGTGATGACCGCTCTGGGGGCAGTACGCGCAATCCTCGGAGCACGCGCCGGTCTTGATGGACAGCAGCGTGCAGAGCTGGACCGCATCAGGCGGGTGATTCTCACGATGAACCGTCTGCGCCCGGAACAAAAGATCCAGCAGCGGAAGATTGTGAATCGCGCGAGCCTCGGCAACTGTCCATGTTGTCGTCACGGCGCAGGGTCTAGCACCCCGGAATCGGATAGGGTAGGGGCGTGGATCCAAACACCTTGTTCACCGCAACGTGCGTGTTGGAAGACGTCCTGGCGGACGTGGCGATCGTCGCTGTTGTCGACGGAAAGGACCGGGGCAAAGAACATCCTTTTGCCCAGGGCACCCTGACGATCGGCAAGAGTCGAGGCGCGTCGCTGCAGCTCAGCGACCCCTCCGTATCCCGGCTCCACTGCGAGCTGAAACGCACGCCCATGGGAGTCTTGTTCAGCGACCTGGGCAGCAAGAACGGAAGTTGGCTTGGCGGTGCGCGCGTCGAGCGTGCGTTGCTGAGCGGCGGCACGCAGATCCGACTGGGCTCGACCACCATTGAGATCCGAACGGAACGACAGCGACTCAAGCAAGCTGTCTGGAAGGGTCAGGATCGCTTCGGCGGTCTGATCGGTGCGTCCGCGACCATGCATCGTCTCTTCGCGTCGATGGCCAAGATTGCGGGTACGGAGACCGCCGTACTGCTCACCGGAGAGAGTGGAACCGGCAAAGAGGAGATCGCCCGCGCACTGCACGCGTCGTCGGGTCGTGCGCAGGGACCCTTCGTGGTGGTCGACGGCGCCAGCCTTTCGCACACGCTCGCCGACTTGGAACTCTTTGGTCATCAGCGCGGCGCGTTCACAGGTGCCGAGACCGAACGCGCTGGTGCGTTTGAACGCGCCAACGGCGGCACCGTGTTTCTGGATGAGATTGGAGAGATCCCACTTTCGATTCAGCCAAAGCTACTGCGCGTGTTGGAAGACCGCACCGTGCAGCGTTTGGGCGACACCAAACGTCGTGACGTCGACGTCCGGATTATTGCCGCGACCCATCGCTCGTTGCCCGCGATGGTGAACGACGGTTCGTTTCGCGAAGACCTCTACTACCGACTCGCCGTGTTGGAGTTGGAGTCGCCGCCACTGCGTGAGCGGGGTGGCGATATTCGTTTGCTCGCAAGGCATTTCGTCCGCGCGATGGCACCGGATCGCGCGGAGGTGTTGGAAGCGTTGGACCGGGATCTTCAAGAGCATGCCGGCTACCGCTGGCCCGGAAACGTCCGCGAGCTGAGAAGCTTTGTGCGCAGGTTGGTCGCGCTTGGTGAAGCACGCGTGGGTGCCCCGCGTCTCGAAGGGGAGATGCCGAGCAGCATTCGCGTGGACCTGCCCTTTGCGGAGGCGAAGACAGCGTGGTTGGAGGCGTTCGAGCGGGAGTACCTCGCGCGGGTATTGGATGAAGCCGGTGGGAATGTCACCGAGGCTTCCAGACGTAGTGGTTTGGCCCGCAGTCGGCTGCACGAGTTGGTCGTGAAATATCAACTCAAGTCGTAGGGCAGTGCTGTATGGTCCCGCCGTGGAGGTTGCGATGAGAGTGTGTGTTGCCCTGCTTGCGGTGATGGTGGCGTGTGGTCCGGCCGACGAAGGCACCGACGAAACCGAAAACACCGAAACGACCGGCAACGAAACCGCCCAGACCACGCCGCCCGACAACACCAGCGGCGTGCGCACCCGTTCCGAGGATGAGATTCCGCGTCCGCCCAAGCCCTGGGCGGAGATGACCCAGGAAGAGAAGGGTCAGTACATGGGCGCCGAGGTGCTCCCCTACTTCCGCGATCTCTTCCGTGAGTTCGACGGCGAGCGCTACGCCAACGTCAACTGCGAAACCTGCCACGGCGCGTCGATGAACGAGCGCAACTTCGAGATGCCCAACCCGGACATTCTTCCACTTCACCCGAGCGGCAGCGACGAACAGCGCGCCATGGTGCAAGAGCACCCCCGCATGGTTCGCTTCATGTTCAACCACGTTGTCCCAGCGATGCGACAAGCACTCGACGCCCCCGAGTACAACGCGGAAACCGGCGAAGGGTTCAGCTGCTACTTCTGCCACACGCACGCCGAAGAGACGCCTCAAGTCGAGGGTGACGCTCCCGCGAAGCGTTGAACGAAGACCTCCGGACTCGTTTCGAACAGCTGGTCGATCCGCTTCGACCCGGAGTGGTGATCCACGGTGCGCGCTTGATCGAGCTTTCGACCGAGCTTGGTTTGCGGCTGCGATTTGAACATCGGAACGAGCCGCTCGACATCGAGGTCACCCCCCTCCCCTCACCGCGACGGTTCGCGCTGACGACACCGCATTTTGGAATCGGCTACCGAACGGAAGGCGACAAGCTTGCGGTCGATTCGGACACCGCGCTGAAGCTATGTCGCGAGGTTGCCAAACATCTAGAAGCCAGCGTCTTCCGGAGTGTGCAGCCGCCCGTGAGTCCGCGAGATGCACCACGCGTTCGTGAAGTGCAGGTGCAGCGGCTCTTGGAACGCGCGGGATTCGGCGACCAACGCTTCTACACCCTCTCGCCCTATGTCGGCTGCGTGATCGGCTGTCGCTTTTGCTACGCACAATCCAACCTCGCACCGCTGCGGCGATGGGCGGGCTTGCCGGATGTGCCGTGGGGCAGCTACGTCGATGCGCGCATCAACGCACCCGGAGTTCTCGACGCCGAACTGGGACACCTGCCGGCGCGTCCGATCAAGTTCTGCCCCATCGTTTCGGATCCCTATCAGGCGGTGGAGTCACGCTACGAACTGACCGGCAAGTGCCTGGACGTTCTCGCGCGTCACGAGTGCACCACGTTGTTGCTGACGCGATCGACGCTCGTTCTTCGTGATCTGGAGCGATTGAAGGCACTCAACGCTTGGGTGGGTGTGTCGCTCCCGACGGCGGATGACGAAGTCCGGAAACAGTTCGAACCTCGTGCGGCCAGCATTGACGAGAGAGTTCGCATCCTCCGCACGCTGAAGGAAACCGGCATCCGTACGTTCGCGGTTGTCCAACCGATGTTGCCCGGTCCTCTGGACGTCTTGGCAGACCTTTTGGTGGCGCACACACAGTCCGTCTCGCTCGATATTCTTCGCGGCGAAGAAGGCGCAGCTGGCGACTTTGACCTGTACCCGCAGACCCGTTCGGACGCGTGGCAGACCACACGAGCACGCGACCTGCAGAGTCGGCTCCATGCCGCCAACGTGCCGACTTGGACCGGTGAGCTGCCCCCCGAGCTGTGATACGTTCCACTCGGTTTGGCAGCCAATCCTCCCGCGGACGCGAACGAGTCTCGGCTTCCTGAATCGCATCCGGAGTCGCAGAGCGTTCCCTTTCGCGCAGCACCGGCGTTGGCGTGGCTTGCCGCGCTCGCAGCGATGCTCGACGCGGTGGGCACTCGGTTGTTGCTCCGCCTGGCCAATGACCCGGAACTGATCGACGTCAGCCACCAAACGCTGCTTCAGCTGAAGCGCTTTGGCGACATGTCGCGCAACCTCGCTGGGATTGCCGGTTTGATCGCTCTTGGGCTCGCGCTGATGGAGCTGATTCAGCCGCGCCCCTTTGTACCGCTCTACCAACGGATCGGGTTCGCCGGTTTCGCTGGCGTCTTCCTCCCGACCATTTTACTGGCGACGCTCTTGCCCGCCGAGCGAACCACGGTGCTCGTGGCGCTCGTCGCTGCCGGTGCGGCGAACATGTTGGTGCTGGCGCTCACGCTCTCTGCGCTGCGGTGGAAAGCGCCTTGGGGACTTCGTATCGGCATGGGCATGACGGGTGCCGCGGCGTTCTTTGCGTTTATCTCCCTGACGACGCTGATCGTGGGTCGCCTCACGCTGTGGGAAGCCGCCTACCCGCTCGGCACCACCCTCCGCCACATCGGCGAGGCGTTCTTTGTTCCGGCGATTGTCGCGCTCAGCATCGACGCGTTTCCGCGTGAGCTCCGAGGTGCACGCCGATGGGGAGCGCTCGCTATCGGTGTCACGGTTGGTGTGGTTGTCGGCACCGCGTTCGCGCTTCCGCCCGCTGTGCTGACGCCAGAGCGCCAATCGGAACTCCTGTATGGAGCCAGCCACGCCAGCCTCTTCACAGACAGTATCCCGTACATTTATGCGGTTGGATTTGGAGCTGCGAGCGCTCTTGCGGCCGCCTCGGCTCTTTCGAAGGACAGCTCCACGCAGCAGATCGCGCTGGGCACCTTCCTCGTCTTGGGGGGAGGTTACGCGCCCTCCACACCGGTCACACTCCTGATGCTGGTGCTCGGTGTCACCCTTTTGGCGCGGTCGGTCGTCGCGAAGAGTGTCATTCAGTGGCGAGCCGATACCGATAGCGAACTGCAGGATCTGGCGCGGGAAATGGACGCCGAGATGGACGAGCTCGAGCGCGCTTGAGGGCGCCTCTTCCAGTTTTGCGGTAGCATGAGCGCGATGCGGGGACTGTGCTTGGGCTTACTTGCGGCGTCGTTTGCTTTCACGTCGCCAGCGTTGGCGTTTCATCCGGACAAGATTCCGAACGGGTACACCAACCCGGGCGCGATGACGGGCGGACGTTGCATTGTTTGTCACCTCACGAGTGGTGGTGGTGGCGCGTGTACCGGTGGGGGTCGTTGTCTGAACGTGTTCGGCAATGACTTCATCAACGGACCCAACGGAATTCCCGACAACCCTGCGTCACCCACGGACGGAATGACGTGGAGCCAATGGCTCGCCGAACGCGACAGCGATGGCGACGGATGGAGCAACGGCCAAGAACTCGGCGACAGCTACCGACTGTGGAGCAGTGGCAACGCCCCCGACAGCTATCGTGGCAACCCTGGATTCTCGAGCAACGAACCGAGCAACGCCAACCTCTGCAGCGACTCGGATCGCAACGACTGCGCATCGTCAGGTGGCACAACGCGCGGTCAGTGCAGCGACGGCTTCAACGGAACCGGACGTTACACCTGCTCGTGTGGCACCGGCTCCACAGGAACGGGTTATCGCCGTACCCAGTCGCACAACTGGAGTGGCAGTACACCTGGAACGCGTCGATACGACATTCGGTCGTTGCAAGCTGGGTGCACCGACATCAACGAGTGTTTTCCGAACCCTTGTGGTGTCGGAAGCTGTAGCGAGAACGACCCGGCCGCTGGGTACTCATGCTCGTGTCCGTCGGGATATCAGTTCAACGGCAGCACCTGCGTGAACATCAACGAGTGCCTGTCCAACCCGTGTGGTCCAAACGGTGTGATGTGCACGGACATGACGCCTGGGTACACCTGCACGTGCGATCCCGGTTTTGCCTTCAACGGCACAACCTGCGTGGTGACAGATGCTTGCCTCGCCGGCACCGACGACTGCGACCCTAACGCCGAGTGCTCGATTGTTCGAGGGACGTACTTCTGCACCTGCAACATGGGATGGCAGGGCGTGGGCACCCCGCTCAACGGTACCGGCGACCGGTGCGTCGATATCAACGAGTGCGCGACGATGCCGGGTGTTTGTGGAGTGGGTTCGTGTCTCAACAACGCCGGCGGTTACACCTGCACGTGCCCCACCGGGTACGCCTTTAACGGAACGACGTGTCGCGACATCGACGAATGCCTGGGCGACCCGTGCGGCGTCGGAGGTACGGAGTGTCGAAACATGCCGGGTTCGTTCACCTGCTCATGCTCTGCGGGCTACATGTTCGACGGCAGCACCTGCATCGACATCAACGAGTGCGCGGGCAATCCCTGCGGCGAAGGTGAGTGCATCGAAACCGATCCGGGCGCAACCGCGTTGGGGTACGCGTGTTCATGCGACGGCGGGTACAGCTTTGTCGACACCACCTGCGTGGACGACGACGAGTGTCTGACGCCTGAAGTCTCGCTCTGCAGTGAAAACGCGATGTGTCGAAACTTCCCCGGCGGGTTCGAGTGCACGTGCAACGAGGGCTACACCGGCGACGGACGTAGCTGTCTGGATATCGATGAGTGCGCAGACGGCTTGGACGACTGTGACATCATCGAGCGCGCCACCTGTACGAACACAGAGGGCAGCTACATCTGTGCGTGTCGTGAGCACTACGAGGGCTCAGGCGTAACCTGTCGGGACATCAACGAGTGTACCGATGGCACCGGCCGCTGCGAAACCGGTGAGGTGTGCATGAACCAAGTCGGCGCTCCTTTCACCTGTGAGTGTGCACCTGGCTTCATTGCCGACGAAGAATCCGGCGAGTGCGTTCGTGCGTGCGGCGACGGAAACCGAACGGCCGGTGAAGCGTGCGACGACGGCAACACCGACTCGGGCGACGGATGCTCCGATGCGTGCGAAGTCGAGCGCGGTTGGGCGTGTCTGGAGCCGCCTGTTGACCCAGAGAATCCGGACGATCCTCGCCCCAGCAACTGCACCGACACTTGTGGTGACGGCTTGGTTCAACCCAGCGAAGAGTGCGACGACGGCGCGGACATGCTGGCGGACGAACCCAACATGTGCCGGACCACGTGCGACCTGCCGCGTTGTGGCGACTCGATCCTGGATGACGGCGAGGAGTGCGATAACGGCGAGATGGGCAACAGCGACAGCGATGCAAACGCATGTCGTAGCTCGTGCATGAACGCATTCTGCGGCGACGGAGTCGTCGACGACGGCGAGACCTGCGATCCGGGTGGCGACACACCGCTCAGTGCGGAGATGTGCGCGTGCGCGGACGACGCCGGAACTACCGATGATGCCGGTGTGGACGGTGGTGAGGGAAGCGGCGGCGGAGGCTGCTCGACCAGCGGAACCGGCACTTCAATGGCGTGGTTGCTGGCGCTTGGAGTCGTGTTCCGACGTCGCCGTCGTTAGCACTTTGCGCCGATTGCACCGGGTCCACTCTAGAGACAATCGAATCGCGCGATGTTTCGAGGGCGGTGTACCGCCCTCGAAACACGAGTCAGTGCGAGAGCTTGTAGAGCATCGCTTGGATGTGGTCCGACCTGTCGATGAGTTCGTCTGACTGAGCAACGAAGCCGAGCGACATTGCAAGCTCTAGACACGCGTGCACCTCACGCGCACTTCCGAGTGCGATGGAGAAGTGATATGCGCGCCGCTTCCCTTTGAGCGACCGGGCTTCGGCTGCATTCAGCACAACACTCCGAACTGCACGATGCATCTGCTGATGCAGTTCGCGATCGCGTCGCTCCAGCTTGGGCATCACCTGCTTGTGAAGAATGCACACCAGCTCAATGGACTTTCTGTAAACGATCATGACGACCTCCGCGTGAGGCGCGCATGCGACTGTGCAGCGAGTCCGCCTCACGCCGCCCGCCGCCCGGAAGCGACTGAGCAGTCAACCCCGAGGAGCGAAGCGACGAGTCGCGAAGCGACGCCGAAGGCGGGGTTTACGGCGAGGGAGCTTTCGGGCACTCACGGCGAGAGCAGGCGGCGAGCAACCCCGCCGACACGAAGGGGCGGGCACGGCGGATCCGGTTTCGGTTTCGGCGTCAGCGTCGGTGTCGGCATCGGCATCGGCATCGGCATCGGTGCCGACTTCGAGACTGTTGTTTAAACTACGAGAGCTTCGCGATAGCCGCTTTCACGCGCTCCAGACCACCCGCGATCTGTTCCTCCGAACAGGCGTAACTGATTCTCAGATAGCCCGGTGCGCCAAACGCCGTTCCGGGAACGAACGCACACAACGCTTCATCCAGGAAGTACCCAGCGACAGCGAGATCGTCTTCGAGCACGCCTGCGGGTGCCTTGCGCCCCACCAACTCACTCACGTTGGCGAACGCGTAGAACGCACCCTCTGGCATCGCACAACTCACACCGTCGATCGCGTTGAGACCGTCAACGATAAGTGTGCGTCGCTTCTCGAACGCAGCCCGCATTTCAGCTACGCAATCTTGTGAGCCTTCCAACGCAGCAATCGCCGCAACCTGAGCATTCGCAGTCGGGTTCGTGGTCGACTGCCCTTGGATCTTGTTGCACGCCGCGGCGACTTCTTCGGGTCCGAGAATCCAGCCGATTCGCCATCCCGTCATCGCGTAGGTCTTGCTCACTCCATCCACGATAATCGTGCGGTCTTTCAGGTCGGGCGCGACCGTCACGATCGACTTCTGTTCAAAGTCTCCGTACACGAGCTCGCCGTAGATCTCGTCGACGATGATCCAGCAGTTGTGCTCGCGAAGGACTTCGGCAAGCGCCTCGAGGTCCGCAGCCGAGTACGCCGAGCCGGTCGGGTTTGAAGGACTGCACAAGATGATCGCTTTGGTCTTGGGCGTCAGGGTTGCCTTGAGCGATTCCGGCGTGACGCGAAAACCATCTTCCTCGCGTGTTTCGAGAATGACCGGCTCCGCACCCATCATGCGAACCTGCTCGGGGTAGCTGACCCAGTACGGCGCCGGGATGATCACTTCGTCGCCCGGGTCATAAAGAACGACCGCGAGGTTGAAGAGCGAGTGCTTGGCGCCGATCGAAACCACCACGCTCGCGGGCTTGTAGAACGTGTCGCGACGAGCCTCGCTGCGCTTGCAGATAGCGCTGCGTAGTTCGACCGTACCGCCCGCCGCCGTGTAGCGCGTCGCACCTGCGTCGATCGCTGCCTTGCCTGCTTCGCGGATGTGTTCGGGTGTATCGAAGTCCGGCTCGCCCACGCTGAACGAGAGCACGTCCTTGCCCTTGGCCTTCAGTTCGCGCGCCTTTTGAGCAATGGCGACAGTGGCAGAGGGCTTGATACGAGCGAGACGTTTCGCGAGGGAGGTCATAGCCACCGCCATAGCACGACACGAGAATTCGCCTACGAAACAAGGGTCTGTCGTGGTCATTGCTGACCAGATTTGGCTTCGCTCTTCGTGTACCCTTTTTGCACAGGGGGTGTGATGAGGGTGGCTGCGCTTGTTCTGCTGGTTTCTTTGGTACTCGTCCCAGAGACGCACGCCGATCCGAGGTCTCATCACCACGTGTGCATGCACCACTGGTCGGTGCCGTCCTCAGTCCTACGTCGGGCCATCCTTTGGGCAGCCGACCGACGCGTCTGTATTGTCTCCGACGGTCTCGCCGCCATCGTATCCGATGAACGCGTTGACGCACTCACGCGTTCAATGGCGGCAGCAACACTTGGGGAGAACGCGTGTCATAGGCGACGACGAGATGGTCTCTCGGACGATGCGATCGCCTCCCTGCTGTCCGCGAGTGTGGACCCTAGTCAACCGGCGCTTGTACGGCAGGCTTCTGTTCGAGCTCTCGGTCGCGCTGGTGTCGACGAAGAAGTCGTAGTTGAGCTTGAACCCCTGCGAAACGATGCAGACCCAATTCTAGCTCTTCTAGCAGCGCAGTCGCTCACTCGAATCACCGGGACTGACTACTATGACGCAGCGTATCGAAACGCGCAGGTAACGCGAATCATTGATCGAGCTACGCGGTATCACATTCACGAGGTGACGCCGTGAGGCGCGTTCTCATCATCACATTCTTGTTCCAGAACATAGCCTGCGATGGCTGCCAGTCCGCAGGCGATGTGGCCGCCGAGTTTGGTTCGTTCAATCCGCTGTTCGACAACGCAGGGATCGTCAATGCAAATGGCCGCGTTCTCGACCCAAGTCGTTCCGTCGGAAAAGTCTTTGAGATTGAGACGATTCTCCCCGTTGATCCGAACACTGTGACCGAGGATTCGTTTGCCGCGTATCTCACCGTCGCTGGCAATCGACCACTGGTTCAATCGACGATCCCTGACGCTCCCCCGCCGCCAATCGAACCGTCTCCTGGCGACCCCGACTCAACTCGCATCGACGTCCCGATCCGTCGCGTTCGATCCATCTCACGTGACGGATCCACGCAACGAATTCGCGCGCATCTTGATCGGAGGACTATCGCCGAACATCCCGGCCACGATCTCTACGTGGAGGTCAACCCCGCTCAGTGGTCGATCCTCGCCAACTTGGATGACGAAGTGTTCCTGACCGCGATGCGTTTTCGATTTCGTATTGCCGCGACGCCGCCAGACCGAGACCCTCCATATCTCGCTGACGTTTCCGCTATCGCCACGGAGCCACTTGATCGCTGGATCGTGTTTCCCGAACTGGGGGAGTTCTTGGGCGCCGACCCGGTCGTCGCGACACACTCGCCGATTCGCTTCACCTTCAGCGAACCGATGGCCGCCATCACGCCACTGGTCTCACCGCAGGACCTGCTTGGCTTCCAGCCACGCGCAGACGCTGAGTTCGACGGAGGGCCGAGCCAACTCGTGTCGCAGACTGACTCGGGGCTCGCACCGAACACCGAATACTGCGTGTCCTTCATACCTCCAGAGGTAGCTGCTCTCGGCCCTCTATCGTGGGGAAGTCAGGATGTGAGTGGCGAGCCACTAGTTCCGGCGTTCCGAAGCGCGCGTGCTCGTCGCCGTGCTCGCGGCAACGGCCAAGGCGCTGACGTTTGCTTTCGGACGGGTCCCGCTCGCATTGAAAGGCCTCGACCCGGCGAAGAGCTTCCGCTGTTTAACCGCACACTCGACCTTGCATTCTTCAACGCCTGTCTAGACGGAACATGCGAAACCAATGACACCTATCGTGTACTGGCGCGCGAGCACGACGGTATCGACGACGACCTACCGTTCGATTGGATCGAACTCGGCGAGTTTAGCCAAACAGATTTCAATGTGGAAATCACCCCCACCAACGGGCTCGAGCAAGCCGGTGTTCTCATCCCTGGTGAAATCGTTGCTGTCGACCTCGACATCTTTCCAGCGCCAGGACTATGTGAGGCATTTGGGGGCGCCGCGTGTGCGGTAGACATCCGCGTGGACGTCTGCCCAGGAGGCGGCATCGACTGCATCTTGGGCGATGTCATCCCGGGCGTGTTCGACTTTTCTCCGCCTCCCGATGTCGAAGAGCAAGACGTCACGATCCGTGACACCGACACCAATGACGAAATCATTGATCAGATCTGCGTCGTTCTACGAGAGCCAGAGGTTGGTGAGAGAGTGGCCGTTCGTGTTCCACGCGGGGACGGGACGTTCGCGACTGTGCGCTTCGGTGCAGACGACGACAACGTGACCGATGAAGTCCTGCCGAACGGTGACATTCGTCGTTGCGTCACCGCGATTCCCGTTCCACCGAACCTTGGGTCCATCCCGATTGACATCGCAAGGACCGACCCTTCAGGGAACTCTGGCGACGGAGTCACCGCGACGGCAGAGTGCCAGGCACCACCACGAAAGTTCGTCACGGATGGTGGTCGCCGCAGCGCGTTCGCGATCGATCGTACTGGCGTGCCGCACGTTGTTTACACGTTTGGAGAAGGACGAACTGGTAGCGAGATCCGGCACACGTTTTGGGACCCATCCCGGGATGAATGGGTTGAGGAAATTGTCGATTGCCTGTGTGGCCGAGACCCCGGGACAAACAGATGTAGCAACTGTCGATTCGCGCCAGGATACGAGTTCGGTTGGAAAGTTGATCTGACGTTCAATGCCGCGAACGAAGCGGTGATGTGCTGGACCGATACGTTCTTTGACGGAGGAGATGCTCCGACTCCCCCCCCTCTTGGATGGGAACTCGATCAAGCTGCTTCCGTGCACGTTGCCATTCGTGATGCCTCTGGCAGTTTCCATCGCAGCACGGTGATCGATCGTACGATGAGCGGCGGAGCACGAAACGTGGGCTGCGCGATCGAAGCGCGGCAGTCACGCGAACGAGAACGGTTCGACTACTTACTCGTGCATGGCGCACCCAACCTCGGTACCGAGGGACGAGTGACACTGCGCTACCTCCGCGACGATGCGATGGGAACGCTGAGCGATCGCAGCTTCGGCGGCACAGCCGCGATCCTCCTACCTACTGCTTCGCCGGGACACTTCGACGTCGCACTCGATGAATCCGACCGTTTTTGGGTTGCCACACGAGGCAACCAAGTGTGGGGAGAGCAGCCCGACGGTCTCCTCTCCGACCCAGAGGTCGTGACGATCGTTGGGGGCGCCGGATTGATCAACCCACGTCTCGCCGCTCGCGGGAACGGTGAGATCGCGGTGGTGGCGACGGACGGACTGAATCGTTTGGTCTACGCCTATCGTCCAGGCACCGAGACAGAAATTGCACAACGCGTCGTGGCACCAAGTGACGCAACCATATCGTCATATCCACCCGACGCCAGCTCCAGCATCGCTGGTGAAGACGCGACGCCCAACCTGTTCAACAACGGCGGTCTTGCAAGCGCGGACGGGCTGTACGGAGGCATCCCTTCCTCGGTGACCTTCAGTGCTGACGAGCCGGACGGCCCAGTCATCGCGTGGGCAGCAGGACGTCCCAACGGTATGCAATACGACGCCCTCATGTTGGCTCGGCCGGGACAGGAAGACGGTCAGTTCGACTTCGAGACCATCGATGGGGTGGTAATGATGTCTGGCGCCGTGCACGCCACCACTGATGCCGTGGGACGTGCGCGCGTTGTGTACCACAATGGGCTTGGAGCGAACCGCCCTGATACCAGCGTTCTGTCCGCTGTCCGAGAGTTCTTTGGCGTCCTTCACTATTACCGTGAGGAGGACGAGGACGAGATCTTCAGACGCGAAGATCATCCTAGACGCGGAGCCCTACGCTGTTTCGCGGAGCGTCTCTTCGTCCATGACCAGCGCGACGATCGAAGAGCTGCCAATGCCGCACTCGACCAGTTCTCGGCGGACCTTCGGGTGCAGCCCGCGCTGGATTTCGACCCGTGTGGGCGAACCACGGACCCAGGACTGGCGGAAGAGTTGGGCTATTCTTTCCTGACGGTGAATCCTGGATCGAGGCGGCCCATTTCTCGACCTCGATCGCGGTACGCCAGGTTGCCTGGGGAGAGTCCGTTAGAGTTCGCGGTGAGAACGAACGAGCTCCGACGGCAAGGGTTCGCTCGTCTGCGCGACGCACTTGGCAGCATGAGCGCTGCGTTCGATGATATTCTGCCTCATCCAACGCTTATGTGGGATCAGTTTGATCCCGACAGCGCTGAAGATCCAGCGACGCCGCTTGATCCCACCACCGACCTATTTCTCGATGACGGGTCAGGTCGCGCTGGGCTTCTTGACGCCGTTTTCCTGAGCCTTGGGGAGATGCTGGACGACTTCTGTGGACAGCGGAACAACCCTGCACTCTGCGGGCCCAGCACGCTGGACCGTGCCAGTTTTCGCTGCGAGATGCCTGGACTGTTCCAACGCAACCCAAGCCCCTACTTCCGTGGCCGCTTCAACACCGAAGTTATCCCCGCTAATCAATTCAACGGTTACGTATCTCCTGTTCAGCCTGGTGAGGACTTTTCTTCTTATCTCTCGTTCCGAGACACGTTTAGCGCAGGTCACGATAGCGAGGACGAAATCAACGAAGCCGAACTCAGTACTCAGGACAGCAGGGGGATACTCGGTGCGGCACTTCGTGGGCTCTCATTCAGTGAGGATGGATTGCGCCGACGTGTTGATCATGTCTGCACTCCGCTTGAGTCCGACATCCCGCAGAGCCCCAGCCCGTTTCTCTATCGCGCCGAAGACGTCTGTCGCTTCGGCGTTGATGCGCTTCCTGAAACGTTCCCAATGGATGGAGTCAGGGTTCTCCCAGCAGCACGCGTGGGGCTCGAACCATCAATCGGGCAAGCTTCGGGTCTTTGTCCGCCCTTCCGCGCTGCAGCCATGCCACTCGGCATCGGCGCGGTGTTCAAGCCCCCTCAGCAGCTTGTTCAGATTGGAGGGACCAACTTCGGTTGCTGCTCGGGCTACCGACCGCTGACGTGCGATACGAATCTTGACTGTCCAGACCCCGACCCTGGCTCGGGCTCTATCGGCGGCTTTCGCGAATGTGTGAACGGTACGTGCACTACCAACGAGTCAGTTCCCCTCTGTATCCCAGACGTATGTGTCGGGTCAGCGACGACCTATTGTGACGACACGAGACCGGAGGCTCCTCCATTTTGGTCGGGTGTCACTCCACCAATCTGCGGTGAGATCCCAGCATCCTGTGATGAGGACATCGCGCCCGGTGACATCGCCGGATGTGCAACATGCACTGGTGCACCGGATACATCGACCTGCGAAGCAGTAGTCGAATGTCGTGAGGATCTGCGCGACCTGAGCATCGACGGCACTGTTCGAACAACGCCGCGCGACTTGCTCGCAATCGTCCGCGCAAATGGATGCTCTCCTGGTGCGCGATGTGAAACGAACGAGATAGTGTCAAACCGCCCGCCACTTGCCCGTCCGCTCCTCGGACATTGGGGCATTGCGGTCGTAAGCCAATTCGCCGGCGGGGCGTTGCAGCAAATCGGCGCCACGGCAAGCGGGCTCATTGGTTTTGGTGACGGCGAGGGTGGCGCCGTCGAGTTCGACGAACGGATTTCAGAGGTCCGTACTAACTGGCGTGGCCGCTCCGATGGTGGTCTTACGCTGCAAGGCTATTACGAGATCGTCATCAGGCTCGACAATCCGAGTATCGAAGGAACTTGGGCATTCGGAGCGGAAGTCATCGATGTGGAACGTGCACGCTTCGTTGCCCGAATACAGCCGTACTACGCGCCGCGCAACCATCCAACCACAGCGTTCTGCGACAGCTGTCGACGTCGAATTCCGGACCAGGACCTGCATTTTGCTGTTGTACAAGCGGGAGTCTTCTTCGACAGCGATTCCGTCGAACGCGCACCAATCGTGACCGGCTGCGGCTGCTCAAGTAGGGTAACGAACTGTGGACTGCGAAACTGTGCGGATGAGACAATAGGGGGCATTCCGCTGGAGGACGTCAACGATGTCGAGCCCGCGCTGTCTGCTGATCTCACGCAAGATCTCGAAGGACAGCTGGATAACCTAGATGAGCTCTTCTACCGATTGACTGCAGACCCCATTGTCGGCGGGATCGTGTTTGGTCGTGACCTCTCAGTGCGAGCCCTAGCCGATGCACCTGAGTGTCCCATTGCCTCGACACCCGATCCCGGCACACGTAACTGTCAAGCCTCTGGTGGGACTGGGGCAAACCCCCGGCGGATACGCGACGCAGACTCAATCGAGCTACTGCGGATCGTGGACAGCTTCGCAGAGCCTGTCGGCCGAGATAACCCTCCGTGAAGCGATTTGCACTCGCTATGGTCGCCATCGCAGCATGCGGCGACTCAACACCACCACCAATCGATGTGGGCGTGGATGCTCCAGACCGATGTGCTCGCACACGGGATCGCTACCAAGAATGTCGCGTGTGTATTGAGGCCCACGCAACACTTCTTGGGACAACCTCACCTGACGCACGTCTCTATGCAGTGGACGGCGGAGTGCTGTTCGCGTTCCAAACCGAGCTTACTGTCGTCTATGTAAGCGATGTGGGATCGATCGTCGGCAACTTGAGTGTGCACGATGCCGAACTGGGCTCCGACTGGAGTTGGCTCGAGCCCGTGCCGGGGAGTCAAACGGTTTGGGGCATCTTGAACCTGAACAGCCCGACTCCGACAGAGGAAGCAAGCGTCCTGGTCCTCTTTGAGATGTCCGACATCGGCTTGACCGAACTCGCTTCGACTCGGCTGCCCGTGCGCGTTGGACCAACTTCTGCGCTAAGCACCGGCGAACTGCTATTCGGAGCACATAACTCATTAGACGGCGACAGCCTATATGCGTGTCGCACAAGCGATGGGGCGATTCGCTGTCGTACTGTGGATAGCCCGATTGGGATACCAGTGCGGATCTGGAGTACGAGCAGCGACGCAGCAGTCGTCGCGAGCTCAGAAAGTCGGAACGGAACCGGTGCAACATGGCTTCAAACCGTCGACATTACGACCGGCACACTCTCCGAAGCCGAACAGGTTGGCGCAAATCCAAGTGCAGAGTTCACAGAGGATGGCGTTCCACGCGTCGCCACCCTCCCGAGTAGCGCTTACGCAATTCACCGAGACCACACAGCAACAGTGCTTTTACGCGGTACATTCGCCGGAATGGACGCAAGTCCTCTCGGCCACTATTTCATTCGTCGCATCAGTGCAGAGGGTGAATTTCTCGATTCGCCACCGGGAACCTGGATCAATCCAGATTCATTCGCGCTGTCTTGGAATGAACCCGATACGCTTGTCACCGGAGGCATTCGCGCAGCAGCAGAGAACGCGACGTATGTAAGCTGGCCGACCGAATCGAGCGCGAATTTTCGCTTGGCTCAACTCCTCGACGCTGACGGAACGACTCGATTCCCTACGGCGGTGACAATCAGCAACAACCAGTCTGAGCGTGAGCGAGCGCCATCTGGTTGGGTCGACGGAGCTGAGCGAACCTACACTGGAAACGCAACCCTGACAGAGGCGAATCCGGAGCGCCCCTTCGAAGCTGAGTTCAGCGTGGACCTACTCACCGATGATCTCGAGTACCTATGGGACGAACCGGTGTTCTACCAAAGCTGTGAACGACTTGACGAGCGACTTGTGGCTGGCGTCGGTGCCTTTGATGAAGGCGTGTGGGTTGTTTGGGTTGACGTAGTACGAGGTGGCGTTGACGGGCTGCCGTACACACAACTCAAGATTGCTCGCATCATGCCCGACGGAGACTACGGATGGCGTTTCGACGAGTAGCCGTACTCGGCGTCGTCACGTTCGCACTCGTGTCTTGCCACTCCTACGACGAGCTGCCTCGAGCGCGATGCGAAGTTGCGACACACGACTGTCGACCTGGTGAAGCGTGTCGCAGTGGCTACTGTTGGGGGGATCGCTCACTCGAACTCACCATCGCTCCAACCGCGCCAATGAACTTAGCAATTCTTGGCACACTCGAAACGGCCCGACCAATGGACGTCGAGAGTCGGCTCATCACTCAGACCACGGTCGAAGGAGAGGCGCAACTCTCAGAGCTTCCATCGCTGACATCGTGGGTCCTGGTTTGGGACGGTGCCCGCGACGAGGTGTGCGCAGGAGATCGCTTCGTGATGACGCGAGCACCAGATATTCGTGTTGGGCGGTTGCGACTACGCGTTGGCTCAACGTGGGAAGATGATTGCTTCACGATCCCAACGGCACTCGGATACGCTGACCCGACGTTTCACTCCGGGTCGTAGTGCATCCCTACTTCGACGCACAACGCTCTATCCCCATGTACGCCGTGATGGCGGTCGTCGGAGCGTTAACAGGTGTCTATGTTGCGGCACGGCGCGCCCGCAAAGACGGTCTCGCGGTTCGACCGACCGTGGAGATCGCGGTAGCGGCAGTCCTTGCAGGCGCGTTCGGTGCGAAACTGTGGTCGATCATTTTCGAAGCGTGGCGCGCCATGCCCGAGCCATCGCTGCAACCTGCACTAACCAGTGCAGGCTGGAGCATCGTGGGCGGAATCATCGGGGGTGCACTTGGTGGGATGCTGATCGCCAAGAAACGGCGGGTCGATCCTCTTCGTTGGGCCGACGCCGCCTCTCCCGGCGCCGCTCTCGGCGTTGCGCTCGGGCGCGTCGGGTGCCTGCTCGCAGGATGCTGTTTCGGCTCACCTACGCTTTTCCCGATTGCGTTGGTTTATGACGATTTCGACGCCGCCGCCCGACCGCTCGGTGTTCCCCTACATGCAGTTCCAATCTATGAATCCATGGGTTGTGTCGCACTCGCCGTGTGGCTCTACAGAAGACCGACTTCTGCACCAGGTCGCCGATTTGCGTTGCTCGTTGTCGGATATGGCCTCATTCGAACGTTGCTTGAGCTGCTTCGCAGCGATTACCGCGGCAGTGTCTTGGGCGTTCCGGCGACCACGCTCGGTGCACTTGTTTTTGTCGTGGTCGGACTCCTGATGTTGCGCAGTCGTCGTGTCAGATCCCAGATGAACGAAAACGGCTAAGCTCTGGCCGTGATTCGCGATGCGACGAGCGACGACGCACCAGGGCTCTGGGAACTGGAACGCGCGGTCTTGGTCGACGGCCGAGGTGCGGTTCGCTCGCTCGACGACCTCCCTAGCGTGGAGGCGCTCGGCGATCGAAGCTACGCGGTTCACCTAGTCGCCGAGGACCAGGGGGCGATCGCTGGACAAGCGACGATCTCCAAGCTGAGTGCGGCGTATCTAAGCCACGTCGGAATGCTGGCGATGGGTGTTCATCCCGACCACCAGCGACGTGGGTGGGGACGAAAGCTGCTCCGTGCCTTGCTCGCGCGAGCCCCCGAACTTGGAATCCTGCGGCTGGAACTCTACTGCCGAGCCGACAACAACCGCGCACAAGCGTTGTACCGGTCCGAGGGCTTTGTCCACGAAGGCACGCGTAAGCGATTGGTGCGTCTACCGGATGGAACATTCGTGGACGACTACGTGATGGTGCGCTTTTTCGACTGAAAGGTTGGATGGTGGTCGCGGTCGGCTGGTCGGTCGGGTGGTCGGGTGGTCGGGTCGGGTGGGAGACCTTTTAATTTTCTGGAAGATCAGAAGAGTCCAAGCGAGCAAAGGGGAGACCGATATTTTTTCGGGCCACCGCTTCCATGCTTCCGAGCTTTCCGGCTTCCAGAACCGCGAAGCGGAAGGTCTCCCGCGCGAAGCGCCTCATTTTCGTTTGAGTTCGCGTTCCGCATTTCGCATTCCTAGTTAATAAAAAGAAATCATAGAGTTACGCCAACGCGATACGCTGGCAGCTCGAGAAACGGTCACGGATCGGTTCGTCGTAGTCACGAGGGGATGTGATGGCAGCCGGAGCAAGAGTGGTGCCGGGATCGGACGATCCGATCGTTGCGCTAATTCGCCAGGGGCGTCCAAGGGAGGCTGTTGCGGCCTGTGCTCGCGAGCACGGTGCAGCAATGGGTCGCCTGTGTATGGCGCTTCTGGGTAACCAAGCCGAAGCGGAAGAGACCGTTCAGGAGGCGTTGATCGCCGCCTACGACGGGTTCGCTTCGTATCGTGGCGAGGGTTCGCTGCGCGGATGGTTGATGGGCATCGCCCGTCGCATGTGCGCACGCCGACTCGCCAAACGCGTGCGACGCGAACGACGACTCCGTCTCGTTCACGACGCCGGTTCGGAAGAACACTTGCCCGACGACGTCGTCGACCGACGTCGCAAAGCAAGTCGGATGCGTGACGCGCTGGAGGAGCTCAAGCCCTCGGACCGCGAAGCACTCGTCCTCCGCTACCAGAGTGGACTCAGCTACCGCGAGATCGGATCGGTCTGCGGCATCGATGAGACCGCTGCCCGTAAACGCACCTCACGCGCACTTGCGCGCCTTCGCTCTTTGCTCTCCTCGCAGTTCCCGGAGATGGTCTGATGAATGATTTGAACGACATGATCGACGAGCTCGCGCTCTTGGTCGACGGCGATCCCGCCGCACTCGACAAGTGGGCCGACACCCTCGCCGACTCCGAACACGCGCGCGACTTGCGTTTCGAAGCGGCCAAGACCGCTCAACACGTCGCCGATGCGGGCGCAGACTTCGAGGTTCCCGCCGATCTGGAACAACGCGTTCTCGCAGCCATTGAGGCACGGGACGGCGCGACGCCCCAAGCACAGCCCCAGCCCGAACCTCCCCGTGGCGGGGTTCCTCAAACGCAGGTCGCCGACACGCAGGTGGATGCGCCAGCTGTCGGGTTGCCCCAACCCAAGAAGCCCAATCGGCTTCTGATCGCCGGCTTGGTCGGAGGCGCACTGGCCGCAGCAGCCGCTGTCGCTGTGGTTGTTGGTTTGAACGCAGCCAACGGAGAACCGGGCGTCGACATCAGCGCAGAAGCACTGAGCGCCCGCATCGCCACGATCGTTCGCGCCGCCGACGGCGAAGGCGAGCAGGTTTCCGGCGTGGTCGCCGAAAGCAACGAAGCACCGCTAACGGCCATGATGGAAGGCAGCGCACTTCCGGCCGGCTCACGCGTGGTCACCGACCCGCGTACGCGCGCTCGTCTCGAGCTTTCGGATGGCTCGGTGTTGATCGTCAACCAGGACACCGAGCTTGTTCTTGGCGCCGACCCGCGCACGATCGAGCTCAAGCGCGGTGAGATCTTGGCTGAGGTCGCGCACATCGAAAACGCGACCAACGCTCGCTACGTCACACCGTCCGGTGTGGTCGAAGTCATCGGCACCAAGTTCATTTTGACGGCCAGCGACGATGGGCAGGCGTCGGTTCGCGTCACGCGCGGTGCCGTTCGCGTGCACAACGCCGGACAAAGCGCCGAGGTGAAGACCGGCCAAGAAGGTTTGATGATGGCATCGGTTGCCCCGCAGGTCGTTCCCGCGGTGAACCTTGCGGGTTCGCTCGGCTGGTCTGAACTCGAAGGCGATGTGGGTGACGACGCGCCGATTGCAGGCTTGGGTGAGCTTCGCGCACATCGTCCAGGCGAGCGCGAAGAGCAAGAGCGTCCGCTTCACTTGGCACATCACGCCGTGAAGGTTCGCGTCGTGGGCAACGTTGCCCGCACCGAGATCGAAGAGACCTTCCGCAACGACAGCCCCGAGGTTCTCGAGGGTGTGTACCGCTTCCCGCTTCCGCCCGATGCCCGCATCGCCAGCTTGTCCCTTGAGGTTGACGGTCAGTGGGAAGAAGGCGCGTTCGTGCCGAAGGAGCGTGCGCGCCAGATTTGGCGTGGCGTGATCCGCAACGCAACGCCGGAGCAGCAACGTCAGCAGGAAGAGTTCATTTGGGTGCCCGGCCCGTGGCGCGACCCCGCGTTGCTCGAGTGGCAGCAGGGTGGCCGTTTCGAGCTGCGCATCTTCCCGATTCCCGCCAACGGCGAGCGCCGAATCCGCCTGAGCTACGAGCAGACGGTTCAACCGCACGGTGAAGGTCGTCGCTACGTCTACCCGCTGGCACACGCGGAAGACGACTCGACCCGCGTGGGTCACTTCGAGGTCGACGTTCGTGTCGCAGGCGAGAACATCCAAGCCAAGTCGCGTGGGTACGAGCTGGCCACCAGCGCAGAGAACGGTGCGCAACGCATGCGTTACACCCGCAACGACTTCCGCCCCAGCGGTGACCTCGTCATCGACTACGCGGACGACCAAGACTCGGAGCTTCGCTACTGGGGCTTCCGCGGTCAGGCTGTCGCGGCTCCCGCCACGGAGACCCGTGAGGATCGCGAGGTCAACGACGCGCAACGCGGGCTACACGCCGACCAACGCGGTTACGTCATGTTCGCGCTTCGGCCGGAGCTTCCCGGTTGGACCGAAGCGCAACAGCGTGACTACGTGCTCGTGGTCGATAGCAGCCAGAGCATGGTCGGTGAGCGTTACGAACGCGCGACGCGACTGGCGATGGGCATCGTGGGCGAGATGGATCGCCGCGACCGCGTGATGGTCATGGCGTGCGACGTGGAATGTCGCGCGATGGAGGGCGACCCGCTCACCCCGAGTTCGGCCACGGTCGGCTCGGTGCGCGAGTTCCTCGAGAAGCGAGACCCGGCCGGTGCGTCGGACCTCTCCGCCACCATGCGCAGCGCGGTCGAGATCGCCGGTCGCTTTGGTGCCGGGCAGCAGCGTTCGCTGCACGTCGTATACATCGGTGACGGCACGTCCACGGTGGGTCATCGTCGTGCTGGTTCGCTTGCTGCCGAGATGACGGAAGTCTTCGACGGGAAGGGCGCGCTCACCACGGTGGGCATCGGACAAGAGGCCGACACCGTCGCGCTTCAGGCGATGGCACGAGCGGGTCGCGGTCACTACGTGCCCTTCGTGCCCGGTCAACGCACCGGTGCTGCGGCCATGGCCGTACTCGAGACCACGTTTGGTGTGTCGCTGGACAAGGCCACGCTGGAGCTTCCGGCGGGTATCGTCGAAGTTGCCCCAGCAGCGCTTCCCACCGTTCGCGCAGGTGAAGAGCTCATCATCACCGGTCGCATGACGAGCAACGAGGTTCGTGGCGAAGCCGTGCTTCGAGGCAACGTTGGCGGCCGAAGCTTTGAACAGCGCTACCCGATCAACGTCACCGCCTCGACCTCTGCGGGCAACGCATTCGTACCGCGTCAGTGGGCGAGCAAGACCATCGAGAACTTGGAGCTCGGTGGACGCAGCGAAGACGTCGTGCGCATCGTGGCTCTGTCCAAGGGCTACGGCGTGATGTCGCGCAGCACGTCGCTTCTGGTTCTTGAAAGCGAAGCGATGTTCCGTGCCTTTGGTGTGGACCGTGCGCGCCCCACCCTTCAGTGGACCGGTGACGAAGACGCTGAGATGGGCGAGGCCAATGGACTTGTCGCTCAGCTTGGGTCGCTCGGTTACACCGCCGGCGGTGCCGGAAGTGGGTTCGGTGCTGGCGCAGGACGGGCGCGCAGCGCTGCGATGCGCAGTCGGCCGGCCCAAGCGCCACGCATGACTGCCCGAATCTTGTCTGGGGTCGACGCTTTTGGCGACGACGCGATGGCCGCAGCAGAGGCCGTTGCGCCCGTCGCACGACCCGACACCACTTCACAGCTGCGCGCATCCACTCGTCGCGCGCCGCGTCGCCCGGGTCGCTTCATGCGCAAGGTGTGGTTCCGCGAAGGCCGCATCGGTCGCAGCGCGCCGGACCACGAGCGCGATGTCGCCCGTGTCGCCGAGGCCGAGGAAGCGCTTCGTGCGCAACCGGATAGCCGTGACCGACACCGCTCCTTGGTGCGCGCGCTTTCGCGAGCGGGTCGCCTCGAGCGCGCGGAAGAGGTTGCCAAGCAGTGGCTGGAGCGTGATCGCCTCGACCCCGAAGCGCTCACCTACCTCAGCGATGTGGTGGGCCGCCTCGGTCGTCGCGACGAAGCCGTGCGCCTGCTCTCGGGCATCGTCGACCTCGAATCGGACAACGTGACGTTGCAACGACGCATGGCCAACGCCTTTGAGCGCGCGGGCAAGGCGCAACGTGCTTGTGCACACCGCGTTGCACTTGCCGAGATTCGTCCGGGCGACGAGGAGCTCGTGTCCAACGCAATGCGCTGCGAGCGCGCTCTGGGTCGCTCCGCCGCTGCAGACCGACTGCTCGAGATGGTCGACAGCGACGATCGCGACAGTGTGCGGGCACGTTCCGAGCGTGCACCGACTCCTGAACGAGTTCGCGGTGACCTCATCGTGGATGCCGAGTGGACCGGCGGAAGCGACGTCGACATCACGCTCGTGACACCTCAGGGAACGCGCCTGAGCTGGATGGGTGGTCGCACGAACGTCGTGGGCGACGACGCAACGCGACTCGGACAAGAGCGCGTCGGTCTTCGCCGCGCCGGAACCGGTCGCTACTACATCGAGGTCAACCGTGTGAACGAGCACGACACCTCCCCGATCCGCGGTCAGCTGCGTGTGCGAGCATTCGGTCAGACCCAACGCATTCCGTTCACCCTCACCGGGGCACGTGCCAGCGTGGGTAGCGTGAACGTCGTGCGTCGCTGGCGACTTCAGTAAGTCGCGAGTATAGCGCAACGCGGGCTCCACACTAGGGGCCCGCGTTTCGCGTTAACGCGCAGACTCGATCACAGCATCGATGCGAGCAGCACGACGCGCGTAGGCTTGTTGAAGCTGGCGAACGATTCCCAACTGCTCCGACTGCGACGCGTTGGCCAGCGCATCTTCCTGACAGAGCGCGCCAACAGCGCGCGCCGCAGACAATGAATGCGTCGCGGTGTTCAACGTGTGGGTGAGCACGCCGAGAAGCAGCAAGAGTGGAATCACGAGGACCAGCACCCGGATCCACTTGGGCGCACCCACCCGCCGCGCCACAAACGGAGCCGTGAGCAGCAGCATGAGAACCAACGCACCGATCCCCACCCAGTGCGGTTGCTCCTCCCACGCCTGTTCAAGGGTCGACCGAGCTGCCGTGCTTCGTTCCTCTACGCAATAGTCGGTGGCGACGAGCCGCTCGTGCTCGGCTTCAATCGCGGCGTCCAGCTCGGCACCGAGTTCCTCGTTGAGCGACACGTGCGACACATCAAACGGCGCAGCCTCAACGTCGTCCGGAATCAACGAGGGGTCGGAGACGAACACCGTACGTCCGTCACGCTCGTATGAGTAGAACGCGGGGCCATCGTCGGTCCCGAGGACTTCAGCGAGGTCGAGCTCGCCGCAGCCCACCACGCACAAAAACGCGACCCACCAGCGCATCAGAGACCGCGCAGATGCTCGGGGCGCAGCGGGATCTGTCCAGAGAGCGCCGCGTCGATCACTTCAACGATCCGCTCGCGGTCACGGGGCAAGCGTCCACCCAAGGGCAGGTAGTTCGACGCGTGGTTCGTTCGAAACAGCGCATCTGTAGGTCGCGCCAAATCCACCATCGTGCGCAACTCGCCGAGCAATCCTTCGATTGCTGGCACCTCGAACTTTCCTTTGGCCGACAGCTTCGCCAACGGCGTTCCCGGAACCACCGTCACGGTCAGCGCCGCGAAGTACGCGGGGTCCATCTCCGTCACCAAACGCGCGGTCTCGCGGGCGTGCTCTTCGCTCCTCTCCATCCCGATACCGAGTAGTGCGATCACACTCAGCTTCATCCCCGCCTCGCGCGCAAGTCGCGCTGCATCGACGTGGCCCGCAAAGCTGTCGCCCTTCGCAATTCGCTTGAGCGTTACGTCATCACCGCTTTCGGGACCAATGTAGAGCGTGGTCAACCCGAGCTCGCGCAACTCCGCCAGTTCGTCGGCACTCTTGTCGCGAATGTTCCGCGCCATCGCATAGCAACTGACTCGACGCAGGTTCGGAAAGTGTGAGCGCGCGCGCTTCAATATGGCGCGCCAATGCGCCATGGGCATGACCAACGCATCGCCATCGGCGACGAACACCTTCTCCACAGCCTTCGGCGCGTGCGAGGCGACGAAGTCCAAGTCCTGGAGGATTCCGTCGAGCTCACGCACTCGAAACGTCTTGTCTCGGTACATGTCGCAGTAGGTGCAGTGATTCCAACTGCACCCGATCGTCGCCTGCAGAATGAACGCGTCGGCTTCGCTCGGCGGCCGGTACAGGCGCCCCTCGTAGTTCAGCCCCCGCACGCCCCGCGCGCCGAATAGGGTTCAGGCGGACAGCTACCGCTTCCTTGGACAGTCTCACCTGAGCACGCGCAGTAGGTGACCAAGTCACGCGTGCAAGGACGCGGGTCTTGGCAGGTCCACGTGGTGTCGCACCCCGCTTCGCCGTAGCATTGCTGACCGTCGGGACAGTCGCTGGAGGACGTGCACGTCACAGCCTGCTCGGCCGGCGGCTCATCGCTCAGCACGCCTTCGTCTTCGTCGCCATTTTCGTCCACGCGCTCGACGATGACTTCCGTCTCGCCTTCACCACCTGTGGTGGTTTGTTCGTCGGAATCCTGTTCCTCGGTCGCCGGCGGGCACGCCATGCAAAGTCCAAGCGCCAGCACGATTGCGAAACGCATCAGCCACCCTCCACGATTCGCGCCGAGCGAATGTAATCCAGGTTCGGGAACTGGGCGCGCAGGTAGGTGTTGCCCTGCGACTGAATCAAACTCTGGTTCGGTCCGCGTCCGCGCGGTGCACCTTCACCGTAGCGATTGTGCAGTTGGTCCACGGCGGCCATGTCGCGAACTCGTCCGAAGGGAGCGAAACCCATTCCATCGAGGCGCGAGTTGTCTCCGTAGTTGATGAAGAACTGCGTGGTTCGCGTGTTCGGTCCTGCCATCGCGTAGCTGACCATGCCGCGCGTGTTGCTGTTTTGACCCGCGGGGTCGTCGTTGATGTTCGCGTTGCGCCACGCTCGGTTGACCTCGGGGCTGCCGTGCAAACCGGTCTGTGCCATGAAGCCGTCAAGCACGCGGAAAAACGCAACGTCCGTGTAGAACCCGATCTTGACCAGGTTGTAGAACCGGTCCGCACCTTGAGGTGCCCACGCACGCGTGACGTCGATGATGATCGGCCCCTTGGTCGTATCCATGTGAACCGTGTAGCGAGCCGGCGCGGTTTCGTTGGCCGCCGAAGGGTTGAGCAACTGAGGATTTACCGGTGTTGCTGGCGCTTGTTTTGTCGGCGGTTGGGTTGGGGGATTTGCCTGACGTCGCTGCTGCGGACGCGGTTGAGCTTCAGCAACTCCGTTGGTTTCCGTTCGCGCTGCATTGCCCTGACGGCGTGCGCTGTCGTTGGGTTCCGGTGCACGACACGAGAATCCGCCAGCAACGACGGCACAAAAAACGAGTAGGCGAGTCATCGCCGCGGAGAATAGTGGGCCCTGCACCTACATGCCACTCCCACTGACGCAGAACTGTCAGGGTTTCACCCCGTGCAGCGATCCAGTGGCTTTGGCAGTGTCACTGGCCATGGTGTGGAGCCTCCCCGTCCCCCTGTTGCTCGTCCTTCTCGGACCTGTTCCTTTCGAGTTCTTCTCGCCCGATGATGAGCTCGCCGCGCTTCATGAAGACACCGAGCTTCACTGGGACGCCAAGGACGCCGAAGACGTCAAACCCGTCCACATGGAGTTCACCATGGAGGAACGCGACGAGACGGAGTGGATGGAGCCCGTACGACGTTGCCGACGCGCGACGCGTTTCTACTGCGATGGACCTCGCCGCGTTCCGCTTGCACATGGGACGCCGGCAGAGCTCGCCGAGAAACTCGAGATCGGGGATCGTCACTTCTTCAACTGGCTCTTGACCGGTCTGCCTACCGGACACGTTCGCGAATACATCACCGAGGAACCTGAAGACACGCTGCTTTGGCCCGTACCTGAAGGATTCATGGGTCGTGGGTTTGGCTTTGTGCGTCGTTCCGAAATCCGCCACCGACGTCACAACGGCGTCGACATTCCGGCACCGGAAGGCGCCGAAGTTCGAGCCGCGAATGCCGGCATGGTGGTGTACGCCGACAACGGTGTTGAGGGCTACGGCAACCTGGTGATCATCCTGCACAAGGACAACACCCGCACCATGTACGCTCATCTGAGCGAAGCACGAGTGTTCTCGGGTATGCAGGTCGCACGCGGCGAGATCATCGGATTGGTTGGACAGACCGGACTCGCCTACGCCCCCCATCTACACTTCGAGTGGCGACGCGGAAACCGGCCGCGCAACCCAGCGCGACGCTTCGTCGAGCGTCCCACTCGCTCCGAAGCCCGCGAGATGATGATCGCCCAGCAGCAACGGCGCGAAGCGATGCGGCGTCGCGTCCAAGATTGGCGGGATCGAACGCGCAATCGCCGCGATGGCTGAGCGATCTCTGCGATGACCCTCGACCCCCAGAAAGTGGTATTTTGAGGCATCGCTGAGGAACCCAAACCCTCTGATGACCCCCACCTGCGCGCAACCGTTGCGCCGCCCGTAGGCGGCCGTCGCTCCGGTGCAGCTGCCCGTCCGGTTGAAATCGTTGCCGCGGACCCCGAAGAAGAGGTCGTCGCGCCCATCGATGCGCCCAGCGGTCCCATCTTCATGCAGGGCGAGTTGGTCGACGGTGTCTACGAAGTTCGAGGAAAGCTGGGCGAAGGCGGAATGGCGCAAGTCTACGAAGCGTACGACCACCTCCTCGAGCGAACTGTCGCCTTGAAAGCCGCGTGGCCCGAACCCGGGCTGCCCCCGCTACGCGATGAGGCCAAAGCGCTGGCGAAGTTTCAACACCCCAGCTTGGTCACCGTGCACACGGTCGGAGAGCATCGAGGTGTCGACTTCATCGTGATGGAGCGCATCTACGGCGTCCCTTTGTCTGCTCACATTTCGAGTCGCGCAGAGCAAGGTGTTCCGTTCAAAGTCGAAGAGACGCTCGAGATTTTGGCGCCGATCGCCGAGGGATTGGCAGTGGTGCACCGTACCGGTTTGGCGCACCGCGACGTCAAACCTGCCAACGTGATGCTCACGCCTGACGGCCGTATTGTGCTGATGGACTTCGGACTCGTTCTGCCTGAGTTCTTTGTCGACAGCCAAACCGCGGTCGCGGGCTCGCCGCCCTACATGCCGCCCGAAGCGCTGACCAACACCATCGAACAAGGGCGCGGCCAACTCATCGATGTTTATGCGTTGGGCGTCATCGCGTTCGAGATGCTCTGCGGCCGACGTCCCTTCCCCGCCAAAGATCTGCACGAGCTGTTCGCGATGCTGGCGCACCAAGACGTGCCCGACATCGCCCAAGAACGAGACGACCTGCCGCCTGGGTTGGACGTGTTGATCAACGAGATGCTCTCGAAGAACCCGGATGAACGCCCACCCAGCGCAGAAGGCGTGGCCTGGCAACTTCGAAGCGCGTTGAAAAACATGGGACGGCACCGCAAGCGCAAGTCCGCGAAGGTGCAGCGAATCACCGAGTCGACCCAACCCGCCAAAGAAACGCGCAGCGATCCTCCTGACGGGACGATGGACGTGTTGATTGTCGAGGACGACGACGACATCGCAAAGATCCTCACGTTTTACGTGAAGCAGATTGCCGGCAAAGAAACTTCGGTTCGCCGAGCACGCGACGGCGAAGAGGCCGTCGCCCGATTGCGCGAGAAGCCGCCGGACATGATGTTGCTCGACCTGCACATGCCCAAACTCAACGGCATCGAAGTGTGTATGCAGCTTCGTGGCGAACGTTTAGCTCCTGCGTGCAAAATCGTATCGGTCAGTGCCGGTGCACAGCCTCACGACCTGCAGCTGCTCCACCAGCTGGGCATGCATCATTTTGTGCAAAAGGGCGGCGAGTTGAAGGCGAGTCTTCAACGCGTGATGCACGACCTCTTTCCTCTTCTCAAACCCGACGACGAGCTCGATGGCACTCCGTGATGTACTGGCCCGGCGGGGCATCCAACTGATCCAAGACCCTCGGCTCGCCAAGTTCATGCAAGACGAGCGCGTGATGCGAGCGTTGATGAAGGCTGTACAACTGCGGGGGCAAGCTCAGGACCGCATCGACGATGGCATCGACTCGTTGGCGCGCAGCCTCAACTTGGCCACGAAGCGAGAAATCCGGGAGCTGAAGCGTTCATTGCGTCGCATGGAGCAAGAACTGCAGCGCGAGAAGGCCAAAAACTCGTGAATGTCCGAGCGTCGACGCGAGTCAGACAGGCGATGAGGGCAGTGCTGAGCGTGTTGGTGATCGCGTTTGCCTTGCCGGCGAGCGCGCAAAACAACGTGGAACGCGCGCGCACCCTCTTCCAAGAAGGCAACGCGGCGTACAACGCTGGCCGCTTTCAAGAAGCCGCGGAGAAGATGAAGGGTGCGTGGGAACTGACCCGCGCTCCGGAACTGGCGTTCAACGTGGGTCGCGCGTACGAGCGAATGAGCGAGTACGACCAGGCGATTCGTTTTTTCCGAATCTATCTGCGGCGTGGCGAACCGAGCGCTGAAGAGCGAACGGATGTTCAAGCTCGGATTGCAGCTCTGCGGGATGCGAAGCGGCGTCAGAGCTCACAGGTGTTTACCGGTGCTCCTTCGAACGACGAACTGACGCGTGAAGCGCGAACGTTCTTTTTGCGTGGTGTAGCCATGTATCGACGCGGTCAGTACGAAGCCGCCATGCAGGCGTTTATCGCAGCGCACCGATTCGCGCCGCTGCCCGAGGTTCTGTACAACCTTGCCGTGACCGCGGAGCGTCTCGGAAGTCGACGGGATGCGATCGACTACTACCGCGAGTACTTGCGTGGTCTGCCGGAGAACGCGCCGGATCGCGGAGCCGTGGAGCGGAAGATCGCTGCGCTGCGTGGCCGCTAGGCTTTCGATAGTTTCTTCGAAGACTTTAGCCGGAAAGCACTGCGCGTCTTTTCCCGAGAAACAGCCGCAACGCGAAGCCGAACGCGATGCGGAAGCCGAACGCGAAGCCGAACGCGATGCCAATGCCGATGCCGATGCCGGGTCCGGCGTGCCCGCCTCTCCGCGCTGGCGGGGTTGCTCGCCGCCTGCTCTCGCCGTGAGTGCCCGAAAGCTTCCTCGCAGTAAACCCCGCCTTCGGCGTCGCTTCGCGACTCGTCGCTTTGCTCCTCGGGGTTGACTGCTCAGTCGCTTCCGGGCGGTAGGCGGCGTGAGGCGGACTCGCTGCACTGACGCAAGCGCGCTTCACGAGGAGGTCGTCATGATCGTTTACCGAAAGTCGATTGAGCTTGTGTGCATTCTTCACAAGCAGGTGATGCCGAAGCTGGAGGGCCGAGATCGTGAGCTGCATCAGCAGATGCATCGCGCGGTCCGGAGCGTTGTGCTCAATGCAGCAGAGGCTAGGTCGCTCAAAGGCAAGCGACGCACGCATCACTTCTCCATCGCACTCGGCAGTGCGCGTGAGGTGCACGCGTGTCTTGAGCTGGCAATGTCGCTCGGATTTGTCCCTCAGTCGGACGAGCTCGTCGACAGGTCGGACCACATCCAAGCCATGCTCTACAAACTCTCTCACTGATTGCATCGGTTTCGCGGGCGGCGCCGCTCGCGAAACCACTGCGCAATTCGCCAACCATTTGGGTATCCGCTCGAGGATCACGAGATGTTGTGATCCTCGGGAGAAACGAGGTGTTTTCGGAGGAGTTCGGGTCAGATCTGACCCTGTCCCCGAAATGAACCCCTAGATGGTTAGAACGCCATTGCGGTGACGGGAGTTTCGGGCTCCGGATCCGCGGGTCGCGCGGGTTCTTCGTCGCGCTCGACGTAACCAAACTTGTAAGTGAATCCGAGGCGTCCGTAGAGCTGGACGTCGTTGTGGCCCAAGCCCCAGACGTCGCCGAAGATTCGACGCGCGTTTCCAGCGAGGATGCCCTCGAAGCTCGCCCACATGTTCCAGTTCGAACTCAAGATGAACTCGAGCGAACCGCCCAGACGAAGTCGCGTCACACGTTGACGCCCCTCGATGCGCGCCAGGTCCATGCCACCCATGACCTGCGTGTCTCCTGCTCCAGGCTCGCACCCACTCGCAAAGCGACAGTCACTGTCGCTCGCGTTCCAGCGCCAGCCATCGGTGTGGTAGTCCATCGCGATCCACAGGGTGAAGTTGCCTGCGTTCAAGAAGTGCAGACTGAACAGACCCTCGAGTGAGAAGAAGAACGTGTTGGTGCTGTACTCCGGTGGCATGTCCGGATCGGGCAACCCCATCAGCTCTTCATCGGTCGGTCCGCGCGTGGGTCCGATGCCTCCGCCCATACGGAACTGTGCACCGACACTCACCTGACGCACGGGTCGGTAACCTGCTTTGAGGCGTCCTTCGAACTCGGTCAGTCGGTAGAACGTCGTGCGAAGTCCGATGCCCGCTTCGAGCCAATCGAAGATGCCGATCCCCAAACGAAACTCGAACAGGTGCGGCCAACCCAACGAGAAGTCGAGCACGGCAAGGTCGTTCGGCAAGGTTGCACCGGAACGCGCCACAGCCTGACGATGCCGCTCGCGGCGCGCCGACTCGCGTTCCTGACGTTCTTCCGGCGTCATTTCGTCTTCGCCGACCAAGCCCACGTTGAACACGCGAACCTCGCCGCTCGGACGCAACTGCACTTGCGCTTGGTACGTGCGGTACCCGTCTGCGCGGACCTCGATCAGATGCGAACCGACCGGCACCGTGCCTTCCCAAGGCACCGGACCCATGACTTCGCCATCGACCAAAAACTCACCCGTGTTCACGTTCGCTTCGATACGAACCGGCGTTCCGATTGGGTTGAGTCGTGCGGTGACCTCGCAGTTCCGACCCGGTCCAACCGTGCAAGTCTCGCGGTGCTCCTCGTAGCCCGCAGCCCGCACGATCACCGCGTGCGTTCCCGCCGGTGCACCCTCGATGACCACGGGCGGTGAGCCTCGTTCCTCGCCATCCACCGTCACGGTTGCACCATCGACGTTGGCGTTGACCACAATGCGGCCAGGCTCGCCCTGCTCTTCTTCCAGCGTGATGCTGATGACTCGCTGACGTCCGGCCTCGATGGTCACCGGCTGCTGCGCATGCTCGTATCCTTCCGCGCGCGCCTCCACGATGTGTTCGCCCGGTGCAATATTCGGCACGCTCGCGGGCGCTTCGCCGACCACTTCGCCGTCAACGCTGATCACCGCACCGCGCACGTTGCAGATAATCCGAAGGCTTCCACCCTGTGCAGGTGCCGGACGAAGCGTGGCATTCACCGTCAAACGCTCACCCGCAATGATGCGAATGGTCTGACGGAAAGGTTGAAGCGCAGGATCGTTCGCGCGCACTTCGATCGTGTGCTCACCCTCGGGAAGGCCTTCGATCATCGTCGGCGTACTTCCGCGTGGTGTTCCGTCGATGTACACCGCTGCGCCCGAAACATCACCAGCCACCAACAACGAACCGGTCGACGGCGCTGCTTGCTCAAGCATCACCGGCAAGGTGAGAACCTGACCTCCTGAAGCTTCCGTCCACTGGTTGAAGGTCACGTACCCTTCGCGACCCACCTGGACCAAGTGACGACCGGGTTGGACAACCTGACGATGCGGCACCGTTCCGACGTTCTGACCGTCGATGCGAACCGTCGCCCCCGTGGCCGCAGCGTTGCCAGCTTGAATGTCGAGCACCGACTGCGCGTTAAGCGTCACCCGAAACGTTTCGCGACGGCGTCGAAAATAGACGGCTTGCGTGAGCGTCTCGTGGTTGGCGAGCTTGAAGATCAGCGTGTGGTTGCCGCGCGGGACACGCACGTTGCGCATCGGCGTGGTTCCGATCCGATTGGCGTCGGACTCAGAGTCCACGAACACCGTCGCGCCCGGAGGCGTCGACTCAATGTTGACGGGGATCGTCCCTCGTTGCGCCCCAACAGGCAGGGCAAAGCTCAGAGCCAAAAGGACCGCCGAACAACGTCGAAACATCTCGCCTCCCGAACGGCCTTCAGCACAACGCATCGGCCAGGTTTCGAATGCGCGGACGTTAGGACGCCGTCAGAGATTCTTCAACGATGCTCGGAAGTCGCGCGGCATGGATCGTGAAACATCATTGAAATGGCGTGCCAGATGCGCGCTCAGTGCTGATGCCTGGCACAGAGTGTGACATCCTGTCGCGGGTGTGGATCTGAGGGAGTGACATGAAACGATTTCTGACCTGGCTTGGCGCGTTTGCGATCGGACTGACGACGTACTCGCAAACAAACGTCGCAGAGGCGTGTGGCGGGTTCTTCTGCAACGGAGGCGGTGGTCCGACAGGACCCACTCCGGTGGTGCAGGCTGCCGAACGCGTGATGTTCGAAGATCTCGGCGAGGGACGCATTCGCGCGTATGTGCAGATCCAATACACGCAGCAAGGCGGCGTCCCCGTTGGGTTTAGTTGGATCATTCCGGTGACCAGCGTTCCCGAGTTGGGCATCGGCGACCAAGCCACGTTCGACGAACTCGACAACGCGACCTCGCCCCAGTTCCGGTTTGTGAACAACAACCGCGGTGGCGGCGGCGGTGGCGGTGTGGGCTGCGGCGGACTGTCTGCAGCGGGCGCACCACGCGCAGACCTTGGCGAAGACGGTGGCGTCCGTGTGTGGGACGAGTCGCGCGTGGGTGACTACCTCACTGCGGTGATCGAAAGCGACGACCCCGAAGCGATTCTTCAGTGGCTGGCCGACAACGGCTACGACATTCCCGCAGCCGCCGAAGACACCATCGACGAGTACGTCTACACCGGTCACCTGTTTACCGCGTTTCGTTACGACCCGATCGGACCCGGTTCCGGAACGCTTCCTCCGGTTGTTCTCACCTACAGCGGCGTGAAGCCCTGTGTGCCCATCAAGATCACCGCGATTGCCTCGATGCCGGTCTTGGACGTGATGGTTCTCGCGTTTGGTGAAGGCCGTGCGCGTCCCGATCCCGAAGGCGAATACGTCGAAACGGTTCCGGACTACAACGCGATCGCTCCTGACTTTACGGCGCCCACGTTGACCACATACGCAGATGAGGTCGACAACGCGATTGCCGAAGCGGGTTCGCACGCATGGGTTGTTGAGCATGCTGGTGAAACGTTGAACCTCGGTGGGATTACCGATCCAGAGGCACGCGCGATCATCGAACGCAATCGTTACGTGACGCGTTTCTACACGCGGATGACACCCGAGCAGATGGACGTCGATCCCGAGTTTGTGTTCGACGATGTCGCTGATGACGTGAACCGCCTGCACGTGATCGACAACACCAACCGCGTTGCCGCGCTGTCCACCGACGAGTCCGAACGAATGGCGATGATCCCACCGTTGTCCGTGTTCGGAGCCGTGCTGATCGCACTGGGCTGGCGTCGCCGCCGCTAACCCCTCGCAGTTCCAAACAACGAAAGGCCGGCCCAAGCCGGCCTTTTTCATGCGCCCATTTGGGGGTTCATTTTGGGGACAGGGTCATTTCTGACCCGAACTCCTCGAATTTCGGACCCAATTCCTCGATAAAGCCGAAGTGGAACTCAAGCGCGTCGTCATCGTTTTGGGGGTGCTCGGCGCCGTGGTGGGCATCTACATGGCTCTCGATGCGCTGATCGTCAGCGACGAAGAAGAACTCGAAGCCATCGCGGAAGACTTCTCCGGAACGATCACGCAAGACCGCATCACCCAGGCACTGACCCATTTCGATCCGGACGAACAACCGATCGAAGTCAACGCGCGGGGCATCGCACGCGTGTACGGAGCGGGTTCCACACCAGACCTGCAACGCGACGCACAACGAGGACTGGCTGGCTTGATGGGCGACACGCCACGACGACTCCGTGGCGGCGTCACCGTCGAAGAGGACCGTGGTGAGATCCGCATGCATCTGATCACCAGCCAAGGCACAGCCAACGTAGAGATGCGCCTAGTTCGAAAAAACGAGCGTTGGCTCGTGTCGCGGTTTCAGGTCACGCGCTAACGAATCAGCACTGAACCCACCAGATCAGAATAATGAGCGGGATGGCCAAGCTAGCGACGAGTGCGGGCGTGCTGTCGAACTGAACACCATCACCTACCGGAGAGAGGTGCTGGAGTGGATTGCCGAATGGTAGGGCCTGCGCGAGTTCGCGGATCGCCTGCGTACGTTCCTGCGATTCGTGCACGACACTCTGAATCACATCGGTGTCGGATGCATCGCCAAGTCGCCAACGCGCAAGCGCTGATGGAACCGCAGCAGGAAGTCGCCCTGGCAACAAAGCGATGAGCAGCGCTGCTGTTCCAACGGGGTGACGTTTCGTCAGTCCCGTTAGATATGTGCGATCCAGAGGCGCTTGGTCGTTTGCGAACAGCGGTAGAAGCGCGCGGGTCTCATCGGGGTGTCGCTCCAACAAGAGTTGATGCGCAGTCGCGAAATCTCCCGCCGCAACGAAGCGCAAGAGCAGTTCTTCGAGTGTGGCTTCGACAACAGCAGGCTGACGATGCGCTGACTCGGAGGACCGAAGCAGCGCGAGTGCTTCACCATCTTTGTTCTGAAGCGCGAGTTCACTCGCGCGCTGCAGACGCGGGTCGCTCAAGCGATCGCACCCTCTTTGATCTTCTCGACCACGCTCGGATCCGCAAGTGTCGACACATCGCCAAGCTCATCGCCGCGGCCTTCGGCAATCTTGCGCAAGATGCGACGCATCACCTTGCCGCTGCGCGTCTTGGGCAAGCCGGGCACGACCTGAATCTTGTCGAGCTTCGCATGCGCACCAATCTGCTCGCGACATGCACCGTTGAGTGCCTTCGTGTCGATTTCCGATCCAGGTTGCGGCACGACGTACGCGTATACGCCCTGCCCCTTGATGTCGTGCGGATACCCGACCACTGCCGCTTCCGCCACTTCTTCCACCGAAACGAGCACAGACTCGAACTCTGCGGTACCCATGCGGTGACCACTGACGTTGAGAACGTCGTCCACGCGTCCGGTGATCCAGTAGTAGCCGTCTTCGTCGCGGCGACATCCGTCACCCGTGAAGTACGCGTCTTCGACCATCGAGAAGTACGTCGAGACAAAACGTGCATGGTCGCCCCACACCGTTCGCGCTTGGCCAGGCCAAGGATGATCGATGCACAACAAGCCTTGTCCCGGACCACGAATCACCTGGCCTTCAGGTGTACGAAGCGAGGGCATGATGCCCGGCATCGGGAACGTTGCGGAGCCAGGTTTGGTCGGTGTCGCGGGCGCAATCGGACTGATCGAAATGCCGCCAGTTTCCGTTTGCCACCAGGTGTCGACGATGTTGCAGCTCTTGTTGCCGACCACGTCGTAGTACCAAACCCATGCTTCGGGGTTGATCGGTTCACCCACGGTTCCGAGCACACGCAGACTGGAGCGGTCGTACTTGGTGACGTACTCGTCGCCTTGCGCTGCAAGTGCGCGAATCGCTGTGGGCGCGGTGTAGAAGATGTTGATCTTGTGGCGCTGCACCATGTCCCAGTAGCGACCTGCATCGGGATACGTGGGCACCGACTCGAACATCAACGTCGTGCAACCGTTCGCAAGTGGTCCGTACACGATGTAGCTGTGCCCAGTAATCCAGCCGACGTCGGCAACACACGCGTAGACGTCGTCTTCACGAACGTCGAAGACGGTGGCGTGCGTGAAACTCGCGTACGTGATGTAGCCGCCTGAAGTGTGGACCACGCCCTTGGGACGACCGGTTGAACCGGAGGTGTAAAGAATGAAGAGCGGGTGTTCTGCTGCGAACGCTTCCGCTTCGTGGGTTGCGCTCGCGTTGCCCACCGCGTCGTGCCACCAAACGTCGCGACCTTCGGTCCACTCCACGTTCTCTTCCGTGCGCTTGTAGACCAGGACTTTTTTGACGCCCTTTTCGCCCTTGCAGGCTTCGTCGACGACGCTCTTGAGAGGGATCAACCGCTTTCCGCGCAGGCCAAAGTCTTGGGTAATCACGATCTCTGCGTTGCAGTCGCGGATGCGATCGCGAAGTGCTTCTGCCGAGAAGCCTCCGAACACAACCGAGTGAATGGCACCGAGTCGCGCACATGCGAGCATGGCGATCGCCGCCTCAGGAACCATGCCCATGTAGATGATGGCGCGTTCGCCCTTTTTGAGGCCGAGTTCTTTGAGTGCGTTGGTCGCTTTGCAGACTTCCGCGTGGAGCTCTTTGTACGTGAGCGTGCGGTTCTGACCCGGTTCGTCGCCTTCCCAAAGGATGGCGGTTTTGTCTCCACGCGATTCGAGGTGTCGGTCGAGACAGGACTCGGTGACGTTGAGCGTGCCGTCGCCAAACCAAGCGAGCGGTGCGTCTTTGATCGTGTGGAAGGAGCCGTCGAGACCCACCGTGGGTTGTTTGCGCCAAGCGATGCGTTCGCGAGTGACGCCGAGCCAGAAACCGTTGGGGTCGTTGACCGCGCGTGAGTAGAAGTCGCGGTAGCGATCGAGACTGGTGATCGGCGTAGCTGCGTTTTCGCGAACGCGGGCGGGCACATCGTAGGCCATGAGCTCTCCTTCGGAAGCCAGAGGACCTACCACCGATTCCCTCCTGATCTCAAAGGGGTTCAGTTTGGGGACAGGGTCAGATCTGAACCGGACTCCCCCGAAAACGACCCCTTTTTCCCGAAGATCCGCAACTGCCGCATCACCCTTCCGATAACCGCGCATGCCGCGCAAAGCACGTCCTCACACACCTGGGTATCCACATCACGTCATCGCTCGCTTCGTGAATCACGAGTTTCGGCTTGGCGGTGTGTACGAACGCGAGGCGTTCAAGCAGTTCATGCTGCACGCCCGACGACGTGCTCGCATTCAGATCCTCGCCTACGCGTTGATGAGCAGCCATGTGCATCTTGCTTTGCTTGGCTACGAAGCTCGAATCGGGAATTTCCTACACCGTCTCGACACATCTTTCGGGCGTTGGTGGAACGACACGCATGGAGGATTCGGCCCCGTGTTCGCGGAGCGACCGTCGTCCGACGTGATCGATAGCGAAGCGTCGTTCGGCCGCGTGGTCGCATATGTTCACAACAACCCGCCACGAGCTGGCGTCGTTTCCTGTCCTAGCCATTCGGATTGGACGAGTCACCGAGCGGTCAGCGGCTTTGCGCCGTGTCCTCTGTTTCTCGATGACGAGTGGACGCTAGATACGCTGGGATTCTCCCGCACCCTGCGAGGCCGGATGGATTTTCATGAGTTCGTCGTGTCGCGATGTGAGCTTCCCCGTGATCCCGAGTTCTCACACAAGCCGGCGACGGACCACGAAGTTCAGGGTTTCATCGACGCAGCGTCTCGCATCTGGAACGTCGACCGCGAGGGCTTGTGTCGCCCACGAACGAAAGTTGAGCGTGACGCACGGCTTGTGATGGTGGCGACAGCCGACCAGTTGATGCAGGCCAAAGCGGTACAACTCGCAAGAGCGATGGGCGTATCGGAATCGTTCTTGGGACGGCTGCGTCGCAAAGCCCGAGGTAAGGCTTCAGCGAACTTGATGGAGGCCTACCTTCACGAGTTTGGGTGGAACCAGAAGCGGAAAGGCTAAGAGCGATGATCGAGGAAAACGACTCGTTTCCGAGGGAGTTCGGGTCAGATCTGACCCTGTCCCCAAAATCCTCCCCCATTCGTCATGTCCAATCGCTGTGGCTAGCTCGTGGGGCGGAAAACCAGGATTAGCGGAGGTCGATCGTACGTACCCACTTGTGCTGCGTTCGACAACGAGAGGTAGAGCACCTGCTCATCCGGGTTCCACGCGCCTCCAATGATCTTGTGCGCACCGTCGTCGTCGAACGGGACCGACCAACGTCCGTAGTCGTACGGGCGAGGTTCATGCACTTCGTCCGCGCTCAAGATCTCTTCTACGTCAAAGAACCAATAGTAGTTGTAGTAGTCGTTGGCTCCACGCGCGCACGGTCCACCACACAAGTTCCCGTCGTCCTGATCGATCTTGTAGCCAAGTCCGCTCTCCACTCCACCGCTACTCCCAAACACGGCGTACGTTCGTGTCCCAGGAACAATGAACCCGTACATGGCTTTCGAGATGTAGTTCCACACTGCCGATGCATACGCATCGTCGTCACATGTCGTGACTTCATCTTCGCGATCGCACGCGTAGTGCAACGCGTCGGACGCAATATAGTTCCCCGATCCGTAGCTAAAGTTCATCCAAGCCGTGGCTGCGACGACGCCGGGCTCGCTCCCAGTGACGTCCGATGGATCAAACACAAAGAGGGTCGGACCCACGCTGTAGCGACTAATAATCGAGTAGTTTGACGCCCAACCCGCAAGTGTCGTCCCACCGAAATCGCCCTGCCATTCCGAAGGAATCGGTGACATGTAACCCGCGGAATGCGCGGCCCCTTCCATCTGGTAGTAGCCGACAACACTCCCAGAGAGATCACCCTCGACCACTCGCAGCGTGGTGTCTCGTGCCCCGCCCGAGGCGTCGTACCAACGATTGGCCTGCACGATCAGGTCACCTTCATGCCAGTACATTCCCGTGTAACGATCCAAACCATCGGGATTGCCGGGCAGCTCCAAAAGTTGTCGAAACTCCTGAATCGGTTCCTCCACCAGCGGCAACATCTCCACACTGTCCGCGGTTCCGTACTCGTCCGGAATCGCAAACTCTGCAATCGCGTTGTGCTGCGCATGACCCGCAATAAACAACGACCGTCGCTCAGGGTTGTACCCCAAGGTGCCTACCGCGTAGTTCAGGTTCGAATCCCCAAACTCGCTCGATGAGAACCGAAACGCACCTTGGTACTCGAAGTGTTCGATGGACAGGAGTCCGGGGTCGCCACCCGACGCATCACGACCTGCGTCCAACTCCGGCACAGTCGCATCGGTTGCACTGTCCGGCATAGCGCTGTCCATCTCGGCGCCCGCATCCATCCCTTCATCGGAAGCAGGCGAACCACAAGCCACCACCAACGCAATCCACAAGTACCGCATGCCGAGTTGGTGTAGCCAGGATGCGAACTTTATGAGCGCTTCGAGTTAGCTCAATAAAACCAGGCTCTTACGAACCAGGACAACCATCGCGATCCCACCGATCCTCAGGTTCATGCGGACACGCATCACGTCGATCGCGCACGCCATCACGATCGAGATCCCACACACGCGGCTTCCAACTGAGCGTGAACATCAACCGCACTCGCGGGTTCCCAATCCCCGGACTGTGGCGCCGACCCAAGGTCCAGTTGAGCGCGACACGCGGCAAGCGGATCCGAACACCCAGCATTCCTTCAAACGCGGTCTGCGACTTGCGCGTGAAGGGCGACGCTGCGTGAACGGAGCCACGTACTTCCAGAGGAAAGCTCATGGCCGCCCAAAACGGATTCGGAAGCTCCAGTCCGATCCCAAGATGCAGCTCGTCGTCGACAACGACATCTTCTACTACACGGCGCTCGGGACGAAAGCGCCAGCCCAACGTCGCACCAAAACCAAAACCGAGAACACGCCAGTCGGCGATCAGGTGTGTATCGAGAACGACCTGGTCCTCGCTGATCTGGGCACCGCGTTGACCGGCAGGCGCACGAACGGCAAACCGCAGTGCCATACCGGAGCCTTCCGGCAGCCATCGATGCGTCGTAGGACGACCGAAGATTCGAATCCGCGTTACGAGAGTCGGATCGCCCACCGCGCGTTGTCGCAGTTCGTTTGTGTCGACGTAAAGCAACGTGGGAACACGAAGACCCACCGCTACTCGGCCACCAATTCCGACCTGGGCAAACGCAGCCCCAGTGACGCGATGGTCCGTGATCAAACGAGACGGCTCGAGCACGTATCCCCCGTGAAAACCAACGTTTCCTCGACCTGGACCAGGCGTTGCGGACCCTTCCCAACTGTTGAACCCAGACTGATCCAAAGGCACGGCGTAACGGGTGACGTCAACTTCTCCTGACTGCGCCGCCGCGCCCGAAACATCAGCCACTGAAACAGCGGCCAAGCCCACAAACACAAGCCACTTCATCGGTCCGCCTCACGAACCAACCCGACGGAACGCTCCACCCGTTCATGCGAGGCATCGATCAACACCCCGCCCAACGTCCGAAACAACTCCTCACCCGCCAGCCGATGACCGGCATCGTTCAGATGAAGCGTGTCGTGTAGGTACTCGTCGATATCGTCTTGGTCTTCGAGAAGTCCGTAGACATCCAGCAACAACACATCATCTCGTGCTGCGTTGCGTCGTGCTTCTTGAAGCATCTCGTCGAGTCGAGGAATGAACAGATTCGCTCCAACGCTGAGCGAGTCGCGCCAAGGTTTCCCGCGAAGCAGATTCGGATAGAGCACCCAGACCACGTCCATGTTGGGTCGTCGCTCACGGGCGGTTTCGATGATCACGCGAACGTGTTCGAGTGCGCGTTCGATTTGGGCCGGCGCTTCGCTCAGTGCCTCGGTCGCTGTCCACGCATACTCACGGTACGAAGTCTCGTCTTCGTCGAGATATCGGAACGGCTCGAAAATCCCACCCAGCACGTCGTTTCCGCCCAACGACACAACCAACACGTCGGTTTCGGGCAACGCTTCTTCCAAGCGAGACCAGTAGCGGTTCGCATCTGGAAGCCACTCTTCGGCGGTTGTCCCACGCACAGCAAGATTGCGGTTGGTGGCGCGAAACCCAGCGCGCTCAAACAACGCAGCGTTCACTGCGGGGAAGAGTCGGTCCGCTTGGTCCTTCGGGAAACTATCTCCGATCGTGGTGATCCGAATCTCGCCCCGACGCAGTGCGTCCAACGCGTGCGGCGCGTGGTTCTTGGATGCAGCACGACGATCCGTACGCAAACCCACTACGTATGCTCCGTGCTGAAGCCCTCCGAACGCGTACGTACCGTCACTGCACGTCTCTTGCGACGAGAGCATTCGGCCGGCACCAAAGAGGTCCATCCGCATCTCGGGAAGCGCGCGGTCCCGAAAGCCAAAGTTCTGAACACGCGTGGATCGGTCCGACCCGTTGCGGTCCACGTAGACAACGCCAAACACTCCAGGTCCGGGTCCAAGTCGGCACGTGCACGCACCACTGGATGGCGTGGGACAACTCGCCCCACACCCCAGCAAGAGCACGACAACCGCCAGGCCACGAAACACGCCGCAGCCTACGACGTCTGGATCAGGAAATTGTTCTGACTATTTCCGCACCCGACGCACTATTTGGGCGAGGACACGCACGATTATCAGCAACGCCGCTAAATCACAGGAGCGGCTGCATGCTTCGGCGCACGCGCCCACATCACACCAATGCCCAGCGTCACAGCCGAAAGTGCGACTCCAATCGTCGCCGGAACAGCCGGATTGGCGATGCCAAATCCGAAGACACCCACGAAGTGAGCCAGCGGACCGACCAGTGCCGCAGCAAATGCCCAGCGCGTCGGCACATCGCGCACGAAGATTCCAAACGTCACCGGCGCAACCGAAGCCGCAACCAGCCCGTAGATTCCAATCTGCGCAAAGATGCCCACCAACTGCGGCGGGTCCATTGCCAGACCAAACGCGACCACGCCCATACCGACCAGAATCACGCGGCTTGCCTTGAGCGCCACAGTGGGCTGCTTTGCCTTGTCGATTCGATGGCCCAGAAGTCCCAACACCAAGTCGTTGCCGGCAATGGTGGACGCCGAGACCAAGATCCCATCCATGGTGCTCATCCCTGCAGCGAGAAGCGCAACGCTGATCAACGCACCGGCTGCCGGCGAGAACGCACGCTGAATGTACATGGGCACAATCGCATCCTGCGACACTGCTAACTCGGGATACGCGACCCGTGCGTACAACCCCACGCACAGCACCAAGGCGAAGCCCACACCGACCATCGCAGAGATGACGAGGTATCGCTTCAAGTCACTCTCGCTGCGCAGATACAAAGACTTCATCAGAATGTGGGGCTGGCACACCAAACCGAACGACACGACGAAGCCACACACAAACACCTCGAAGGGCGAACTAAAGAGCGCGCTGGTTTCGCTCACGGGCTGCACCAGGTTCACGTCTTGCGCCGCCATCGCATCGAGAAATCCGCTGATTCCACCGTCAGCAAAGAGGTGCAGGCCACTACCAAAGAGGGCAACCGCGACAATCAGCATGATGCTGCCCTGCAAGGCATTCGTGTACGCGTGCGCGTAGGTGCCGCCCATCAAGATGTACGAAAACACGAAACCCACCACGACCGTGACCGACACGGGGTAGCTCAAGTCGAGCGTGGCCTGCATCACGAGCGCCGAGCCCTTGACGATTAGCACCACGAACGCAATCGCCAACGCGAGGTTCAGCATCGCAAAGTACGTGCGCATCCCCTTGCTCTGGTAGCGGGCACCAATCCAGTGCGGCAGGGTCAGCGCGCGATGCTCTTCGCCCAGTCGACGAAAGCCTCGGCTCAGGATCACCAAGCCGGTGATGACACCTAGCGTACCTGCGACACCGAAGTGCAGCAGCGCACTAAGACCGTCTTTCCAGACGAACCCCGGATTGATCACAAACGTCGCAGTGCTGGCAACCGCAGCAGCCAACGTCACGCCGACCAAGAGCGGACCCATGTCACCGTTGCCGAGGGCAAAACTCGCCATGCCGGTGGTCTTCTTCATTCCGCGAAGTGCCAGACCGGTGGTTACGGCCAAGTACACGCCAAACGCGATCCACGCGATGCTCTGCGCACTCATGCTGCACTCCGATTCTGGACGAGCGCGTCGGTCAAACGCACGACTGTTGCGGCTTGGTTGTAGCCGACGCCCGAGCCGACCATGACCACGCGATCACCCACGCCGACGCGCCCCGTTTCGATCGCGTCGTGCAGCGCCATCGGGACACACGCCGAGCCCGTGTAGCCCCATTTACCCATGATCATATGGGCTTTCTTGATGGGCTGACCCAGTCCGTCCATCACCTTCTCGATCGTGCGACGACGAACCTGAGTGAAGATGAAGCAGTCCACTTCGCTCAGCTCGAAGCTCTCTTGTTTGGCCAGGCGACGCACCAACCAGGGCCAACCTTCTTCGTTAACCGCGGGCGGATACTTCTGGCTCATTCGGACTTGATGTCGACCGGCATCGATCGAAGCAGCGGTGATGGGTTCGCTCGTTCCCCCCGCTGCGATGCACCAGTCTTGTGCGAGGTTCCCGTCTGCGCGAAAGACCGAACTTGCCACTCCTTCGGTTTCAGACGGAACGACAACCGCAGCTCCGGCTCCGTCCCCGTATAGGAACACCATCGGGTCACTCGGGTCGGCCAGCTTTCTCATCATGTACGCACCGATCACCAACACGTGATTTACGGTCCCGGTGCGAATCAATGCGGACGCGGTCGCGAGTGCTGTGGGAAACGAAGCGCACGCGCAACCGACGTCGAACGTACCGGCGCGCGTGGCTCCGAGTTTGCCCTGCACCACAACCGAGGTGGAGGGCGTGATGTAGTCCGGCGAGTCGGTGCCCACAAGAACGAGGTCGAGATCCTCAGCCGACATGCCCAAGCGATCCAAGGCATCGCGTCCGGCGCGAACGGCAAGGTCACTGGTCGCCCAGTCGTCGGGTGCGTACCATCGCGTACCGATGCCGGACTTGGGCGCAATCTTGTCCACGAACGTGGGCGCGATTTCCGCGAAACGGCGCTTGAGCTCCTCGTTGGTGACTTCGATCTCAGGGACGTAAACGCCCGTGCTCGCAATGGCCGCGTGTCGCATCGACCACCTTGTAGCCTGAGACTTTGTGCGTCGCAACATGTTTTTGTGCGACGCACAATACAGTCATAAACCTTTGATTTCTTTCGCGAATGCCTCTGGACGCTCAAAGGGAATGAGGTGGCCAGTTCGCGGAAGCAGCACGTGGGAGGCCCCTAAGGCCACAGCCGCAGAACGCGCTACATCTGCAGGCTTGTGCTGAGGACGAAACACGCGGTTGGGCACCAACTGATCGCTCTCACCGAACACGACATGTGCAGGCATACGCACGTTCACGTTCTTCAGTGGGTGATCAAGCATGGCATGGACCCCGCGAGAAAAGGCATGGGCGAAGCCATCGAGTTCCGGTCCCTTCATCGACAATCGGTAGTCGAGAAGTAGGGACGCTTCAGCGGGCACTTCGTCGAAGGCGAGCTTCAGCGCATCGTGAAGTTGTCGAGGCGTTTGCCGACGGACCCAACTCGGTGTGACCGTCGAACGTAGGATCCGGGCTTCGTGTTCGCTAAAGGTTTCGAATCCGGCCGGGGCAGCCAAGAGCAGCGACGCGACACGGTTCGGATAGTGCATCGCAGCCCACACCGCGATGTGCCCACCCATCGAATGTCCGACCCACGTGCATCGTTCAATCTCGAGCTGGTCCAAAAGTGAAACCAGCTTGCTCGCGTAGAACGGAATCGTGAAGCGGTAGCGCGGCTTATCGCTTTGGCCAAAGCCGGGCAGGTCGACCACCACACAGTGGTAGTCGCGCAGGTGTTGAAGAGTCCGAGACCAGATCAACCCGGAGCTCCCCAACCCATGCACAAACAACAGGGTCGGGGCGCTTCGAGTGTTTGAAGGCCGCCATTCTCGATAGGCCACTCGGAACGAGCCCACCTGCGCCCATCGAGGCGGCGGCCAGTGCGTCACAATCCTCCGCCGCCGTCGACGTCGATCGTGCGTCCGTTGAAGTAGTCGCACTCCAGGATGAACTTGACCGCGAGCCAAAGATCCTCGGGCGTTCCGATGCGGCCGACCGGAATCGTCGCCACGATCTTGTCGCGCATGTCCTGGCGCATTCCCGACGTCATCGGTGTTTCCACCATGCCGGGCGCGACGGCACCCACGCGAATCTTGTACGGGGCGAACTCGCGCATCCACGTGACGGTGTTCGCGGCGAGTGCTGCCTTGGCCGCGGTGTAGTTGCTCTGTCCACGGTTTCCATGACGAGCGATTGACGAGATGTTGACGATCACGCCGGGAACTTCGTCTTCGATCATGCGACCGGCAACCTCGCGCGTCATCAGTACCGCACCCGTCAAGTTGACGTCGATGACCGCCATAAACTGCTCACGCGTCATCTTGACGATCTCGCCCGTCTTGCGGCTCTTCTTCACCAGCAGACCATCACGCAGAATTCCTGCGTTGTTGATCAAGCCGTTGAGACCACCCATCTGCTGATGGGCCCACGCGGTGAACTCGACAATCGAGTCTTCGCTTCCAACGTCGAGTACCTGGCGATGGATACCCTCACTCAACGAGGCGAGCGCCTCTTCGTTGATGTCGCCAACAGCAACCTGAGCGCCAGCGGCATGCAGCGACTCCGCAAAGTGCTTGCCCATTCCCTGAGCGCCACCGGTCACCACGATCTTGAGCTCGTTCAGTTTCATTTCTTCCTCGCGGGTTCTCGACGTTGGAAGGGGGCGTGACTGCCCCCTCGCCGTGTTCTTTCAGCTCAGCGGCATACGCTTGGTCGACTCAAGCGCAATCCGCCGCCACGCGGCCTGCATTTCGCCCACCGCTTGCAGGCCAGCCTTGCTCAAACGAGCCATCTCGTCGATGGCGGTATTGGCCTGCTCATATCCCTTCGTCTCGAGCTTGCTCAGCTCGGCGACCATGGTGTTCATCTGCGAAACCTGGGTCTCAAGAGCCTTAAGCCACCACTGAGCCACCGGATTTTGCTGCATCTGCGTCATCGGATCCATGAGTTTGTCCCTCCGTCTGCGACTTCGTGTTTTGTGAGTTATTCGTCGCTGGAACGGCAGGAACCTAAACGCTCAGCAAGCGTCGTCAAGAGATTTTTTGTGCATCGCACAAAATCAATCGCCCTTGGAGGCCATTGCCGCCTTGAGCGCTTCGATCTCGGCACGCAGCTCCGCGAGGTCGTCTTGCTGCGGATCGGGCTGGACCGGCGGAGTCGGTTCGACCCCAGGAGGCTTCATGCCCGGCATGTTCCACGGACCAAAGCCTTGGAGCATTCGCGCCATCGCGCTGGTGGCTTGGAATGGCGCCGACGCGAGTGTTCCGAGGGGTCCGAGTTGTGCCGCGCCTTGTTTGGCTTGGAGGTAGATCTCCAACGCCCAGGACATGTATCGACCCATAAATTGCGAGAGATCCTCATCGTTCATGCGAATCAGCTGCGCGAGAAAACTCGCCGGAAGAAGCTTCGAGGCTCCACGACTTTCGAGGATGATCTGCGCCAACACCGACTGCGTAAGATCGGCACCGGACTTCGCGTCGACGACACGAACATCGTCGCCTCCGCGAATCCGCTCCGCGAGCTCCTCCAAGGTGACGTACCGGCTCAAGTCCGTGTCGTAGAGTCTGCGGTTGCTGTACTTTTTGACGATGACCACGAGGAGGGTGGTAGCGCGATTCGTGTTGCACCGCAAGACAGACCATTGTGCAACGCAACATTTTCGCTTGACACCCCTGAACGAGTCGCCTAATCGGTAGGCGTTCTAGGCGCGTTGCGTCGCACGATGCGGCTCTTCTGCGCTGCAGCATCTCGGCTGCATTTGTATCGGAGGCGCCGTGCTCAACTTCACCCTCGTCGTTGTCTTGCTCTCAGCATGCGCTGCGAACGGCGGTCGTCAGTGCAACGTCGGCGCGGATTGCGTCTCGGGCGTTTGTCAGAGCAACGGGCTTTGCCTGCCACTCGACGACGGGGGAATGGACGATGCAGCGATGCCGGACGCACCGGTGGAACTCGACAGTGGTGACGACCTGGATGGTGGCGTCGACGCAGCCCTGGATAGCGGGACCTGCGCACCCAACCGGGACGGAGTCATCGAACGTACCGAGATTCCGCTGCGTGCCGGACTTCGAGCCACGTTCATGGGTGCGCTCGACGTGGACTTCGATACGCGCGGCGAGATGGTCGAAGGTGTCCGCACCTGGGACCTGAGTGGCAGTTTCGACGGAGATCGGATGGTTCTCGTCGAAACACGCGACCCGAGCGGACTTTGGTTCGAGGACGACTTCGCGGGCGCAACCTACGTCACGGAACTGAGCATCGAAGAGGATTTGCTCGGTGTGTTCGAGATCACCGACGACGAGCTTCTTCTCCGTGGGGTTGTATCTCCCGAGGACGGTTTCACGCGTACCAACCTTGACAACGATCCCTCGGTTCGCGTCCTCGACTTTCCGCTCGAAGAAGGCAAGACCTGGTCGACCGACGTCGGCGTGTCCGGACTCGCACTCGGCGTGATCAGCGCATACTCCGAGGACTACAGCAGTGAGGTCGATGCTCGCGGGACGATGGTCACGCCCTTTGGCACGTTCGAGGACGTGCTGCGTGTTCGGACCGAGCTGGTTCGCACGGTCGGGTTGATCACAACACGAGTCGTCACATTCGCCTATATCAGCGAGTGTTTCGGGACGATCGCCACGATGCGCGGACGCGACGGAGACGACGGCGCAGAGCTGACCGAACTGGCCGAAGTCCAAAGGCTTGCGCCGTGAAGTGGGTAGGCACGCTGCTGCTGCTAAGCGGCTGCCTCTCGTTCCACGCGGGTGCGATTTCGGGTGCGCCGGAAGATGCGACGTACCTGACGCTTCGTGGAACGAACGTGCACTACGTGGACGAGGGTCCGCGCGACGCACCTGCAGTGGTGCTGATTCATGGGTTTGCGAGCTCAGTGGGGGTGTGGACGCAGATCCGTGAGGTGCTGCGTGAGAACTACCGCGTGCTCGCGCTTGACCTGAAGGGATTTGGTTGGACCGACCGACCAGAAGGCGACTACAGCCCCGAAGAGCAGGCGCGTCTGGTCCTGGCGCTGATGGATGCCAAGAGTGTTCACAGCGCAGCGATCGTCGCGCACTCGTACGGATCATCGGTGGCGTTGCAGCTTGCGTTGCAGGCCCCGCAAAGGGTCGAGCGTATCGCGCTCTACGACGCGTGGATCTACGCGGAACAGCTTCCAACCACGTTTCATTGGGCGCGAGGTCGTGGTTTGGGAGAGGCGATCTTTGGTGCGTTCTACAACGAGCGTCCGGAGGACAAGCTCGCGCTTGCTTTCTTTGATCCTGAGATCGTTCCGCAAGCGTTGGTCGATACCGTTGAGGATCAGCTTTCAAGGCCAGGCACGCGTGCGGCCGCTCTCGCTGCAGTTCGCGCGATGCGGTACGACGAGCCGCAGTCGCACTATGGGGAGATCACGCAGCCGGTGCTGCTTTTGTGGGGACGCGAAGACACCGTAACCCCTTTGGAATACGGGGAAAGGCTGGCGAACCAGCTGCCGGATGCGGAGCTCGAGGTGTACCCGCGATGTGGTCACTTCCCGATGATCGAAGCGCGGAATGCGAGCACGAATGACTTGGTCGCGTTTCTCGGGCGAGCGAGTGAAGCGAGCGAGAGAAACCCCGTGCCCGTGCCTGTGCCCGTGCCCGCAGATCCAGATCCAAGTTCACCAGACACCGACACCGACACCGACACCGACACCGACACCGACTCAGACTCAGACTCAGACTCAGACTCAGTCACAGATTCAGATTCAGACACAGCCAACGGCGCAGGTTTGCAGCGGAGGGCGCCGTGGTGAGCTTTCTTTGCGGGCACGGGCACGGGCACGGGCACGGTACGTTGCTCTTCCTCGCCCTCGTCATCTCTCCCGTTTCTATCGCTTCTGCGAGTGGCTTCACCGATATCGGACAAGACATCGAGGCTGAAGCCGAAACGGTCATCCGCTTTTCCGGCGCACTTCGCACTCGCTTCGAGCTTCTCTACAACCTCGATCTCGATCGCGGTCTCAGCCCCTCCGGTCAAGCGCTCTACCCGGTTCCGCTCAGCGATCCGGACGCACAAACACTCACTCACGTCGACTTTCGTCTGCGCTCCGATATCGCGCTCGTCGTCCCCAAAGCTTCGATGGCGATCAAGATTCGTCTCGACACGCTCGACAACCTCTCACTCGGATCCCAACCCGACGGGGTTCCCTCGGTCACCGTCTCTCAACGGGACGCCGCGGAACCCTTCCGGATCAAACGCGCGTACGGCGAAGTACTGACTCCGTTTGGCCTCCTCGCGTTCGGTCGTATGGGAAACCACTGGGGCATGGGAATGCTCGCCAATGGCGGGGATTGCGCCAGTTGCGACAGTGGGGATGCAGCCGACCGCATCGCGTTTGTCACGCCGCTTCTCGGCCACGTTTGGGCCGTGGCGTACGACTTCACCGCAACGGGCCCGTACACGCAACGCAACCAGCCGCGTCGCGCCATCGATCTCGATCCCTGGGACGACGTGCGTACCTTCACATTTGCGGTTCTCAACTTTCGATCCGACGTCGCACGTCGTCGTCGCGCGCGCGCCGACCGAGCCAGCTTCGAATACGGAGCCTACGTGTCGCATCGCCGACAAGACCGCGATGTGCCCGCGCACTACCTCCAGGTTGCCAACCCGGTTGCGATCGATGGAGCACAGGTCACCAACCGCGACTTCCGCGCAACGGCTGTGGACGTGTGGGCACGGCTCACGCTTCCCTACGCACGCTTCGAGGTCGAAGGCGCATACCTTGGTGCCCGCATCGGCCAACCTTCGTTGATTCCGGGTGTGGAACTCCGCGACGAGTTCACCTCACGCCAGTTCGGTATCGCGTTTCAGTCTGAACTTGGTCCCAAGCACGCATCCGGTGGGGGTCGCGGCGCCGCTGGAATCGATGCCGGTTACGCGAGCGGTGATGCAGCCCCCGGTTTCGGTGCGCTCCTCGGTGCTCGCAACGGCGGACCCAACCAGCCCCCAGCTCAACCTGGGGACATCGACGGTCCACAGGCCAATGCACCCTTCGACACCACGGTGAACAACTTCCGTTTTCACCCTGATTTTCGCATCGATCGCATCCTTTTTCGCGAGATCATCGGCACTGTCACCGACGCGATTTACATCCGCCCACACGCACGGATTCGCCTCGCCACAGTGGGTCCCGGCAAGTTGGAAGCGTCGCTCGCCGTGATTGCCTCGTTCGCCGCACAAGCGTCGTCCACACCTAGTGGCGACCGAGGGCTCGGTCTCGAGATCGACCCCACCCTCGCCTACGTCACGTCGAACGGCTTCGTCGCCTCGCTTGAGTATGCGGCGCTCTTTCCGCTCTCAGGATTCGACAACCCCGCTGCTGGGCTGAACGCGAAACCTGCTCAGCTCCTCCGCTTTAGACTAGGGCTGCACTACTGATGTCTCGTTTGCTCCTCATCGTCTGTCTCTGCGCCTGCGACAGCAATCAGACCTTTCCCGATCGCGGCATGTTCATGCCCGGCGACGGAGGCACGCTCGAATGTCTGCCCAACCTTGATGGAGTGATCGACAGCCACGAACTTCAGCCCGCGATCGGAGTGCCTCAATCGCTCTTGGTCTCACCGGTGGGTACGGAACGCGACGTGAACGTGGCCGGGACCGTGATTGATGGCCGTCGTCGTTGGGGACTCGACTTGGACTACGCCGACGACCAACTGGCGAGCATCCAAGCGCAAGACCTCGCGGGACAATGGTTCGCCGACATGTTTCCGGATGGCGAGTTCGTCGCACCCGTCGATGCGGGCAGCCAAACGCTGGGCATCTACCGCCACGACGATCGCGCGCTGTGGCTGTATGGCCTTGCCAGCGCAGAGGAAAATCCGCCTTCGGGGCAAACGCTCTACGCCTACACATCGCCTGTTGAGCTCTACCGTTTTCCGATTACTCCCGGCGACGAGTACGTGTCGGTGGGTGAAGTCTCTGGCGGAATGTTGCTCGGCCTCCCCTACGCAGGACGCGATGTGTACGAGATTCGCGTCGTCGCGACAGGCACCCTCGACTTGATCGACTTTACGTTCGAGCAAGCCCACCGCATCGACACACGCCTCACGGTGGAGCCTGCAGTAGGTGCAGCGACATCGCGCCGACAAGTCAGTTGGCTCTTTGAATGTTTCGGCGAAGTCGCCCGCGCCACGAGTCGCGCGGACGAAACCGCAGTTGACTTTGGAGTTGCCGCCGAGCTGCGGCGTCTCTCTCTCGAGCGCTGAGCACAGCACCGAGTACTGAGCGCGAAGGAACAAACATGGAACGACAGAACCCCTTCACCTTCCAATGGTCCACCCTCAAGCAAGCCTACGACGCGTGGGAGAGCGCGGCGTCGCCGATGTTCGAAGCGTGGCTCAAGAGTCCCTTCGTCATCGGGCCCGCCGGCAACATGCTTAGCGCCTACAGCCAAATGAAGGCCACGCGTGAACGGATGATGAGCGCATGGTGGTCGTCCTTTGGTCTTCCCACACGGAGCGACCAACGACGCGCGCTTCACGCGATGAACGAACTCCAAAGTCGTCTGATTGACCTCGAAGAAAAACTCGCGGATCTCGAAGCAAAACAAGGCGATTCGTGATGGACGTCTCGCCTTACCTCGAACTGCGTCCGGCGCCCAAGGTTGTCTTCGATCACCTTCCGGAGCGCGCCAGTCGACCTCGCTTCATGTTGCCTGATGGCGACGATTGGAAAGCGGTCACCTGGCAAGCATTCGCGGATCAGATCCGTGACGTTGCGCTCTACCTCGCCGGTGAGATGAAGAACGGCGACCGTGCCTGCATCTTTGCTCCGAACCGGGTGGAGTGGCTCAGTGCTGCACTCGGCATTCAAGCCATGGGCGGAGTGATGGTGCCCATCTACGGGTCGAGCACCGCCGAACAAGCCGGCTACGTGGTCGAGCACAGCGACGCAAAAGTTATATTTGTCGACACGCCCTACCTGTTGAGCCGTGTGCTGGAAGGCTGGTCGTTCCTGGATGCCGTACGACGCGTTGTCCTGCTCGACGACTCGCTCGATCCACTTGCTGAAGCCTCCAAGCTCAAAGAGACCGGGCACGTCGTTCCTGCGGCATCGGAGATCGAAAAGCGCTTTGTCACGTGGTCGCGTGTGCGAGCACTGGGTTCAGCCCGACATCGCGAAGAACCGCAAGCGCTGCAACGCATGATCGATGCGCTCTCTCTCGATCAAGACGGCATCATGCTCTACACGAGCGGCACCAGTGGACAGCCCAAAGGGGTTCCACTCACGCATCGCAACGTAGGCGTGAACGGTCGCGACTGGTTCGAGAACAACGCGACTCTGCTCGACGAAAACCTAGTGGATCTCCTGTGGTTACCGATGAGCCACATCTTTGGCTACGGCGAAGCCGGTGCAGGAAACCAGCTCGGTTGGGTGTCGTACCTGAGCGATCCGAAGTCGGTGGTCACCGATCTTCCCCGTGTTCGTCCCGACGTGTTCATGAGTGTGCCCAGCGTGTGGGAAAAGCTGGCGTCCACCGCACGTGGTGCATCGGAGAACAAAACCGAACAACTCGCGAAACTCGACGCGATCACCGGTGGCAAGCTGCGCTTCTGCCTGAGTGGCGGGGCCGGACTCAAGCGTGAGGTCAAACAGCTCTTTCACGACAAGGGTGTGCTGATCATCGAAGGCTACGGACTGACCGAGTGCGCCCCCACGCTCACGCTCAACCGACCGGATGCGTTTCGTTTCGATGCCGTGGGCAAGCCGCTGCCTTCGGTGGAGCTCAAGCTTGCCGAAGACGGGGAGATCCTTGCACGCGGTCCCAACGTGTTTCGCGGGTATCACAAGAATCCCCGAGCCACGAAAGACGCGTTTACCGAAGACGGGTGGTTCAAGACGGGCGACGTGGGTCGTTGGACCGACGATGGCTTTCTGCAGATCGTCGATCGCAAAAAGGACATTCTGGTCACCGCCGGTGGAAAGAACATCGCACCTGCAAACATCGAAGTTCGCTTTAACGACGACCCTTTCATCGCACACGTTGTCGTGTACGGCGATGGTCAGAAGTACTTGGTGGCGGGCGTTTGGCTCAACGGCGAGGTCGTGAAGCAGCACCTGCTCGAGCAAGACGCGATGAGCGATGCCGCCGTCACACCCTTGGTCCAGACGCGAATCGATCGGGTCAATGCACAACTCGCACGCTACGAAACCATCAAGAAGTTCCAGGTGTTCGCAGACCCACTGACGGTCGAAGGTGGACTGCTCACTCCTACGTTCAAGATTCGTCGTAAGAAAATCTACGAAGCATATGGCGAACAGCTCGCCGCTCTGTACTAAGTCGCGTTGCCCAACTCATGTTCAAGACCTTCCAAAACCTGCTGAAGCTCAACCGTCAGCCACCACCCGTGGGTCAAACCCCGCACACCGTGGTGCATCGCGAGAACAAGCTGCGGCTTCTGCGTTTCGCACCTGCGGAGAAACGCTTCGAGCGGCCCATCTTGATGGTGCCTTCGTTGATCAACCGTTGGTACGTGCTGGACTTGATGCCGGGTCGTTCGTTGACCGAGTGGCTCGTGCAGCAAGGACACGAGGTCTACATCATCGATTGGGGCACGCCCGGTGACGAGGATCGCTATCTGCGCTTCGATACGGTGGTCGGACGTTACCTTCGGCGTGCGCTGCGAAAGACGTGTGAGCACTCCGGAAGCACGGATGCGCACGTCCTTGGCTACTGCATGGGTGGAACGCTCGCAGCGATTCACACCGCGGTCTATCCGGAGCGCGTCGCGTCGCTGACTGCACTCGCGGCTCCGGTAGCATTCGACGACGACGGGCTTCTCGCGACGTGGACCAAGAGCGGCAGCTTTGACGTCCACGCATTCGTCCAGGCGTTTGGCAACGCGCCTTGGCCACTCTTGCAAGCCAGCTTTCAGCTTCTCAAGCCCACGCTGAACTTGAGCAAGCTTGTCTTCCTCGTGGATCAAGCGGTGGTCGATCGCGCGTGGAACGACCCTTTCCTCAATGGGTTTTTCGCGAAGGAAAAGTGGGCGAACGACAACGTCTCGTTGCCGGGCGAAGTGTTTCGCACCTGGGTGCAGAAGATCTACGCCGAGGACGCGCTCGCGAAGGGAACGCTTCGACTCGACGGTCGGCTTGTGCAGCTCGATGCGATCGAAGTCCCGCTTCACGTGATCACGTTTGCAGACGACTACATCGTACCGAAGGCGAGTGCCGATCCGTTGATCCAGCGTGCAGCTTCCGCCGACATTACGCCGACCCATCTGCGTGGCGGCCACGTCGGGGCGGTAATTAGTAGCAGTGCGCGAAAGCGTCTTTGGCCGGTGCTGCAGGGGTGGTGGGCATCACGAGATAGCTCTGAAAGCCCTCGTTCCCACATCAAAGTGGTCTAGCTCCGCGGAGAAGTCTGGTATCTCCCCCGGGTAGATGTTTGCCCTGATCGCTTTTTTGTTGGTCTCGATCGTCTTCTCGTTCCTCTGCTCGGTGTGGGAAGCGGTGCTGCTCAGCACGACCCCGGCGTTCACTCAGAGGAAGATTCAGGAAGGCGGCGACCTCGGTAAAACGCTGAAGTCCTTCAAGGACAACATCGATCGACCGCTCGCAGCGATCCTTACGCTCAACACCATCGCTCACACCGTGGGAGCCATCGGTGTCGGTGCACAGGCGACCCAACTTTGGGGTGCATCGATCATGGGGACAGTCGTTGTGCCGGTCGCGATGACGCTCGCGATTCTCATTCTGTCGGAGATCATCCCGAAGACGATCGGCGCCAACTACTGGAAAGAGCTCGCCGGGTTCACCGTGCGCAGCCTCAAGATCGTGATCTTCCTACTCGGTCCCCTGGTGTTCATCAGCCAGATCATCACCAAGGCACTGAAGAAGAACAAAGGCTCTTCGGTGCTGAGTCGCGCGGACTTTGGCGCGATGACAGAACTCGGCACGCAGCAAGGGGTGTTCGACGACAGCGAGGCAGCGATCCTGCGTAACTTGCTGCGCTTCAAGACCATCGTGGCCGAGAACGTGATGACCCCGCGTACGGTCATGATTGCGGCCGACGAAGACTGGACGATTCGCGCGTTTCACGACCGACATCCCGAGCTGCGTTTCTCGCGGATTCCGGTGTTCAAGGAAACCGCCGATCACATCACAGGGTACGTGCTCAAAGACCGGGTGCTGCGGGAGATCGTGGAAGGGAACGGCGAGGCAACGCTCACTTCGATCATCCGACAAGCGCTCGTCGTACCTGGTGACTGCCCCATCCCGGAGCTGTTCAATCACTTCACTGCAAAGCGCGAACACATGGCCATCGTGGTCGACAAGTTCGGCGGCACCGCGGGTGTGGTCACGATGGAAGACGTCATCGAAACGCTTCTCGGTCTCGAGATCCTGGACGAGCAAGACAACACCGCCGACATGCAGCGACTTGCACGGAAGCAGTGGGAAGAACGCGCTCGGAACATCGGGCTGATCCAGGTGGGGGGAGACGCAGAGGGCGATGCTTCGGGTGACGACGAGCCGAAATCCTAGCCCGGATCAGGCTCGCTCCCATCCTCGTCCCACGTGTCGTCGTACGGATTTTCTTCCAAACCCCAGTCGCCAACGCGACCTGTCGACCACGGCAGCGCAGCGGAGCTTCCTGGAATCGTTCGTGTCGTGACCGGTGCACCCGGGCGATGAAAGCGAAGCGTCTCCAACTCGGTCAGCGCGTACGCGAGCGCTTCGTCATCGATGCGCTGTCGTGAGTGTAAGTGCCGAACAAAGCGCTCTACCCGGTTGCGCATCCGCGTCGTGAGCTGTCCCGCCTCGTAACTCGCCTGGTAGATCTTCGGGTTCGGAAGAATGCACGCGAGATATCCCGCCTCGACCGGTGAGAGTTCGCTCGCGTCACGCCCAAAGTAGTGGTCGGCCGCATGCACGATTCCGTACACCTCCGGGCCGTACTCGATCACGTTCAGGTAGAGCTCGAGAATCTCTTGTTTGGTCAGCGCCGACTCAAGCCACCACGTGAGAATTACTTCCTGCAGCTTTCGGGCGAGCGTCTTTTCCCGGTGCAAGAACAGATTCTTCGCCAGCTGCATGGTGATGGTGCTCGCGCCGGTGACGTAGCGACCCGCTTCGAGGTTGCGCACCAACGAACCCCGAATCGCATACACCGCGAAACCACCATGACTGAGAAAACCTCCGTCCTCGTGGCCGATCACCGCCTGCTGCATGAACGGGCTGATCGCGTAGATCGACGCCCAGTTCGACGAACCGGGTCCGGCCGTCATCTCAAACACCGCGCCATCGGGTTCCACAACACGATGGATGAACGGCGCGCGAACACGACGTAGATCCGCCACGGCCGGCACCGTGACGAACTCACAACCGTTGGCGACACGAATTCGCAGTTCGGTATCGTCGAGTTCACGAGAGTCGAGCGCAAGGTGCATGCGCCCACCCATGCGACCACGCCATTCAAAGTTGGCCACGTCCGCGAGCAGCGTGCCCGGAATCGCGCCGACCACCGCGTTGCAATCCGTCGCAGGCATCGTGGCGTCGATCTGCGCGCGATAGTGCTCGGCGGTGCGCTCCAACTCACCGCTGAAGTGCAGCTCGGCTTCGCCACGACGCAACGTGGTGTCACGTAGCTCAAGTCGCCGTTCCGCTGGCCACCACGTTGCAGAACCACTCGCCGAGAAGCCGAGTCCCGCCACTGGCGAAGGCGCGATCTCTTCGCTGTGCAGCCCCACGTTCTCCACCAGCGCGCTTCCAGTCAGTTCGATCTTGGCAGGATCGTCCGCCTCCATCGTGAGCTCTGCGTCGACACGACCATCTTGTGCGCGCCACCAGGGCAGCTCTGGAAGAAACGGAAGCAGCAAGTCGAAGGGCAGTCGCTTCGCTTCAAGCCGACCACGCGCACGTGCCTCGCCCGGGTTGAGCCAGAGGTCCCACGTCGCTTCACCGCCCTGAACCGTACCGTTGCCTTGTAGCCGGACTTCGCTGCCAACCCGCGTCACTTTCGCTTCCAGGTCGCGAAGCAGGACGCGTTCGCCTTCGTCGGTCGCTCGACTTCCGGTGAAACCGCGAATCATGATCTCCGCGCCATCGGCAAGCCGCCCAAGCCAGCCGAGTTCGTCCGATTCCGCTTCAATTTCAACGTTTTCGGGAGGTGCTCGAAGTGCGCGGATGGCTTGTCGCAAACGCTCCAACGTATGACCGCTCTCCGCACCAACTTTGAGTGTCGGCTCGTCGAACGAAGCGGAGGAAAGGACGCGTTCGCCGTTGAGTGCACCGGACCAACTCGCGACTTCAATCACATCCGAAGGCGCAGTTCCTAGACGCCCTTCGCGACCTTCAATGGTCAACTGTCCATCTTCGAACCGCGCGTCCAATGCACCCGTCGCAAGGACGCCCCCTTCGTCCGAAAGCTCGCCGCGCACGTCCAGGACTTCGACAACGCGTGACGCGCTCGAACCAGGCGCCGCGTCGTTCGCAGAGGAGGGAGAAAGGCGTCCACGGATCGAAGCGATCGACTCACGGCCACCCGCGTTCAAGTTCAATTCGATCGAAGCTCCACGCGCCTGCACATGCTCCACAGCCGACGCGCCTTCGGTGGCCATCGCGAAAAGACCGCCACGCAATCCAACTTCATCAATGGCGATATCAAGACCACCGTGCTCGCCTTGAAGCCGAACATCTTCCAAGACTGCGCCGGACCATCGTAGCGACGTGTCGTCGACGGACGCACTGACGCCGAGTCGTGCTTCGAGTGTCTCGACGGCACGCTCGCTCACTGCGTTGGGGATCCACCAAAACCAAGCCGCCAATCCGACTGTCGGTGCTCCCACCAAGGTCGCGACAAGTGCGCCGCGACGTAGTCTGCTTCGCTGCATAAAGGTTGCGCGGTGCTCAGTATGAATCGCATCACCCGCAAAGCGAAAGCACTCGGTCCACCTGTCCCGATGCGGGTTGCGCACGCGGTATGTGACGCGTGACTTGCAACGCTGCGAACGATCTAGCTTCGTCTTGCTCGCGCTGATGTGACGCTTCGACTCGTGGTGCGTTGTGGATGTAGAGACGACGCTATATGCGGCTGTCGGTATTCCGACACATGCTGATTACCCGACAAAACAGAGCGATTCTGGTGCACCATGAATTCATGTCGAAGTGCTTCGTTCGCTTCATGTGGGTGTTGGTAGGAGCGCTTGGATGTGGAAACACGTCCGTCGAGCCGCACATCAAACGCGGTCGTGGTGCTCCGCCGATCGTCACGCAGGAATTTCTGCGAGCCGAGGGTGATCAACTTCGTCTGGGCGATCGCACAGTTCGGCTGATCGGAGTCAACGCTTCGCTGGTTCACGGACGCTCGACACGTGAAGCAATGCCACGCGTGTTGCATTCGATGGGACGCGACACGCTCTCGATCGCACGCGTGTGGGCGCTGGGTGAAAGCGAAGGAGATGAAGCGTGGCGACGAAACGTCGCCTTCCGTCTTGGTGCCGACACATGGGTTGACGAGTCGTTCGAACATCTCGACCACGTGATCGCCGAAGCGAGTGCCAACCGCATACGACTCGTGTTGGTGTTGATCAATCGTTGGGCAGATCGAGGTGGCTTACCGCAGTACGCACGATGGACCGGAGTGGAGCCGCGCAACCGAAACCTGCTCCCAAGCGAGGAGGCGCACGTACTTTCGAGCGAGGCGGTGCAAGCCCTTTTCCTCGCACACGTCGAACGAGTTGTTGGACGCGTCAACTCCATCACGGGTATCGCCTACAACGACGACCCCACAATCGCTGCGTGGGAAGTGTTCAACGAAATGGGTGCACGAACATGTGCGATGCAAGAAGGCCTCGTCGCTTGGACACGCGTGAGTGCCCAAAAGATCCGCGAGTTGGACTCCAACCATCTCATTGCGCCGGGACACATCGGATACAACAGCGAACAGTCGCTTCGGTTCTGGCGCGAAATCCACGCCATGGATGAAGTCGACTACGCCGATACACACGGCTATCCGCAGAACCTGTTGAACGCGACCGATCCCGACCGACTCGGTGCGTGGCTTGGCCATCGCGCGGCCGAGGCGAGAGAGCTGCAAAAGCCCATAATTGTTGGGGAAGTTGGCGTGCCGCGCGAGTGGAACCGCGAAGGTGCAGAGCGCGAGCGTTCACGTTGGCTCGACCGCTTTCTCCACCACGCAGATCGAAACGGAACCGATGCTGTGATGGTGTGGATCTATCGCGGTGACGAACGCGACGACCCGCACGGCATCTGGGCGTGGGGTCCATATGCAGAAGAGACCGCGCCGGTTCGACACCTTTTACAGGATTGGTCCAAGCGTTGGCTGCGTGAAGACACCGAACTCGACCCGCAGGCACCGAGTGACTTTCCCCTTGGATTGGAAGGCATTCGTCCCTTTGTTCACGGTGAAGCCGAATCCGAAGAATGGGTTGTGAGTCCATGGGAACTCAGTGAAGGCTGCGTCAACGACCAACACGCGTGGACCACGTACTCGATCCCGTGGCGCGATGACGTGAGTGAGTTCGCCTTCACGTTTGGTGAAGCGCGGCGTGGTCGCGTTCAGGTGCGTCTAGGTGCTGTTGTCGTCGGGCATTGGATCGACGGTCGCTTCCACCGAAGCGATGCCGCACTTCCATCCGGACCTTGGGCTTGGTTGCGACTCGACGCGGAAGACGACGACGGACGCGCAGTGCTTCGTGCGTTCACACGCACACTTCCGGCGAGCGAAACGCTCCGTCTAACGATTCGCTAAACCTCTAGAATTACACCGTATTTCGGTTTCCTCCTGCAGGGATTGACCTGTTTTGCCCACCGACACGCACAAGGTCGGTGCAATGCCCACACGTCTCAGTCGACGCAACTGGCTTCGGATGGCCGGACTCGCTGCCGCGACCGCCCCGCTTGCTCCGTACTTTGGTCAACGCGCACGTGCCGCAGTCGGCCCTGCAAAGTACCTGCTGATCTTTCACACGCCGGGCACCGACGTCGACGCGTGGTCGCCGCGCGGTTCGTCCGACAGCGACATTGCCTTCAGCGAGATGACTGCGCCGCTCGAACCCTTGCGCGACAGTCTGCTTCTCTTGGAGAACTTCGACAGCCTCGGCACCGCGGCACAACACGCTGCTGTTGGCGGTCTGACGGGATCGATGGATTGGAACCGACTCTATTCGATCGATCAGTTCGTTGCGGACCACCTTGCTGCAAGCGGAGTCAGCACCTCGGTTCCCAGCGTGATTCTAGGAAGCGTGCCCGGTGAAGACCAACGCTCCTTCTGGCGCCCCGGAGGCAACGCTCTAGCGCCGATCGTTTCACCACGTTCGGCCTACGACGCCATCTTCACCGGCGCGACTCCTCCTCCGACGGACGACGGTGGTGAAGCTGCTCAACTGCGCGCTCGGCGAGAACGCAGCATCGCGCTTCTTCAAGAAGAGATCGGTGAGATCTCCTCGCGACTTGGCGAACGCGAACGCGCAAAGCTCGCCCTTCACACCGCTTCGTTGGAAGGCGTGCTTGGGCGTATTGCCGGCACGACTGGGATGACGAGCGCTGAGTGCGCACCCACGGGTGCACCCACGGATATGAGCAACGACCTGGACAACAGCTCAATTCACCTGGATTTAGCGGTGACTGCGTTTGCGTGCGACATCACGCGCGTCGCTTCGGTTCAGTTTGGCCACCACCAAAACACGCAGGTTTCGATTCCGGAAATCGGATCACCAGGCAACTGGCACAACGACTTCATGCACTCGGATCCGGCGCCACGAACGCGTCTGATCGCGACGGAGCGCTGGCTCTGTGAGCAGTTCGTCGCTGCTGCGAATCGCCTCAAGTCGCTTCCCTCGCCAACAGGGAGCGGAACTCTGTGGGACGAGACGTTGATGATTTGGACGCGCGACATGGGCGACGGAATCAACCACGGAGGCGACAACATGCGTTTCGTCATCACTGGGGGTGCCGGTGGCTACCTGCGTACAAGCCCTCGTGGTCGTTACATCGACGGCGGTGGCGCACCGCATCTCCAAGTTCTCTTGACCGCTGCGGAAGCGATGGGCGTTGAAGACTTCTCGGAGTTCGGCGACACCTCACTGTCTGCGTCCGACCGAGTCGCTGTTGCAGGAGCACGAGCATGAGACTCCGCATCGCCATTCCGCTCTACGCCCTGGCGCTCGGATGCACCGGCACCATTGGCGACGTGGACGACACGATGGTCGACCTTCCAAACGACCCCAACAATCCGAATCCACTCGACCCGGAAATCAACTGCGACGAAGGTGGACATCGCTTGGTGCGTCGGCTGACTTCGGATCAGTACCGCGCGAGTCTGGTTGCTCTCTTCGACGGTGACACTTCCGTCCCCGACGCCGATGTGCTTACGGACCCCGCACGCCGAGGCTTCAAAGTCGACGCGAACGAAGCAGTAATCCGCGATCTGGGCGCACAGCAGTTGATGAATCACGCGGAACGGGTGGCGGAGTGGGCCGTCGATACGCGAATCGACCGTCTCTCAAGCTGTCGCGACCTCAACGACGCGAACTGCCGTCGCGCATTCATCGAAAGCTTTGGCCGCAGGGCCTACCGACGCCCTCTTGAGTCGCGAACGGTCGACGCCTACGACGAGATGTTTCGCGCCGAGTCATCCTTCGAAGCGGGTATCGAAGCCGTGGTCGCGACGATGCTTCAGTCACCCCACTTTCTGTATCGGCAGGAGATCGGCGAACGGCGCGGCGGTGTGTACGAACTCGACGCGTACGAACTCGCTTCCAACCTCGCGTATACGATCACCAATGCACCGCCTGACCAAGCGCTTCTCGATGCTGCAGAGCGGGGAGAGCTTCAAACCGCCGAGGACCTGAACCGTGAGTTCGAGAGACTCATTCAGTCACCTGCAGGCCAGAGTAATCTCGCGCACTTTGCAGAGGCCTGGTTGGAAATTGAAGACCTGCCCAGCCGAGCCAAAGACGAATCGGAGATCAGCTTCGGCGAAGACATCCGACAAGACATGTTGGACGAAACTCGGGAACTTTTCTTAGATGTCTTTCGCTCAGGAGGCGGGATGTCGGAACTCTTCAGCGCCGAACACACGTTCGTCAACGACCGGTTACGTGCTCACTACGGGCTGAGCGGTACAGGCGGTGACGAACACACACGAACCGAACTCGACGGCGCGCGTGATCGTGGAGTCCTAAGTCACGGCAGCATTCTCAGCCGACATGCTCTCGCGTTTAGCTCCTCACCCGTCATGCGTGGCTTCTTCGTGCGCGAGCGTCTGCTTTGCGAACACCTTCCCTCGCCCCCAGCGGGTGTCGACACAAACATCGAGCCGATCGAGGGCGGAACGATGACGACGCGAGAACGCTACAGCGAACACTCCACCAACGCTGCGTGCTTTGGTTGTCACCGACGAATGGACCCGATTGGTTTCGCCTTTGAAAACTACGACGCGTACGGCCGATGGCGCGATCAAGAGCACGGAGTTCCCGTCGATACGAGCGGTTCGATCTACTACGAGGACAAAGACGACATTCCGCTCGATGGGCTGGAGAGTCTCTCGCAGTACCTCGCGACAAGCGACCAAGCGCAAACCTGCATGACGAACTACGTGGCCTACTACGCCTACGGCGTGGAGGGGTGCGGTGTGGCGGATATCGATCTCGCCGCGCGTGAAGCTGGCGGAGGATTTCGCGAAGTCCTTCGAGCCGCGGTGCTTTCCGAACACTTTCGCAGCCGGACACAGTAGATCATAGGGCATGCGCCCTGCGCTCTTCGGGTTGATGTTCGCCTGCTCGGCGACAGCGACAGCGCAAGATCTTTCGTTGGAGATCTCGGCGCCTGCCGAAGTGCGTGCTCGCTTCGAAGGACAGCTGGTCGATTTGCCAATTCGCATCGTCGAGGACAACCGCCCGGATGCAACCGAGGATGAGCTGCTGCAAGGCGAGACCGACTTGTGCGTGTTCGTACGCGTCGGCGAAGCGCTACACGTGGGGTTGATCGATCGACGCGCGTCCCGTTGGCTGGTGGAGCGAAGCGAGCTTCGCGAAGATCGAGCCACGGTGACGATCGAAACGGCAGCACTGACAGCCCGGCAGTGGGTTCAAGAAGTGCTGCGCGGCGGGGTGCTGGGCGTAAACACCCCCACCAGCACTGACACTGACACTGAACCTGACACTGACACTGAGCCTGAGACTGAGACTGAACCTGATACTGAAACTGAGACTGAACCCGAGCTCCACCTAGCTCTGGGGCCTGGCTGGCGGGTGAGTGGCGACGGCAGCGACGACGTCTCCCACGGTCTCTCGTTCCTGTTCGGGATCGGTCGCGCGCGTTGGATGGTGACGCTCGAGGCCGAATGGGCGCTCTCTCAAGACTGGGCACTGCAGGAAGCGACCATTGAGCGCCAAGGCGTGACCCTTGTGGCGAACGCGGAACTCCACCACCGACGAAGCCGATGGACACTCGCAGGCCGAGTTCGCGGTGGTGTTGCAGTGCGTTGGAGAGAAACGGTCAGCACTTCGGCTGGACTTCGCGCACAGCCTCGTGCGGTGTTCGGCAGTGCAATACTCGGCGCACAGTTGGGTGGCGCATTTCGATTCACGGGAGCGACCCAAGCAACCCACGGGCTCTCCGTTTGGATCTGGGTGGGAGCCGATGCCTGGCTTTCGCGACCCACCTACGAAGTTGAGGGTGGGAGCTCCGTGCGCCCGTGGCCGATACAACCCAACGTTCAACTCGCGATTCGAGGCCGTTTTGAGCTCTGAGCGGCCAAAAACGCGTTTGGCTTTGACCGGATTTTGCCGACAGCGGGCACTGAGTTGGTGATGGCTCAGCATGCGCGACAGCCCAATGAGCAATGGGAGGCGGATCTTCGCCTGGCTCAGGCCGTCGCCAAAGGGGACCGAAGCGCTGCGAGCGAACTGGTCATCCGACTTCTTCCGCGCACTCGGAACCTGATTCGCTATCTGGTTCGCGGTGATCGCGACGTCGAAGACTTTGCCCAATCGGGTCTGCTGGAGGTCCTTCGCTCCGTGCACACCTTTCAAGGACGCTCGAGTATTGAGCACTGGGCGGGCCGCATCGTGGCACGCAAGACCCGCACGGCCATTGCGAAGCGAGCCAAAAGCGAACGAAGCGCGCGCGACCATCAGCCGGCGCTTCGCGTGGTTCGTCCAGAGGCGACAACCACGCCCTACGAGCTACGACGCGACCTTGCTCGCGCACTCGACACGCTTCCCACCGCGCAACGAGATGCGCTGGTGTTGTTTCACGTCGTCGGCATGACCTTGAACGAAGTGGCGAAAGAAACATCGGTCAGCCCCGACACCGCCAAGAGCCGCATCCGTCTCGCGCTCGACAAGCTACGGCACGCACTAGGAGAGAGCCATGATTCCTGAGTTTCCCCTCGACGATGAGCGCGGTCCGGCACGCGCGATCTCCAGTGCGGAAGAGGAAGCGATGGTCGGCGCTGTGCTCGACCAATGGAGCGCGGAAGTTGCTCCCGCGCCCAAACCACGTTCGAACTTTGCGGGGTGGAGTGCCGCCGCAGGCCTGGTCGTCGGATTTCTTCTCGCGGGATCCATGGCCGCTGCGCTCTATGCCGTGATGAAACCCGACCCCGAACCTGCTCCAGCACCAACGCCGGCACCGGTTCGCCAACCGAGTGTCGCTCCCGTTGTGCAACCCGCTGTGGAAGAGGAAGAGGTCGAAACGCCCACGACGATGACGACTGCACCGCGCTCCGCAGATCTACTCGCGCGTGCGAACGCGGCGCGCCGCGCTGGTGAGTACGGTCGTGCAGCTTCGATTTACGCACGTGTGGCTCGTGGACATGGCGCCGAAGCCTACACAGCAGCCGTGGCCGCAGGAGCTCTCCAGCTGGAACACTTGAACCAACCCCGACAAGCAGCACGACACTTTCGTCGTGCAGCCAGACTGCGTCCGTCGGGACCACTCGATCTCTCCGTGCGAGATGGGCTTTCGAGTGCGGAACGACGCTTGGGTCGAACGAATGCGGAGCGAACGGCGCTGCAGCAACTGATTGAACGTCATCCCGATAGCAACGCTGCGGCGCGAGCGCGTCGTCGTCTCACGGAGATCGATTCGCAGTGAGCCGCGCGTGGTTTGTACTTCTGGCGCTTGTCGGATGCGACTGCAACGACGTGGTCGCGATTCCGTGCACCGGAACGGGCTGTGACGGGGATGTCGTTTCTGATGCAAACGACGATGCTGCGCTGGATGCAAACGTCGATGCGGACCTGGACTTCTGCTCTGGCTCCGGCCCTCTGATCGTCGTTGGAGATACCACGATGGATTGCGCGGGACGGATTGCCGAGCGTTCATTTCGCTACGCGTTGTGCACGTGCGACGGAATCGTGACGAGCGATACGGTCTCCACCGACGCGTTTGACTCACGTACAGGCCCCTACGCGCCACCGGGTCTCACGGGTGGTTCTCTCGGAACCAACGCAGATCTGAACGCCACCAACCCCTGGAGCATCGGTGGTTCGATGTGGGCCAGCGGCGATTGGTCCAGCGGCAACCGTCTCGACGTCGCCAACGACCTGCAACTCGCAGGGCGACTCGCTGGAGATGTTGTCGAAGTTGGTCGCAACGCATTCGTCGGACAAAGCGTGCAAGTCGGTGAGCTACGAGTCGACGGAACACTCACGGTCCCGGCAGGTGAAGAGATCCGCGCCGACCGGATGATGAGCGTCGGCGAAACCCTGCGTGCTCCGGTCGCGATTCCGCCGCCGTGCGACTGCGATTCCTTGGTCGACATCGCTGGGTTCGTGCGCACGTACGCAACCGACAACGACAACGCGAGCATCGACCTCAACGCAGATGCATTGACGAACGTCACCACGTCTACACCGTTTGAATTTCCGTGCGGGCGCTACTACGTCTCGCGCATCACCAGCGACGTGCCTGTCGTCATTCGAGCCACGGGACGCGTTGCGCTCTTTGTGGACGGTGACATCTCCGTCAACGACCTTCAGTTGGAACTGGTCGACGACGCTCAGGTTGACGTGTTTGTTTCCGGAAACGTCAACGCCTCAGGCGGGTTCGGTTTTGGAGACGTCACCACACCTGCTCGCGTGCGGATGTACGTGGGTGGAACCGGAACGATCAACCTTGCCGCCGACTCGGTGTTCGCTGGCAACCTCTACGCTCCACGCGCCGAGCTCGTTACTGCCGGTGACTCGGAGATCTTCGGCGCGGTGTTTGTCGAGCGACTCTCGGCATCCGGTCCGTTGAGCGTCCACTACGACACCGGCGTATTAGGTTCGGGTGATCTCTGCGATCCTCCCCCCGTGTGTGATTCCTGCGGGGATTGCCCGAGCATTCAAGCCTGCATCGAAGGTGCGTGCGGAGCATGTGAAACCGATGCGGATTGCTGCGCGCCACTCCTGTGTCGTGATGGCGAGTGCCTACCGACACTGATTTAGAGAACTTTCGTCGCTGGCCCGCGTCCTAGGGGCATGCGCATCGTGTGCTTCGCTCTCGCATCGTCGTTTGTGGCTGCTCAAGCCTCGGCGAATCCGATCCCACTTGACGTCGAGGGATACGGAGCTGCCGCGGTTGTCGTTCCTGAAGGTGAAGGACCGCATCCAGTTGTGGTCGCGCTTCATGGCAACTTCGACCGACCCGAATGGATGTGTGCGGCGTGGAGCCAGATCGTCGATGGACGCGCATTTGTGTTGTGCCCGCGTGGAGTTCAACGAAGCGATGCACCCGATCGATATGAGCTACCCATCGCTGCACGTCTCGTTCGCGAAGTCGCTGCTGCGCGCGAAGCGTTGGTGGCTCGGTTTGGAGCGCGCGTCGACACAGGCCCCGACGTGTACGTCGGTTTCTCACAGGGTGCGCATCGAATTGCGCGCATGGCGGAAGGCAATCCCGACCGCTATCCGCTCATTCAACTGGTGGAAGGTGGTGCAATGCTCTGGCGAGAGTCCGACCGCTACGCGCGAAGTGAAGGACGCGCCGCACTCGTGTGTGCCGTTCGATGGTGCGAACGAAACGCCACGCGCCTCGCCGAACGATTGGAACGTGGTCGAGCCAAAGCGATGCACGAACGCATTGAAGCCGCGCACCACGAGCTGAACATCATGCGACCCGCGATACAGCGCACGTTTGATTGGCTCGTTTCGGAAGACGCTCGGTTCAGGACGCAGTAGAGTCAGCCATGCGATTCGTATTGATGGTCGTGTTGATCGCGTGTGGTTCCGAGCAGCGTGGTGCTGAGCCGCAGTCTCCGCGTGAGCCCGTCGCCCAAGCCAGTTACGACTTGCACGAGTGGGGACTCCTCACCGTGGCTCCGGGTGTCGTGGAGCTTGGTGCAGGTCCCGGCACACAGCCTGCGCCACAACCGCCTGAGATCGTCGTCGAAAAGCCTGTCATCTACGTGCACGCGAGCGAAGCGACGCAGTTCAACGTGCGCGTTGTTCCGGGAAACGGATACGCACTTGCCGAGCGTTGGCCTGGTTCAGGAACTCCGCTGCAGTGGGATGTGCGCGCGACGGGAAGCGCCTGCGCCGGTCAAACGACGTATCCAACAACGTGTGACAGCGCGGATGGCTATTGCGAAACACGAGAGCTTGCAGCGTACGAAGCTGCCGACGCGTCCTGTCTCCTCGTCGGGGAACAGCGTGCACCGCTACTCTTCTATCGATTCCGAGCCGAACCCGATGTCGCGGCGAACCTTCCAGTGCAAGTCAGCGCTGAGGGCGTGCGCGCCAATTCCGCTCGCGTCGCATGGCGAGTTCGAGGCAACGCGTCGGGTGTTCAAACGTGGCGAATTGATCTCAACGGAACTCCTACCCCACTTGCAGAAAGCGGCACACAGGGTGCACCGGCGGCAGCAGCTTGGATGCATCACGAGCTTGAGCGACGTGGACTGACGGATGCTGAGCGGTCGGCCTTTGAGCGAGCTTGGTGGTCGGCGCTCTTCGGAATGGACGTCAGTGCAGAGCAATCCGCGATCGAAGAGGATGTGCTAGTGGAAGAGGTCGTTGCCGAACGCAGCGCGTCCCCAAACTTCGACACGTTGCTCTACTTCCTTGAAGACACCGAAATCACCGCGGTGGCTCGCCTGGATGCACAACCTGCTCCACGCCGAATTCGCCGTGTTTTCGTGGTTCGACACCGACTCTAACCATCAAAAGACTCAACGTAGAAGTTCGGAACAGCTCAGCGAAACAGGGCGTAGAACTGTTGATGCATCGCTTCGCTCCTTTTCTTCTTGTTCCCGCACTGTTCGGTTGTGCGCTTGAGCGTGCCTTTCTGTTGATGTCGATTCAGATCGTTGCAGCGCCAGCGTTGGTGTTGATCGCCTGGGGCGCAGTGCAGACCTACCGAAAGAAGTTCGGTCAGAAACAACGCGTCACGATTGGAATCCTGTCTACCGCCGCGATCGGTGCGGGTTGCTATTTCCTCGTCGTCGAAGCGCTCGCAGTCGGGTTCCCTCTTCCGACGAAACTCCACGTGTGGCTTATCGCGAGCGTGTTGCTTTGGGTCATCGCGATCGCGATCGCCGGCTTCGGCACGCGCGGCTGGACGGCGAGTTTGGTGATCGGAGGGTCGTACGTCGTACTCGCGCTCGGCACGTGCATCTGGTTGTGGCGTGCGCGTGTCCCAGACGCAGCGATCGAAGAAGTCGTCGTTTCAGAGCCAGCAACGTGTGTGCGCTACGCAGAGGGATCGGTCGTTTGTCGTGGTTCGCGTGGCAACGGCGTTCCCACTCGCTGGCCTGTTCCAGTCGAGATCCCTGCCGCGAACGCGATGTACGCGGGTCCCTGCCAAACCTGCGCGACTACCGAGTCCGGCGAGGTTTGGTGCTGGGGAGCCACGGAGGCTTCGCGGGTCGGTCAATGGAACGCGATCGAAACGGTTATTCCTCTGCCTGCAGGTTTGCTTATTCGTGCACAGAACCAGTGGACATGGGAGACGCCGTTCGAGATCGATTGGTGGGCCGAAGCGTGTGGAGATGACGACGATGATCTTTCCGACACGCTCGAGCGACTCAATGGTGCGGATGATGTCGCCGCAAGCAACGATCGCGTTTGTATTGCAGAGTCGGGGGTCATTTCGTGTCGACCGCTCTATCGAGGCACGTGGCGCACGATCGAGGAGTTACCCCCAGCCGAACGCGTGTTCGTCGGAAGCCGTCGCTTGGTCTGTGGGCTTCAGCAGCAAACGTTGTCGTGCAACTCATGGGACTCTGATGTCGAACTGGCCGCAGTCCCGGACCGAGTTGTCATCGGATCGCATCATGTCTGCACAGAGCACGGAACTCGCGTGGTTTGTGTTGGACGCGGTTGGGGTGGCGTGTTGGGTCACGGCACCGACGGTGAATGGAGGCGCGTCGAACACGACTTCGCCACACTTCGAGGCCTGAGTGCACGCGGTCAACTCACGTGCGCACTGCACGGAGATGGCGTGTCGTGTTGGGGCACGCCAAACGGATTCCGACTTCAAGGTGAGGGGCGCTTCATTGCGCGCGGACCCCTTCGCGACGCGTTGTCACCGCGATACGCGTGGGACGAACCCGCACCGTTTCGCTGATCGACAAAGACGACGATCGACAAGGGACGACGGAAAAGCGAAGCCCCGACTCGTCGAAACGAGTCGGGGCTTCATAAATCCGGCGGCGTCCTACTCTCCCACAGTGCTGCCACTGCAGTACCATCGGCTCTGAAGGGCTTGACTTCCGAGTTCGGGATGGGATCGGGTATGACCCCTTCGACATTGCCACCGAAAGACGTAGAAGCTTCAGCATTGTTCAGTCGTGAAAACGACTGCTTCATTTGATGTCAGTCGCAAGAACGACTGCCCATCTGAAAAGCCACCAAGCCAGTGACTTTGCTGCGAGTGCCAAGGTTGGAGCTCTTGCTTCCAACCCTGACCTCGAGGTGTTCACGCTCGTAAGCGCAAACTGAGAATCGACTCGTACCTTAGAAATAGGTCAAGCCTCACGGCCGATTAGTACCGGTTAGCTCCATGCATTACTGCACTTCCACACCCGGCCTATCACCACGTAGTCTTCGTGGGGCCTTTAGGGACCTTGCGGTCCGGGATACCTAATCTCAGGGCCGGCTTCCCGCTTAGATGCTTTCAGCGGTTATCCGTTCCGCACATGGCTACCCGGCGATGCCACTGGCGTGACAACCGGAACACTAGAGGTGCGTCCAACCAGGTCCTCTCGTACTATGGTTAGCTCCCTTCAAGTATCCTGCGCCCACAGCAGATAGGGACCGAACTGTCTCACGACGTTCTAAACCCAGCTCGCGTACCCCTTTAATTGGCGAACAGCCAAACCCTTGGGACCTGCTCCAGCCCCAGGATGGGATGAGCCGACATCGAGGTGCCAAACCGCGCCGCCGATATGAACTCTCAGGCGCGATCAGCCTGTTATCCCCGGAGTACCTTTTATCCGTTGAGCGATATCCCTTCCATTCGGAGATACCGGATCACTAAGGCCTGCTTTCGCACCTGTTCGACCTGTCGGTCTCACAGTCAAGCTCCCTTATGCCTTTGCACTCTACGGCTGGTTTCCAATCAGCCTGAGGGAACCATCGCGCGCCTCCGTTACTTTTTGGGAGGCGACCGCCCCAGTCAAACTGCCCACCAGACAGTGTCCCCGACCCGGATAACGGGCCTGGGTTAGACGCTCAGAACAGCCAGGGTGGTATCTCAAGGGTGACTCCATCGAGACCGGAATCCCGACTTCAAAGTCTCCCACCTATCCTGCGCAGACTGTCCCAAGCATCACTGCCAAGTTGCAGTAAAGGTTCACGGGGTCTTTCCGTCTTGCTGCGGGTAGAGGGTATCTTCACCCTCAATACAATTTCGCTGAGTCGCTGGTCGAGACAGTGGGGATGTCGTTACGCCATTCGTGCAGGTCGGAACTTACCCGACAAGGAATTTCGCTACCTTAGGACCGTTATAGTTACGGCCGCCGTTTACTGGGGCTTCGGTTCGCAGCTTCGTCTCCGAAGAAACTAACAACTCCCCTTAACCTTCCAGCACCGGGCAGGCGTCAGACCCTATACATCATCTTACGATTTCGCAGAGTCCTGTGTTTTTAGTAAACAGTCGCAACCCCCAGGTCACTGCAACCCGCCTCCGCTCCAGACGCGAGGTCCTTCACGTACGCGCGGGCACACCTTCTCCCGAAGTTACGGTGCCATTTTGCCGAGTTCCTTAACCAACGTTCTCTCACGCGCCTTGGGATTCTCACCCCGCCCACCTGAGTCGGTTTGCGGTACGGTCGCCATTGGGACTCCTTGCGCAGCTTTTCTTGGAAGCATGGGATCACCGAGTTCCGGGCCCGGAGGCCCACCTCATTACGTCTCGGCATTGATTCTGCGTTTGTGGCTATCGCCTCCTACAGAACCTGCCTACATGCTTGAACCGGCAAAACCAAACTGCCGGATCGGCTTACCCTTCTCCGTCCCTGCTCAGATCAATGCCTTCAATGGCGGTGCAGGAATATTAACCTGCTTTCCATCGCCTACCCCTTTCGGGCTCAGCTTAGGTGCCGACTAACCCTCGGGAGGATGATCCTTCCCCGGGAAACCTTGGGCTTACGGCGACAGGGCTTCTCACCCTGTTTATCGCTACTCATGCCTGCATAAGCTCTTCTCAGATCCGACAGTGCTCCTCACGGTACACCTTGTATCTATCTGAGAATGCTCCGCTACCGCTCTAAATAAATAGAACCCGAAGCTTCGGTACCACACTTTAGCCCCGTTACATTTTCGGCGCAGGCTCGCTCGACCAGTGAGCTGTTACGCTTTCTTTAAAGGGTGGCTG